>JAITSV010000001.1 GCA_031287575.1 Desulfovibrio sp.
CATCCTGACCCCGTACGGCACCGGTCCCAGCCCCATCTACTACGGTTCCGGCTACGTGGGCCGCAACGCGTTCTGGATGCTGGGCGCCATCTTCGGCATCATCTACTTCGCGGCGTACCTGCTGCTGGGCCTTCCCTGGATGAAGACCATCTTCTAGGACGAAGGCGCTCTTCCGACGCGAAGGCCATCGCATCCTCCAACGCCGTCCCGCCCGCGCATCCCCTTCACTGTGCGCGGGCGGGACCGGCGAAGGATCACCCAAGCCCCCCCCATGCGTCGCATGGCACCTCCATGCGACAAAAGGCCCCCGGCATTGCCGGGGGCCTTTCCATTGCGACGGTGGGGATGCCTTACCCCCGCGAGATTTCGATGCGCCGGGGCTTGGCCGCCTCCGCCTTGGGCAGGAACAGGTCCAGCACCCCGTCCTTGAGCACGGCGCGGATGCGCTCCCTGTCCACCATGTCCGACAGGGTGAAGGTGCGCACGAACTCCACGGTGTCGAACTCGGCGTGCATGCGCCGGTCGTTGCCCGCCGGGGTATAGCTGCTGCGCCCGGTGACGGTGACCTCGTTCTCTTCGAGGTCGATGGTCAGCCCGTCCGGCGGCACGCCGGGCAGGTCCATCAGGATGTGGAAGCCGTCGGCCTGCTCGATGATGTCCGTGGCGGGGGAAACCCGTTCGATGCGCGCGGCGCTGCCCTCGCGCACCGACGCGGACCGTTCGGTGCCGCCGGTTTCACCGGCGCGGGCCAGGCTGGCGTTGCGTTCGGCGATGTCTGCCATCTCGGGCATCTCGGGCATCTCGGGCATGTCGGGCATCATTGCACACCTCCTGCCGGCGCTTCGATGGCGATCTTGCGCGGTTTCACGGCTTCGGCCTTGGGCAGGCTCACCCGCAGGATGCCGTTCTCGCTGCGGGCGGAAACGCGGTCGCGGTCCACGGGCACGTTCAGGCTCAGGATGCGCTGGAACGAACCGGACAGGCGTTCCTGCCGGAAGTACCTGCCCTCGGCGGACTTGCGCTCGCCCCTGATGATCAGGTTGCGGTCGGTAAGGGTCAACTCCACGTCTCCGGGAGCCACCCCGGGAATGCTGACGTCCACGGTGTATCCGTCATCGTTCTCGTGTACGTTCAGCAACGGGTATGCAGTGCGCCGCGAGCCGAGCGAATGCAAACGCGACATCTCGTCGAACATCCTCTCGAAACTTTTCGGCATGTCGTACAGTGTGCTGAAGTCAATCACCATGTTGGTACCTCCTTGGTGCGGCACGTTCATGATTTGCCATTGCCACAGTGCGGGGCATGCGGATGGAACAGCCTGCCACCGCACCCTTTCCGGAAATTAGCTAAATCCGCCCGCGACGGTGTCAACACCTTCGGCGCACACTTCGCGGCGTGCCCCTTTTTCGGGGCACTGTAAAAACCGGCGGGGCTCCCGCAAGGCCGGGCCCGCTGGCGGAAGCCCGCGCCACGCCTTGAAAACACCGCCATCAGACGGTTGACCCCGCTTCACGCTTCCTCTACATGGTGGGGCGCACCCCCGCATTCCGTGGGGGTACGGCGACGCAAGGAGCACCCCATGCGCATTTCGGTGGATGTGGAAGCAACCCTGCCGGACACCCTGCGCGGCCCGGAAGGCGGCACCGGCCCCCAGGCCGCGCGCGAGGAACTGGGCGTCATCGCCGGGGCGGCACGCGGCCTTGCCGACGTGGTGCGCATCGCGCGCATCCTTGTGCCCGAGGACTTCGGCGCCACACTGGCCGAATTGGCCCCTGATCGCCACGCTCCCCGCCCGCGCGCCGGGTCTTCCGCTTCTGCCACGCCCACTGCCCCAGCAGCCTCCACCGCCCCGACTGCCTCCACTGGCCCTGCTGCCCCCACTGCCCCTTCTGCAATGACGGCAGCCATCCCCGCCCCGCAGGGCTGGGTGTTGGTCTTCCACCCCGGCATCTACGGACCGGAACACGATGCCCACATGCGCTACGCCCTATACTGGCGCGAACTGACCCGCCTGGTGAACAAGGGACGGCTGCCCGTGCCCCTGCGCGCCGCCGACGGCACCCTCCGGCAGGACCGGCACGCCGTGCTGCTCACCGCCGTTTCGCGCCTGTTCGGCGAATACGACGCCGCCCGCAAGGCCTGGGACTTTCGTGACGGCCTGCTGCGCAAGGTGCTGCGGCAGGAACTTTCCGAACGCGCCCGCACCGCCCTGCTGCACGCCTTTGCCGCCGACCTCGGCCACGCCACCTCGGCGGATGCCCGCACCTGGCTGCGCATGCTGGCCGACGACCACGCCCGCACCGGCGATACCGCCACCTACCTGCGCGCCGTTCGCCCGCTGGTGATGCGCCTTTCCCTGGCCCTGTCCCACGCCTGGGCCACCCTGGACCACTTCCCCGACCTGGCCGCCCCCGGCGCGGAACTGCTGCACCGGGCCGAACTGCCCGCCGCCGCGCGCGAGTTGCACACCTTCTTCCGCAATCGCCACGTGGCCGGTTCGCCCGACATGGAACCCGGCACGGAACTGCTGGCGGCGCTGTGGGCGGGCTTCGGCCTGCGCCTGGCCGACGGGCCGGACAGTTCAGGCGGATCGGGCAGGTTGACCGCGCTGCGGCCCGGCGACTAGCCCGCCCGTTTCCCCCGGCAGAGACCGTCAGGAACCGGAAGACGGGAGCCACCGCAGGGCCGCGCGGGAACGGCCGCGCGGCAGAGGCAGAAAGACGCCGACCGGCCCGCCTCCCCGTTTCCCCGCCCGCACCGCCCACGCGCGACACCAACCTCATGGCCCTTGCCGTTCCATCCGGCGGATGCCCTTCCCCTTCGCCGCGCGAATACTTATAGTCCCGGCATTGCCCGGCCCCCCGCACTCCAGCGCGGGGCCGGACCGTCAAAGCGGCACCGGCGCCACGTCCGCTCCAAGGCACACCTCTTCCCACTGCCCATACCGCCCATACTTCCTCACACTTCCCAATACTTCCCAATTTTTCCCAATTTTTCCCAATTTTTCACGGACACGGGAACCCCATGCGCAAGAAGATCATCATCGGCCTCGCCATCGCCCTCGCCGTGGCCCTGATTGCCGCCTACTTCCTGTCGCGGCGCGAAGGCCGCACCGAAATCACCCAGACCGCCACCGTCAGCCGGGCCACCGTGCGCAAGGTGCTGGACGCCACGGGCATCATCAAGCCCGAGGTGGGCGCCATCGTGAAGACCGGCACCCGGTTCACCGGCATCATCCGCACCATGCACGTCAAGGTGGGCGATGCGGTGAAGGCCGGGCAGATCATCGCCGAAATCGACGACCGCGAGCAGCGCGCCCAGCAGGACCAGGCCGAGGCCACCCTGCGCAAGGCCCAGTCGGAGCTTGCCCGCGTGGAAGCCTCGTACCCCCTGCAGATCCGCGAGGCGGAAGCCCAAATGGCCGCCGCGCAGGCCGACTACGACTACGCCGCCCTGAACCTGAAGCGCCGCCGCACCCTGGTGGAGCAGGACCTGGACGCCCGCAACACCTTGGACGAGGCCAAGCAGCAGGCGGAAACCACCTCCAACACCCTGGCCGCGCGCAAGGCCACCCTGGACCGCCTGCAACGCGAATCCACCCTGGCCATCAGGACCGCGCGCGAAGCCGTGCAAGAGGCGCAGTCCGCGCTGGAAGCCACCAACGTGCGCCTGTCCTACTCGGTGATCCGCGCCCCGCTGGACGGCGTGGTCAGCGAGATCACGGCGCAGGGCGGCGAAACCGTGGTGGCGGGCTTTCAGGTGGCCAACCTGATCACCGTGCTGGACCCCACCCGGCTGGAAATGTGGATCTACGTGGACGAAACCGACGTGGGCCAGGTAACCCCCGGCATGTCCGTGGAATTCCGCGTGGATTCGCTGCCGGGCCGTACCTTTGGCGGCACGGTGAACCAGATCTACCCGCAGCCGGAAATCCGCGACAACATCGTGTACTACCGGGCGCTGGTGCGCCTTACCCCGCAGACCTCCACCGACCTGCGGCCCGAAATGACCACCCAGTGTCGCATCGTGGTGCAGCAGAAGGACAACGTGCTGGCCGTGCCCAACGAGGCCCTGAAATGGGTGGGCGGCGAGCAGGTGGTGTTCGTGCAGGGCGATGGCGCCATCCGCCGGGTGCGGCCGCGCATCGGCCTGGCCGGTGCCGATACCAGCGAGGTGCTGGAAGGCTTGGCCGAGGGCGACGTGGTGGGCACCAAGGTGGTGCTGCCCACTTCGCGCGGCGGCGGGCGGTCCGAGCAGGCGTCGGCCGGTTCTGGCGGGTCTGGTGGACAGGGCGGCGGCCCCGGCTCCGGACGGCCGGGCCGGTAGCGGGGGCACGGCATGAGCACCCCCCCCAACGACACGGCACGGCAAACCGGCGCGGCGGAAATGCCCGCCCCGTCGGCGGGCTCCGCCTCGCCGCTGGTCGAACTGTCCGGCATCACCCGCAGCTTCACGCAGGGCGACCTGACCGTGGAGGTGCTGCGCGGCGTCAGCTTTTCCATCGCGCGCGGCGAGTTCGTGGCCATCCAGGGGTCTTCCGGTTCCGGCAAGTCCACGCTGCTGCACATCCTGGGCCTGCTGGACAGCCCCACTGCGGGCCGCTACGTGCTGGACGGGCACGACGTATCGCATCTGGACGACGATGCCCGGTCGGAGGCGCGCAACCAGCTGACCGGCTTCGTGTTCCAGAACTTCTACCTCATCCCCTACGCCACCGCGCTGGACAACGTGCTGCTGCCGGGCCTGTACAGCCACAAGAACCTGCGCGTCCAACGCAAGCGGGCGGAAGACCTGCTGCACCGCGTGGGCCTGGGCGACCGCATGGACTTCGTGCCCGCGCGCCTTTCCGGCGGGCAGCAGCAGCGCGTGGCCCTGGCCCGCGCCCTGCTGAACGACCCCGCCCTGATCCTGGCCGACGAACCCACCGGCCAGCTCGACTCAACCACCAGCGCCGACATCCTGGACCTGTTCGCGGACATCAACCGCACCGGCAAGACCGTGGTGGTGGTGACCCACGACGCGGAAACCGCCGCCCGCGCGCGGCGGCGCATCGTCATCCGCGACGGGGTCATCGAAAGCGACGGCCTGCACGGCGGCGCCACGGCAGGCGGAGCCTCCGCATGACCATCCCGGCGGGCAACACGCCCGGTCCGGCATCCGGTCTGGCACCCGGCCAGAACCACGGGCCGCGCACTGGCCGCTTCGGCGGGCGAAATTTGCCCGCGCTGGCGCGCGAAGGCTGGCGCGCCGCAACGCTGGGCCTTTCCGCGCTGCTGGCCTACCGGCTGCGCAGCTTCTTCGTCATCGCCGCCGTGTCGCTGGGCATCGCCTCGCTGACGGTCATCGTGGCCGCCGTGGACGGCGCGTCCAAGAAGGCCGACGAAATCGCCGACATGTTCGGGCCGGACGCGGTGCTGGTGTTCGGCGGCAACATCGTCAACCGCGCCGTGGGCGCCCGCACCCTTACCCTGACCTGGGAGGACGCGGCGCGCATCCGCCAGTCGCTGCCGGGCGCGTACATCGTGCTGCCCATGCGCTCCAGGGGCAACGTGCGGCTGAAGCACGAATCCAACAACTATGACGTGTCGCTGGTGGCGGGCACCACCGAAAACTACGCCAGGGCCTGGAACTGGCCGCTGGTGGAAGGCCGCGACCTGACGGCGGAAGACGTGCAGCGCGGCGCGCGCGTGGCCCTGATGGGCGACAGGCCCGCCCGCGAACTGTTCGGCGACGAAAGCCCCGTGGGGCGCACCTTCCTGATGTCCGGCGTACCGTTCACCGTGGTGGGGCTGTTACAGTACCGGGGCATGTCCGGCGGCGGCAGCAGCGTGGACGACCGCGTGGTCATTCCCCTCACCACGCTGACCCAGCGCTTCAACATGGACCGCCGCTACTTCCGCGCCCTGCGCGTGAAGTTCGAGGACACGGCGGGCATGGACACCCACGTGGAAGACCTGCGCAGCCTGCTGCGCCACCTGCACCGCCTGGCACCCGAAGACCCCGACGACTTCACCATACTCACCGCGCGCGAGGTGCTGAAATTCCTGTCCGTGATCAAGGGGGGGCTGGTGCTGTTTCTGGGGGTGACGGCGGCGGCGGCCATGATCGTGGGCGGCTTCGTGCTGGCCAACCTGTTCCTGCTCTCGGTCACCGAACGGCGGGTGGAAATCGGCCTCAAGAAGGCCCTGGGCGCGCCGGGCCGGGCCATCCTGCTGCAATTTCTCATGGAATCCCTGACGCTGACCCTGTGCGGCGCCGTGGGCGGGGTGCTGCTGGGCGCGCTGATGGGCCAGATGCTGGAACGCCTGGGGCTCATCGAGATGGTGCTGTCGGCCAAGGTGTTTCTGCTGGCCCTGGCCGCCGCCACGGCGGTGGGACTGGTGTTCGGGCTGCGACCGGCGCGGCAGGCCGCCGCGCTGGACCCCATCCAGGCCTTGCGCGGGGGTGAGTGATGCAGCGGCTGCGCATTGCCCTGCGTTCGCTGGCCGCCCACCGCATGCGCACGGTGCTGGCCATGCTGGGGGTCTTTCTGGGCGCGCTGGCGCTTACCGCCGTGCTGCACATCTCCAAGGCCATGGTCAAGAAGGCCGACATCGAGACGCAGCGCCTTGGCCCCAACCTGTTGCAGGCCCTGTCCGGGCAGGCCAACTTCCGGCGCGAAGGTTCCACCCGCGTCACCGGCATGACCACCACCTTCAGCCTGGAGGACGCTCGCGAAATCCTGGGCACCGTGCCGCAGGTGCGGCTGGGCGTGCCCTATGCCGGCGGGTCCATGCCGGTCCGCCATGGCCGGGTGAAGACGGGCAGCCAGCTCATTGCCTCGCCCCCGGCCTACGCGCAGGTGCGCATGCTGGAAACCGAGCATGGCCGCTTCTACAATGAGGAAGAGGAAGCCACGCAGGCCAAGGTATGCGTGCTGGGCTACGCCATCGCGCAGCGCCTGTTCAACGACCCGGCGGATGCCGTGGGCAAGCAGGTGTTCTTCTTTCGCGCCAACGTGCTGGTGGTGGGCGTGCTGCCCGAAAAGGGACAGGACGTGACCGGGGCCAATCTGGACGAGATGGTGTTTACCCCGCTGTCCACCTACATGCGCCGCTTCACCAATCAGGACTGGATCAGCGGCGTGTTCATGAACCTGCACGACCAGAACGACGAGGCCGCGGCCAAGGCCACCGTCACCGACATCCTGCGCCGCCGCCACCACATGGGGCCCAGCCGCAAGGACGATTTTTCGGTGATCTCGGCGCAGGATTCGGCCCGGCTGCGCAACCAGGCGCTGGACCTGGTGTGGACGCTGGGGGTGCTGTCGTCGTCCATTTCGTTCGCCGTGGGGGCGCTGGGGATCCTGTCCATCATGATCCTGCTGGTGCGCGCCCGCAGGCTGGAGATCGGCATCCGCCGGGCCGTGGGCGCCAGCCGCACGGTGATCATCCGCCAGTTCCTGGCCGAGGCCGGGGTGATGGCCGGGGTGGGCGGGGCCACGGGAGTGCTGACGGCGGTGGGCATCGTCACCGTGGTGTACGCCTTGGGGGATTTTCCGTACCTGTACGACCCGCTGCTGATCGTGGGGGCCTGCGTGGCATCGGTGCTGCTGGGGTTGGTGGCCGGGGCGTACCCGGCGTGGCAGGCATCGCGGGTGGAGGTGTTGGAGGTGCTCAGGAATCCTGAGTAGGTGGGCGTGGTGGGTGCTGCCAGCGGCGGATGGGAGAGGTTGTGCGCGGTTGGGCACGGCTTCTACGAAGGCAGTCGCGCCCCCCATCCAACCAGCGTAGCGCCCCCCTCACTCCTTCCCGTTCTTCCTCTCCCACCACGCCCGGTCCGGGCCCAGAAACCACCAGTCGGTGTGGTCGGTTTCGGCAATGGTCCGGGCAAGTTCGCGGCCTTCCTCGGTGCGCAGCCGTTCCAGCGCGCTTTCCATCCACTTGCCCGCGTACTTGTTGCCCAGGTCCTGTTCGCGCTTCAGGTTCAGGATCAGGTCCAACTGGTCCGCGTCGTGGGCCAACTGCGCCTCGGGCGTCTGCGAAGCTTCCAGGTCGTCCCAGAACTCCAGCATGTCCACCTCGAGGCCGGTGCCTTCGGCGGCGTGCACCACGGCATCGCGCGGCTTCGAGGTATTGTAGATGCGATTGACGTAGTTGAAGTCGCCAATGCGCGCCTCGTGGAAGTCATGGAACAGGCACAGCATGGCGGTACGGGAAGGATCGGCCCCGGCCATGCGGGCCAGCACGTAGCCGATGATGGCGGTGCGGAAGGAGTGCTCGGCCACGTTCTCGTTGCCGGTGCCCAGAAACTGGTAGCCGGTACGCGGCGTGAGGCGCAGCATGCCCGCCTCGTTCAGGAAGTCGACGATACGCTTCAGGCGGCCGCGCCCCTGAAGGTTCAACTGGGGATTGCAGGCGGTCATGGCAAGGCTCCGGAAAAAATGACGTCGGCCGCCAGCGCCCGGCGACAGACACCGGATGCGCCGCGCGGCGCGCCCGTCCGGCATACGGCATTTCCCTTGCGCTGTCCAAACGGCCCGGTGCTCCGGGTTGGTCCCCCGCGTCCCCTGCCTCTGCCCCGCCGTCCGTGTCGGCCACATCGGGCGGCATCAAACCATCTTCATCGCAGCAGGCTGCACCAGTCTGCATCCGACGCCACGTGCGCCATCCCGCCCCGGCACCGCCAGCCAGCCTACATCGGGTCCATGCTGCCCCAACGCCTGCCGCACAGCCGGAACAGCACCAGCGCGAACCCCGCCCCCAGCGTATCGGCCAGCATGTCCTTCTGGGCGTCCCACACGTCGCCCTGGCTGCCCAGGAAGGCCAGCCCGGCGTCGCCCCCCTCGGCGACGGCCACCCACCATTCCAGGATTTCCCACCCGGCAGCCACGGCCATCACCGCGAACAGCCCGAACAGTACCGAAACCACCGGCCCGGCAAGGCGGCGGCGCGTGAGCAGTTCCGCCAGTGCATAGGCATAGAAGCCCACGCTGAAATGCCCCACCCTGTCGAAATGGTTGCGCGAAAAGCCGAAGGTGTCGGTAATGACGCCGAACGGCACCCGCGTGAAGGTGTAATGCCCGCCCACGGTATGCCAGAACAGCCACACCGCCATCAGCAGGTAGGCGGCATTGCTGAACCGGAACCTGCGCGCGGTGCCCGCCAGCAGCAGAAAGATGACGATCACGGGCGCGCATTCCAGAAACCACACCGTGCGGTCGTACGGGGCGATGCCCAGCACCACGAACACCGCCACGAACACGGCGGCCAGCACTTCCGGCAGGCGTGACGGCCTGGACGCAGTGCCCGGGTGAGCATTCGGGGGAGTATTCGGCGAAGGCACGGAAGACGCGGTCATGGGGTGCTCCTGCGGTGCGGCTGCGGAATGGGGGTGCACGCCACGATGCCGCATGCCGCCCATCGCTGTAAACAACAGGCTGGCGACGAACGCGCAAAGAAAAACCGGGCCGCTTGCGCGGCCCGGTCGACGAGCGTGTCTGCCAAAACCCCTCCACCTTACGGTGTGTGCCTTAGCCGCCCAGCAGCTGCATGGCCATACGCGGCAGGGAGTTGGCCTGCGAGAGCATGGCGACGGCAGCCTGGGTGAGGATCTGCTGACGGGTGAATTCGGTCATTTCGCTCGAAACGTCCACGTCCGAAATCCGCGATTCGGCGGCCTGCAGGTTTTCCGACTGGATCTGCAGGTTGCTGATGGTGTTTTCCAGACGGTTCTGGAGCGCACCAAGGTTCGCGCGAATCTTGTCCTTCGAGATGATGGCGTTCTCGATGCCTTCCAGGGCGGCCTGCGCGGCAGACTGCGTGGAGATCGACTTGCCCTTGCCTTCCGCTGCCTGGCTGCCCACGCCCAGCGCCGACGCCGTGGAGGTGCCGATGCGGATGTAGTAGTAGTCTTCCGAGCAGTCGTTGGCGGTGCCGAAGTGGACCTTCAGCTGGCCGGTGGACACGAGGCCCGAGCCGTCGTGGGTGGCACCGGACAGGTTGCCGTTGAGCAGGTGAATGCCGTTGAAGTCCGTCGAGTTGGCGATTCGGGTGATTTCCGAGGCCATGGCCTGGTATTCCGAATCGATGATGAGACGCTGGTCCGAGGTGTAGGTACCGGTAGCGGCCTGTTCGGCCAGTTCCTTCATGCGGATCAGCTTTTCATCGATGACGCCAAGGGCGCCGTCGGCGGTCTGGATCAGCGAGATGGCGTCGTTGGCGTTACGCACGCCCTGGTTCAGGGCGGCGATGTCCGAACGCATCAGTTCGCGAATGGCCAGGCCGGCCGCGTCGTCGGCAGCGGCGCCGACACGAAGGCCCGAAGACAGCCGACGTACGGACGTGGACAGGCTGCCGTACGACTGGCTGAGGTTACGGGCGGCATTCATTGCCATCAAGTTGTGATTGATAACGAGAGACATAATATTCCTCCATGAATATTGCGCCGTTCCGGGCGGGGCACCACGCCGACCGCATCCATGCGATCATCCGCCGTTCATGCCCCTCTTTTCGGCCCGCCCATGTGAAACTATAGGGGGTGGCCTTCACTTTTCTTTACGTGTGTCCGGATAAACCGGATTCGGGCAGGATTCGGGGCGGATGCAGGACGAACCGGAGCCGGATTCCCACGCCAGGCGCGAGTTAGCGACTGCATGCCTCCTCCGCCCGGCGCATCCGTTTCGTCCGCGCATCCGACCTTGTCCGCGCATCCGATCCGGTCGGCCCGGCCAATCCGCCAGCTCCCCGGCCGGTCCCGCCGCCCCGCGCATGACCGGGGCGTGCCCGGCGGTTTGCCATGCCCCGGCGGGGAATGTAGACTGTTCACCCGGCGCACGGCGCCAAAACACCACCGGACGCAACCCGCGCCGGATATCACCGGGCGCACCCCGCCCGCAGCGCACAGCAAGGAGCCTTTCATGAGCGTGCATCCGGCACCGGAACGTTCCGCCCCCCAGCAGCAGGCACGCCGCCCCGTCGGCACGCTGGACGTGCGCGCCGCCAAGGGCGCGCGGCGCATCGCCATGCTCACCGCCTACGACGCCCCCACCGCCGCCCTGGTGGACGGCTGCGACATCGACATCATTCTGGTGGGCGATTCGCTGGGCATGGTCATGCTCGGACGGGGCGACACCCTGTCCGTGACCATGGACGAAATGGTGCACCACTGCCGCGCGGTGACCGGCAGCGTCGCCCGTGCGCTGGTGGTGGCGGACATGCCCTTCCTGTCCTACGAAACGAGCCCGGCGGACGCATTGCGCAACGCCGGGCGGCTGTTCCGCGAAGGGGGCGTGCGCGCCGTGAAGCTGGAGGGCGCCGGACCTTACCTGCCGCAGGTGCGCGCCCTGGTGGACGCGGGCATTCCGGTCATGGGGCACATCGGCCTCACCCCGCAGCGGGTGGCGCAACTGGGCGGGTTCAAGGTGCAGGGCAAGACCGCCGACGCGGCCCGCCGCCTGCTGGACGACGCCCTGGCCCTGGAACAGGCGGGCTGTTTTTCCATCGTGCTGGAATGCGTGCCCTCGCCCGTGGCCGCGCGCATCACCGCCGCGCTGACCATCCCCACCATCGGCATCGGCGCCGGTCCGGACTGCGACGGGCAGGTGCTGGTGCTGCACGACATGCTGGGCCTGCAGGACCGCATGGTGCCCCGCTTCGTCAAGCGCTACGCCAACCTGGCCGGGCAGGTGACCACCGCCGTGACCGCCTACAAGCAAGAGGTGGAAAGCGGCGTCTTTCCCGGTCCGGAACACGGCTTTGCCATGGCCGACGAGGAATTGCGCCAACTGGGCGGGGATAACGACGGGCAGGAACAGGGGTAGGGCCAGAGGAAGAGGCTGGGAAAGGGATGGCCCTGTCCGCCGCGCGGACGAACGCCAGCGGGACGGCAACCCCATGCCACTGCGGGGCTGCGAGACCACGCGGCCACGCGGCAGCGGGCGATGAGCCTGCGGGGCTACGGGGCGTCCTGCGCCGCAACCTCCAGCAGGTACAGGCAGCGGGGCTCAACCAGCAGCAGCCTGTCATCTGAAAGGTGTTCCGGCGCGGTGACGAAGCCGCCCCGCTCGATGACGTGGATGGCGTTGGATTCACGGCTGGAATCATGCAGGAACAGCGTGTCGCCCAGCGGAATGCCCGCTGCCGTCCAGTGCGAGATCACCGGGTCGCCCTTGAAGGGCAGGTAGCGGTGAAAGCGCAGCACGGCCGCCCGGCCCGCCCCGCCGCAAAGCCAGCCCACCAGGGTTTCCCACACCGCGCGGGGCGTGGGCTGGGGGGACGCATCCGGACCGTGGGTCCGCCTGGCTGGCGGTGACGCATCCGGACCCACCCTGCCCGTCACGCGCAGGGCCGGGCTGGCCGCAAAAGGGCGTTCCACGCGCAGCGGCACCACGTCGCGGCTGGCGCGTTCCAGCACCGCGCGCACCAGCGCATCGTGATCGGTGGCGTTGTACAGCACGGCGCGAAAGGCGTCCGCATCGCGGGCAAGGTCCAGCAACACGTCGTTGAACAGCCGCCGCGCCTGCCCCATGCCCAGCGGCTGGACGGAGCGCAGGGCGTTGGCCACCGCGTACACGCCACAGAACACGTCCAACTGCCCCTGATGGTACGGCGGGAACGACTGCCCTGCTCGGGGTGAAGGCGAAGGGGCCAAGGAAGCCGAAGAGGATTGTTCCCGCGCGGCGGCGGAACCGTCCCCCGTCCCGTGCGGCGCTTCGGGCGTATGGTGGGAATTGGGCGCGACCATGCGGCTCCCGTGGGCATTGACGTTGCGGGCCACGCTGCCGGGTGCGGGGTGGCCCGCCCCTGCTCTTGCCCGCAGCCACCGCCCCCGTCAAGAGATGGCCGGGCGCGGACGGTCCGCCAGACCATCAAACCGGGGATCGCATGCAGACCCGGTACGGGATTTGCTGCTCCGCACGCCGCGCGGACAAACCTGCCGGGCGCCCGACACGGCTCCCTCTGGCCGTGCCGCTTCGCGCCGCCCATATCGGACGCCGTTTTCGCTGGACATCGTGGCGGGCTGCGTGTATACCCGCCTACACAACAATATTCGGATAACTTGATATGCAGATACTCACCGATCTCCGCACGTTGCAACAGACCTGCCTGCGCTGGCGGGCCGACGGCCAGCACACCGTGCTGGTGCCCACCATGGGCTACTACCACTCCGGGCACGAAAGCCTGATGTCCTACGCCCGCTCGGTGGGCGACAAGGTGGTGGTCAGCCTGTTCGTGAACCCCACCCAGTTCGGCCCCGGCGAAGACCTGGCCGCCTACCCGCGCGACCTCGAACGCGATGCCGCCCTGGCCGAGGCCAACGGCGCGGACATCCTGTTCACCCCGCAGCCTGCGGACATGTTTCCGGCGGGCCATGCCACGTGGATAGAGGTGCCCTCGCTGGCGGGCACGCTGTGCGGCGTTTCGCGCCCCACCCATTTCCGGGGGGTGTGCACCGTGGTCATGAAGCTGTTCCAGCTGGCCATGCCGCGCACCGCCGTGTTCGGCCAGAAGGACTGGCAGCAGCTGGCCATCATCCGCCGCATGGCGCGCGACCTGAACGTGCCCGTGGACGTGGTGGGCCGTCCCATCGTGCGCGAGCAGGACGGGCTGGCCATGAGTTCGCGCAACATCTACCTTTCGACCGAAGAACGCGCCCAGGCCCCCAACATCCACCACGGCCTGGCCCTTGGCCGGGCGCTGGTGCAGGGGGGCGAGCGCGACGCCGCCGCCGTGGCAGAGGCCATGCGCCGCTACTGGCGCGAAAGCCTGCCCCTGGCGCGGGAAGACTACATTTCCATCGTGCATCCGGAAACGCTGGAGCCGCTGGCGCGCATCACCGACGCAGCCCTGTGCGCGGTGGCCTTCCGCCTGGGCAAGGCCCGGCTTATCGACAACATGCTGCTGGCGGGCGACTAGCCCCAAGGTCACAGAACCGTCAGCACAGGCAACCATAACTCACGCAAAGAAACGCGCCCGAAGCCCGCAGCGCCCGCACCGCAACACCGGGGCGCAGGCCACAGCCGGGGCCACGCGCGCATCATCAGGAGGACCGCATGATTCCCGGAAAAGGCCGCTACTTCTTCACGTCCGAATCCGTTACCGAAGGCCACCCCGACAAGGTTGCCGACCAGATTTCCGATGCCGTGCTCGACGTGCTGCTGGCGCAGGACCCCATGTCCCGCGTGGCCTGCGAAACGCTGGTGACCACCGGCATGGCCTTCATCGCGGGCGAAATCCGCACCAAGGGCTTTGCCGACCTGCCCGAGGTGGTGCGGTCCACCATCCGCAACATCGGCTACAACAGCTCGGAAATGGGCTTCGACTGGAAGACCTGCGCGGTCATCTCCTCCATCGACAAGCAGTCGGGCGACATCGCCCAGGGCGTGGACCGGGGCAACCCCGAAGACCAGGGCGCGGGCGACCAGGGCATGATGTTCGGCTTTGCCTGCGATGAAACCCCCACCCTGATGCCCGCCCCCATCTACTGGGCGCACCAGCTTTCGCAGCGCCTGACCCAGGTACGCAAGGACGGCATCCTCGACTTCCTGCGCCCCGACGGCAAGACCCAGGTTTCGTTCGAATACGTGGACGGCATGCCCGTGCACGTCAACAACGTGGTGGTCTCGTCGCAGCATGCCGAAAACGTGTCCAACGCCACCATCCGCGAAGGCATCATCGAGGAAGTGATCAAGAAGACGCTGCCCGAAGGCCTGATGGCCGACGACTGCGAAATCTTCATCAACACCACCGGGCGCTTCGTCGTTGGCGGCCCCATGGGCGACTGCGGCCTGACCGGTCGCAAGATCATCCAGGACACCTACGGCGGCGCCGGCCACCACGGCGGCGGCGCGTTCTCGGGCAAGGACGCCTCCAAGGTGGACCGTTCCGGCGCGTACATGGGCCGCTACATCGCCAAGAACGTGGTCAAGGCGGGCCTGGCGCCCAAGTGCGAAGTGCAGATCGCCTACTGCATCGGCGTGGCCGAGCCGGTTTCGGTGCTGGTTTCCTCGCTGGGCAGCAGCGAACTGTCGGACGAAGTGCTGACCCGCGCCGTGCGCGAAGTGTTCGACCTGCGCCCGTACCACATCATCAAGCGCCTTGACCTGAACCGCCCCATCTACGGCAAGACCACCTGCTACGGCCACTTCGGCCGCGAACTGCCCGAGTTCACCTGGGAGCAGTGCGACGCCGTGGCCGACCTGCGCACCGCCGCCAAGGTGTAGCGCGCGGCGCCAGCCAGCCAGCCAGAAAAGACAGGGCGGGGAGCATGCTCCCCGCCCTTTTTGCGTGCAATGGTATTCGCCCTTGCGCCAGTGCCCCTGCGCGAGAAGTGGGGGTTATCCCGCCACCATCCCGCGCTACCCGGCCACTATCCCGCCACTATCCAGCCACTATCCGGCCAGATCGGCCAGGTCCGCCTGCAAGCCCGACACCGAGGCGTCCAGATCCACGTCAAAGCTGGCCCCGAACTCGCTTCCATTGACCCAGGCCACCGTGTAGGCCACGTCCCGCAGGTAGGCCAGCTGGAAATTCTCGCCCCGCACCAGGGTTCCCCGCACGCCCTGCGCGGGCATGGCATTGCCGTCGGCCAGCAGCATGCGCGAGCCGCCGGGGCTGATGTCGATGATCTGGGCAATGCGGTCCGTGCCGTCCATGTGCACCCGGCAGGACTGGTTGAGCCCGTAGGCTTTCAGAAAAATGCGTGCGTGCCGCCTGCGTTCCATGCTGTTTCCCCCGTTTCGCCCTGCCGTGGCGGCAATGCCCGGCCTGCGCTACCTGCCTCTTCCGGCCAACCGGGCCGCCGGATACCGGGCGCCGCGCGTGCTTCGGGCGGTTCGCCTGAATGCGCGCCAGCCCATCCGGCGCGTCGCTCCCTGAAACGGCGGCAACGCTACCATGCCCGCGAAAGAATGGGAACGTCGTTAGACGGTGCGCACGACATGCCTGACAGGGTACACGGGGCCAGCTATCCCCCCCCCTGGCCCGCACACATTGGCAGGCCTACGCGGCGCTGGCCCCCTGGCGAAACCGCTCGATCAGGCCGCGCACCCGTTCGGTAAGCCCGGGCAGGTCGGGCTTGGATATCTGGTCGTCGGCCCCCACGGCGGTGCCCTTGTGGCGCAGGGCGTCGGTGATCAGCGAAGAGAACAGCACCACGGGCAGCTTTTGCAGCACCTGGTCTTCCTTGATGCGCCGGGTCAGGTTGTGGCCGTCCATCTCGGGCATCTCGATGTCCGACACCACCAGGTCCACGTAGTCGTAGATGTGCTTGCGCTCTTCTTCGGCGCGCTTGCGCCAGGCGCTCAGCACGTCCCATGCCTCGCGTCCGCTGCTGGTGCGGGTGACGCGAAAGCCCGCCTTTTCCAGGGTGCTGCCGATCATGTTGCGGATGGCCGAGGAATCGTCGGCGATGAGCACGTGCCACTGTTCGGACAGTGACACCACCGGTTCCACCGCCGCCAGCGTCGCGCCGATATCCGCCCGGGGGTTCATGGAGGCCACGATCTTTTCCATGTCCAGCAGGAACACGATGCGGTCCTCGAAGCGCACCACCCCGATGACCGACTGGCCGCTGTAGGTCTGCATGTGCGTGTCGGGGGCCTCCACCTGGCTCCAGCTCAGGCGGTGGATGCGCGTGACCCCGGATACCAGGAACGCGGTGACCATGCCACTGAACTCGGACACGATGACCTTCAGCGTGTCGCTGGCCACCACCTGCTTGCCCAGCCACCCGCCCAGGTCCACCAGGGGCAGCACCCGACCGCGCAGGTTGAAGGTGCCCAGCGCCGCCGGATGGTGCTTGCTGGGCACGCCGGTGACCGTGGGGCGCCGGATGATCTCCAGCACCTTGGCCACGTTCATGCCGTAATAGCCGCGGTACACCCCGCCCCCCGGCAGGGTTTCCTCGATGTAGAATTCGATGATTTCGAGCTCGTTGGTGCCCGATTCGAGCAGGATGTTGGTCTGGCTCATGTGCCCCCCTGAAAGGTCGTGACGTGCGCCCCAGTATGCCATACGGGGCGCCGTGGGCAATTGTTTTTCCGCGTTGGGCGCAACAATATAGCCCGCGCCGCCGCATGCGCGGCGGAAAAGGCCGGGAGGCCGGATGGGGGAGGCCCGATGCGGGAGTATGCGGCCGGATCAGGAGGGCGCGAAACGAGGCAGGTTGCGGAAAGCGGGGCCGGATTCGGCGGGCGGCGGCTCAGGCCGCCCGCACGCCCACCTTGCGCAGCACCTCGGCGCTGGCGCGGAAGGGGTTGTCGGCGCGGCCGCACTGCGGCAAGGGGTGTTCCGGCAGGGCGGGCAACCCGGCCAGGTGCGCGTTGTAGGCGTGCACCGCCAGCGGCTCCAGGGTCAGCACGTCTTCGGCGTTGTAGGCCAGCAGGGTTTCCAGGGCGCGATCGTCGCCGCTGTTCCGCCAGTGGTGCCACAGGAGCACGGCGGTGTAGCCGTCCACTCCGGCCAGCCCTCCGCGATCCAGACCGAAGGCCTGCTCCACCCGCTTCAACCCGCCGGAATAGCCCAGCGGCTTCAGCACCCAGCGCAGGTCCAGATGGGCCATGTCCAGCTTCTGGCGAAAGGTCTGCTCGATGAACGGGGCATCGAAGCCGCGCCCGTTGAAGGTCACCAGCAGCTTGTAGTCGCGGATGTCGTCGGCGAAGGCTTCCAGGTTGTCGCCATGGCGATAGGTGCGCAACTGGAACCCGTCCCACAGGGCGATGGTGGTGATGTGCGATTCCGGCCAGCCAAGGCCCGTGGTTTCGATGTCCACGTAGGCCGCCTGATGGCGGAACGCGGCAAACAGCCGCCACTGGTCCGCCGCGCCCAGGCGCTGGCCAAACCATGCTGCATCGCCTGCGGCGAGGCGCGCGTGCGAATCGGCGATGCCGGTGGCAAAAGTGCCTGCCTCGTGCCTGCGGCAGGGAATGTCGCCGCGCTCGGCGGCGTCCTGCCAGGTCAGGCAGCCCCCGCGCCACAGGCGTTCCTCGAAGGCGGCGCCCACGCCGGGCAGATGGCGGAAGGTGGAAGTGATCATGACGTGCCGCCGCTGCGGGGCTTGTCGCCTTTGCGGGGTTTGGCGGGCGATGTGGCCGGGGACGCGGGTGTGGACTTGGCCCCGGCCCCGGACGCAGACCTGGGCGCGGGCTTGCCCGGTGCGCCCTTGGCGGTGCCCGCCGTGCCTGCCTTGCCCGACTTTTTGCCCACTGCTTTAACGGACGCCTTGCCCGAATCCGCGCCCTCCTTCTCCCCCACCCCGTGGCGCGGGCAGACCTCGATCATCTCGCATTCGCCGCAGCGCGGGGCGCGCGCGTCGCACACGTGGCGGCCAAACCACACCAGCATGTGGTTCACGTCGCCCCAGGCATCGCGCGGAAAAAGGTCCATCAGGTCGCGCTCTATCCGCACCGGGTCCACGGATTCGGTAAAGCCCATGCGAAAGGCAATGCGTTTGACGTGGGTGTCCACGGCAATGCCTTCGTTGATGCCGTAGGCCCCCCACAATACCACGTTGGCCGTCTTGCGGGCCACGCCCGGCAGTTGCACCAGTTCGGCCATGGTGCGGGGCACCTCGCCGCCGTGCACGTCGGTCACGCGACGGGCCGCGCCCAGCAGGTTGGTGGCCTTGTTGCGGTAGAACCCGGTGGAGTGGATGACCTCTTCCAGTTCTTCCTGCGTGGCGCGGGCAAGCTCCGCCGGGCCGGGCCAACGGCGGAACAGGCCGGGGGTGACCTGGTTCACGCGCACGTCGGTGCACTGGGCGGCCAGCACCGTGGCCACCAGCAGTTCCCAGGCGTTCTGGGCCACCAGATGCGTTTCGCGGGTGGGGTAACGCAGGCGCAGGAGTTCGAGCACCCTGGCCGCGCGGTCGGCGGTCTGCATGAAAAGCTCCGTGATGGGATATGCGCGCGGCTGCCGAGCAGCGGAACGGAATGACCGGGGCAGACAGGCGTACTGAAAGCAGGCATGCGGGCCACGTGACGGCCCGCTTTGCGCGCGGCGGCCAGTATATGCCATGCCGAACCGCGCCCCGCAACCACAGCGAAAAAGAAAGGCCCCACGCGCCCTGCCGGTGCGCGCCATGCCTTCCGCATGATTATCTGCCGCCATCCGCCCGTCACACCGCGCCAGTCCCCCCGCGACACTCCGTTGCCGGAACGGTGATCATCGCGTTGCCGTGCGGTGGCTTCTCCGCTATGCACATGGGCGGCACCGCGCGCGGATGCCGTTCATCCCGCGCACCCGCTGCCCGCCCGCACCGCGCGGCCACCCCGCGCACCTTGCCCACCAACGGCGCGCTGGCGCATACCCCGCCGCAGGAGGTCCACATGGCGGTCATCGTGTACATGACGGCCCCGAACCCGGAAGAAGCCGAGCGCATTGGCCGCAGCCTGGTGGAACAACGGCTTGCCGCGTGCGTCAACGTGCTGGGGTCCATCCGGTCCATCTACCACTGGGCGGGCGACATCCAGACCGAAACCGAAACCGCGTTCATCGCCAAGACCACCGACGCCCTCGTGCCTGCCCTGACCGAGGCGGTGCTGCAACTGCACCCCTACGAGGTGCCCTGCGTGGTAACCCTGCCCATCACCGGCGGCAGCGCCGCCTTTCTCGGCTGGATCGACGAAGTAACCCGCAAGGAGCCATAGCATGTCCATCTACGTTTCCGGGTCCATCGCCTACGACCGCATCATGAATTTCCCCGGCAAGTTCGCGGACCACATCCTGCCGGAAAAGATACACATCCTGAACGTGTGTTTCCTTATCGACCGGCTGGAGGAAAAGCGCGGCGGCACGGCGGGCAACATTGCCTACAGCCTGGCCCTGCTGGGCGAAAAACCGCACATCCTGTGCTGCGTGGGCAAGGACTTCGACCGCTACGCAGAGGAACTGGACAAGCTGGGCCTGCCGCAGGACGGCATCCGCAGGCTGGACGACCAGTTCACCGCCGGGGCCTACATCACCACCGACCAGAGCGACAACCAGATCACCGGCTTCAACCCGGCGGCCATGCGCTTTGCGTGCGAATACCCCTTCCCCGCGCTGGACGCCAAGGCGGACATCGCCATCGTCTCGCCCGGCAACGTGGACGACATGGTGGGCCTGCCGCGCATGTTCCGCGAGCGCGGCGTGCGCTACATCTTCGACCCCGGCCAGCAGATTCCCGCCCTGTCCGGCGACCAGCTGTACGAGGCCGTCCGCGGCGCGCACATGCTGGTCAGCAACGACTACGAACTGGAAATGATCATGAAGGCCACGGGCCGCACCAAGGCGGAACTGCTGGAACACACCGGGTGGATCATCACCACCATGTCCGAGCACGGTTCGCGCATCGACAACGGCAGCCCGGTGCTGGTGCCCGCCGTCAAGGCCGACCAGGTGCTGGACCCCACCGGCGCGGGCGACGCCTACCGCGCGGGCCTCATCAAGGGCCTGGTGGACGGCAAGGACGTGGTGCAGGCCGCCCGCATGGGCGCCACCTGCGCCAGCTTCTGCGTGGAGCACTACGGCACCCAGGAACATGCCTTCACGCCGGAGCAGTTTGCGGCACGGCATGCGGCGGCCTTCGGCAGCTAGTCACACCCACACGGCATATCCGCAATGAAAAGCGCCGCCGGGTTCCCGAGGGAATCCGGCGGCGCTACATTTCAATGTGTTCCGACTGGGCGCACGCTGTCTTCAGGGGTTGTTTCCAAACTAGGATTTTCGTTCGTTGGCAAGGAAAACGAGCCTGCCATGAGGGAATATACTTTTGTCGTATTTGACCGACATGGCAGGCGAAGTTTGACGTAGCCAACGGGCGAAAGGACAGTTTGGAAACAGCCCTACCCGAAGAGTTTCTCCGGCGGTCGCCTCTCCGGCACAATGTCGTGAGGAATCTCGTCATCGTTCCAAGCCTGCGACACGTACAGCCCGCAGAAGCAGGCCCCGAATTCCTTCACGTCGTCCTCGCGGTACACGCAGGGACAGACGATGTCGCGGTCCTTTTCGAACTCGCCGAGGGCCAGGCGGCAGGGGCAGGCCATGTACCCGTAGCGCTGCTTGTTCACCAGCAGACTTTCCAGCAGGGGCATGGTCATCTCCATGTCCTTGTTGAAAAAGTAGCCCTTGGGTTCCTGAATCTTGCGCAGCATGTCATGCAGCGCCTGCGGGGTTGCGGGGCCGCTCATAGTTGCAGGGCCTCCTTGATGTCTTCCTTGTGGAAGCCCACGATGACCCGGCCATTGCCGCAGACCAGGGTAGGAAAGGACAGCTTGGGATTGTGGGCGCGGATTTCTTCCAGCACCGCCTTGCGCTCGTCGCCTTCCAACTGGTCCACGAACACGCACTTGTAGTCCACGCCATGCTCTTCAAGGTACTGTTTGGTATTCTTGCAATGAATGCACGTGGACAGGGCGAACAGTTTCACTTCGTTGGAATCGTCGGACATGATGGATACCTCGTTCGGCGTGCGCGCCGCATCGTTCGATGGAATGGGACTGAGGTGCCGCGAATCGCTGGTGCATCCTAGCAGCAGCCCCCCGGCGTGACAATCCGCGCGGGGACGCGGATGGACTGCCCGGTGGAACCGCGCAATGCCCCCGCCGGAAACCGCCCGCCGCTACGTGGATGGTCGGCCGGCCACCGCATCGGCGATGAGCGAGGCCAGCCGCCGTACGGTGGCGGCAAGGTCTGGGTGCTCCTCAAGGGCGCCATCCACGCGGATGCCGTAGCGTTCGTCCCGCAGGGGGCGACGCGCACCGTCACCGCCAGGATGCCCAGCGCCGTCGCGGTCACCCAGCAATACCGTGAGCGCGTTGTGGGTAACCACAATGGTGCGCCCGCCCGCCTCCACGGTCAGGGTGACGCCGTCGTCCCGCACGTCAAAGCGCTGGTCCTCGGGCAGTTCCTCGCGCATTTCGTTCAGGGCGGCGGCCACGGGGCGCAACCGTTCGCGGGCCACGTCGCGCAGCCGCTCGGACATGCCCATGGCACTTTCACCCACGGCCCGGCGGCGCGAAAGTTCCTCGCGCAGCACGTCGCGCGGGTTTTCCGGCCTGGTCCGCCACACGTAGCGCAACAGCAGGTAAATCAGCAGGACGAACAGGCCGCCCAGAATCAAGCCGCGTATCATGCCATACTCCATGCCGCGAAAGGTGCACCGTGCGCAAGTGGGTCCGAGCGGCGGGGGCTTGCCGCCAGCCTTGCGAAATCCTTGCGGCCGGGGTGGGCCAGCATGCCATGGCAGTCCGTCATGCCAGCCGAGCATCTTCAGCCAATCCGGGCCAGCCAATTCGGGCCAGCCAACCCGCTTCAGCCGGGCGGCGTGCCCGGCGGCACCCCGCCCCGCCCCGGCCCATCCGGCCACCCGGACGGGGCGAAACCCGCAAACCGTTGCGGGACAAGGATTGCCGGGGCGACGGCCAGTTTACTCTTGACATCTTTCTTAACGTCTTCCTATGACTTACGTAACTGGAAAGCCATCGGCAAGGCCCGGCGGCGCGTCCGGCAAGGTCACGATTCCCGCGCGGAACGGTCGCGAACCGGCTCCGCGCCCCTGCCAACCCTCAACCCGCATCGCCGCCCGAAAACCGGACGATACGCCACACGACACGGGGGAAAAGGCCCGACAACGCGACAGCGCAACCGCGCGACAACGCAACTGCGGCAGGCACGACAGCCACGGCAAGACACGGGACACACGGGGCAACGCGACGGCCCCCAGCAGCGGCAGGGCACCCGCCCACGCCGCGCACCGCCAGGCACCTGCCGCAGCAACGGCGCAGACGCACGACGCCACAGGGACGACGCCCCGCACGAGGAAGCACGAACGGAACACGGTTTTGTTGGCGGCATCACGCATTCATGGACACTGCGCCCTGCCCGGCAGGGATCTTATCTCCACAACCATCAGGAACAAGGGAGACGGATTATGTCCAAGGCGTTGGAGACCCAAAGAACCTATGCTCTCGTAGGAACCGGAGGTTGCGGTAAGACCTCGCTCGCCGAAATGCTGCTGTATCAGGCGGGCGTGGTCGGCCGCCTCGGCAAAATCGAGGAGGGCACCACCGCCCTCGACTTCGAGCCGGAGGAAACCAAGCGGCGCGGTTCCATCCAGCCCTCGGTGGCCACCCTGCAGCGCAACGGTTCCCGCCACTTCCTGCTCGACATCCCCGGCGACAACAACTTCATCGGCGACATCGGCTACCTGCTCGCAGGCGTCGATGCCGCCGTTTTCGTCATCGACGCGGTGGACGGCGTGCGGCCACTCACCCGCAAGCTGTGGCAGTCGGTGCGGGCCGCCGGGCTGCCCGCCGCCGTGTTCATCAACAAGGTGGACCGCGACCGGGCCGACTTCGACATGGCTTTCTCGGGTCTTTCCGCCATTCTCGGCATGCGACCCGTGCTGCTGTACATGCCCATCGGCCAACAGGCCAATTTCAAGGGCCTGGTGGACGTGCTGGCGGGCAAGGCGCTGTTCTTCGGCGCCGACGGCAAGGTGACCGAAGGCGAGATTCCCGCCGACATGGCCGACAACGTGGCCGCCCTGCGCGAGACCACCATCGAGAACATCGCCGAGGCCGACGAAACCCTGATGGAAAAATACCTCGAAGAGGGCGAGCTGACCCCCGAGGAAATGGCCCTGGGCCTGCAAAAGGGCGTGCTGGCCGGCGACCTGGTGCCCGTGGTGGCCGGTGCCGCCATGGAAAACAAGGGCGGCGCGCAACTGCTCGACACCATCGACCGGCTGCTGCCCTCGCCCCTGCAACGCGCCGCCTGGCTGGACGCGGACGGCAAGGAACGGGCCAGCAGCCCCGACGCCCCCGCCGCGTGTTTCGTGTTCAAGACCCTGGCGGACCCCTTCGCGGGGCAGCTCAGCCTGATCCGGGTGCTTTCGGGTACCGTCTCCACCGAATCCACCCTCAAGAACATGACCACGGGCGAGCCGGAACGCCTCGGCTCGCTGCTGTACCTTACCGGCAAGACCCAGACCCCCTGCAAGGACGTGCTGGGGCCCGGCGCCGTGGTGGCCGTGGCCAAGCTGAAGGGCACCCGCACCGGCGACACCCTGTGCGACGAAAAGCACCCCTTCGTGCTGCCCAAACCGGCCATGCCGCCGCAGTTGATCACCTACGCCCTCGCCCCCAAGGAAAAAGGCGACGAAGACAAGGTGTTCACCGCCGTGCACAAGCTGCTGGACGAGGACATCACCCTCAAGCTGGCCCGCGACGAGGAAACCAGCGACATCCTGCTTTCCGGCATGGGCCAGTTGCACATCGAACTTTCCGTCGAAAAGGCCAAACGCCGCTACAAGACCGAAATCCTGCTCAAGACGCCCAAGGTGCCCTACCGCGAAACCGTGCGCGGCAAGGCCCAGGTACAGGGGCGGCACAAGAAGCAGTCCGGCGGGCGCGGCCAGTTCGGCGACTGCTGGATCGAAATGGAAGGGCTGCCGCGCGGTTCCGGCTACGTGTTCGAGGATGCGGTGGTGGGCGGCTCCATCCCCCGCCAGTACATCCCCGCCGTGGACAAGGGCGTGCAGGAGGCCGCCGTGCGCGGGTACCTTGCCGGGTGCCCGGTGGTGGACTTCAAGGTGAAGCTGTACGACGGCAGCTACCACACGGTGGATTCGTCGGAAATGGCGTTCAAGATCGCGGGCTCGCTGGCCTTCAAGAAGGCCATGGAACTGATGAAGCCCACCCTGCTCGAACCCATCGTGCTGCTGACCGTTTCCGTGCCCGACGAATACATGGGCGACGTCATCGGCGATTTGTCGTCGCGGCGGGGCAAGGTGCTGGGGTCCGATTCGCAGGTGGGCATCACCGAAATCAAGGCCCACGTGCCCATGAGCGAAGTGCTGCGCTACGCGCCCGACCTGCGCTCCATGACCGGCGGGCAGGGCGTGTTCACCATGGAATTCGACCACTACGAGGAAGCGCCGCCGCCGGTGGCCGAAAAGGTCATCGCCGACTACCGGAAGGAACGCGGCGAAGAGTAGCCGCCGCGCGGCGGATGCCCGCAAATGATACGCGGGCGGAGAAAAACTGGCGAGACACAGGTACGAACAAATGCGCCGCTCCCGGGGTTCCGGGGGCGGCGCTTGCGTTGCGGCACGAGGTTATCCGCTGACCGGTAATGCCCCCTCGGCTACCATGCCGGGCACGCCTGCACGTGGCGCCTCGCGTTTTGCCCCTCTGTTGCATCATCAGGAAAAGAGACTTAATATACCCTTAATCAGACTTCAAAGAGTAATTTATGACCCGAAGCACCAAAGCCCAGGCAGCACTGTCGCAGCAGGAACAGGACGCCCTGCGGGAAATGGGCGCCCGCATCCGCTACGCGCGCAAGCGCCGTGGACAGACGCTGGCCAGCCTTGCGCAGCGCATGCTGGTGACGCCCAAGACGTTGCGGCGGCTGGAGCAGGGCGACCCGGGCGTCAGCCTCGGGCTCCTCGTCTCGGCGCTGTACTGCCTGGGGCTGGACCATGACCTCGCAAGCGTGGCGGCCCCGGTCACCGACGAAATCGGGCAGCGCCACGACAGCGACAGGCTGGCCAGGGTCAAACGGGTCAGGCCCCCGCACGAGAACCTGGATTTCTGAAAAGGAGGTGCGGAAGATGCAAACCCGTAACGCTTACGTCCATATGCACCTTCGGGGCACGTTCGTGCCCGCGGGCCTGCTGACCGTAGTCGAGGATGGCCGACGCAGTTCGTGTGCGTTCCAGTACGGCAACCGGTATCTGGAGCGCGCCGACGCCGTCCCGGTCGACCCGGTGCAACTCCCGCTCGCTGGCGCCAGGGGCCTCCGGTTCGACGGCCCCGTGGGGGGCGACCTGTTCGGCGGGATTCGCGATGCAAGCCCGGACGCATGGGGCAGGCATATTCTGGACATATCCGTGGACCGGCACGGGGAGAACGCGGGCCTGCAACTCTCGGAACTGGACTACCTGCTCCGGGCGGGTCCCGACCGCATCGGCGCTCTCGGCTTCAGCGTGCGTCTCGATGAATCGCCCTTTGCGTTCTCCACGCGGCAGACGGCGACCCTGCCGGGCGCGGAACTCGACCTTGAAGCGCTGCTGACGGCCGCCGATGCCGTCGACAACGAGGAAGACCTGGAGCCCCGCTACAGGCGTTTTTTCGTGCGGGGGTCATCCCTGGGCGGAGCCCGGCCCAAGGCGGCGGTGGAGCTTGACGGGCGCCACTGGATCGCCAAGTTCGACCGGGCAAGGGAGGCCTGGCCGACATGCCGGATCGAGCACGGATGCATGCGGCTGGCGCGCCTGTGCGGCATCGACGTGCCCGACACCAAGGTGGTTCGTGTTCTGGGCGGACGGGACATCCTGCTTGTCGAACGCTTCGACCGTCGGCCGGGTCAACACGGCACCGAACGGATCCCGTTCGTGTCGGGAGCCACCATGCTCGGCTACACGCAGAGCCAGGCAGAACGGGGGGGGAGCTACCCCGGCCTGGCCGCTGCCATGCGCCGCCACTGCCGGGCGGACACACTGCCGCAGGACCTCGCCAGACTATACCTGCGCATGGTCTTCAACGCCATGGTCAACAACACAGACGACCATCTCCGCAATCATGGATTCCTGTACGAACAGAAAGACGGTCAATACGGACAGGGGAGTGGCCAGTACGGACGGGGGAGTGGCCAGTACGTACGGGGGAGCGGCCAGTACGGACAGGGGAGCGGATGGACGCTTTCGCCAGCCTACGACCTCGTCCCCCAGCCGATCATGGGTAACGATGACGCAGAGGTGCGAACACTGTCCCTGACTATCGGCGAACAAGGGAGGCTGGCCACCGAACGCCACCTCGTGGAGTCCGGAGGACCGTTTGCCCTGGCAAAAGACGAGGCGCGTCACCTTGTTGCGGGTTTGAAAGAGATCATCGCCTCGGAATGGGAGCAGGTGTTCCGTGAAGCGGGCGTGCCATCGCGGAGTTTTTCCGAACTGCGCGCGTGCCTGGCGCCGGGGCTTAGCGCGAGACCGGGCGACGCGGCCCAATAAACCACGCCCCCATGATGCTATACGACGTGACCTGACGCCTGATCGGCAAGCACCCCTGTCATTTTTTGCATTCTGCATGCAAAAAAGTTGACCCGTTCCCTGCCCCCGGCTAGGGTTGCTGCATGAAGCTTCCCACGTTCACCCCCGGCACGCCGAACTCTGCCCCGCATACGTCACCAGACGCATCACCGAACACGTCACCGGACGCCCCCGCACCCGCCCCCGACGGCCTTGCCGTCATCCGGCACGAGAACCTCGACGAGAAGGTCTACGACCGCATCCGGGCCATGATCGCCGACGGCGTACTGGCCCCCGGCCAACGGGTGGCGCAGGAGGCGTTGGCCGCGCGCCTTGGCGTCAGCCGCACCCCGCTGGTCAACGCGCTGAAACGGCTGGCGCAGGACGGGCTGCTGCGGGCCATTCCCCGCCGGGGATTCCGGGTGCGCGAGCTGTCGCCGCTGGAACTGGTGCAGCTGTTCGAACTGCGCGAACGGCTGGAGCCGCTGGCGGCGGAACTGGCCGCCCTGTGCATCACCCCGGAAGAGGCGGAGCGCATGGCCGACGAATGGCGGGCCATGGCCAGCCTGCCGGACACGCCCGAGGCGCACCAGACCTACGTGGAGCGCGACCGGGCCTTTCACCGGCGTCTGGCCGAGCTTTCCGGCAACCCCTTCCTGCGTGCGGCCATGGACCCGGTGAACATGCTGGCCGCCGCCTACCTGCACGGCACCCCCCGCCCGTGGGAAGATACGGTACCCGACCATCTGGCCGTCATCGACGGGCTGCGCCAGGGCGACCCGGCGGCCAGCGGCGCGGCCATGCGCAATCACATCGCGCCGTCGCTGGCGGCGCTGCGGCAGGCCCTGGGCGAAGCCGACGCGCCGGACAGCCCGGCCGAACCAACAGTTTTTCCGGCCCCGGCCCCGTCTCCAGAGCGTGTTGGCCACGACAGCCACGAACCGCCCAAGGCCGCCTGAGGAAGCATCCTGCCACCCGGCAGCCCCCACCATCTCGCCATCCCCGAAATCGACCGACATCGGGCACTACGTCAGCCACCCCGCCCCCCGGCAGCCGCCCGCAATGTTCCGCCCCTGCAACCGCCAGCAGTCCCAACTCCAGGAGTGACCATGCCCAGATTCGCCGCCAACCTGACCATGCTGTTCACCGAACTGCCGTTCACCGACCGTTTCGCCGCCGCGCGCTCGGCGGGCTTCGACGCGGTGGAATACCTGTTCCCCTACGACCACGCCCCGGAAACGTTGGCCGCGCTGCTGCGCGACAACGGCCTGACCCAGGTGCTGTTCAACCTGCCCGCGGGCGACTGGGCCGCCGGAGAACGCGGCATCGCCGCCCTGCCGGGGCGCGAGGCGGAATTCCGCGCCGGGGTGGACCGCGCCGTCGGCTACGCCAAGGCCCTTGGCGTGCCCCGGCTGAACTGCCTGGCGGGCAAGGTGCCGGACAACGACCCCACCGCCGCGCAGGCCGCCTGGGCCACCCTGGTGGACAACGTGCGCTTCGCCGCCGACCGGCTGGCCGAGGCCGGGCTGGTGCTGCTGGTGGAATTCATCAACCGCAAGGACATTCCCGGCTTCTTCCTGCATTCCACCGCACAGGTGCTGCGCCTGCTGGACGAGGTGGGCCGCCCCAACGTGCTGTTGCAGTACGACGTCTACCACGCCCAGCGCGAGGAGGGCGAACTGGCCGCCACCCTGCGCGCCCACATGGACCGCATCGGACACGTCCAGATCGCGGACACGCCGGGCCGCCACCAGCCCGGCACCGGCGAGATCAACTACCCCTTCCTGTTCGCCGAACTGGACCGCCTGGGCTACGCCGGGCACATCGGGCTGGAATACGTGCCCGCACCCGGCACGCTGGCGTCTCTGGACTGGATGCGTCCGTACGCCATGCCGGCATGACCGCAACACCACAACGCCCCGCCACCGCAAAGGAGCACGCCATGCAACGCATCGGATTCATTGGCTTGGGTATCATGGGCGCCCCCATGTGCCGCAACCTGCTCAAGGCCGGTTTTCCGGTAACCGCCTACACCCGCAACGGCGACAAGCTGCGCGCCATGGCTGCCGAGGGCGCGACGGCGGCGGAAAACCCCGCCGCCGTGGCCGCCGCATCGGACGTGGTCATCACCATGCTGCCCAACTCGCCCGAGGTGCGCGCGGTGGCCCTTGGCCCCGGCGGCATCGCGGAAGGCGCCGCCCCCGGCTGCATCGTGGCGGACATGAGTTCCATCGCCCCGCTGGCCAGCCGCGAGATCGCGGCGGAACTGGGCGCGAAATCCATCCGCATGCTGGACGCCCCGGTAAGCGGCGGCGAGCCCAAGGCCATCGACGGCACCCTGTCGGTCATGGTGGGCGGCGCGCGGGAAGACTTCGACACCTGCCTGCCGGTGTTCAAGGCCATGGCCGCATCCGTGGTGCGCGTGGGCGAAGTGGGGGCGGGCAACGTGGCCAAGCTGGCCAACCAGATCGTGGTGGCGGGCAACATCGCCGCCATGGCCGAGGCGCTGGTGCTGGCCACCCGCGCCGGGGCAGACCCGGACCTGGTCTACCAGGCCATCCGGGGCGGCCTTGCGGGCAGCACGGTACTGGACGCCAAGGCCCCGCTGGTCATGGACGGCAAGTTCACCCCCGGCTTCCGCATCCGCCTGCACGCCAAGGATCTCGGCAACGTGCTGGAAACCTCGCACGCATTGCATGCCCCCCTGCCCCTGACCGCGCAACTGATGGAAGTGATGCAGGGCCTGATGGCCGACGGCCTGGGCGATGCCGACCACGGCGCGCTGATCCGCCACTGGGAGAAGCTGGCCGGGGTTGAGGTGCGCCGCAACAAGCCCTCCTAGAGACTGTTTCCGGATCGTCCCGGGCGGACCTTCGGTCCTGTCCCCGCAAACCACGCCGCACCGGAAAGCCGTTGATCATCGGTTGAACATTCGTTGTTCACGCCAGGCCTGAAATAATCATACCCCCTTGACGCAGCCGCGCCGCCCTCACTGGGGGGGGGCGCGGCTGCCGCCGTCCTTCCTCCCGTTGCCGCCTGCCACCGCCCGCCCCTTCCGGCGACTGTTCAACCAAACCGCACGGGCCGGTGTGCGCGTCGCATCCCCTTGTGAGGGCCGTCTTTTTGCGATAGCAAGAGGAACTGACCCGTGCCTTTCACACCTCACCAGACGCGCAACCAGAGTGGAGCCCCTCGCATGGCGGACCAGACCCCGCACCTGACCATCACCCCCCTTGGCGGACTCGGAGAGATCGGCCTGAACTGCCAGATCTGGTCCACGCCAGACTCCATGGTCCTGGTGGACTGCGGCCTGATGTTCCCCGAAGACTACCACCTTGGCGTGGACGTGGTGATTCCGCGCTTCGACCACGTGTTGCAGAACCGCCACCGGGTGCGCGGCATCGTGCTGACCCACGCGCACGAGGACCACATCGGCGCGCTGCCCTGGCTGATGCCCCACCTGAAGGCCCCCATCTACGGGTCGCGCTTCACCCTTGCCCTGGTGGAACACAAGCTGCGCGAACACGGCCTCGCCGACCGCGTGGAACTGGTGCCCGTATCGCCCGATGCGCCGCTGGTGCTCGGCGACATGACCTTCCGCTTTCTGCCCGTGTGCCATTCCATCATCGAAGGCTACGCCCTGGCCGTGGAAACCCCGGCGGGCCGCGTGGTGCACACCGGCGACTTCAAGATCGACCCCAATCCCCTGTCCGGCCCCGGCACCGACCTTGCGCTGTTCCGTAATTTTGCCGGGGACGAGGGCGTGCGCCTGCTGCTGTCCGACTCCACCAACATCGAGCGCGACGGCCAGTCGCTGGGCGAGCGCGAGATCATGGACACCTTCCGCCAGCTGTTCCACGAGGCGGAAGGGCGCATCGTGGTCACGCTGTTCTCCAGCCACATCCAGCGCATCCAGGAAGTGTTCGACCTGGCCAGCGAATTCGGGCGCAAGGTAGTGGTCAGCGGCCGCAGCCTGATGAACAACATAGAGATCGCGCGCAACCTCGGCTTTCTGCGGGCGGAGGCGGGCATGATCCTGGACGCCGTGACCATGCCCCCCATGGCCGACCGCGACCTGGTGCTGCTGGTCACCGGCTCGCAGGGAGAGCCGCTGTCCGCCCTTTCGCGCATCATCATGGGCGAGCACAAACAGCTTTCCATCCACCGGGGCGACACGGTGGTCATGTCCTCGCGCTTCATCCCCGGCAACGCGCGGGCCATCACCAAGCTGATCAACGAACTGTACCGGCTGGGCGCGGAAGTCTATTACGACAAGGTGCGCTCCATCCACGCCTCGGGCCACGCCCACCGTGACGAGTTGCGCGCCATGATCGAGGCGGTGCGGCCCCGCTACTTCGTGCCGGTGCACGGCGAATACCGCCATCTGGTCAAGCACTGCCGCCTGGCGCAGGAATGCGGCGTGGCGCAGGAACGCACCATCATCCTTGAAAACGGCGACCCCATCACCCTCACCCCGGACAGCGTGCGCTTCGAAGAGCACGTGCCGGTGGAGTTCATCCTCGTGGACGGCAAGGGCGTGGGCGACGTGGGCCATTCGGTGCTCAAGGAACGGCACATCCTGGGCGGCGAGGGCATGGTCATCGTGGTGCTGGTGGTGGACGACACCGGCTGGGAAGTGCTGCACGGCCCGGAAATGCTCTCCAAGGGCTTCGTGTTCGAGCAGCACTACAACCACGTGCTGGAAGACGCCAAGTGCATCGTGCTGGACATCTTCGAAAACATCCCCCCCGGCGAAACGGAACGGCTGCAAGACCGCATCCGCTCGTCGCTGCGGCGGTTCTTCCGCAAGGTGCTGGAGCGCGACCCCATCGTGGTGCCCGTGATCACCACCATCTGACCGTCCGCAGGTTGACGCGCGGTCCCGGCAACAGCTTTTCCGGACCTTTCGGAGAAGGCGGCAACCCCTTTCCGAACCTGACGGCGCCCAATTTCGGGTACTGACGATGCAATGCGGCGGGTGCGCCCGCCGGAGCGGAGCGGCGACATGCGCGTGGTACGGGTGCAATACAAGGGCAGCGTGTTCTTTGGCGCGTTGCAGGACGACGGCGTGGTGTGCCTGAATCACCAACTGGGCCTGAAAGACCCCATCCCGCTGGCGGAGCTTTCCATCCTGCCGGTGGTGGCCCCCTCCAAGATCATCTGCGCGGGCATGAACTACCGCGACCACGCGGCGGAAATCGGCTTTCCCGTGCCGGATGAGCCGGTGTTCTTCCTGAAGGCGCCCACCGCCGTCATCGGCAGCGGCCAGCCCATCCTGGTGCCGCAGGGCGTGGGCCGGGTGGACTACGAAGGTGAACTGGCCCTCGTCGTCGGGCGGCAGTGCCGCAATATTTCTCCGGATGCCGTGCCCGCGAACATCTTCGGCTATACCTGCGCCAACGACGTCACCGCCCGCGACCTGCAACGCCGCGACGGCCTGTTTGGTCGCTGCAAGGGCTATGACACCTTCTGCCCCGTGGGGCCGTGGATAGAGACCGACCTGCCCGACACCGCGAACCTGGCCGTGCGCACCCTGGTCAACGGCGAACTGCGCCAGCAGGGCAACACCGCCGACATGCTGTTCACCCCCAACGAGATGGTCAGCGCCATCTCGCGCGTCATGACCCTGCTGCCCGGCGACCTCATCCTTACCGGTACCCCCGTGGGTGTCGGCCCCATCGTGCCTGGCGACGAGGTGCGCGTGGAAATCGAGCAGGTGGGCCTGCTGATCAACCCCGTGCTGGCCGCCCCGGATGCGGACGACCACGCCGAGGTGCCGTTGCAGTAGGCGGGGCCGCTCGCCGCGCCCGAACGAATGCTGGCCGCCCCCGTTGCCCCCCCCGCCAAGGGGCGGCTTCTAAATGAGGATTTTCGTTCGTTGGCAAGGAAAACAAGCCTGCCATGAGGGAGTATACTTTTATCGTATTCGACCGATATGGCAGGCGAAGTTTGACACCGCCAACGGGCGAAAAGACCATTTAGAAACTGCCCCCAGCGCTTGCCATCCGCCACAATCTGGCGTATGCAGTCCTGCCTTTTACACCAAGCACACTCCGGTTTCGGCCCGGGGTGCCCGCCACGCCTTGAGCGGCGCGGGTTGAAGGGCCATGGCCGGTGTGGAAGAAAAAACCCGCAAGGAGTTCTGAAATGGCTTACGTTTCCATGAAGCAGATGCTGGAAACCGGCGTGCACTTCGGTCACCAGACCCGCCGCTGGAACCCCAAGATGCGCCCCTTCATCTTTGGTGCCCGCAACGGCATCCACATCATCGACCTGCAGCAGACCGTCAAGTTGTTCCGCACCGCCCACGACAAGGTTGTGGACACCGTGGTCAACGGCGGCAAGGTCGTGTTCATCGGCACCAAGCGCCAGGCTCAGGAAGCCGTGGCCGTGGAAGCCAGCCGCGCCGGGCATTTCTACGTGACCAACCGCTGGATGGGCGGCACGCTGACCAACTTCACCACCATCCAGAAGAGCATCGACCGCCTGAAGAAGCTCGAGGTCATGTTCGCCGACGGCACCGTCAACAAGTACCAGAAGAAGGAAATCCTGCGCATGCAGCGCGAGATGGACAAGCTGCTGGCCACCCTTGGCGGTATCAAGGAAATGGACCGGCTGCCCCAGCTCGCCTTCATCGTGGACCCGCACCGCGAAGACATCGCCGTGAAGGAATGCCGCAAGCTCGGCATCCCCATCGTGGCGGTCACCGATACCAACTGCGACCCCGACCTGATCGACTTCGTCATTCCCGGCAACGATGACGCCATCCGCGCCATCAAGCTCTTCGTGGCCGCCATCGCCGACGCCTGCATGGAAGGCGACGCCATGCGCAAGGAACGCAAGGGCAAGGACGCCGAGGAAGAACTGAAGAAGGCCGCAGCGCCCAAGGCCGAAGCCGCCCCCGCCGCTGAAGCCCCCGCCGCTGAAGCCCCCGCGGCCCCCGTTGTCGAAGCCGCCGCCGAGTAACCAGACCTCCACGACCTCTCAGGGAGACCGCACAATGGCAATTACCGCCCAGATGGTTAAGGAACTGCGCGAAAAGACCGGCGCCGGCATGATGGATTGCAAGAAAGCCCTGGAAGAAAACGATGGCAGCCTCGAAAAGGCCATCGACTGGCTGCGCCAGAAGGGCCTTTCCAAGGCCGCCAAGAAGGCTGGCCGCGCCACCTCCGAAGGCGTCATCGGCAACTACATTCACTCCACCGGCAAGATTGCCGTTCTCGTGGAAGTGAAGTGCGAGACCGACTTCGTGGCCCGCAACGAGAAGTTCCAGGAATTCGCCAAGAACGTGGCCATGCAGATCGCGGCCAACAACCCCGCCGCCGTGGACGCCGAGTCCGTGGACCCCGCCGTCATCGAGCGCGAGCGCGAGGTTTACCGCCAGAAGGCCCGCGAAGAAGGCAAGCCCGAGAACATCATCGAGAAGATCGTTGAAGGCGGCATCAAGAAGTTCTACAAGGAGATCTGCCTCCTGGAACAGCCGTACATCCGCGACGACAAGCTGACCATCCGCGACCTGCTGAACGACGTCATCGCCACCCTGGGCGAAAACGTCACCATCGGCCGCTTCGTCCGCTTGCAGCTGGGCGCGGAAGAAGCCTAGCCGCAGGACGGAACGCCGCCATGCCGCACGGATGCAACCGCACCAAGATCGGCATGGAGCAGACCGTGCTCGCATCATGAATGAAAGGGGGGTCGCGAGACCCCCTTTTTCGCGGGCTGCGACTTGGGGTATGTTTCCCCTCGGCAGCCGGGCGGGCGGGACTTCCACGCCGCCGCCACACACCAAGCCCCCGGCTGCCCCGCCGCCGCGAGGCCCCACGGGACGGGGCATCGTCCCCCCGGCGCGCCCCGCGCGCCCCACGCAAAGCAGGCCCCGCGCGCGAACGGCCCAGCCCCACGCCGCCCGGCCCCGGAGAAAGAACACCCATGCGCGACACCTTCCTCGTCTTTGGCCAGCCGCTCATCGAACAGGCGGAAATGGACGAAGTACTCGACAGCATGAAGCGGGCGTGGATTGGCACCGGCCCCAAGGTGCACCAGTTCGAAAAGGATTTCGCCGCCTACAAGGGCATGCCCTACGCCGCCGCCGTCAACTCGTGCACGGCCGCGCTCCAGCTTTCCTGCCTTGCCCTCGACCTTGCGCGGGGCGACGAGGTAATCACCACGGCCATGACCTTCTGCGCCTCGGTGAACGCCATCATCCACTCCGGCGCCACCCCGGTGCTGGCCGACGTGGACCCGGTGACCCAGAACATCGACCCGGCAGACATCGAACGCCGCATCACCCCGCGCACCAAGGCCCTGCTGGTGGTGCACTTTGCCGGGCGCGCCTGCGACATGGACCCCATCATGGACATCGCGCGGCGGCACAACCTGGCTGTCATCGAAGACTGCGCCCACGCCATCGAAACCACTTACAAAGGCAAGCAGGCGGGCGACATCGGCGACATCGGCTGCTTCAGCTTCTACGCCACCAAGAACGTGGTCACCGGCGAAGGCGGCATGATCCTCTCGCGCGACAAGGCCAAGATCGACCGCATGAAGATCATGGGCCTGCACGGCATGAGCGCCGACGCCTGGGCCCGCTTCTCCGATTCGGGCTACAAGCACTATTACGTCGTCGATCACGGCTTCAAGTACAACATGATGGACATGCAGGCCGCCCTCGGCATTCACCAGCTGAAGCGGGTGGAAACCTACTGGAAGCGCCGCGAGGCCGTGTGGCAGCGCTACATGCAGGCCTTCGCCGACCTGCCCGTGGGCCTGCCCGCCGCGCCGGAACCGGACACCCGCCACGCCTACCACCTGTTCGCCATCCGGGTGAACGAGGCGCGCTGCGGCGTCTCGCGCGATGCCATGCTGCCCATGATGACCGCCCGCAAGATCGGCGTGGGCGTGCACTACCTGGCCATTCCGGAACACCCCTACTACCAGAAGAACTACGGCTGGAACCCGGACGACTACCCCAACGCCGTGGCCTACGGCCGCGAAACCATCTCGCTGCCGCTCTCGCCCAAGCTGAGCGACCAGGACGTGGACGACGTGATCGAGGCCGTGCGCGACATCGTTACCGGCAAGGGGTAGATAAGGATTCTTTGATACGTCGCTGGCACGAGGATGATCGGTTTTTTATACGCCTCCGGCGGGCAGGGGGCTTTGCCCCCTGCACCCCCGAGTTTAACTTCTCCGTCTTTCTTGCCTTCCCGCTGTACGGAAAATTGTCTTTCTTCCTTACACCCCGCAGCGGTCTTCCGCTGCGGGTGGCTGGTACGGGCAGGATGCAAGGAATTACGATTTTTTGTGGCCGGGCAAGGCGGCGCGCATTTTTCGAGCGGAACATACTTCAGTATTTGAGCATCGAAAAACGCGCGCCAACGCCGCCCGGCCCAAAAAAGTGGATTCTGCGGCCAGCGTGACCGCGCGACATCAATCCAGGCCCAGCCCTCGCTCCCCCAACCTCAACCCCGCCGCCACCGGCAGGACTGCATGCGCCCCGCCATCACCGGCCTTGTGCTCACCTACAACGGCGAACGCCTGCTCGACAGGTGCCTCGCCTCGCTGTCCTTCTGCGACAAGGTCCTGGTGGTCGATTCCTTCAGCACCGACCGCACCGTGGACATGGCCCGCGCCGCCGGGGCAGAGGTCGTCCAGCGCACGTGGGAAGGCCCCGGCCCGCAGTTCCGCCACGCCCTCTCGCTCATCGACACCGAATGGGTGTTCAGCCTGGACCAGGATGAAATCTGCACCGAAGAACTGCGCGAAAGCGTGCTGGCCGCCGTGCGCGCGCAGGTACGCGGGGGCGAGGGCAGCCACGCGCCCCACGCGCGCCGGGCCGGCTACTGGGTGCCGCGCCGCTCGTGGTACTTCGACCGGTTCATGAAGCACAGTGGCTGGTACCCGGACTACCTGCTGCGGCTGTTCCGCCCCGCGCAGATGGAAGTGCACGTCTCCGGCGCGCACTACTCGTTCCACCCCAAGGGCGAAACGGGCCGCCTGCGCGGCGACATCCTGCACTACCCGTACGACAGCTTCCGCCAGCACCTGGACAAGATCAACTCGTACGCCCAGCAGGGCGCGGACGACCTGCACGCCAAGGGCCGCCAGGGCGGCGTGGCCGTGGCCACGGCGCACGGCCTGGCCCGGTTCCTGAAGCTGTACGTGGTCAAGCTGGGGTTCCTGGATGGCCGGGCGGGCTTCATCAACGCGGCGCACGGGGCGTTCTACGCCTTCCTGAAGTACATCCGGGTGCGCGAGGGTGACTGGGGCGCGCCCTTCGACCACCACTAGTGGCTGTGTCTACATTGTCCTTTCGCCCGTTGGCTTCGTCTAACTTCGCCTGCCATGTCAGTCGAATACGATAAGAGTATACTCCCTCATGGCAGGCTCGTTTTCCTTGCCGGCGAACGAAAAACCTAATGTAGACACAGCCACTGGACGCACCGGCGGCACCGGCGGCGGGCACCCATCGCGACAAACGTGCCCCCGCCAGCAAACCCGAATTTCCGACGACGCAACATACAACCATCACATCGAGGGACGGACATGAGCGGACTCCGCTACAAGCGCGTGCTGCTGAAACTCAGTGGCGAAGCCCTGGCGGGCGAAAACAAGTTCGGTATTGACCCCCAGACTGTTTCGAAGATATGCGAGGAAATCGCCGAGGTTGTCGACATGGGCCTGCAAGTGGCGCTTGTCATCGGCGGCGGCAACATCTTCCGCGGCCTCTCCTCGTCCGCCAAGGGCATGGACCGCTCATCGGCCGACTACATGGGCATGCTGGCCACGGTGCTCAACGCGCTGGCCGTGCAGGACGCCCTGGAAAAGATCGGCCATCCCACGCGGGTGCTTTCGGCCATCACCATGCAGGAAGTCTGCGAGCCGTACATCCGCCGCCGGGCCGACAGGCACCTGGAAAAGGGCCGCGTGGTCATCTGCGCGGCGGGCACCGGCAACCCCTATTTCACCACCGACACGGCGGCCGCGCTGCGCGGCATGGAACTGAAGTGCCAGGCCATCATCAAGGCCACCAAGGTCGACGGCGTCTACGACAAGGACCCCATGAAGCATGACGACGCCGTGATGTTCCGCACCCTCGGCTACGTCGAAACGTTGCAGCGCAAGCTCGGCGTCATGGACTCCACGGCCATCACCCTGGCCATGGAGAACGATGTGCCCATCATCGTCTGCAACATGTTCAAGGGCAGCATCAAGCGCGTGGTCATGGGCGAAGACGTCGGAACCATCGTACACGGAGGCTAACCCCCATGGATATGGATAGCATTCTTCTCGACGCCGAAGAGCGCATGGAAAAGGCCCTCGGCTCCCTGGACCGCGAATTCGCCAAGCTGCGCACGGGCCGCGCCTCCACCTCGCTGGTGGACAACATCAAGGTGGACTATTACGGCACGCCCACGCCCATCAGCCAACTGGCGTCCGTCAGCGTGCCCGACAGCCGCACCCTGACCATCCAGCCGTGGGACCGTTCGGCCTTCCAGTTGGTGGAAAAGGCCATCATGAAGTCGGACCTTGGCCTGAACCCGGTCAACGACGGCAAGATCATCCGCATCTCCATCCCGCCGCTGACCGAGGAACGCCGCAAGGACCTGGTCAAGGTGGCCCGCAAGTACACCGAAGAAGCCAAGGTGGCCGTACGCAACGTGCGCCGCGACGCCAACGACGCCCTGAAGAAGCTGGAAAAGGGCAAGGAGATTTCCGAGGACGACGTGCGCAAGTCCACCGACGACGTGCAGAAGCTGACCGACCGCTTCGTGGCCAAGTCGGACGAGAAATGCACGGCGAAGGAAAAGGAAATCATGGAGCTGTAGGAAAGGGCCTCCGAACGGCTTGCGCATGTTCGGTCGCACGGATTGATTCCACATGGCCGGTCGCGCCCGCGGCAGTCCCGCCCCGCACACGCGGACGGACGGGCGGGCGGACCGGCCATGGCGCATATGACGCGGGTGCACCGCCCGCGCAGCAGAGGCTTATCGTGAACAACGCCCCCACGGCGGGCTCCCCCCTGCCGGACATGCTTCCGCCAGACACGCTGGCACCGGAACCCCTGCCCCGCCACGTGGCCGTCATCATGGACGGCAACGGGCGCTGGGCCACCCAGCGCGGCCTTTCGCGCAGCGACGGGCACCGTGCAGGCACCGAGGCGGCACGGGCCATCGTCACCGAATGCCGCACGCTCGGCATCCCCCACCTGACCATGTACACCTTCTCCAAGGAAAACTGGGGCCGCCCCGGCGCCGAGGTGAAGTTTCTGTTCGAGTTGCTGGTGGATTTTCTGCGCGAGGAATTGCCCAACCTCGTCAAGCGCGACATCCGGCTTTCCGTGTTCGGCCAGCTGGCCGACCTGCCGCTGGCCGCGCGCAAGGCGCTGGAACACGCCATTTCCCGCACCGCCGCCTGCACCACCATGCGCCTGAACCTGGCCCTCAACTACTCCGCCCGCGATGAAATCCTCATGGCCTGCCGCGCCCTGGCCGCCGAAGGCCTGGCGCCCGAAGCCATCACCGAGGAAGCCTTTGCAGCGCGGCTGTGGAGCGCGGGCCAGCCCGACCCGGACCTGGTCATCCGCACCAGCGGCGAAGTGCGCATCAGCAATTTTCTGCTCTACCAGAGCGCCTACAGCGAATTCCACTTCACCGACACCCTCTGGCCGGACTTCACCCCAGAGCATTTCCGCGCCGCCCTGCGCGACTATGCAGGGCGGCAACGCCGCTTCGGCAAAACGGAGGCAACCCCCGCGTGACCCCGGCATCTCCCCATTTCCAACGCGTCGTCACCGGCACGGCCCTTGCCGCCCTGCTTACCGTGGGCCTTGCCATGGGCGGCTGGGTGCTGCTGATCATGGTGGTGTCCGTGGCCAGCCTGGCCCTGCTGGAATTCTACACCATGTTCTGGCCCGGCAACGCCCGCCTGCCGCTGAAGGCCACCGGCATGGCCCTTGGTGCCGCAGTGCTGGCCGCCGGGCACATGGACCTCCCGTGGATGGTGCTGGGCTGCGTTGCCGCCGCCTTCCTGGTGGGGGCCGTGGGCTTTCTGCTCACCTGGGGCAACGGCGAGGACGACTGCCGCTTCACCGAAGGCCAGGTGCTGGCCAGCGGCATCCTGTACGTGCCCGTGCTGCTGCTGCCCGCCCTGCACTTCAACCGCTGGGAACAGCTGGTGGTGGTGCTGGCCGCCGTCATCTCCGACACCGGCGCCTATTTCATCGGCACCTGGTTCGGCAAGGCGCGCATCTGGCCGCGCGTCAGCCCCAAGAAAAGCTGGGCCGGCAGCCTGGGCGGTCTCACCCTGTGCGTGCTCGCCACCACCGGCGTGGGCGTTGCCGCAGGCACCGCCCCGTGGTGGGCCTTTGCCCTGCTGGGCGGCCTGCTGAACGTGGCCTCGCAACTGGGCGACTTTTTCGAATCCGCCCTCAAGCGCACCCTCGGCGTCAAGGACTCCGG
>JAITSV010000025.1 GCA_031287575.1 Desulfovibrio sp.
CTGTTCCGCCCCCTCCCCCCCCGCACGCGCGGACCGACCCCGTACGCGGGCTGTTCCCGGTCCTGTCCCGGCAAAGCTTGCCGCTGCTGCCCGCCTCCCGCTGGCGTCAGCCCGATCCGCCCGCGCCAGCCCCGCATCGCACGCCGCATGGACCGTTTCTTGCTTTACCACGGTGCAACGTCGTGTTTCCGACGCCTGCCGATCCCGGCGCCGCAACCGGCGCGGGCCGCGCAACGCATGACCTTGTCCCTACGCCGCATACCCCTGGGGGGGAGACCGGACCATGAAGAAGACACCGCAACACACCATGTGGACCATGGGCCTTTCCGAGGCCGATGCGGGGCTGCTGGCCGCCCATGCGGGCGGCGACTACCGCATCATCGCCCTGCCTCCGGGGCGTGCGCCGTCCGCCCTGGAAATGGAGCGCGACGACCCGTGCCTGTTCTGGCTGACGTCCGAAGCGTGGACCGCCATCGCCAGCCAGCGCGAAGGCAAATCGCAGCATCTCGACCTTGTCCCGCGTGTCCTGGTGCTGGAACCCGGCTACTCGCGCGAGGAAATAGAACGGGCGCTGGACAGCAGCTTCACCGATGTCATCAAGCCGCCACTCACCCGTGCCCGCGTGCTGGACGTGCTGCGCCGCGCGGTGGAAACGCGCAACCTGTATCACGACATTCTGCGCATGACGCGCGAGATATTCCTTGAACGCGAAATGCTGGCCCGCAAGAACGACACCCTGTCGTTCCTGGTGACCTTTCTGACGCGGGCCACCGAAAGCCTGGACCCGACGGAAATCCTGGGCAAGGTGCGCGAAGACCTTTCGCTGCTGCTGCCGGTGACGGCGGTGCACGGCATCTTCTGGCCTCCGGTGCCCGAAGGGGTAGCCCTGGAGGCGGAACTGTTCGTGGCCACCGCGCCCGACTGCCCGGTGAACGTACAGTGGGTTGACCTGTTGCTGGAATCGGCCCAGCGCTTGGGCAACGCGCCCATGGCAGGCTACCGCGTCACCCACGTGCCCGGCATGGCCGAACTGCTCGACGCCACCGGCTGCGCCGTGGACCCCGGACAGCCCCCCGTGCCCGGCCGGGTGATCCTGATGCCGCTGCGCACCGGCAGCGAGGCGCTGGGGGCACTGGCCATCCTGACCGACGGCACCCAGACCATGGGCAAGGACCAGGCTCAGGCACTGGATTCGGCCATGAAGCACCTGGCCCTGGCGCTGAAGAACGCCATGGTCTACCGCGAGGTGAAGTTGCAGGCCGACCACGACGCCCTGACCCGGCTGCACAACCGCCGCAGCCTGGATGAACGGCTGCGCACCGAATTCGAACGGCACCGCCGCTACGGCCACGCCATGAGCCTGCTGCTGCTGGACCTGGACCACTTCAAGGCCATCAACGACACCTATGGCCATCTTGCGGGCGACGCGGTGCTGCGAGAGCTGGCCGACGTGCTGCGCAACTCCATCCGCACCACGGACTTCGCGGCCCGCTACGGCGGCGAGGAATTCGTGGTCATCCTGCCGCACACGGACGAGGCCCAGGGCCACATGCTGGCCGAACGGCTGCGCCACCGCATCGAGCAGTGCCGGGTACAGCACCACGGGGTGCAGCTTTCGGCCACGGTGAGCATCGGCGTGGCGGGCTTTCGCCCCGGCGCCTTCGCCAACGTGGAGGAACTGGTGCGCGAGGCCGACCGGGCGCTCTACCTGGCCAAGGCCAATGGCCGCAACGTGGTGTGCACCATGACCGGCTGCGACGACGCCAAGGCCACCGGGTAACCGGACCAGGTCACGAAAAAATGACGCGGGGCGCTCTGCAAGGAGCGCCCCGTTTGCTTGCATGCCGGCCTCGCGCGGCTCGTGGCAACCAGGCGAATCGACAATCGGCATTACAAATCAATGGCCGCGATCATGAGCAAGTTCGATTGCGCAATCCCCGGCCCGCCTCATCACACCCGCAGGAGCAGGCGGAGACAACCTGCCGGGCCGCCACTGTCGGTGCCGGTTCCGCGCCTGTGCCGTCAGCCTCGAGCAACCGGGCCGCCACACTTCCCGCAACCTTGCCCGTAAACCTGATGCAGGCTTCCATGCCCGGCTGCTGCCCGAATATCTGCAACAATTCGGCACAGCGCGTGCTGCCTCCGGTGGCCAGCGCATCATCGCGCACGGCCCGGGCAACGTCCGCGGCGACATCCCAGTTTCCGGCAGGGTTCACCCGTCCACGCACCGCTCCCACCGCCAGCACCGCGCCCGAAATGGCCCCGCACAATTCCGCCTTGCAGCGGCCGATGCCGCCACCAAACGGTGTTGCAAGGCGCACCTGTCCGGACACGTCCAGCCCGAAGGCCTCGGTGATCGCCAGAAACACCGCTTCGGCACAATTGAATCCCGATTCGAAACACTCCTCTGCCCGTCGTTCGATCTCTTGCAACTTCATGGCATTGTCCCTTGTTATTCGGAGCATGGCCACCCCATCACCGTGACGGGGCTATCTGAAGTAGTGAATACGCGTTGCCCAAAATCGAATCCAACGATACTTTTCGATGCGACCAATCGCGGTTTCCGAACGATCAACGGAGACGGACATGGAACTACGCGACCTCAGAACCTTTGCGGCAGTGGCGCGCCTGCTCAGTTTTCATCGGGCCGCGGCGGAATTGAACGCCGCGCAATCCACGGTTTCCGCGCGCATCGCAGCGCTGGAAACGGAGTTGGGCGTCCGGCTGTTCGAGCGGCTGGGCCGCCGCGTGGCCCTGACGGAAGCAGGCGAGCGGCTGGTGCAATACGCGGCCAAGCTCATCGACGTGGAAGACGAGGCCAGGGCCTGGGTCACCGGCGAATCGCGGCTGCGCGGCCTGCTCACGGTGCGCGTGCCGGAATCGCTCTGCGCATACCGCCTGCCGCCGGTCATCGCCGCGTTTCGCCGCCGCCACCCGGAAGTGGCCCTGCATCTGACCGCATGCACCCTGAACGGGCTGGAAAAGGACCTGCGCCAGGGCATCACCGATCTGGCCTTCGTCATGGCCGACAGCGTGCGCGGCGGCGACCTGAACGTGGAAGCCCTGGGCATGGAACCACTGGTGCTGGTGGCCGCGCCACACCATCCGCTGGCCACGCGGGAGCGGGTGGCCGCCCGCGATCTGCACGGCGCCACGCTGGTGCTGTCCACGGCGGACTGTGCCTACCGCAGGGTGATCGAGGAAGCCCTGGCCGCCGAAGGGGTCCAGCCCTCCGCAGGGCTGGAATTTTCCAGCGCGGCGGCCCTGCGCGGCTGCGTGGCCTCCGGCGTGGGGGTTACCCTGCTGCCCGTGTCCGCCGTGCGCGACGAACTGCGCGCGGGCACCCTGCGCGCGCTGGCCTGGGCGGAACAGCCCTTTGAAACGGCGGTGCTCATGGTGCGCCACCGGGGCAAGTGGGTGTCCCCGTACATGGACACCTTCATGGAGCTGTGCCGCACCGCCTGTGGGGAAGCCGCCGGGACAGGGGCCCCCCCGGAGGCCATCTGGGATTTCCCCTGCCCCATGGCGGACGTGGCCACCATCCTGGAGCCGCCCAAACCCGTCCCAGACACCGACGAACGTCCGGGCACCGCCGATCAGCCATTGGCGACGGACGTCATGGTTTTGCCCTCTTCTCCGTCCTTGCCCGATACGCCCGGCACGCCGGATGCCGGGCCGGAAACCGCGCCGGACAGGGCTCCGTACGACCATCCGGACATGCGGCACGGCACGTGGCCGGATGCGGAGCCGGAAGCCCAGCCCCACGCGCGGCTTCACGACCACCTCCCCGGCCAGTCAGACGACTTTCTGCATGGCCAGTCGGCCCCCCTGCCCGCCCCCGACTCCGCTCCATGGTCGGAGCCGTGGTCTGATTCCTTGAATGATCAGGAATTGATGGACGATGCGGACACCGGCCCGGAAACGGTCTGGGGCAGCCCGATGGACAGGGCGCCGGAAATGGATGTCGAGATGGCGCCGGAGATGGAGCCCGATGTGATACCGGACGTGCCCTGGGCCCATCCGGACGGTTTCAGCGGTCTTGCATTGGCCGATGAACCCTGTGCCGATGGGGACCATGGACCGGACATCTGTGGGGATACCCGGCCTGGCAACGGCATGGACATGCCTTTGCACGCGCCGGAACCGGTGGCCCCGGCAGGGGCCGCGCCCGAACAGGTACCACACGCCGTGCCCCCGGCGTCCGGCATGGCCCCGGAAACCCGCCATCCGTCGCTGTGGGACATGCCGGAAACGTCCGGCCAACCGCCGGTATCTGCCGTGCCTGCCCCCGCAGCTGGCAACGCGGAAGAATCAGGTACGCCGACCGTGCCCCCTGAACCGCCAATGCCGACAGAGGGGACGGCATCGACCGAATCCGCTGAGCTGGCCAGAGAGTTCGAACCTGCCATCCTGCCTGATGGTGCCGGGCAGACGGTTCAGTCCGAAGGGGTCGAATCCCCCGATCTGGCCGATCAGGACCCGATGGCGCTACCGGGCGGACAGGCCGCAACCCCACAAGAGCCCACCCGGCCCGCCCCGCCGGAACGCTTGCCGGAGCCCGCACCCGAGGCCCCGCAGTGGCTGTCGCTGCTGCCCCCCAAGCGCTGAGGCTGCATTCCCGACGCGGCAGGCCCCTGTCCCGCCCCCCGCGTACGGCACCGCGTGCACCATGCCCCGGGCTTGACGGCGCACGGGGGGGCATGCCACCCTTCCGCCGTCCACACGCCGAAACCTGAAAAGGCCGGACTCCCCAGGGAGTCCGGCCTTGTGCATGCCTGTCCGTTGCGTGGGCGTGATCAGCCCTTGGCCTGTCCGGCCCGGCCAGCCTTGTCCTGCCGCCGGTCCAGGCCAACGCCAATCCCGCTCCCCCCGGAGGGGTCCACCAGGGTGCCTGCAAGCGGTGCCTGCCCGGCGGTACCGTCCTTGTCGTACACGTATCCGCCAATGGCGCAGCGGAAGCGGTACTTGTCGCCCCGGTGCAGGGCGCGGCTGAATTCCACGGCCCGGCCCGTATCGGTGTAGACCACGCTCTCCACCCAGATGCACGGGCAGTTGTCGCCGATCTTCAGGTACTTGCGCTCGTTCTCCGTGGGCATCACCGCCCCCAGTTCCTGCCGCGAATGCAAAAGGCGCATGCCGTAGTCCTCGTGCAGCACCTTGTAGAGCACGGTATCCAGATTCTTTTCCAGAAAGTCCGGCACCAGATCCGTGGGCAGGATGGAACGCTCCAGCACCAGCGGCACGCCGCTGGCCAGCATCAGCCGGTACAGGAAGATCACCGGCTGGCTCACGGCAAGATTCAGGTGGGCGGCAATCTCGGCATCGGCGAACTCTATGCCCGCCGCGATGGTCTTGTAGTGCGGCTCAAGCCCGGCACTGACGATATCGTCGTAGTAGGTGGTGATGCTTTCCAGCGAGCGGGTCAGCACGGGACTCTTTTCCGAAAGCAGGAACGTGCCCTTGCTGCGCTTGCGCACCAGCATGTGGTCGTTGACCAGCTTGTCGATGGCCTGGCGCACCGTCATGCGATGCACACCGAACATGGCGGCCAGCTCGTTCTCGTTGGGAATCTTGTCCCCCGGCCGGTACACCTTGTTCCGTATCTGCTCGGAAAGCCATTCGTAGATGACGAGATACTTGGATTTGCCCATATCCTTTCCGTGGCCGGGCACGGTGCCGACACCGTGCCGGGCGTATTCCCCCTCATTGCCCTTGTTGCGGTCCGCAAGACAGCGAACGGTTTCGCTCCGCACCAGCGGACCCTGCCCGCGTATCACGGAAGCGTCCGTCCGGCCAGCCCCAGGGCACATTTTATCCGTTTTCATCCGGCATCCCCCGGCATGGCATGTCCGAGCGCGGCGGCCTCAGGCGGGATATGGCGTCTCGCCCCGGGCAAGGCGCACCTCTATGGCTTCGATGACGGAAAAGCAGTCGGCGACGGAATCCACCACGTAGTGCGCCCCGGCCTCGCGCAGCCGGGCGGTGGCCACGGCCATGCGCGCGGTCAGCATATCCGTATCCATCCGGGCCGCATCCGCCTCGGAAAGCCCCACGTCGTTGCCGGTGCGCACCACGCCCACGGTCCACATGCCCGCGTTGCGCCCCTCGTGCATGTCGGCCACCGTATCGCCGATCTTGACCATGGATTCCATGGGGTGCACCCCCAGCCGCATGGCGTTCAGGTAGCACATCCACGGATACGGACGCCCGGCGGGCACCTCGGACGCATGCACCACCACGTCGGGGCTGTAGCCCTGGCGGGCCGCTTCGGGCACCAGCACTTCCATCATGGGGCCGGTGTAGCCGGTGCACGAGCCAAGGCCCATGCCCCGGCCCCTCACCCTGTCCACGAATTCCCCAAGGCCGGGCACCGGCACGGCATGGGCGGCGATGGTCCGCAACATCAACGGCTCCACGTCGCGGTAGACGGCGTCCACCGCCGCCTCGCCGGGCACGTGCCCGTGCGCGGCGCGCCAGCGGGCCGCCACGCCATCCATGCCCAGCATGCGGCGCACGTGCTCGCGCTTTTCACTGCCCATGGGCTCGCGCGCTTCGGCCACGGAAACCTCCACCCCGTGCAGGGCAAAGGCCTGCACGAACACTGCCGCCGGGCCCAGGCAGCCGTGATCCACGGCGGTGCCTGCCCAGTCCAGCACCACGGCCCGCACCGGGCCGTCGTACGCGCGGGTGCGAAGAAACGGTCTCATGTCCACCTGCCCACAGGTTTGAAAGGCTGGCACCCTTCCAAAGGAACAAACCGGCCAGAGGAACGGTACCGGCACCCCTGCAAGGATGCCGGTACACGTCCTGTAACCGAGGAAGGGGGAATACCCGCCCTTCGGGTTTATCTCGAATGGCACTGGCGGCGCGCCGTTCCGGGCTTGGGCCATGGCCTGTCCGGGTTCATTGCTGCGCACCGTCCGGCGCGCCGCCCATGCCGTTTCGCCGTAATGCGCGGCTACTTGGGGAAGTGCCGCTTGTCCAGGTGTTCGTACTTGGGCAGGTGCCGGATGGGCAGGGCCAGGGCGTCGCGCCGGAAGGGCGGGGCCAGGCGGGTGCCGTCGGTCATGATCTCGATGACGGCGGGCTTGCGGCTCTTGCGGGCGGCGTCCAGGGCATCGGCCAGGTCGGCCTGGGTGTTCACCTTGTAGCCCGTGGCGCCCATGGCTTCCGCGATGGTCGCGTAGGAGTTGGACCAGATGTCCGCGCCCACGAAGCGGTTGTTGTAGAAGTCCACCTGGTTCTTCTTTTCCGCGCACCACGCCCCGTTGTTGTACACGGTGGCGATGACCGGCAGGTTGTACTGCACGGCGGTGGGCACCTCGAACAGGCTCATGCCCCAGGCGCCGTCACCCACGATGGCCACCACCGTGTCCTCCGGGCAAGCCAGTTGCGCCCCCAGGCCCGCCTGATAGGCAAAGCCGGTGTTGCCGAAGGTCAGCGTGGCCACCGAACGCTTGGCGTTGCGGAAGCGCAGGTAGCTGTTGGCCGTGGACGAGGTGTTGCCGATGTCCGTGGTGGCGATGGCGTCGTGCTCGGTGACGAAGCGCCCCACCACTTCCAGCGCCTTGCGCGGGTGCATGCGCCCTTCCATCACCGGCTCGTCGGCGATGGCGGCGATTTCCTTGTACCAGTCCTCCAGTTCCGCCTTGACCATGGCGTACACGGCGTCGTCGCGCCTGGGGTTCGGCATGGCCTCGCGCACGCGGGCCAGCAGTTCCACGGCGGCGTCCCTGGCGTCGGCGCACAGGCCCACGGCCACGGGGTGGGTCTTGGCGATGTGGCGCGGGTTGATGTCGATCTGGACGATCTTGGCGGTCTTCGGGAAGTAGTTGATGTCGTACTGCGGCAGCGTGCCGAAGTAGGACAGCCGGGTGCCGATGGCCAGGATGACGTCGGCCTGTTGCAGGATGCGCATGGCCGCCTTGGAACCCATGTACCCGATGGGGCCTGTCCACAGCGGATGGTCGCAGGGGAAGGCGTCGTTGTGCAGGTAGGTGCAGGCCACCGGGGCATTGAGGTGTTCCGCCAGGGCCTTCACCGTTTCCAGCGCGCCGGAATCCACCACCCCGCGACCGGACACGATGACCGGACGCTTGGCCCCCTTCAGCACTTCCACCGCCTCGCGGAACTGCTCGGGATTGCCGATGCCGCCGGGGGCCACGCGGTATTGCGACGGAGCCAGGATGTCCTCGTCCAGTTCGCCGTAGAAGAAGTCGCGCGGGATATCCACCAGCACCGGGCCGCGTTCGGCGTAGGCGATGCGGAAGGCGGTGCGCAGGATGTCGGCGGCGCGCTTGGGATGCGGCACGCGAAGTGACGCTTTCGTGATCGGCTTGAACATGTTCCAGGTGTCACACTCCTGAAAGCCGTCCCAACCCACCGAAATGCTGCCCGCGCTGGGCGAAATGAGCACCATGGGCGTGTGAGCCATGTTGGCCGTGGCCACGGCCGTGGCGTAGTTGGTGATGCCAGGGCCGTTCTGGCCGATGCAAACACCTGCCCTGCCAGTCATTCTGGTGAAGGCGTCCTCCATGTGGCCCGCCGTCTGTTCGTGACGCACCGAAATGAAATCGATGCCCGCCGCCGGAAACAGGTCCAGCAGATCCATGAACGCGGAGCCGAGAATGCCGCTGACATGGGTGACGCCTTCCTGCACCAGCACTTCCGCCATTGCTTCACTGGGGGTCATCTTGGGCATGTCGAAGCCTCCTCAAGGGGGGTCGTACCGCGCTGCCTTTCCTGACAAAGCGCGATGTTGAAGTACTTTCGCGGCAGGTTCCCGCCCGTCGCAAAAAACGCTTGACAAAAAAATAGCAAAGTCTCATCGCTATGTCTAGACAAAGCGAAAAAAGAAGGCGGCCAGCCTTCGGGAATTTTCGCCACGCCTTGGAGGACCGCCCGGAACATTGCCCATTCATTGACCTTATCGCAGCATTCCCGCCCGGAGGTTGCTCCCCGCGGTCCGCAAGTACAGGTGCCATCGTTTTTTCCTGACAACCCCAAGGAGCAGGACATGAGCCCCAGTCAGAAGCATGACCCAGCGGCATACGCGGCGGCCGACATGGCCCACGTGTGGCATCACCTCGTCCAGCACCAGGCCCTCGCCGGCAAAGGCCCCATGATCGTGGTCGAAGGCGATGGGCTGACGCTGCGGGACATCAGCGGCAAGGAATACCTGGACGCCACCTCTGGCGGCGTATGGTGCGTGAACGTGGGCTACGGGCGCGAACGCATCGCCCGCGCCGTGTACGAACAGATGAAGGCCATGCCCTACTACGCGGCCACGGCGGGCAACATCCCGTACATCGAATTCGCGCGGAAGCTGCTTGCCCACATGCCGGGTCTGACCCGCGCCTACCTTTCCAACAGCGGGTCCGAAGCCAACGAGAAGGCGTACAAGATGGTGCGCTCGCTGGCGCATCTTTCCGGCAACCCCGCCAAGAAGAAGATCCTGTTCCGCGCGCGCGACTACCACGGCACCACCCTGGGCGCCCTCAGCTCCACCGGCCAGGCGGAACGCAAGGAGTGGTTCGGCCCGCTGGTGCCCGGCTTCGTGGAATTCCCGCATGCCTGCTGCTACCGCTGCGCGTTCAACAAGACCTATCCCGGCTGCGACATCGACTGTGCCCGGGCGGTGGAGCGGATCATCGAGCAGGAAGGGCCGGAAACCGTGGGCGGCCTCATCGTCGAGCCCATCACGGCGGGCGGCGGGGTCATTCCGCCGGTGGCCGAGTACTACACCGTGCTCGCCGACATCTGCCGCCGCCACGGCGTGCTGCTGATCATGGACGAAGTGGTCTGCGGCATGGGCCGCACCGGCGCCATGTTCGGCTACCAGCACTACGGGGTCACCCCGGACATCGTGACCATGGCCAAGGGCGTGGCCAGCGCCTACATGCCCATCTCGGTCACCGCCACCACCGAAGACGTGTTCAAGGCCTTCCTGAACGACCCGGCCGACAAGATGGCCTACTTCCGCGACATCAGCACCTACGGCGGGTGCGCCGCCGGGTGCAGCGCGGCGCTGGAGAACATGGCCATCATCGAGGAGGAAAAGCTGCTCGATAACGTGGTGGCCATGGGCGACCATCTGCTGGCGGGCCTGAAGGAACTGGACGATCTGCCCTATGTGGGGGACGTGCGCGGCAAGGGCCTGCTGTGCGGCATCGAACTGGTGCAGGACAAGGCAGGCAGGAAGCCCATGGCCGAAGGCAAGGTCATCCAGGTGGTGGGCGAAATGGCGGCCAACGGCGTGCTGGTGGGCCGCACCAACCGCAGCCTGCCGGGCTTCAACAACATCATCAACATCGCCCCGGCCTACGTGGTCACCAGGGACAATATCGACGTCATCCTCCGCACCCTGCGTGCGGCCCTCGTCAAGGTGCTCGGCTGATACTCCAACCGCGAAAGGAGCATCCCATGCAGGTCGGCATTCTTAAAGAGATCAAGGTGCTGGAGAACCGCGTGGCCATGACGCCAGCGGGCGTGGCGGGCATGCGGGCGCACGGGCATTCGGTGCTGGTGCAGGCCGGTGCGGGCGAAGGCGCGGGCTTTGGCGATGACGAATACGTGGCCGCGGGCGCGGTCATGTCCGATGCGCGGACCATCTTCGCCGAATGCGGCATGGTCATGCACGTCAAGGAGCCGCAGCCCTCGGAATACGGCATGCTGCGCAAGGACCAGATACTGTTCACCTACCTGCACCTGGCCGCCGACGAGGAGCAGACCCACGCCCTGGTGGCCGCGCGCAACGTGAACATCGCCTACGAAACCATCCAGAAGGCGGACGGCACGCTGCCGCTGCTCACCCCCATGTCCGAGGTGGCGGGCCGCATGGCCATCCAGCAGGCCGCCAAGTACCTGGAAATACCCACCGGGGGCATGGGCAAGCTGATGGGCGGCGTGCCCGGCGTGGAACCCGCCGTGGTCGTGATCATCGGCGGGGGCACCGTGGGCATCAACGCGGCCAAGATGGCCTGCGGTCTGGGCGCCACGGTGTACCTGCTGGACAAGAACCTGGACCGGCTGCGTTACCTCAGCGACGTGATGCCCCCCAACTGCATCACCATGATGTCCGGCCCCTATGCCATCCGCAAGCTGCTGCCGCAGGCGGACGTGGTCATCGGCGCGGTGCTGGTGCCCGGCGCCAAGGCGCCCCACCTGGTCACCCGCGAAGACCTGAAACTGATGCGCAAGGGCTCCATCCTGGTGGACGTGGCCATCGACCAGGGCGGCTGCTTCGAAACCTCGCGCCCCACCACCCATGCCGACCCGGTGTACGTGGTGGACGGCGTGAGCCACTACTGCGTGGCCAACATACCCGGCGCGGTGGCCATGACCTCCACGGCCGCGCTGACCAACGCCACCCTGCCCTACGCCCTGACCATCGCGGACCTGGGGTGGAAGGAAGCCTGCCGCCGCCACGAGGACATCCGCAAGGGGCTGAACGTGGTGGACGGCAAGATAACCTACCCGGCCGTGGCCGAAGCCTTCGGGCTGCCGCACGCGCCGGTCGAAGAGGTGTTGTAGTCGGGGCGGTCCGGGCACGGCCGGTCCCCGCGCGGGGGCCGGCCAGGTACGCCCGGCCCCCGGCAGCATGACGACGACGCGGAATCCGCCGCCCCTGTCAACGCGGCAATCCGTTTCCTGCGCGCCCGGCCCCCCTTTCCTGGGGGCCGGGCGGCGGGAGGCGGTCGCCCCCCGCCGCCGGAGCGTAATGGAGCGTACCCGTGCAAGACGCCGCCAGACCACGGACCAAGATCGAAGTATGCAATCTCACCAAGCGGTTCGGTGAACTGCTGGTTCTCGACGACATCTCCTTCTCGGTGGCCGAGGGCGAGTTCGTGGCCATCGTCGGCCCCACGGGCTGCGGCAAGACCACCTTCCTCAACACCCTGTCCTGCCTGCTGCCCGCATCCAACGGACAGATCCTCATCGACGGCACCCCCGCCAACCCCAAGCGCCACAACATCTCCTACGTCTTCCAGGAACCCACCTGCCTGCCCTGGCGCACCGTGCGCGAAAACGTGGCCTACGGCATGGAGGTCAAGGGGCGCCCGCAAAAGGATATCGACGAGCGGCTCGACCACATCCTGAACCTGGTGGGGCTGACCCAGTGCGCGAACCTGTACCCCAACCAGATATCCGCCAGCATGCAGCAGCGCATCGCGGTTTCGCGCGCGTTCGCCGTGGACCCCGACCTGCTGCTGATGGACGAGCCGTACGGCCAGCTGGACGTGAAGCTGCGGTTCTACCTGGAGGACGAACTGGTCAGCCTGTGGCGCAAGCTGCAAAGCACGGTGCTGTTCATCACCCACAACATCGAGGAGGCGGTCTACGTTTCCGAGCGCATCCTGGTGCTGTCCAACAAGCCTACCCGCATCAAGGCGGAGGTGAAGGTGGACCTGCCCCGCCCGCGCGACTTCATGGACCCGGAATTCGTACGCATCCGCGAGCACGTCACGGATCTCATCAGATGGTGGTAACCCCGCAAGGGGACACGCAATGGCAAGAACATACGCCCAGACAGTCTACCGTAACCTGCTTCAAGGAGGTCTGACCATGCTCCAGATGAAACGTTGGGTTGGATTCGCGGCTGCCGTGATGGCCCTTCTTGCCATGGCGGCGACGGCCCTTGCCGCCGAGGTGAAGCCCCTGAACACCACCTGGCAGGCCGAGCACGAAACCTTCGTGCCCTGGTATGCCAAGCAGCAGGGCTGGGACAAGGCCGCCGGTTTCGACTTCAAGATGCACATGTTCGATTCGGGCATGGCCCAGATCGAGGCCCTGCCCGCCAAACAGTGGGTGGTCGGCGGCACGGGCGGCGTGCCCATGATGTTCGGCGCGCTGCGCCAGAACGCCTACCTCATCGCCATCGCCAACGACGAATCGGTGACCAACGCGGTGCTGGTGCGCCCGGACAGCCCCATCCTGAAGACCAAGGGCTTCAACCCCAAGCATCCCGACGTGTTCGGCTCGCCTGAAAGCGTCAAGGGCAAGACCATCCTGGCCACCACCATCTCGTCCGGCCACTACGCCATGAGCCTGTGGCTGAAGGCCCTGGGCCTGACCGACAAGGACGTCACCATCAAGAACATGGACCCCGCCCAGTGCGTGGCCGCGTTCGAAAAGGGCATCGGCGACGCGGTCGTGCTGTGGGCACCGCAAATGTACAACGGCCTCAAGAAGGGCTGGAAGGTCGCCTCCGACGTCAAGACGGCGGGCGGCTTCGTGCCCATCGTGCTCATCGGCGACAAGGAATACTGCGACAAGAACCCCGAGGAAGTGGCGCGCTTCCTCAAGGTGTACTTCCAGGGCATCGACGCGCTGCGTTCCGAAGGCGTGAAGCTGGCCCCTGAATACGCCCGCTTCCTCAAGTGGGCCGGGCTGAACATGAGCGAAGAAGAAGCAAAGATGGACCTGGAACTGCACCCGGTGTTCACCTTGCAGGAACAGCTGAAGATGTTCGACGCCTCCGCCGGTGAAAGCCAGGTGCAGGCATGGCAGAAGGACCTGGTGAAGTTCTTTACCGAGCTCGGCAAGCTGAAGCCCGCCGAAGGCGAAAAGCTGCTGACCGGCTACTACATCACCGACAAGTTCCTGAAGCTGGTGCCCACCGTGAAGTAACCGTTTCCGCACGGCGCCCGCCCGCGCGGGGCGGGCGCCCCTTTCCACCCGCCGACACCGGAGGCCCGCATGACCGCATATCGCGAGGTTGTCGTAAGAACGCCGCTGGCGCTGAAGCTGCTGCCCATCCTCAGCGTGGCCACGTTCTTCATCGCATGGGAAATCGTCGTGCGCACCGGGGTCGTGCCGGACACCATGCTGGCCGCGCCCACCACCGTGACGCAACTGCTGCTCGACAAATTCACCAACATGGACCCCGACGGCGCCCTGCTGCACCAACACGCCTGGGTCAGCATCCAGGAGGCCTTCGGCGGCTATTTCCTGGCCCTGGCCGTGGGCCTGCCGCTGGGCCTCGCCATGGGCTGGTTCAACGTGGCCGAGGGCCTTGCCCGGCCCATCTTCGAGATCATCCGGCCCATTCCCCCCGTGGCGTGGATACCCCTGACCATCTTCTGGTTCGGCATCGGGCTGCCCGGCAAGATCTTCATCATCTGGCTGGGGGGGCTGGTTCCGTGCGTCATCAACGCCTACGTGGGGGTCAAGATGACCAACCCCACGCTCATCCAGATGGCCCGCACCTACGGGGCCAGCGACTGGCAGATTTTCAAGCAGTTGTGCATCCCATCCGCCCTGCCCATGGTCTTTGGCGCGTTGCAGATCGCGCTGGCCTGCTGCTGGACCAACCTGGTGGCGGCTGAACTGCTGGCCGCCGACGCGGGCCTGGGGTTCATGATCACCATGGGCAGGCGGCTGGCCATGCCCGAAATGGTGGTGCTGGGCATGTTCATGGTGGGGCTGACCGGCGCCTTCATAGGCGTGATCATCGACAGGGTGGAAAAGCGGCTGCTGGCCGGGATCAGGAGGTAGACCATGTCGCAAGAAGCCACGTGCAACGCCGCAAGCTCCTCCATCGCCAACGAAACCGTGGGACAGGTGGTGGACCGTGGTCCGCTGAACCTCGCCCGCATCCTGACCAACCGCTGGTTCCTGCACACCGTGTCCATCGTGGCCTTCTTCTCGCTGTGGGATTGGCTGGCGCGCTCCAACGTGCTGGGCGGGGGCAGCAGCGCCCTGGCCCGACCGCTTGAGGTGCTGGAACAGCTGGCGGTGCTGACGCGCGAGGAACTGGCGGAACTGACCCTGTGGGGCCACGTGTGGGCCAGCACCCAGCGCGTGGTGGTGGGATTTTCCATCGCCGCCGCCATCGCCGTGCCGCTGGGGCTGTTCATGGCCCTGAACCGCTACGTCAACGCCATCGTCAAACCCCTGTTCGACCTGCTGAAGCCCATGCCGCCCATTTCGTGGATATCCATCTCCATCCTGTGGTTCGGCATCGGCGAGACGTCCAAGGTGTTCATCATCGTGCTGGGCACCTTCGTGCCGTGCCTGCTCAACGCCTACAACGGCGTGCGCCTGGTGGAGCCGGAACTGTACGACGTGGTGCGCATGCTGGGCGGCAGGCGGCGCGACGAGATACTGCACGTCTGTTTTCCCGCCTCGTTCCCGGCCATCTTCGCGGGGTTGCAGATATCGCTCAGCATCGCCTGGACCTGCGTGCTGGCGGCGGAACTGGTCAGCGCCCGTTCGGGCCTGGGGTACATCATCGTGCAGGGCATGAACCTGTCGCAACCGGCCATGGTCATCGGCGGGATGGCGGTCATCGCGGCGGCGGCGTGGGGCACCACGCTGCTGGTCACCGCGCTGGAACGCAAACTGTGCCCGTGGAAGCGCAAGATCGCCGGGCTGTAGCCCGTCCCTGTCCGTCCGGTTCACTTGGACAGCCCCTGCCCTACTTCCGCAGCCCGCAGCAACAGCACATCCGCAAGGAAGGGACGACGCCGTGATCGAATGCCGCAACGTGAGCAAGACCTTCATCCAGAAGGGCACGCAGGAAGTGCCGGTGCTCGAGGACGTAAGCCTCGACGTGCAGGCCAACGAATTCGTGGTCATCCTGGGCCCCGGCCAGAGCGGCAAGAGCACGCTGCTGCGCATCATCGCCGGGCTGGAAACGCCCACCACCGGCACCGTGACCCTGGACGGCGAGCCGGTGACCGGGCCGGGGGCCGACCGGGGGCTGGTGTTCCAGGGGTACATGCTGTTTCCGTGGAAAACCGTGCTCGGCAACGTGGAAATGGGGCCGAAGCTGTGTGGCCTGCCCAGGGACGAAGCCCGCGACATCGCCCTGCACTACATCGACCTGGTGGGGCTGAACGGCTTCGAGAAACACTATCCGCACCAGCTTTCCGGCGGCATGAAGCAGCGCGTGGGCATTGCCCGCGCCTACGCCAACAAGCCCAGGGTGATGCTGCTGGATGAGCCCTTCGGCCAGTTGGACGCCCAGACGCGCATCTTCATGGAACAGGAAACCGAACGCATCTGGCAGACCGACAAGCGCACCGTCCTCTTCGTGACCAACAACACCGACGAGGCGCTGTTTCTGGCCGACCGGATCGTCACCATCGAAGGCAAGCTGCCCGGCCGGGTGCAGCGCACCTACACCGTGGACCTGCCCCGCCCGCGTGACCTGACGGGCAAGCACTTCCTGGAGATGCGCCGCGAGATCATCGACGCCTCGGTGCTCACCCTGTAGCCCGCGCGACGGCGGGCTGCCGCACCGAACGGCCAAGGGCCGGTCCCACCATGGGGGACCGGCCCTTCACAATGCTATGTTGAATGAATCTTACTTTCTACGGTCATCAACTTCTTTTGCAACCCCCTTAAAAGGTTTGCCATCTTGCTTAACGTCTATGAATTTCCCGGTATCTGTGTCTCGTTTAACCCACTGTCCAGTCTTCGGATTCTGAACTTGAGTGCGATCGTTAACCGCGCCATTACGGTGTCCATCACCAGTATTCTTCGCCATAACACCTCCTATGCAACGTTCCAAAGGTGATAAATCTCTGCGCACGCAGCCGCAACATCATTCATATTTCGCTTATATGTTTTTGGAGCAATGAAACACTTCCCAGCAAACACGTCAACTACAGTACAATTTTTATATGAAACAGCACCCGCACTCGACATTACTTCTGATAAATATCTATACAAAACAGACCCCACAAATTCTGATGCATCTTCTGTTAACGGATTGTTTTTACTAAAATATAGCTTAACGCCTCCAACAATTGCGTTATCTTGTGATGGGGCTAACAGAATAATTTCAGGACACACGCTGACATTTACGCCAGAAATATTCATTTTTTCTGGATTATCGATACCTCTGACGGGATTAAAGCCATTCAAGGGAATGCGCTCTGACATCCTTAAAAAAGCCCGCAGGGCTGATGCGCATAGGACTGCCGTATCTTTCTGCCACTTTGTTTCGTAGGAGCCTGAGAAGCCATCTATCGCTCTATTCACAGGTCTGACATCAGCCCCACCTGATACTAAACAATCTTGAATGATCCTTTTAGCTTCTGCATACCTTGCAACTATGAAATCAGAAGGTTCCTTTTGATCCCGTATAATCGTACGCCTGCGTCCTGGTTTAGAAACCAGATACTCTCCCAATTTATTTAATGATATCCTAGGAGCAGTGCGCACTTTACCCACTAGCATATGCTCACCTCACGTTTTTAAAAACTACACGCATACAATCGCATATATTTCATCATGATATATTTAGCAACGAGACTAGAATAATCTGGAATGCACACATAAAATACAACACGGAAAGCGAAGAGGCCCCATCGCAAGATGGAGCCTCTTCGTTTTTTACTTTACTATCAACAGCGAAAGTTCCGGCGTTCCTTGGGCAAAGACACCTAAAACAGGACCAGTGTCGCCAACCCCAAAAAGATGAAGAATCCCGCGCCATCGGTGATGGCGGTCAGGAAGATGCTGGAGGCCTGCGCCGGGTCGCGCCCCACCGCCCGCAAAATGAGCGGAATGGACGCCCCCGCCAGCGCGCCCAGCAGCATGTCCAGCAGCAGCGCCAGCGACATCACCGTGGCCAGCTTCCACGACCCGGCAAACGCCCACACCGCGCACAGCACCAGCAGCGCGACAATGACCCCGCTGGACAGGCCGATCTTGGCCTCGCGCAGCACGGCCCACCACGCCTTGCGCCGGTCGAACCGCTCCACCGCCAATTGCCGGATCATCACGGCCAGGGCCTGCTGCCCGGTGTTGCCCGCCTGGTTGGCCACCATGGGCATCAGCACGGCCAGCACCGCCATCTGGGCGATGGACCCTTCGAACATGTACACGACGGACGCCGACACCGCCGAATTCAGCATGTTGATGACCAGCCACGGCAGGCGCTTCAGCACCGATTCGTGCCACGGCGTGTCCACGCTTTCGTCCGTGCCCGCGCCCACCATGCCCAGCATGTCCTCGGACGCCTCGTCGTGGATGATGTCGATGATGTCGTCATGGGTGACCACGCCCAGCAGGCGGCCTTCGTAATCCACCACGGGCATGGCCATGAAGTTGTAGTGGCCCAGCAGGTGCGCCACCTCTTCCTTGTCCTGGTCGAACAGTACGGAAATCAGCCCCTGGCCGCGCACCTCGTCCCGCAGCTTGTTGCCGGGCTTGCAGAGCATGATGTCGCGCAGCGAAAGCACGCCCACCAACCGGTCCTGTTCGTCCACCACGTAGGCGTAGTAGGGAATTTCCTTGTCTTCGATCTCGGCGCGGATTTGCAGGATGGCCTGGTCGGCGGTCAGGCCGTGGTCGAGGATGATCACCTCGGTGTTCATGACCCCGCCCGCAGTGTCCGGGTCGAAGGCCATGAGGTGGCGGATTTCCTCGGCGTCCTCGGTTTCGAGGCTGCTCAGCAGGACGTCGCGGTGGTCCTCGTCCAGTTCGTCCAGCACGTCCGCCGCGTCGTCGGGCGACATTTCGGACAGGATCTGGGCGGCCACGTCGGCGTCGAGGTTCTCCAGCAGGTCGACGCGCACGTGCTCGTCAAGCTCGGCCAGGGCGTCGGCGGCGTCCTCTGCGGGCAGGTGGCGCAACACGCACACCTGGCGTTCCAGCGAAAGATTTTCCAGATGGTCGGCAACGTCGGCGGGGTGGGCGAATTCGGCGTCTTCACCGGGCGTGGCGGGGTCGCGGCATTCCTCGGGCAGCACGATGGTGCGGCAGGCGTCCCCGTCTTCGCGGGGGGCGCCGTCCACGCACTCGCGATCGTGCTCGTGCCCGCGCTCCTGTCCGTGTTCCTGCCCGGCCATGAAATACCCTTGTCCCTGTTCTGTGAAACACATGACGCACATGAAATGCGTGAACGCGTGAAATGCAGAAGGATGAAGATCCTGCCCAGGCCTGCCCAAGCGGAGTCGCAAGCATGCCACCCCACATGCCCGTTCCGTGTGGCGGCGCGGCGTCGTCGGCTTGACGAAAGCGGGGCAGCCTCCTACTACACGGCATGCGCCCCATCCGCTGTACCTCGGGCGGCGCCCCCCGCGTGGCGCACCCCGTGCGACGCCGGACAGCCTCCGCGCGGCGCAGGCTCGGCGCGGGGCACCCTGCGTGTATCATCTAGCCAGTGACGGCACAATCCATGTCATCCCACACCGTACCGGATTTCGACACCTTCTTCGCGGGCCAGCCCCGCGAGCACCTGTTGGCCGCCATCGACCTGGCCCTGCTGGAAGACGGCCCCGACCTGACCAGCGACGCCGTGTTCGGCCCCGTGGACCGGCTGGCCGCCCAGATCGTGGCCAAGCAGCAGACCCTGGTGGCCGGGCTGCCCATTGCCCCGCTGGTGATGGAACGCTGCGCCGCCCTGCTGGAAAGCCCGGTGGTGGGCGGCTGGACGTGGACCCCCCACACCGCCGACGGCGACGAACTGCCCCCCGGCTCCATCGCCGCCGACATCGAAGGCCCGGCGCGTCTGGTGCTGAAGGCGGAACGGGTCATCCTGAACTTTATCTGCCACCTGTCCGGTATCGCCAACCTTACCCACCGCTACGCGCGCGAGCTGGACGGCACGTCCACCCGCCTGCTGGATACGCGCAAGACCCTGCCGGGGCTGCGCTTTCCCGAAAAGTACGCGGTGCTGGTGGGCGGCGGGCAAAACCACCGCCGCACCCTGGCCGAAATGCTGATGCTGAAGGACAACCACATCGACGCCGCCGGGTCCATCACCGCCGCCGTGGCGGCGCTGCGCGCGGCCTACGCGCCCTGCCCGCCCATCGAGGTGGAATGCCGCACCCTGGACGAAGTGCGCGAGGCCGTGGCCTGCAAGGTGGACCGCATCATGCTGGACAACATGGACCTTGCGCTCCTGAGCGAGTCGCTTACAGTGGTGCCCCCCGGCATCGAAACCGAGGCCAGCGGCGGCGTCACCCTGGAAACGCTGCGGCAACTGGCCGAGGCATCCCCCCACGGGCCGGATTTCGTTTCCGTGGGCAGGCTTACCCACTCCGCCCCGGTGGCGGACTTCAGCATGCGCATACGCAAGGCATGACATGACCGCACAGCCCTCCCAGAAAGAGCGCATCGCCGCGCTGCGCGCCGCGCTCGGCCCCAACCTGACCATCATGGGCCACCACTACCAGCACGAATCGGTCATCCGGCACACCGACCTGCGCGGCGATTCGCTGGAACTGGCCCGCCGCGTGTCCGAAACGGACGCCGCCAGCATCGTGTTCTGCGGGGTGTACTTCATGGCCGAATCCGCCGCCCTGCTGGCGCGGCCCGGCCAGAAGGTGTACCTGCCGGAGCATTCCGCCAACTGCGTCATGGCCCAGATGGCCCCGGCGGAGCGGGTGGACGCGGTGCTGCGCGCCCTTTCCGCCGATGGCCGCAAGGTGGTGCCGCTGGCCTATGTGAACACCTCGCTGGCGGTAAAGGCCGTGGTGGGGCGGCACGGCGGCGCGGTGTGCACCTCCGCCAACGCGCGCACCATGCTGGAATGGACCCGCAAACAGGGCGATGCCGTGCTGTTCCTGCCGGACAAGAACCTGGCCCGCAACACCGCCAACCTGCTGGGCATTCCCGACGACAAACGGCACATGCTGGACGTGCGCGCGGGCAGCTTCGGCGCCGACGTGCTGACCGACGAGGCCCGCCGGGCGGAACTGCTGATCTGGCCCGGCTGCTGCGCCATCCACGCCCGGTTCAACCTGCGCCAGATGGAAACGGCCCGCGCCGCGCACCCCGGCTGTCGCATCGTGGTGCACCCGGAATGTTCGCCAGAGGTGGTCAACGCCGCCGACGCCGCCGGGTCCACCACCACCATCATCCGCTTTGCGGAGAATGCCCCGGATGGTTCCACCGTCATCGTGGGCACGGAAATCAACCTCGTGCGGCGGCTGGCCCGCCAGCATGCCGGGCGGCTGACCGTGCTGCCCCTGCTGGAAAGCGCCTGTTCGCACATGGCCCGCGTGACCGAACCCAAGCTGCTGCGCACGCTGGAGGGCGTGGCGGCGGGCACGGAGGCCCCGGTCACCGTGCCCATGGACCTGCACAAACCCGCCAAGGCCGCCCTGCAACGCATGCTGGACGCCTGTGCCTGAGCGGGCGTAGAGAGATGAACAGCGGCCCGCGCGATGCCCGCCGATACACGGGCGCCGCGCGGGCCGACAAGCATCCTGCGCCGGCCCCAGTTCGGCCCGGATTGAATCGGAGCAGACCGGACCAGAGCGCACCATATTTTCCTTCGCCCGCGCCAGCCGTCCCTTTCGCCACCGGGAATGCCCCGGCAGCCGCAAGGCCCGACGCACGAGCACCGCACCACATCCCCCCACGCCGCCACTTCGCAAGGGACGCGCCATGAACAATTCCACCTACCGCCTGCACACTCCGGTACTGGTCATCGGCTCGGGCATCGCCGGGTGCACCACGGCCCTGACCCTGGCCGACCAGGGCATGGAAGTCACGCTCATCAACAGCGGCCAGCAACTGGACAGCGGCAATTCCGCCCTGGCCCAGGGCGGCATCGTGTTTCGCGCGGGTGACGGCGACCCCCGCCAACTGGAAACCGACATCCTCATCGCCGGGCACCGCCACAACCACCTGCGCGCGGTGCGTCACATCGCCCGCAGCGGCCCCAAGGCCGTGCAGGACATCCTTGTGGACCGGCTGCACATTCCCTTCGCCAAGGGACGCACCCCCGAATGCGAATGGGACCTGACCATGGAAGGCGGCCACGGCGCGCACCGCATCCTGCACTGCGCCGACTACACCGGGCGGGCCATCATGGACGGGCTGATGGCGGCGGTAAGCAACGCCCCCAACATCCGCGTGCTGTCGGAACGCACCGCCGTCGACCTGCTGACCAGCCACCACCACGCCCGCAACAACGAGTTCCGCTACCAGCTCAACAACCAGTGCGTGGGGGCCTACGTCTTCAACGAGCAGTTGCGCCGGGTGGAAACCATCCTTGCCGACATCACCGTACTGGCCACCGGCGGCATCGGGCAGGTGTACCTGCACACCACCAACAGCCCGGCCTGCATCGGGTCTGGCGTGGCCATGGCCAGCCGCGCCTTCGTGCGCACCGAAAACCTGGAATACGTGCAATTTCACCCCACCGCCCTGCTGCACCGCAGTTCGCGCCGGTTCCTGGTCACCGAGGCCATGCGCGGCGAGGGCGGGCGGCTGGTGAACGGCAGCGGCGAGCATTTCATGGAACGCTACGACCCCCGCGCCGACCTGGCCCCGCGCGACATCGTGGCCCGGTCCATCGTGGAGGAAATGCTGCGCAACGGCGAGGAATGCGTGTACCTGGACGCCCGCCACATGGAGCAGGACCCGTCCGAACGCTTCCCCACCATCTTCGCGCGGTGCATGGAACTGGGCATCGACATCCGGCGCGACCTGATCCCCGTGGTGCCCGCCGCCCACTACTTCTGCGGCGGCATCCTGACCGACCTGACGGGCCGCACCACCCTGGAGCGGCTGTACAGCGTGGGCGAGTGCAGTTGCACCGGCGTGCACGGCGCCAACCGCCTGGCCTCCACCTCGCTGCTCGAAGCGCTGCTGTGGGGCCGCGCCGCCGCAGAGGACATCGCCAAGCGATCCGGCGCCCAGCGCGGCCTTGGCAAGCGCCTGCGCGACTCCATCCCCGACTGGCAGTCCTCCGGCGACGAACGCAACGACGACCCGGCCCTCATCGCGCAGGACTGGGCCACCATCCGCCACACCATGTGGAACTACGTGGGCATCACCCGCACCCGCAGCCGCCTGCAGCGCGCCTTCGAAGACCTGCGCGACCTGTCGCGCCACCTGCACGATTTCTACAAGCGCACCCCGCTCTCCAAGCCGCTCGTGGACCTGTTCCACGGCTGCCAGACCGCGTACATGGTGACCATGGCGGCGCTGCGGAACAAGCAGAGCCTGGGGTGTCATTACCGGGTGGATTAGGGAGCGGTTTTTTGTACGCCTCCGGCGGGCAGGGGGCGATGCCCCCTGCACCCCCGTACTGGGTAACTGTTTTCTCATCAACTAACGGAACTGCGTCCTCATCGGCGGCAATCCGCTATCAAGTGCAAACGCGAAGAACCGCCCTTTGGGCGGTTCTTCGCGTTGAAAAGGGGTGCAGGGGGAGACAGCGCGCTGCGATCGCCATCCGTAACACTCGAAGACTCGTGTAACGGCTGCCGTCCCTGCCCGCCGGAGGCGTAAAAAACCTCCCCCCTCGTCTCGCCTACTCCGCAAACAGGTTGTTGATACGGCACGCGGCGCAAGCCGCGCCGAACCCGTTGTCGATGTTGACCACGGTAATGCCGCTGGCGCACGAGGTAAGCATGCCGAGCAGCGCGGACAGCCCGGCGAAGTTGGCCCCGTAGCCCACGGATGTGGGTACGGCGATGAGCGGCTGCGAGACAAGGCCGCCCACCACGCTGGTAAGCGCGCCTTCCATGCCCGCCACCACGATGAGCACGCGGGCCTTGCGCAGTTCGTCCAGCCGGTCGAACAGCCGGTGCACGCCCGCCACGCCCACGTCGGAGATGACCCACGCCCTGCTGCCCAGCATCTCGCAGGTCACGCGGGCCTCTTCGGCCACGGGCAGGTCGGAGGTCCCGGCGGTGATGATGCCGATCTCGCCGGGCTTGAAGGTCAGTTCGCCGTGCAGCATGGTCAGGGTACGGCCAAGGGAGTTGTAGCTGGCCTCCGGGCAGGCGGCCAGCACGTGTGCCGCCATTTCCGGCGAAACACGGGTAGCCAGCACGTGGCTGAGGCCGCGCAGCCGGGTGAAAATTTCCGCCACCTGTTCGGGCGTCTTGCCCGCGCCGTAGACTACTTCCGGAAAGCCGTTGCGCAGCTTGCGGTGCATGTCGAAGCGGGTGTGGCCCATTTCAAGGTACGGCAGGTCGCGCAACTGCGACATGCCCTTGTCCACATCGATGGTGCCCGCGCGAATGCCTTCCAGCAGGTCGCGCAGGGCGTCTGTCCTGTCCATGTCGTCGTCCGTCAATGCGGCGCGCCGCGCGGGCGCTGCCGGTATCGTTGTCAAAACCTATTCTGGGCTAGGTGCGGGCCTTGCCGATGGCAAGATACACGTCGGCCAGAGGAATGCCGTGCTTCCGCGCCAGCGCCTTGCAGTCTTCCAGTTCCGGCTTGGCGCGCAGCACCTCGCCGTCCAGCAGGGCCAGCTTCATGGTCACCAGCCCCAGCGGGGTTTCCAGCCGCTCGAAGCGCGTTTCCAACACCAGTTTGTCGATGGGCACGCTCTTGATGCCCAGCGTGGTGGTGTGCCGGAACAGCAACCGCGCGAAGCGCTCCTGCTCGCCCTGCGCACAGAGCAGCGAAACACAGGTGGCGGGTCGCCCCTTCTTCATCATGATGGGCGTGAAATGTACGTCCATGGCGCCTGCTTCCATCAGTTGTTCCATGGCCACGGCCAGTTGCTCTGCGGTCATGTCGTCGATGTTGCATTGCAGCAACCGCGCGGGTTCCGTGGGCAGCGGAGCTACGGCTCCGGCTGCGGCACCGGACACGACGGTGAACGCCGCAGAGGACGCCCCGCCAGCCGCAAGACCGGCATGCGTTGCGTCAACCTCGGCCAGATGTACCCGCAGCAGGTTGGGCAGTTCGGTATCGCGGTGGCCGATGCCGTAGCCGGTACGCTGCACGGCCATGCGCGGCGCGGCGGTGAACCGGCTCACCAGCATCGCCAGGATGGCCGCGCCCGTAGGGGTGGTGGTTTCGTGCTGGGTGGCCCCGCGCGTGGTGGGAATGCCGGACAGAATCTCCGCCGTGGCCGGGGCGGGCACGGGCATCAGCCCATGGGCACAACGCACGAAGCCGCCGCCCAGTTCCACGGGCGTGGCCCAGGCCGCATCCACGCCAAGGCGATGATAGCAGATGGCCGCGCCCACGATGTCCACGATGGAATCGGTGGCCCCCACCTCGTGAAAGTGCACCTCGTCCACTGGCTTGCCGTGCACCTTGGCCTCGGCCTCGGCCAGTTTGCGGAAGATGGCCAGACTGGTGCGCTGCACCGGTTCCGGCAGCGTGCTGGCGGTGATGATGGCCTCTATGTCCGGCAGGTTGCGGTGCGGCGGGTGGTGGTGGCCGTGGGTGTGCGGATGCGCGTGTGCATGGCCATGCTTGTGGTCATGGTCGTGGTCATGGGCATGATCGTGCCCGGCATGGTGCGCCGCCTCGTGCGGGTGGGCATGATCGTGCCCATGGTCATGCTCACCATGCCGGTCGTGCTCGTGCGCGTGGTCATGATCATGTTCGTGTGCGTGCCCATCACTCTGGCCGCAGTCCTGCTCTTCGTGTGCCAGCACCACGTCCACGCGCAGGCCTGCAATGCCCTTGCGCATGTCGGGCGTCACCCGCAGTTCGAACTCGTGGTCCAGCCCCAGCTTCGAAAGCTCTGCCCGCAGGTAGTCGGCTTCCACGCCAAGGGACAACAGCGCGGCAAGGTGCATGTCGCCGCTCATGCCCGCGAAGCAGTCGTAGAACAGTATCTTCACGCCGGGTAACCCTCTGGTGGCGTAGGCCATCGCTGCCCGCACGGAACGGGCGGTGAGAACGTGTGTGCATCAACATCCGGACCTGAAGCCCGTCCGGGGTCCATCAAGAACATATCCGGCAAAAGCTTATCCGGGGCCGGGGCGGATGGTCCACCCCGGCCTGCCGCCTTCATTCATCCAGTTCGATCCGCTCTGCCCTTATGCCGTGCGGCGCAAAAACTGCCGCCCCGCCTCCTGCAACTGGGCGAAGTCCGGCCCTTCCAGTTCGGCGGCCAGTTCGGCCAGCACATCCGGAATGGCGATGTGCTGCGGACAGTTTTCCATACACTGGCCGCAGGCCACGCACTGCGAGGCGTAGCCGGGGCCCTCGCCGCCGATCTCGCCGCTCATGCGCAGGGCATACAGGAACTTGCCTTCCTGAATGTTTCCGAACATGTGCATCTTGTTGTAGGTCTCGAAGCACATGGGAATGGAAACGCCCATGGGGCACGGCATGCAGTAGCCGCAGCCGGTGCAGCGCACCTTCATCAGTTCGCGGTACTTGGCGCTGGCGCGGGCCACCAGTTCCATATCCTGCGAGGTCATGGACCCGGCCTCGGCGGAGCCGGCGATGGCCAGGTTTTCGGCGATGTGCGCTTCCTCGTTCATGCCGGACAGCACCACCGTCACTTCCGGGTGGTTCCAGATCCAGCGCAGCGCCCATTCCACCGGGGTGCGCCGCACGGGCGACTCGTCCCAGATGGCCTGCACAGCGGGCGGCGCGGTGATCAGCCCCAGGTTCCCGCCGCGCAGCGGCTCCATGATGATCACCCCGATGTCCTTGCCCGCCGCGTAGCGCAGCCCTTCGGTGCCCGCCTGATAGGTTTCGTCCAGGTAGTTGTACTGGATCTGGCAGAACACCCAGGGGTAGGCGTCGATGATGCGCTTGAAGTCTTCCGCCAGCCCGTGGAACGAGAACCCGGCATTGACGATGCGCCCGTCGGCCTTGGCCGCTTCCAGGAATTCCAGCACGCCCAGGCCGTGCACGGTGTCCCACAGGGGACCGTCCAGCGCGTGCACCAGATAGTAGTCGATGCAGTCGACGCCAAGGCGCTCCAACTGCGCGTCCAGGTAGCGGTCCATGTCGGCGCGGTCCTTCAGCAGCCACGAGGGCAGCTTGGTGGCCACCCTGACCTTCTCGCGGTAGCCGTCGCGCAGGGCCTTGCCGAGCACGATTTCGCTCTCGCCGTGGTGGTACGGCCACGCCGTGTCCACGTAGTTGACCCCGCCGTCGATGGCGCTGCGGATCTGCGCGATGGCGCGGGCCTCGTCCACCTTGCCGTCCAGCATGGGCAGGCGCATGCAGCCAAAGCCCAGCGCGGACAGCGTGTCACCGTTCTTGGGCATGGTTCTGTACAGCACGTCTCGCTCCTTCGGTGCCGGGCGCGGTGCGCCCGTTCACGGTTACGCGGCCTTCGCGGCACCCTTCGCCCGTGAGGACTCGTGCGGAAAGGGCCGCCGCTGCCGCCATCCGTGCCGCGTTGCGCCGGGTGCAACCGGAAGAACGCGGGGGATGTTCGATGCTCCGTGAATAAACGGACCATGCCCCGGCGTGAAGGCACATTCCTGCCAATCTCTTGCCTGATTCTGCAACCGGTGGCAGAAACGAGTCAAAACGGTTACGCTCCGAAAACCGGCGGACGGTCCCGACCGCCTCCGAATGGGAGATCACATGCCTGAAATAGCAGAACTCATGAGCAAGATGGCCGTCAGCGAGGGCAAGACGGAAACCGGCCTGCCCGGCGTGGGGCTGTACAAAACCTCCGGCTCCATCAGCCGGACCCCCCTGCTCTATCAGCAGGGGCTGATCGTTCTCGGCCAGGGGGCCAAGCTCGTACACTTCGGCGGGCGGGTCTACCAGTACGACCAGGACCACTACCTGGCCCTCAGCGTGCCCATTGCCGCAGAATGCGAAGCCGTGGCCACGCCGGAAAAACCGTTGCTGTCCCTGGTCGTGGACATCGACCTTGGCGTGCTCAATCAACTCATAGGTCAGATAGAAGACCGTATCGACTACCGGTCGCTGACGCAAGGGTGCACCCATCAGGGGCTGTTCCTGGCCAAGGCCGACGCCGCATTCAAGAACACGGTGCTGCGCCTGCTGATGGCGCTGTCCTGCCCGCTGGAAGCGCAGGTACTGGGGCCGGGGCTGGTGCGCGAACTGCTGTTCCGGGTGCTGTGCGGCGAGAATGCGGCGGCCCTGCACGCGCTGGCCACCAAGAACACCAACATGTCGCGCATCGAAAAGGCCCTGAAGCAGATCCACGGCAACTTTTCGGAGCCATTCAACGTGGACCAGCTGGCGGGCTTCGTGAACATGAGCCCGTCCACCTTCCACCGGGCTTTCAAGGACGTGACCGCCTTTTCGCCCATCCAGTACCTGAAGCGGGTGCGCCTGAACAAGGCGCGCAGCCTGCTGCGCGAGGACGGCGTGCGCGCCAGCGAGGCCGCGCGCATGGTGGGCTATGAAAGCGTTTCGCAGTTCAGCCGGGAATTCCGCCGCTACTTCGGCATCAGCCCCAGCCACGCGGGCGGGATGAACGGGGAATGATCCGCTCGGCCCCCTGCGTCCCCTCCCCCGCGCCCCGGCAGGGCTGCCCGTGCCACACGAAAAAAACGCCCGGCGCGGCAGTGGTCGCCACTGCCGCGCCGGGCGCGAAGATTCGGTGCAATCCTGGGCTACAGCAGGTAGACGCGCACCACCATGATGCCCGTCCACAACTGCCACAAGGCCAGCACCACCAGCAGCAGGTTGTTGACGCCGTGCACCAGCGGCAGCAGCTTGCGGCGCTTCTTCACCACGTCCATGCGCTGCCCGGTCAGATAGCCCACCGCGCACAGCGGCACCATCAGCAGGCCCACCCAGGCATGCGCGCCGGTGATGAACATGCTTGACCACGCCAGCCGGGCCACGGCCAGCCCCAGCAGCGAACCTGCCGCCCATATGCCAAGGGCCACGGTGCCCCATTTGACATGCGGCTTCCACGGAAAGACCACCTTGCGCCCCATGTGCGAGGCCTGAAAGCGTATCCAGCCGAAATACAAGGAGTACAGGCCAATGAGCGTGGCGACGAATTGCAGGACGGGGTGAATCCAGACCATGGGCTGCTCCCAATGCGGATGTGGAGGAAAGAGGTGGTATCCGTACTTAGAATAAAGACAGCATCCGGTCCAGCAGCAACAGCAGCATCAGCGCGGGCATGGCCGCGTCTGCGGCGCGCAGGGCGATGATCTCGCGCCTGGCCATGCCGGTGGAGGGTACCACCCGCGCAGTGCCTGCGCCCGGGGCCACGCCCTCCGCGTCTCCCGCCGCAACTCCCCCCGTGGCTCCCGCCGTCCGCGCCAGCGCCGATATCCCCAGCAGGGCCACGCCCAGCAGCACCACTCCGGCACGAACCAGCGGGGCATGCAGCAGGGGAAACACGGGCAACATCAGCACGGCCACGGCATAGGCGTGGTACCACACCCGCAGCAGCCGGGCGTAGCGCACGGCGGCAAACTGGGCGGGCGGCACGGGCAGCCCGGCCCGTTGGTAGTGGATGCGTTCGCGCTGGGCGCGCAGCCAGAAATGGGGCACTTGCCACAGCACGTACACCCCGTACAGCAAGATGGCCACGGGATCGCGCGGGTCGCCGCCCGCCGCCATCCAGCCCAGCAGGGGCGGCATGGCCCCCACCAGCGCGCCCGGCAGCAGGGCGAACGACGTGATGCGCTTCAACGGGGTGTACACCCCGTTGTAGGCCACGGCGATGCCCACGCCGACCAGAAGCAGCCACGAGCCTGACACCGGAGAACCGGCGCGGGGCACGACATCGTGCAAAAGGCCTCCGGCCTGTCCGGACGCCAGCAATGCGGCCGACTCTCCCGCCGCGTGCAGGCAGCCCAACGCCGTCATGAACAGCAGCGCGCCAATGCCCGTGGCCAGCCACGGCCCCATGCGCCCCATACGCCCAGTCGGCAGGGGGCGCCTTGCCGTGCGGGGCAGCAGCGCGTCGATGTCCCGCTCCTGCACCTGGTTCCACGCAGAGCAGGCAGCGGCCAGCAGCATGGCGCCAGCCACCACCCAGGCCAGCGCGGCAACAGGATTGGCCACCCCACCCGCCAGACCACCCGCCAGACCACCCGCCAGACCGGCCTGCCCGATCTGCCCGGCCTTCCCGACATCACCGGCAAGCGGCAGCGGCACGGCCAGCAGAAAGCCGAACGCCGTGGCGGCCCCCACCATCAGGGTCACGTTCAGGCGCAGCAGCAGGCGCAGGTCACGCAGACGGGGCATATGGACCTTGTGCATCAATGTGCATGTTCACCAAGGGATTTGATGTACTCCACCATGGTCCCCAGTTGCTCCGGCGTCAGGTGCTCGTACGGCGGCATCATGGGGTCGAAGCCCTTCACCGTGCCCAGTGCCGGTGCATTGGCGATCTTGGCGCGCAGATAGGCCTCGTCGGCGGTGACCTGCTGTTCCTTGCCGTCGCGCAACACGGTGGTGGGCGCGTTCCACAGCCCCTTCAGGGAAGGTCCGGCGATGATGGAGCCGTCCGTGGAATGGCACGAGATGCAGCCCTCGGCCTCCATCAGCCGCCTGCCTTCCTCGCTGCCCACCTCGTTGCCGTGCATCAGCCAGGCCACCATCTGCTCCATGTCCTCCTGGGGCACCATGCCCTCGGTGGACATCATGATGGGGTCGTAGCCCACCACCACCTCGCCGTTGGGGTCGGTGAAGGCGCGCCGCAGGTACCCTTCGTCGGCCACCACCTTGCGCCTGGTGCCGTCCGGCAAGGCCACCTCGCGCTCGGCACCGTACAGATCCTTGAAGGTGGGGCCGACACCGGGCGATCCGTCCAGCGAATGGCACGAGATGCAGCCGTGGGTCTCCATCAGCGCCCTGCCCTTGCCGCCGGGCGCATCCGTGCTGGCCAGCCAGGCGTCGAAGGCCGCCTTGTCCACCACCTTCACCATGGTGATCATGTTGGCGTGCTTCAGGCCGCAGTATTCGGCGCACAGCAGGTCGTATTCGCCGGGGCGGTCGGCCTTGAACCAGGCATAGGTTTCCATGCCGGGCACGGTGTCCATCTTGATGCGAAAGGCGGGCACGTACAGGCTGTGGATCACGTCCACGCTGGTCATGTTCAGTTTGACCGGGGTGTCCACGGGCACCACCAGCACGCTGTTCCGCTTGCCGCCGGGGTACTCGAACACCCACGACCACATGCGGGCGGTCACCTTTACCTCCATGGCGTCCTTTGGCACGGTGCGCAGGGCCTTGTAGCCCTCCCACCCGTAGTAGAACAGCCCCATGACGAGAAGGGAGGGAATCAGCGTCCAGGCGATCTCGGCGGGCACGTTGCCCGATATCTGCGCGGGCACGGGGTGGCGTGATTCGCGGTAGCGCCACACGAACCACAGCATGGCGGCGGTGATGGCCAGCAGCACGAACACCGAGAACCCGAAGATGATGTAGAAGGCAAGATCCACCTGCTGCACGGGCGTCAACGATTGCGGATACATGGGAACCTACCTGTAGGCCACGTCGAAGAAGGTGAACCCGATGGCGATGGCAAGGATGACGAAGGCCGTGAACACCATCAGCCGGATGACCCTGCCCTCGTAGCGCAGGTGCATGAACCACAGGATGACCAGCCCCGCCTTGGTGGTGGCCACGCTCAGCGCCACCACCACGTTCAGGAAGCCGAAGTCGAAACTGGTGACGCCCACGGTGATGGCGGTCAGCATCATCAGGGCCGCCCACACCAGCATGTTGGTGCGCACGGGGACGGCGTGGTGTTCTGTATCGTGTCCGGTCATGCTGGCCCCCTCAGACCACAAGGTAGAAGAGCGGAAACAGGTAGATCCACACCAGGTCCACCAGGTGCCAGTACAGGCCGCCGTTTTCCAGGAACACGAAGTGCTCCGGGGTCACCCGGCCAGCGCGCATCAGATGCCAGCCGTACATCAGCACGGCCCCGCCGATGATCACGTGAATGCCGTGCAGCCCCGTCATCAGGTAGTACAGGTTGAAGAACACCATCTCGCCGGGCGGCAGCTTGAGCAGGCCGGGGCTGTTGGGATAGATGCCGTGGCCGATCTTGGCGCTCCACTCGAAGAACTTGTTCACCAGGAACACCCCGGCCATGGCCACGGTCAGCAGCACCAGCCGCTGCGAAAGCACCACCCTGCCGCGTTGCAGCGCGCTGATGGCCAGGGCCATGCACAGCGAACTGGTGATGAGCACGACGGTGTTGGCCGTGCCGAAGATGCGGCTCAGGTCCTTGCCCGCGGCGTGGAATTCCGCCGGGTAGCGGTGCAGGTACACGGAATAAAGCAGGAACAGCCCACCGAACAGCAGCACTTCCGTGAACAGGAACAGCCACATGCCGATCTTGGCGCCTTCGTAGTCGCGGTGCTCATGCATCGGGCTTCACTCCCGTGTAGTCGTAGGGGCCATGGGTAACCACGGGCTCGGCCTCGAAGTTGTGATGCGGCGGCGGCGAAGGCACGGTCCACTCCAGGGTGGCCCCGCCCCACGGGTTGCGGCCCGCTGGCTTGCCGTGGCGGATGCCCCGCCAGAGGTTCCAGAACATCAGCAGCAGCCCGGTCGCCAGCACCCACGACCCCATGGTGGAGATGAAGTGCCCCTCGGCATACTTGGGCAGGTAGTCGTAGTAACGGCGCGGCATGCCCTGCAACCCCAGGATGAACATGGGAAAGTACAGGATGTTGAAGCCCACGAAGGCGATCAGGCACGACCAGTTGGCGATGCGCTTGTCGTACATCCGCCCGTAGATCTTGGGGAACCAGTAGTGCATGGCCCCGAACAGCCCGAAGCCCAGCCCGCCGAAGATCACGTAGTGGAAGTGCGCCACCACGAAGTAGGTGTCGTGCACGTGCACGTCGGTGCCCGCCGCGCCCAGCACAAGACCCGTCAGCCCGCCGATGGAGAACAGGAAGATGAACGCCAGGGCGTACCACAGGGGCGGTTCCACCCGGATGGAGCCCTTGTACAGCGTGGACACCCAGTTGAAGACCTTGATGGCCGAGGGAATGGCCACCACGAAGGTCAGGAACGAGAAGACCATCACCGCCGTGTCGCTCATGCCGCTGACGAACATGTGGTGCGCCCACACCAGCGACCCGGCGAAGGCGATGGCCAGGCTGGAAAAGGCGATCATCTTGTAGCCGAAGATGGGCTTGCGCGCGAACACCGGCAGGATTTCGGAGATCACGCCCATGGCGGGCAGGATCATGATGTACACCGCCGGATGCGAATAGATCCAGAACAGGTGCTGGTACAGGATGGGGTCGCCCCCGCGCGAGGGGTCGAACAGCCCCACGCCCAGCACGCGCTCGGCGAAGATGAGCAGCACGGTGATGCCCAGCACGGGCGTGGCCAGCACCTGAATCCACCCGGTGGCGTACAGCGACCAGCAGAACAGCGGCAGGCGGGTCCAGGTCATGCCGGGGGCGCGCAGCCGGTGCAGGGTGGTGATGAAGTTCAGCCCGGTGAGGATGGACGAGAAGCCCAGGATGAACACGGCGACCACGGCCACGTCCACGTTGGTGGTGGTCACCGCGCTGAAGGGTACGTAGAAGGTCCAGCCGGTGTCGGGCGCGCCCTTGCCGGTGACCAGCGAGACCACGGCCAGCACCGCTCCGGTGACGTACAGCCACCACGAAAAGATGTTCAGCCGGGGAAAGGACACGTCCTCCGCCCCGATCTGGATGGGCAGGAAGATGTTGCCGAACGCGGCGGGAATGCTGGGGATGACCACCAGGAAGACCATCACCACGCCGTGCAGGGTGAACAGCGCGTTGTAGGTCTGCGGCCCCATGATGGTGCGGCCCGGCGCGATGAGTTCCAGCCGGATCAGAAAGCCCAGTGTCAGCCCCACCAGAAACATGGCGATGATGCAGTAGAGGTACAGCATGCCGATGCGCTTGTGGTCGGTGCTGAAAATCCACGAGGCAATCCCGCCCTTCGTGCCGGGCTGCGGCTGGAAGAAGTTCGGGTGGTCGTGCGCGTCTGCGCTCATGCGATGGTCTCCTGTGTCTGGTGCGGGCATTGGACCGGAAAAATGACTGTCGACGGGAACGAACCGGCGGGGGCGAATGGCCGAAATGGCGGCCTGGCCGCCTAGTCCGGGGGAGTGCCCGCCGTGGGCGGGCCGGATGGTGGCGGGCCGGATGGAGACGAGCCCGCCGGAGGAGCAGCATCCGTCCCCTTGCGTTCCTTCCCGCGCGGGCCGCCCCGCACCAGCACGAACAGCAGCACCGCCGCTCCGAACAGGATGATCAACCCGGCGATGCGCATGAAATCGAACACGTAGCGCCGCCCTTCCGGGTCGTAGGTGAAGCAGTACGACAGCACGCGCTTCACCGACAGGCCGATGGTGCCGTGCGAGGCCTCGGTGACGGCCATGGTCAGGTCGAAGGGCATGAAGTTCTGGCCGTACAGGTAGCGCACCACCTTGCCCCCCGGCGCGGTGACCACCAGCACCACGGGGTGGATGAAGTCGCGCCCCTGCCGGGTGAACCGGAACCCGATGGCGTCCATGAACCTGTTGATGGACGCAAGGTCGCCGGACAGGAAGCGCCAGCCGTCCTCCGGATAGGCAAAATTCATCGCCGCGAAATAGTTCTGCTTCTTGCGCGCGGCCAGTTGCGGGGTGTCCGTCTCGTCAAAGCTCACGGACAGCACCCGGTAGTCCTTGCCCGGTTGCAGCGACACCTGCGGCAGCACCCGCGCCAGCGAGCTTTGCAGCATGTTGCAGACGGTGGGGCAGGAATAATAGATGGGCGCGATGATCACCGGCACGTCCATCAGGCTGCGCGGGTCGATGGGCTGGCCCGATTCGTCGCGCAACAGGATGCCCTCGGGGATGATGTCGCCAAGGTGCTCGTCCACCCCTGCAAGGGGAGTCTGGGCGGACGGGTCGCCGGAAGCGCCCTGCCCCGGCTGACCGAATTGGCCGGATTGTCCCGGTTGGCCGGGCTGGCCCAGCTTGCCCGTGGTCGGTGGCGGCACCGGGTGCACGTGCTCCGCCGGGGGTTGAGCGGTATCGGCGGTGCCATGGCCGACATGGGAATCCTGCGCCGGGGCGGCATCTGCCGGGGCGTGGCCCACGTGGGCCGTGTTCGCCTCCTGTCCCACCGGAACCTGGGGCATGGCGGCACCGCCGTGCCCGTCATGTCCGGCAGGGGCCGTGGCGCCCATCCCTTCCGTGGCGGCAGGCGCAACATCCGCGGCGGCAGGCGCAACATCCGCGGCGGCCAGCAGAACGGGGGACGGAACGGCGGTCGAAACCGCCGCCCGGCCCCCCGTGGCGGACACAACAGACAGACCAAGCAGCAAGGCCGTGGCGACGAACGCGCGCACGCCGACAGTCGTCAGGAAATGATGGCGCACGCGCATCGCCATGCTCCTACAGCTTGGACATGTAGTCGGCCATGGCCTTCATTTCCTCGTCGGAATAGCGCTTGACGAGGTTGGTCATGACGGCCTTCTTCTCGCCGCCGTAGCTGCCGTCGGCGTAGCCCTTCAGCTTCTTGAACAGTTCGTCGGCCTTCTGGCCCTTCACGGCCTGGCCCACGCCCATGGCCTGCTTGGAGCCGTCGGCCCCGTGGCAGCCCACGCACGACTTGTACAGGGCGGCGCCGTCGGCGGCCATGGCGACGGAAACGCCAAAGGCAAGCGCGGCACAGATGCTCATGACCACAAGAAAGCGTTTCATGCGAATTCTCCTGTTCTGGTGATGCCTGGTTTCACCGGATCATCGCGCGGAGCACTCCGCGTTGACCGGTCTAGAAGGAGGCCATGTGCGCGGCCAAAGCGCGCATGGCCTCGTCCGAAAGCTTTTTGGCGATGCCCGCCATGACGGCCTTTTTCGAGCCGCCATAGCTGCCGTCCGCATATCCCTTGAGCTTGCCGTACAGGGCGTCGGCGGTCTGGCCCTTCACGGGGCGGGCTGCCCCCAGGGCCGCCTTGCCGCCGTCCTCGCCATGGCAGCCCGCGCACTGGGCATACAACCCCGCGCCATCGGCGGCCTCTGCCGTGCGGACGGCCACCGGAGCCCATGCCGTGCAGGCCAGCAGCGCGCCAAGGGCCGCGGCGACCACGATTGCCTTCATGTCACCTCCACGGGGCAAAAACGATTCCAAGTACCTGTAGGATAACGCCTGATGGCCAAAAAAAGCAACCGCCTTCGCGCATTGGTCGCATGCCCCGCGCCCGTGCACCACCCGTGGTGCGTCCCGTGCCGCATTGTTTGCGCAATCTTCACGCAATGTTTACGCAATTGGAGGATATTGAGGATGATAACATGAAAAAGACGGACGGCACTCGCGCGCCGCCCGTCCGTTTCAGTCCATGCCGGAAAAGGCCTTCTACACGGCCCCTTCCTGTCCGACACGCGGTGCCGGTGTCTTTTCCTCCTCGGGCATGCCGAAGTGCAGCAGCACCGGGCTTGCCACGAAGATGGAAGACAGGATGCCCACGAACACGCCCACCAGCATGGTCAGCGCGAAGTCGTGGATGACCCCGCCGCCCAGCACGTACAGCGCCAGGATGACCACCAGCGTGGTACCGCCCGTCAGGATGGTGCGGCTGAGGGTCTGGTTGATGCTGGCGTTGATGATGTGTGCGTAGGTCCATTCCTTGCGGTGGGTGCGCAGCGTTTCGCGGATGCGGTCGTAGACGATGATGGTGTCGTTCAGCGAGTAGCCCACCAGGGTCAGGATGGCCGCCACGATGTTCAGGTCCACTTCCTTGTTCAGCAGGGACAGCACGCCCATGGTGATGAGCACGTCGTGCACCAGGGCCACGATGGCCCCCAGGGCGAAGTTGAGCCGCAGCTTCCAGCACAGCACCAGCGTGAGGACCAGGGAGAACGGCACCAGCCACAGCCGGGGCACGCCGATGAGGCCCAGCAGGTACATGCCGCCAGCCAGGGTGCCCGCCATGACGGCGGACGCCATCCAGCGGCGCTCGAACCGGCCGGAGATGTAGATGGCGATGAGCAGCACCGCGTAATACAGCGCCTCCACCGCCTTGCTCTTCAGGTCCGCGCCCACCTTGGGGCCGACCATCTCCAGGCGCTGGACCTCGAAGCTGGCGTCCTTGATGTTGGCGGCCAGCGCCCCGGTGACGGCCGTGCGGATGGCATCGGCCGATTCATCCGTGTGCGACATGCGGATGAGGTAGTCGGTTTCGCCCTCGCCGAAGCGCTGCACGGCAAGGCCGGGCAGATTGGTGCCCTCCAGGCTCTTCTTCAGGTCGTCGTCGTGCACGGGCCGGTCGAACTTGACCTGCACGATGGCCCCGCCCGCGAAGTCGATGCCGTAAGTCAGGCCGCCCTTGAAGGCCATGGACGCAAGGCCGATGAGCACGAGCACGATGGAAATCACGTACGCCTTGTGGCGCATGCCCACGAAGTCGAAGTTGGTATCGTGCCGGATGAACGAGAAACCCATTGTGGTTCTCCTCCGCTATATGCTGAGGCGTTTGTCGCCCGAACCGCCCTTCCAGGCCTGGAAGACCACGCGCGAGACGAAGATGGCGGTGAACATGGACGCGATGATGCCCAGCGACAGCGTGACGGCAAAGCCGCGCACCGGGCCGGTGCCGAACTGGTACAGGATGGCCGCCGCGATGATGGTGGTCAGGTTCGAGTCGGTGATGGCCAGCGTGGCGCGGTCGAAGCCTTCATGGATGGCCGAAAGCACCGTGTGCCCCCTGCGCAGTTCCTCGCGGATGCGTTCGTAGATCAGCACGTTGGCGTCCACGGCCATGCCCAGGGTCAGCACGATGCCCGCAAGGCCCGGCAGGGTCAGGGTGGCGCCGAAGGCCGCCATGCCCGCCAGGATGAGCAGCACGGTGAAGCACAGCATGACGTCGGCGATGAGGCCGGACACGCCGTAGTACACCACCATGAACAGCATTACCGCCGCGCCGCCGACAACGGCGGCAAGAATGCCCTTGTCGATGGATTCCTGGCCCAGCGAAGGACCGACGGTGCGCTCCTCGAGCACGCTCACCGGCGCCGGCAGCGAACCCGCGCGCAGCACGATGGCCAGGTCCTGCGCTTCCGCCGTGGAGAACTTGCCGGTGATGCTGGCGCGGCCGCCGCCGATCTTTTCCTGAATGACCGGCGCGGAGTAGACCTTGCCGTCCAGCACGATGGCCAGGCGCTTGCGCACGTTTTCCTGGGTGATGCGTTCGAACATGGCCGCGCCGCGGCTGTTGAAGGTCAGCATCACGTAGGCCTGGTTGAAATTGTCGAAGCCGGGGCGCGCATCGGCCACGTATTCGCCGGTGAGCACCGCTTCCTTGTCCACCACCATGGGGGTTTCGGCCTGGCTGCCGTCGGCCCCGCGCCGGATCATGGGGCGCACCTCGGTGCCGGGCGGCAGGATGCCGCGCGCGGCCTTTTCCGCATCCACGTCATCGCGCACGATGTGGAATTCCAGGTGGGCCGTCTGCCCGATGATCTGGATGGCGCGCTGGGTGTCGTGCAGGCCGGGCAACTGAATCTGGATGCGGTTGTCCTGCTGCTTGCGGATGTCCGGTTCGGCCACGCCGAACTGGTCGATGCGGTTGCGGATGGTCTTGACCGCCTGCTCCAGCGCCATGTCGCTGATGCTCTTGCGATATTCCGGCTTCATGGTGGCCACGTAGCGCAGCTGCCCGTCATCGGTGGTCTGCGGCGCCGCAACGCTGAGCTGCGGGAACTGCTTGGCCAGCAGTTCGCCCAGCACCTCGCGCTGCTCGGCCTTGGCCAGCACGAACTCTATGCGGTCGCCGGGCAGCACGCGGGGGCGCAGCACGAAGGCGTCCTTGTCGCGCGCCATGGTGCGGATGTCCTGGCCCATCTGGGTCAGCGAGTTTTCCACGGCCTTGTCCACGTCGACGCCGAGCGTCAGGTGGATGCCGCCCATGAGGTCAAGCCCGAGGCTGATGGTGCTGTCGGGCAGAAACCGGCCCAACGGCGAAGACTTGATGCCCGGCAGGCTCGGCAGCACGTAGGCCGCGCCGAACAGCAGCACGGCCAGCACCACGGCGAGTCTCCAGCGGAAACCCTCTTTCATTGCGACTCCTGGAGTTGCGGTATGTCACGCGGGTGCGGCGCGCGGCCGCATTCACGGCAAAAAGGCAAGCAGGCGCCAGCCGAAACGACGGCGCGCGTGCTTGCCCCATGCCGAGGGAAACCGGGCTACTTCTGCCCGTCCTTCCCGTCTTCCTTCTTGTCCGCGTCCTTGGCGGCCTTCTTGTCGGCAGGCTTCTTTTCTTCCTTCTTCGCCTTGGGGTCGATGACCGCGCTGACGAAGGAACGGCCCACGCGGATCTTGGTTTCACCAAGGTCGAGCACCAGCACGTCGTCCTGCACTTCGAACACGCGGGCATAGATGCCGCCTGCGGTCACCACGTTGTCGCCCTTCTTGATGGACTCCAGCATGGCCTTGTGTTCCTTGGCCTTCTTCTGCTGGGGACGAATCAGGAGAAAGTAGAAAATGGCGAACATGAGAATCAGCGGCACGAAAGACGCGATGGGGTTGGCCCCGCCGCCCGCCGACTGACCCGCGCCCATGGCGTACGCCACGTTGGTCCAGAGCATGATGCCTCCTTGAAGGTTACGCCCCCGCAGGGAGGGCGTTATGGTCGCAAAACGTGACTTACCTACCTGCCGTGGCCTTTTTTTTCAACGCTTTTCTGGCCGCCGGACCGCGTGGCCCGTGCGGCGCGAGAGCTTTCGGACACCGGACGGCAACGGACGCGCCCGGCCCCCTGCCCCGCACGATGCGTCCACGGGCAGACAGCGGCAGCCATCCGGCGGGACCGGCGGGGTGGGCCGAAGGGGCGAGCCGAAGGGGCAAACCAACGGGACGGGTCGGCCAGACGGACGATCGAAGGAACGATCAGGGGCCCGCCGGGCGCGGCTCAGCAGAAGTCGTGGCGGATGCGCCTGCGCTCGGCATCCACCTGCTCGTCGGTGGCGCCCAGTTCGCGCAGCAGGAAGGTGGACAGCGACAGGGCCACCGCCCCCTCGCCGGAAAAGACCACCTCCGCCCCGCCCGCGCGCAGGGCCTCTGCCTCGCGCAGGTAGGTGGTATGAATAAGAATGCGTACGCCGGGGTTCACCGACCTGGCCACCTCGACGATTTCGCGCGCGGGGGCCGCCGCCGTGGAGATGATCAGCGCTTCGGCCTCTTCCAGCCCCGCATGGCGCAGTATCTCGGCCTGGGTGGCGTCGCCGTGCACGGCATGCAGGGGCCGCAGGGGGCGTTCAGCATGACCCGCGCTGCTGGGGGAACTGCCGGAGTCGGCACTGCTGGCGGCGTCGACACCAGCTTCGCCACTCATGCCCGCCGCACCCTCCATGACGTCAGCGCCTGCCGGCTCCGCCTCCATGGAGACCGCCTCGTGCACGGCCTGCTCGTGCAATTCGCGCACGGTGTCGATGTTCATCTCCACCACGGCCACGTCCATGTCGTTGTCGCGCAGGATGCGGGCGATGGCCCGGCCCACCGGGCCGTAGCCGATCAGCACCACGCGGTGCGCATCATCGACCGGCACAGGCACGGGGCCAGCCCCGGCAGCCGGACGCGCCACGCCAATGCCCCGTCGCGCCAGCGCCTTCATCAAAGGATCAATGCCCTTGTACAGCATGGGGTTGATGGTGATGGACACCACCGCAGCCACCACAAGGGCGTTGCCCGCCTCTGGCGGCAGCACGCCCAGCGCCGTGCCCAACGAGGCGAGAATAAATGAAAATTCGCCGATCTGGGCCAGGGCCACGGCCACGGAAACGGCCTTACGCAGGGGATGGCCCAGCACCAGCACCACCAGCAACGCGGCCAGCGGCTTGCCCAGCAGCACGATGCCCAGGGTGACCAGCATCAGCGGCCAGCCGGTGGCCAGCGAGGCCGGGTCGAACAGCATGCCCACGGACACGAAGAACAGCACCGCAAAGGCATCGCGCATGGGCAGCGCCTCTGCCGCCGCGCGGGCGCTGAACTCGGACTGCCCCACCACCATGCCCGCAAGAAAGGCTCCCAACGCCATGGATGCGCCGAAGAATTCCGCAGCCCCCACGGCAATGCCCAGCGCCAGCACCAGCACGGCCAGGGTGAACAGGTCGCGCGTGCCGGTACGGGCCACGTAGGACAGCAAGAGCGGAATCACCCGCTGCCCGGCCACCAGGGTGAACACCACCAGGGCGCCCAGTTTCAGGGTGGTGGTGCCCAGGGTGGCCCACACCGAAACGGACGCTCCGGACGCCGTGGCGGGCGGGAACAGCGCGGGCAGCAGCACCAGCACCAGAATGGTGAACAGGTCCTCCACCACCAGCCAGCCGATGGCCACGTGCCCCACGGGGGTGTGCATGGCCCGGTTGTCCGACAGCACGCGGGTGAGCACCACGGTGCTGGCCACCGAAATGGCCATGCCGAACACGGCCCCAGCCGTCCACGACCAACCGAAGAAATGCGTGGCCAGCATGCCCAGCACCGTGGCGGCGGCAATCTGCACGATGGCCCCCGGCACGGCCACGGCGCGTACGGCCATGAGATCCTTGAGATGAAAATGCAGCCCCACCCCGAACATCAGCAGGATCACGCCCAGTTCGGCGAATTGGGTGGCCGTGTCCGCGTCGGCCACGAAACCGGGCGAATGCGGCCCCACCACCATGCCCGCCAGCAGGTAGCCCACGATGGGCGACAGGCGCAGCTTCTGGGTGATGAAACCAAGGGCCAGCGCGGCGGTCAGGCCGCCCGCCAGGGTCAGGATGAGATCGATGTTGTGCGGCATGCAAGGCTCCGGTCGGGGTGAAGGCGCGGCGCACGGGGCGGCACCGGGAAACGGAAATTGCGGACCAATGAACTAGTATGCGCACTCCGGCCATGTCGTGCAACCCCCGACACGCCCAGGAACGCAGACACACCGAAGCTGCTGGACGCAACGGGAAAGGCCCCGGAACGTCCACGCGCCGGGGCCTTCATGCGTTCAGTTCAAATTATATTCCGGCGTGTTAACGGTGTGGACTAGTTGGTGCCCACGTACATGTTGCCATACGGCCGGTGCGAGAAGGGGCGGATCTTCACGAACGGCTCGGACAGGATGGCCGCGGCCAACGCCTCGGCATCGGCGGGGGCGGCTTGCCCTTCCGTTCCGCTTCCGCCTGTCCCGGCCCCGGCGCCAAACTCTCCCGCGAATTCCGCTGCGAAATCGGCAATATGCCCGCGCAGGAACTCCAGGTCCGCCTCATCCACCGGCTCCATGGAAAGGCCCGGCCCAAGCTGGTATTCCGGCACACGTCCGCGCAGGTAGATGACCCCGCCGTGCATGCCGGTGCCCAGATTGCGCCCGGTGATGGGCGCATCCGCCATGCCGGAACGCATGCCCAGCAGGATGATGGCCCCGCCCGCCATGTATTCGCCCAGAAAGTCGCCCGCCTTGCCGCCCACCACGATGACCGGCACGCGATCCATGTAGGCCTTCATGTGAATGCCCACGCGGTACCCCACGTCGCCGCGCACCAGAATGCGCCCGTCGCGCATGGCATAGCCCAGCACGTCGCCCGCCATGCCGTGGATGACGATGCGCCCGCCGTCCATGGTGTTTCCCACGCCGTCCTGCGCGTTGCCGTGCACGTGGATGGTGGGGCCACGCATGAACGCGCCCAGGTCCTGCCCCGGCACGCCGCGCACGGTGAAGCGCACGTCGCCCTCCACGGCGGTGGCGATGTAGCGCTGCCCACGCACCTGCACCACCTCTATGTCGGTGACGCCGTGCTCCAGCGCGGCGCGAATCCGCTCGTTGAGCTGGCGGTAGTAGACGCCGGTGGCGTCGATGACGCACCGCTCGCCCTCGCGCTGCACGCAGAAGCCCTTTTCGTCGCACATCACGTCCCCGCTCATGCGGCACCCTCCTGCGGCAGGTAATCGATGATCACGGGCTGGCCCGCCTTGGGCGCCCAGACCCGGTCAAGGTCGCGGCACACCTCGCGGATGGAGCTTTCCTCGCTGGACATGAACACCCGGTCGCCCTTTTCGGCCACCACCAGCGGGCGCAGCTTGACGCGGTCGTTGAGGCCCATCATGCCGTGGGAGTCCGTCACCAGGATGGCGAACGGGCCGTTGAGCAACGCCGGACCGTAGACCATGCGCAACGCCTTGAAGGCCTCGCGCTCGGCCTCGGGCATGCGGTCCACCTCGTCCCAGAACGGCGGCGCGAACACCCAACTGGCCTCGCGCTTGGTCAGCCCGTGCTTGCGGATCAAAAGGTCGATCAGATAGGCCACCACCTCGGTATCGGTCATCAGGGTGCACTCGTAGCCGTGCTGGCACAGGTAGCGCTTGTTGATGCCGTAGGACGAGATTTCGCCGTTGTGCACGATGGCCCAGTCCAGCAGGGTGAACGGGTGCGCCCCGCCCCACCAGCCGGGCGTGTTGGTGGGAAAGCGGTTGTGCCCGGTCCACATGTGGGCGTGGTATTCATCCAGCCGGAAAAAATCGGCGATGTCTTCCGGAAAGCCCACGCCCTTGAAGGCGCCCATGTCCTTGCCGCTGGAGAACACGAACACGCCGGGCACCTTGGTGTTGATGTGCATCACCGTGCCCACCATGTAATCGGCCTCGTCACCTGTGGCCCACGCGGGCCGGTTGGCCTTGGGCGTGACGAAGTAGCGCCAGACCACGGGCGGGTTCTTCACGCTGGCCACCTTGCGGGTGGGGATGGGCTCGGAATGGCGAATGTCGTGAAACTGCTTGATGACGCCTTCCGCCCGCTCCAGCGCATCGCGGTCGTCGCACATCAGGTGGAAGGCGTACCAGTCCGCCCGGTCCGGATAGATGCCGTAGGCCGCGAAGCCGCCGCCAAGGCCGTTGCCACGGTCGTGCATGGTGCACATGGCCGCGATGGGCTCCGACCCCGGAATGAGCCGCCGCGCCCGGTCGATGACGCCGAACACGCCGCAGCCAGAAATATCCTTATCGAAATGCCAGAAATCGCGTGGAGCCTGCATGGCTTCTCTCCGTGGTGTCCGGTCCGGCGGGCGGTGATTCCGCCGCTGCGGCCGGTGCGTGCATATTCCATCTTGCTGACGGGTTACGCCAACTTGAAGCTTTTCTTTAACTCTTCATCACGCCATACCCCGCACAACCCCGGCGGGGCGCAGCGTGGGTGATGGCAAGGAAAACCGGCATTTTTGCAGAGAGAGCGTACTCTTTGGTACGTGACCGGCGCAAAAAGCCGGTTTGACGCAGCCAGCGCCCGCGATCCGCACCGCCGGGTTACAACCCCGCGTGCTTGATGCCCAGGACATTGAGCTCCACCTCGTTCAGCCCCACGCCCCGCAGCTTGTCGCGGTTGCCGCGCAGGCTCTCGATGGAGTTCAATCCCATGCCGCCCAGCATTTCCTGAATCTCGTGGCCCCAGGCCCGGACCAGATTGGCCATGCGCTGCGCGGCCACGTCCGGATTCTGGCGCTTCTTGAGCTGCGCGGCGTTGGTGGCGATGCCCCACGGGCACTTGCCGGTGTAGCAGCGTCCGCACAGGGTGCAGCCCACTGCTACCAGCGCGGCGGTGCCGATGTACACGGCGTCGGCGCCAAGGGCGATGGCCTTGACCACGTCGGCGCTGCACCGCACGCCCCCGGCCACCACCAGCGAGGCATGGTTGCGGATGCCTTCGTCGCGCAGGCGGTTGTCCACGGAGGCAAGGGCCAGTTCGATGGGAATGCCCACGTTGTCGCGGATCATGGTGGGTGCCGCGCCCGTGCCGCCCCGGAAGCCGTCGATGACCACGATATCCGCCCCGGCGCGCACGATGCCGGAGGCGATGGCCGGGGCGTTGTGCACGGCGGCGATCTTTACGGCAACGGGCACCCGGTAGCGGGTGGACTCCTTGATGGCGTAGATGAGCTGGAGCAGGTCTTCGATGGAATAGATGTCGTGGTGCGGCGCGGGCGAGATGGCGTCGGAGCCCTGCGGCACCATGCGGGTGCGCGAGACTTCCTCGTCGATCTTCTCGCCCGGCAGATGCCCGCCAATGCCCGGCTTGGCGCCTTGCCCCACCTTGATTTCCACGGCGGCCCCGGCGTTCAGGTAGTCCTTGTGCACGCCGAACCGGCCCGAGGCCACCTGCACGATGGTGTTGGCCCCGTACTGGTACAGGTCCGGGTGCAGGCCGCCTTCGCCGGTGTTGTAGCAGATGCCGAGCTGCGTGGCGGCGCGGGCCATGGCCACGTGCAGGTTGAAGTTGATGGCCCCGAACGACATGGCCGCGAACATGATGGGGTATTCCAGTTGCAGTTGCGGCGGCAGGGGCTGCTTCAGGCGCGGGCCTTCCGGGGTGTGGATGAAGTCCACGGCGTCGGGCTTGGCCCCCAGAAAAGTGCGCAGTTCCATGGGCTCGCGCAGCGGGTCGATGGAGGGGTTGGTCACCTGGCTGGCGTCCAGCAGCATGTTGTCCCAGTAGATGGGCTTGGGCTGCGGGTTGCCCATGCCGGACAACAGCACCCCGCCGGTGTCGGCCTGCTTGAAGATGTGCTTGATGTAGGTGGACGTCCACAGCGAATTGTCGCGGAAATCCGAGGGCTTCTTGCGGATGGTCAGGCAACTGGTGGGGCACATGGCCGCGCAGCGGTGGCAACCCACGCAGCGGGCGCTGTCGTGCACCACGAACTGGCGCGCCTCGTCCCAGAAGTGGGCCTCGTACGAACACTGGCGCACGCAGACTTCACAGTTGATGCACCGGGCGCGCTCGCGCTCGATGACGAAGTCGTTGAAATGCTGGCTGATGGGCTTCACATGCACGCTGGTAACCTCTGCTTGGCGAACCTGTGGGAATACTGCCGGGAACGGCGGACCGGTTCGCCCCCTGCATAACATGTTTCCGTGCGCGTGTCCGGTGTGTCCGGCGAAAATCGGAACAAGCGACAGCGTGCGTCATGCGGCAGAAGGCCGGGGATGCGGCAACGCAATCCCCCCGGAGCGTCCGGCATGGTCAAGATTTAACGATTCCGTTCAAAATCGTCAATCCCGCCATCCAAACCAGTCAGGATTGACCAGCCGCACAGCTGAAACAGTGCAATTGTTGCAGAATATTAGATTGTGAAATTATGTTTTTTGGGAAAAACGGCAAAAAATGCAAAAAATAACATTTTTGTTCTACAAAAAAAGCCCGTGCACGAAATCTCGCACCGCCACGCTCACCCTGTCGCGGCATTCCGTGTGGGTGGTGATGACATGGTGCCCGGCGCGCTTGTCCGCGATGTCGAACAGCTTCAGGGTCACGTCGGGCGAGGCCACGTGGGCGGCGATGTGCAGGGCATTGGAATAGTGCACGGTGGCGTCGCCCCTGGCCTGCATGACCAACAGCGGGGCCTTCACCCGGTCCAGCCTCCGGCGCACGCCGGCGGCCCCCACGATAAGGCTGTGCAACTGCGGCAGGGCCGTGGCTTCTTCATAGCCGCGCCACGGGGCCACGGCGCGCGCCGCCTCGCCGCGCGGGGCGGATGGCCACACCGGGCGCACATGGCGCAACAGCCCCACCAGCGGCATCCGCCAGTCCTTCATGCGCCACGGAATGATGCGATACACGTACATGGGCGCGGCCAACGCCACCACACCCAAAGGGCGAAACACCTGGGCCAGGTGCAGGGCAATGGTGCCGCCCATGGACAGGCCCACGGGCACCACCGCGTCCACTTCGCGCTCCAGCGCGCGGTACTCGGCTTCCGCGTGGGCCACCCAGTCGGCGAACACCGTGCGCCGAAAGTCTTCGAACGAGGTGTCGTGCCCCGGCAGGCGGATGTTGCGCACCTCGCAGCCAAGCTCGCGCAGCGGACCGGCCAGCGGTTCCATTTCAAAGGGCGCACCGGTAAACCCATGCACCAGCAGACATCCCACGCGCATCTCTTGCTCCCTGGCGCATCCTGCACCTTGCCGCACGGCGACGCACGCTTGCGGCACGCCATGCCCTATATTAATGGAAACCGATTCGTTGCCGGGCTCGCGGATTCCGCATCACCCGCCCACTCTCACGCCACGCCCGCGACGCACATCCCAGGAGCCGCCCCCAAGGAGCCATCATGACCCGCCCCTGCGACATCCTCATACAGGCCGCCTGCATCGTTACACAAGACGCCATGCGCACCGTCATCGAGGACGGCGCGCTGGCCGTGGCCGACGGCATGGTGCTGGCCGTTGGCCCGCGCGAGGCCGTGGCCGCGGCGCACGCCCCGGCGCGGGTGCTGAACCTGGGCGACGCGCTGGTCATGCCCGGCCTGGTCAACGCGCACACCCACGCGGCCATGACCTTCCTGCGCGGCGTGGCCGACGACCTGCCGTTGATGGACTGGCTGACGCAGCACATCTTTCCCGTGGAAAAGCACCTCACGCCCGACATCGTGCAGGCGGGAGCCCTGCTGGGCTGCGCCGAAATGCTGCGCACCGGCACCACCGCCTTCAACGACATGTACCTGATCCAGGACGCCACCTACCGCGCCGTGGACACGGCGGGCCTGCGCTGCCTGGGCGGCGAGGGCATCTTCGGATTCCCCTCGCCCGCCTACCCGGACGCCGACGCGGGCCTGGCCCTGGTGCGCAGCCTGCACGAAACCTGGCGCCACAACCCGCGCATCCGGCAGTGCGTCACCCCGCATGCGGTGTACACCACCTCGCCGGAACTGCTGCAACGCTGCCAGTCCCTGGCCGAGGAACTGGACCTGCCCCTGCACATCCACCTGGCGGAAACCACCACGGAAACGGCCCAGTGCCAGCAGATGTTCGGGCAGCGGCCCGTGCCGTACTGCCATGGCCTCGGCCTGCTGACCCCGCGCGCCACCGTGGCCCACGCCGTGGACCTGACGGATGATGAAATCGACCTGCTGGCCTCCACCGGCACGGCGGTGGCCCATAACCCGGAAAGCAACATGAAGCTGGCCTCCGGCGCGGCCCCCGTACCGCAAATGCTGGCGCGGGGCATTGCCGTGGGCATCGGCACCGACGGTGCGGCCAGCAACAACAGCCTGAACATGTTCACGGAAATGACCAGTTGCGCCATGCTGCACAAGTTGCGCTGCATGGATCCCACCTGCGCCCCGGCCCAGTCCGTGCTGGACATGGCCACCCTGGGCGGTGCGGCGGCCCTGCACTGGCCCGGCCTTGGGCAGCTTGCCCCCGGCTGCCCGGCAGACCTGACCGCGCTGGACCTTTCCGCCCCCAACCTGCAACCCATGTACAACCCGGCCTCGCACCTGGTGTACGCCGCCACCGGGCACGAGGTGCGCCTGACCATGGTGGCGGGCGAGGTGCTGTATCAGGATGGGCGGTTCACCCGCTTCGACTACCACGCCCTGGTGGCCCAGATGCGCGACGTGCGCCGCTGGGTGCTGGACAAGCTGGGAAGGTAGCAACTTGCCGCTCGCCGGGGAGGGCGGGCGCACACCCCACAGGAGACGCACATGCCCACTCGCCCGCTCTCGGTCATTTTCGCCCTGTTCCTGCTGCTGTCGCTTACCTCCTGCGTTGGCCAGCAGAGTGGCCGCACCACCACCGTCGCGCCCGCTGGTGAATACGCCACCATCAACACGGCACCGGCCATGGCGCTGATGAAGCGCCTGCACTCCACGTCGGCGAGCACGCGCGACGCAGCCATCAATGAAGTGCTGGCAAAACCCCAGTCAGTGATGCCCACGGTGCTGTACGCCCTTTCCGCAGCCCTGTTCGCCAAAGGCGAAAAGGACGATGCCGCCTTCTGGTTCTATGCGGGGCAGTTGCGCGCCCGTTACGATGCCAACCGCTGCGCCGACGTCAGTGCCCGGCAGGCCGTGGCCGTGCTGAACCAGAACTACGGCCCACCCATCAATCAATACGCCTTCCAGGACATCCCCAAGCTGAAAAAGCTGATTCCCATGGTGGTGGAATGGGAGGAAAAGACCCCGCACGACTACGACCACCGCTGGATAAACCTGCACGGCATGGGCGCGATGATGCGCTCGTTCGGCGACGACAAGACGCCAAAACCCCTGAGTCTGCCCGAAGCCGACTGGCCGCGCATCGGCCAGGAAACCCGCGAGGCGTACCTGCGCGGCTTCAACGAAGCCCTAGAGCAGATGGAAGCAAGGGCCGCAGCAACGCCTGCCGCCCAACCCGCCGCCAACTGACGCCCCCGGCGTTTTTCCTGTTGACAACCGGGCCAAACTGTATAATTGGAACCTGCTTTCTGAAAGAACAAACGCGCTTCGCGCGCGACGGAGGATTTTAGAGATGAGCGCAACGAGCAACGTCCTTGCTGGTGCCACCAAGACGGCCGACGGCGTGGTGATGAACGGCATCGCCCTCAAGCCCATCGTCGAACAGTGCGAAGGCTGTGATCGCGTTCGCGTGTTCGAGGAAGAAAAGTTCTGCGGCAGCTACCCCATGCCCGAACGCAAGTGGGTTGGCGGCAAGTGCAACTTCGCCACCCATATCAAGACCCAGGCCGCCGCGGCCGCCAAGGTCAACCCCCTCAAGGCGTCCAAGCGCGCCGCCAAGGGCCGTTAGCCTCTATTCCGACTGCACGGGAAAGGGCGCGGGCAACCTCGCCCTTTCTTTTTTTTTCCCCGCCCGCGTTGCGCGCGCCACCACGGCGGGGTCACCCAGACATGGCGGCCGGGCCGCTCCGTGCGGTTGCGGGCGCCATGCGCCACGCGCACGGGGTTTGCCGCATGCCGCACCGCATCGTTTCCGCCCTTGACGCCCGCCGCGACGCCGTCATCGAACTGCAACGCGAACTGACCAGCCGCCCGGCCCTGGGGCCGGAAAGCGGCGGCACCGGAGAGCGTGAAAAGGCCGACTGGCTGCTCGCCCACCTGCGCGCCATCGGCGTGACCGACATCGAGCAGATCAACGCCCCCGACCCCCGCGTACCCTGCGGACACCGCCCCAACATCATCGCCCGCGTGCCCGGCGCATCGCCGCGCACCGTCTGGGTGCTGGCCCACATGGACGTGGTACCCCCCGGCGACCCGGCCCTGTGGGACGGCGACCCGTGGACCCTGCGCGTGGACGGCGACGTGCTGTACGGACGCGGCGTTGAGGACAACCAGCAGGCCATCGTCTCCGGCCTGCTGGTGGCGCGCGAACTGCTGGAACAGGGCGTCACCCCGCCACTTTCGCTGGGCCTGGCCTTCGTGGCCGACGAGGAAACCGGCAACGCACGCGGCATGGCCCATGTAGCCGCCGTGCGGCCCGACCTGTTCCGGCCCGACGACTTCATCGTGGTGCCCGACTTCGGCGACAGCAACGGCACCATGATCGAGGTTGCGGAAAAGAGCATGCTCTGGCTGCGCATCGCCGTCACCGGCAGGCAGTGCCACGCCTCCACCCCCGATGAGGGGGTGAACTCCCTTTCCGGCGCCGCCGCGCTCATCCTGCGCATCCGCCACCTGAACCAGCGCTTCCCCGACGCGGACCCGCTGTTCAACCCGGCCACCTCCACCTTCGTGCCCACCAAGAAAGAGGCCAACGTGCCCAACGTGAACACCGTGCCCGGATCGGACGTGTTCTACGTGGACTGCCGCGTGCTGCCCCGCTACGATCTGGACGACGTGGTGACCGCGCTGCGCGGGCTGGCCGACGAGGTGGAACGGGAGCACGGCGTGACCATCGCCATCTCGCAGGTGCTGCGCGAACAGGCCGCACCGCCCACCAGCCCGGATGCCGAAGTGGTCACCCGGCTGCGCGCGGCCATCAGGAACGTGTACGGCGTCACCGCGCGTCCGGCGGGCATCGGCGGGGGCACCGTGGCCGCCATCGTGCGTCGCATGGGCCTTTCCGCCGCCGTGTGGTCCAAGCTGGTGCCCAACGCCCACGTGCCCAACGAGGCCACGCGCGTGTCGTGCAACATCGGCGACGCCAAGGTCATCGCCACCATGCTGTTCGAAGGCGGGAAGCAGCCGGAGGCATAGCCCTTCAGCGCCTCTCCCCCGGCCGCGCCTTCGCCACCCCACCCCCACACACGGTACCGCACATGTCCGCACCTCTCCTGCCGCGCAAGGCCCCCTTTCCCGCCATCTTCGACTGCATCGTGGTCGGCGCCGGGCATGCCGGGTGCGAGGCGGCCATGGGCAGCGCGCGCCTGGGCCATCCCACCCTGTTGCTGACCAGCAACGCCGACCGCATCGGCCACCTGTCGTGCAACCCGGCCATCGGCGGGCTTGCCAAGGGGCACATGGTCAAGGAAATCGACGCGCTGGGCGGCATGATGGGCCTGTGGGCCGACGAGGCGGGCATCCAGTTCCGCACCCTGAACGTCAGCAAGGGTCCCGCCGTGCGGGCCACCCGCGCCCAGATCGACCGCGACGCCTACCTGCACGCGGTGCGGCGCGACGTTTTCGCGCAGGACAACTTGTGGGTCTGGCAGGACACGGCGGAAGCCATCCTGGCCGAACAGGGCCGCGCCGCCGGGGTGCGCACCGGCCTTGGGCAGGAATTCCGCGCCCGCACCGTGCTGCTGACCACCGGCACCTTCTTGTGCGGGCTGATCCACGTGGGCCTCACCAACTTTCCCGGTGGCCGCCTGGGCGATGCCCCGGCTGTCGGGCTTTCCGCCTCGCTGCGCGCCCACGGGCTGGAACTGGGCCGCCTGAAGACCGGCACCACCCCGCGCCTGCTGCGGGCCAGCATCGACTTTTCGGTCATGGAAGAGCAGCCCGGCGATACGCCGCCGCGCCCGTTCAGCTTTCGCGGCCCCGGCGTGCGTCTGCCGCAGGTGCCCTGCCACATGACCTGGACCAACGAGCGCACCCACGCGGCCATCCGCGCGGGCTTCGACCGTTCGCCCATGTTCACCGGCGTCATCACCGGCACCGGGGCGCGCTACTGCCCGTCCATAGAAGACAAGGTTGCCCGCTTCCCCGACCGCGAACGGCACCAGATTTTCGTGGAGCCGGAAGGGCTGTCCAGCCCGGAATGCTACCCCAACGGCATTCCCACCAGCCTGCCGCTGGACGTGCAGAAGGCCATGATCGCCACCGTTCCGGGGCTGGAGAACGCCCAGATCGTGCGCCCCGGCTACGCCATCGAATACGACTACGCCGACCCCATCCAACTGCACCCCACGCTGGAAACCAAGACGCTGCCGGGCCTGTATCTGGCCGGGCAGATCAACGGGACGTCCGGCTATGAAGAGGCGGCGGCGCAGGGGCTGTGGGCCGCGCTGAACGCCTCGTGCGCGCTGCGCGGGCTGCCGCCGTTCCTGCCGGGGCGCGATGCGGCCTACATGGCCGTGCTGGTGGACGACCTTGTCACCAAGGGCACCCGCGAGCCGTACCGCATGTTCACCTCTCGCGCGGAGCACCGCCTGCTGCTGCGCGAAAACAACGCCGACGCCCGGCTGACCCCCCTGGGCCGCGACCTGGGCCTTGTGGACGACGGCCACTGGGCCGTGTTCCGCGCCCGGCACGACGCCCTGGCCGAACTCATGACGCAACTGGAGCAGCGCCGCGTGACACCCGACGCGGCAACCCGCGCCGTCTTCGCCGACCTTGGCGAGGCCGTGCCCACCCGCGCGGTGACGCTGGCCGAACTGCTGCGCCGCCCCACCATGTCGCTGGAGCGGCTGCGCGCCTTCTGGCCGGAAGCCACGGACCACGCGCCGGAAGTGCGCGAAGAGGCGGAAACCATCATCCGCTACTCCGGCTATCTGGCCCGGCAGGAGGAACTGGTGGAACGCGCCGCCCGGCAGGAATCCCAGCCCCTGCCCGAAGGCCTGGACTACGCGGCGGTGGCCGGGCTTACCCGCGAGATCGTGGAAAAGCTGACCCGCGTCCAGCCGCGCACCATGGGGCAGGCCGCGCGCATTTCCGGGGTGACCCCGGCGGCGCTGACCTGCATCGAAATCCACCTGCGCAAGCTGGAGCGGAGCCAGGCCACTCCGGCGGGGTAGGCGGTTCGGCCGGGTAAACGATCCGGCCGGATAAAACGGTTCCGCCCGTTACGCCAACCCAGCCAGACCAGCCCGATCCGCCCGATCCGCCCGATCCGCCCAATCCGGCGGTTCTTCCGGTTCAGCCGATTCCGCCTGCCCGGCCCGTCACGGGGCATCCCTCTCCTCCCCCCACGGCTACCTCCATGCTCTAACGCCCAACCTGTTGCGACAGGCGCCATTTGCGGCTACCGTTCAAAGAGCGTCCGCCCGGCTTCGCATCCAGCCTGTCGCGCGCCCTTCGGCGTACCTCAACAGTCCGGGGCACCATCATGAGCAGTGCCGCTCCGATCCCGTGGGACCTCTGCCTCTCCGGCCTCGCCTTCCTCGTCCGGCCCGACGCGGACAGCCTTTTCCTTTCTCTTCCACCGCCCGGAGCGGCCAGCTTTCTGGCCGAAATATCCCGCCATTTCGGCGACTACCAGGCCGATTTCACGCTGGTGCGAGAATTCGTGCTCATCGTGGCCGCCGTGGCCGCCCTGCTGGCCGCTATTCTACTGGTGGGCGGGCTGCGCCAGCGCCGCGAACGCTACACCCCCGAAGGCTGGGTCAACGACCCGCACGTGATCCGCGAACTGTTCGACGCCGCCATCCTGCAACGGGGGCGCTTCGAGATGCAGTTCCACGGACCCACCGGGCGCCGTTCCACTTACTGCACCGCCGTGGCCGTCACCCGCTCCACCCTGACCCTGGAATGCTCGTTGCTGCGCACCGTGCCGGAATCGTGGAAGGGCCGCGAAGTGGACTGCTACTTCCGCACCCAGCAAAAGCGCACGCAGGTGTACTACCAGTTCGCCTCCGTGATCACCGGCGCGCACCACGCCCCCTCTGCCGACCGCAACGCCCCGCGCGGTCCCGACACCCTTGCCGATGCCGTATGGCTGGTTGACCTGGCCCTGCCGCAAAAGCTGGAACGACGGCAGAAGCGCGCCTTCCTGCGGCTGGACGTGCCGCGCCAACTGGTGCTGGGGCTGGCCGCGTGGCCCATGGGGGCAGACACCCCGCCCCCCGCCGACGGTCGCCGTCTGGGCACCCCGTTGCTGGCCCTGCCTGATGCCACCAGCCTGAACAGCTTTACCGCGCACGCCGCAGCCGTTCCCGTGAACGATGCCGCCGGGGGCGAATCCACCGCCCACGGCGCTGACGCAGCGCCGGACCCCGAATCTGGCAAGGCCGCAGCCCCTGCCAGCACAACCTGCGGGGACGCTCACCATGACGACATCGCGACCCCGCTCTTTCCGGACATCAGCCGCGCCCTGCCCGTGGCCCTGCTG
>JAITSV010000020.1 GCA_031287575.1 Desulfovibrio sp.
GCCACAGCCACTGGCAGTACGCGTGCCGCAGTCATCAAGGATGCCGTGGCGCAGTTCCTTGACCGCGATGCGCGGTTTTGCCGCATGGTGCGGCAAGGGCTGGACGCCGTGCGCGAGGGGCGCGTGGTGAGCCATGAAGATGCCAAGGCCCGGATGCGCGCCCTTGGCATCACCTTGGAATGATCTGGAAGCGGTGCGCTGGGGCTGGGGCTGGCCGAGGGGGCTGCGCCGACGCCCCCTAGCCGAAGTCGATGGTTCGGAACAGGCGCGCATCGAAGGGATTGTCCCACCAGCCGCCGAGAATCTCGGCATCGTCAACATCCTCGCCGATGCGCAGGAAGAGGTAGTCGTCAACGTCAAGTTCATCCATGACGTCGGTGATGAATCGTACCTCCTCGAAATCCGCGTACCATTTGACGCCTTCCCAGTAGTACAGCACGCCTTCCGAGTCCGGTGCGTCCTGCCTCAGGCCGTTTTGCAGGAACAGTTCGATATCGCTGGGGTTCGTGGCATGCTGCCGTGCCTCGTGCATCGCCGCATCAAGCCGTGCCCGCCCGTTGTCGGACAGGCACAGGGCGACTTCGCTGTAGTATCCCATGGTCATTCTCCTTTTCCGTTGATGGGGCTGATGAACAGCCGTTCATGGGGTTGGCCGGTCTTGCGGGTCCGGTCCAGAATGTCTGTCGCCGTTTGGGGATCGCTGGTCAGGGCCTGCAGTTCCTCCTGCAGGGCCACCTGGTCGATGGCCTGTCTGCCGGGCATGGATGCCACCCGAAAGCGGTGCCTGCCCGCGGTTATCCAGTCCCGGGTCATGCTGTCGCTTACCGCCGTGATGCGCTGGAATGCGCTGCGGATGCGCCCTTCAATCGCTGCGATATCGCCTTCGATGGCGAGCTTGCGCTCCTTCAGGCTGGCGAGATGGTCGAGGTCCGCCGCATGGGCGGGACCGAGGTCCACGGGCATGCCGTCAACCCGCATGGGTCGGAACTTGGGGCAGGTAGCATTAGCGTCGCACCAGTCACACAGGGGATGAAACCCCTGGCAATACGGGAGGTCGTCAAGCGTCAACTGCCCTGCTTTGACAGCGTTGACTGCCTGCCACAGGTCGGCGGCAGTGTTGCAGCAGATGCCGAGCATGGTCCGGTTGGGCGTATACGGCCCGAAGGCCTTGGCGTCGGCCATGGAAATGGAGAGCACCCAGCCTTCGATGGTCACGCCTTCCGGAGTATCCGGCAAGTCGATGCCGAAGAGCAGCCGGGCCGCTTCCGGGAAGGTCTTGCGGGTGAAGACCGGCTGGCCGTCCTCGTCCCGAAGCGAACAGCACGGGCGATGCCAGGTGCTCTCAAGCAGGCCGATCTGCCCGTAGAGTTGCACCTCGTTGGAGGTGTAGAGGGTTTCGGGCAGGTGCCCGTTGCTCTTCAGCTCCAGCACCCGGATGACGGGTGTCGGGGTTTCGTGGATGAGGGTGATGTCGAGGTGGGCCTTGATGGGCACGCCGTGGAAGGAGGCGCTGATTTCCAGTTGCGGAATGAGTCGGTGGCCGCTTCTGGTGAGCGCGTCAGTAACCCCGGCTTCCTGCCAGTGGCCCCGATGCAGGGGGAGATGTCGCTTCAGGATGGAACCGACATGCTGAGGCGGGATAGTGCGGGGCTGCGTGCCCGGTGACGCCAGTTTACGGGCAACCGCCGAGCGCAGGCATTCCGTTGCGGCGCCGATGTCGGACATGCCGACGTAGGTGCTGCGGTCGCCCAATTGGGCTTGCGTGGTGTGGACTTCGTGGGCGAGCAGGGATTCGGCGAGGAGGGAGAGAGGGTCCGGCAGTGCCGGAGGCATGGGGGATTGCGGGGGCTTTGTCATAGGGGACTCCCTCAAGTGGACGAGGCTCCCCCACGGCGGGGGAATCCCCGCCGTTGGCGTGGTGATGAGGATCAGGCGGTCTCGGCGTACCGCCACCAGACCTTGCGCTCGGCGTTCCACTTGAACCCGGCAGCCGAGAGCAGTTGCTTGCGGGCAGACGTGTTGCCCGACGCCAGAATGCAAAGACGGCCATCCTGGGCGGTGGCCGTCGTGTAGGTTACTCCATCCAGCCGAGGCAGTGACGCCAGGGCTGGATGTGCTGTTTCTACTGGCTTGGGCTGAGGCGGAGGGGCTACGGGCGTGGCTTGTTGGGCTGATGCGGCTGAAGGCTGCTGGGGCCGTGGCTGGCGAGGCGATCTCTGCCGTGCGGGCCTGTCGCGGGATGCAGCCTCCCCGTCGTCATCGTCTTCCGTCACCATGCCGAGCATGGCCGAAAGCGCGTACCGGCGGGCGTAGGTCATGGCGCTGCCGTACCCCTGCGGATCGGCCTTGGGCAGGGGCATGACCAGTAGCGACGACTGCCATTGGCCGGATTCCGCGTGCGTGAGCTTGGTGACAAGGCCGAGGTGGCCGACCTCTGCCGGGACCGGGTACTGGGTCACCCAGATGCCGTTGGCCAGCAGCGCATCGCGGCAGGAGTCCATGACGGAGTTGAGGGTGGCATAGCGGGACTTGGCGAATGGATTCTCACGGTCCTTGATGGCCGGTTGCAGGGTGCGCTGAACGGCAATGAGGGTCTTGGCGAGGTCGGTGACCTCAGGGGAGGTGTACTCGGTGGGGTGCATAGGGGCTCCTTGAATGAGAAAACACCCTGACACACGGGGGTATCAGGGCAGTTGGGGCAAAATGCCTACCTATTCAAGGAGGTAATATCTATTTGAAAAAACGATGAATTACATTTGCCCTTGGGCTGGTTTCAAAAATCTGCCGCTGTTGACGAACAGGCATCACCTGCTTATCAAGGAAATAAAGAATCTCAAGAATTTTTGAGGAGGCCATATGAACTTGGCAAAAGTATCAGCCAATGGGCAGGTGACGGTTCCGGTCGATATTCGGAGGAAACTGCGACTCAAGGAGGGTGACAAACTGCTGTTCATCGAGCGTGACGGGGAAATCATCATCAACAACGCCTCGTCCACGGCCATAGTTCGGGCACAGGACGCTTTTGCCGGAGCGGCCAAGGATTTTGGCGTCGCAAATGATGAGGATGTGCAGGGCCTGGTCGATGAGGTGCGCTACGGGGCGGATCGGCAATCATGAGGGTGATGGCAGACACGAACATTCTCATTTCCGCGCTGTTTTTCCCGCTTCCCTCCCGGCGAAGGTCTTGTTGCATATAGCCGGTTGCCATGACCTGGTGCTGTGCGATCACATTGTTGCGGAACTCCGTGATGTGATCGCACGCAAGCGGCCGGACTTGCTTGGCGATATCGACGTGCTTCTGGCGCAATTGTCGTATGAGTTGGTCATCGCTCCCCAGGTACCCGGCAAACTCATTCAGGACCCCCAAAGACCAACCCATCCTGAACGCGGCCATCATGGCCGATGTGGATGTTATCGTCAGTGGGGACAAGCACTTTCTGAAGTTCGATCTGGATTGCCCCCAAACCATGTCCCCCGCGCAGTTCTGGAATCTGGAACAGGGTTGTTGAGAGAAGCAAGGGTAGGGATTGGCTTGCGCGTGCGAAGCCCCCTGCCGGAACTGTCGCGGAAGGAAGCCGACTACTGGAAACTGCGGTGACGGCGCGGTTGCCCAAGGAAGAGACGACAGCGGCGGGATGGCCCGCCGGTGGTGGGCAACGGGCCGCCTGTCAATGAGTCCCAACGAAGCCTTGTCGTAAACAGCGAAATATCGTTGCCGCGCAATGATATTTCGCTGTTTTTTTCCGCACACGTGGCCCGCAGGCTTATCTCTTCATTTAACATATTGAATTCATTTGATGAATATTTATGGCATCCCGATTGCTACTCCGGGTGCCAACGGAGCCTGCGGCTCGGTACAGGAAATTCCGCAGGCTCTTGCGGTGCCAAACACACCGCCTGAGATGTGAAGCCGTGGCGGGGTAACTACGGTGAGGCGTTTGCAGGAACGCACTGACCGCACTCCGCACGCAAGCGCTTTTCTTGGCAGGCTCCGGGGGTGTCGGTGCCTGGTTGGTGGCGGTGGAGAGGATGGCGGGGTGCCCGTTGGCTTCATCGGCACCTGCAACAATGTCATTCAAAAGCGAGCACGCAATGCCGGACATTAGCCAAAGTCTCAATGTGGTCAATATCGGAATTGAAGGATTCTACAATGACCTGAACGCACAGGGGACTCCCGTCGTGCAGGTGGACTGGCGTCCGCCCGCCGGGGGGGACGTGGCCCTGATCGATAAGCTCGCCCGGCTCCAGGGCGCCGCCGTCGAGGAGGCCAACGCAAAGACCATCGCGCGCATGATGGACAGCCGGCCCCTGTGGATCGATGTGCAGCCGGCGCTTCAGGCCATTCCGGGTATGGAGCCGTGCAACCTGCTGCATTCCGGGCCACCCATCGATTTTCACGACATGTGCGATCCCCAGCAACGCGCCGTTGAAGCCGCCGCCATTTTCGAAGGCTGGGTGACGGACCGGGCCGGCCTGGAAACAAAACTCGGGACCGGCGAGATCAAGCTGCGCCCCAACTACGAACTGGGCAGCGTGGGGGCCATGTGCGGCATCATCTCGCCGTCCATGCAGGTCATCGTCACCGAAAACGTGACCCACGGAAACAGATCCTGGTCCACGTTCAACGAAGGCAAGGGCAACGTCATCTGGATGGGCACCTACGACAAGGGGACCATCGAGCGGCTGCGCTGGATGCGCGACGTTCTGGCGCCGAGCCTTCGCGCCGCGCTGCGCACGAGGGGCGAGGGAATCGACATCTTCAAGATCATTGCCGAAGGCACGCTCATGGGCGACGAGGTGCACGCGCGCAGCGCCGCCTGCACACTGTTGCTGCTGCGGCAACTGATGCCCATGCTGCTCGCCACGGACATCGAGCGCGGCACTGTTGCGCGCATCATCGAATTCATCTCCCAGAACAACCACTCGTTCCTCAGCCTCACGCTCACTGCGTGCAAGGCGGCGGCCGACGCCGCCCACGGCATACCGAACTCCACGGTGGTCACGGCCATGTCGCGCAACGGGGTCAATTTCGCCCTGCGTGTCGGCGGCATCAAGGACAAGTGGTTCATCGCGCCCACTGCGCCCATGGACGAGGCCATCTACTACTCCGGCTACGGCCCGGATGACGCCGCCGGGGACATCGGCGACAGCGCCATCGTGGAAACTGCGGGGCTTGGCGGAATGATCATCGGCGCGGCCCCGAGCATCAGTTCCTTCGTGGGCGGCTCCATGCAGCATTCCCGGCAGGCCATGGCTTCCATGCGCGCCATCTGCGCCGGCGCCAACCCCGCCTTTGCGCCAGGCGCCGTGGACTTCACGCCAGCCCCGTTGGGCGTCGACATCCGAAAGGTAGTACGACAGGGCGTTACGCCCATCATCGACACGGGGGTGCTGCACAAGGCGTCCGGCGTCGGTCAGATCGGCACCGGCATCGCCCGAGCACCCATGGCCGCCTTCCATCAGGCCCTGGTGGCCCTGCCGCCCCTGCGTTAGCCCAACCGTTCCATAACGGAGAATCTTCCCATGAGAAAACCCATTGCCGTAGTGGCCTTTGGTGGCAACGCGATTCTTGATGCCGGGGACGACGGTTCCTTCACCACGCAGTTGGAAAAAGCCAAGGCCGCATGCCGGCAAATGCTTGCGATACTGCACAAGGGGTACCAGCTCATTCTCGTGCATGGCAACGGCCCCCAGGTCGGCAACCTGCTGATCCAGTTCGAGAAGGCCCGCGACATCATTCCCGTGCCCCCCCTGGACGTGGCCGTGGCCTCGTCGCAGGGGCTGCTCGGCCATATGCTCGAGATCAGCATGCGCACCGTACTCGAGGAAGACCGCATGCAGCGCGAGGTGGCCACCGTGTTGACCCAGGTGGTGGTCAACCCCGACGATCCCGCCTTCTCCAGCCCCAGCAAGCCCATCGGGCCCTTCTACACGCAGGAGGAGGCCGAGTGCTTCCGGAAGGAGGAGAGATGGGCGATGGTCGAGGATTCAGGGCGGGGCTGGCGGCGCGTTGTCTGTTCGCCGCAGCCCCGAAGGGTGCTTGAGCAGAACATCATCAAATTTTTGGCCGAGAACGATACCGTGGTCATCGCCTGCGGCGGGGGAGGAATTCCCGTTAACTACCTGACCGACCGCGTGGTCGGCACGGACGGCGTCATCGACAAGGACGCCACGGCGGCGCTGCTTGCGTACAACCTCGGGGCCGAGCTTTTCATCATCCTGACTGGCGTGGAAAAGGTCTGCCTGAACTATGGCAAGCCCACGCAGCGCGCCGTGGATGTCATGACCCTTGACGAAGCGAAGCAATGGCATGCCGAAGGTCAGTTTCCCGCCGGCAGCATGGGGCCGAAGATACAGAGCGCCATCGAGTACATCGAGAGGGGCGGAGCGGAGGCGATCATAACGTCGCAGGAAAACCTTGTCGCAGCGATGCAGCAGGGTGCTAACTGCACTCGTATCGTGAAGTGATCGCCTTCACGGATGCGTGCGAAAAGCGTTCGGCGTTGTAGATTCATATTTTCACATAGCGAATACACGAGCAGAACGGCAGGCCCAGAAGGCACGGGCAAGACAACCTCTCGCCCATGACCGTCGCTGACGGTGCCTCAAGATACTCTGCTCTAAGAGGCAGCCATGCAATTACAAGCCACGGTTCGCAAGAATCAGTATCAGGATTCCGTACGGTTGATGCAGATTTCCCGGCAGGCCGCCGAACTGCCCGGAGTGCGGAAAGTGCTGGCCCTGCTGGGCACGGACAGCAACAAAAAAGTGTTGCAGGACCTTGGCCTGCTGGACGAAACCGTCTCGGCCGCCACGCCCAACGACCTCGTCATCTGCATAGAGGCCGAGAACGACGACGCGGTGCAGGCCGCACTGAAGGAAGTGGACGACCGCCTCAAGACCGTGGCCGTCGGCCAGGCCGCCGAAGAAAAACCGAGGTCGCTCGAGGAAGCGGTGGACCGCCTGCCGGGCGTGAATTTCGCCATGATTTCCCTGCCCGGCCAGTTCGCCAAGCTTGACGTTACCGCGGCCCTGGAGAGCGGGCTCAACGTCATGCTGTTCTCCGACAACATCTCCGTACGGGATGAGGCGGAATTGAAGCAACTGGCCGTGAACAAAGGGCTTCTGCTCATGGGGCCGGACTGCGGCACGGCCATCGTCAACGGCGTGGCCCTGGCCCTGGCGAACGTGGTCCGCCGTGGCGACATCGGGCTGGCCGCCGCTTCAGGCACCGGCATCCAGGAAGTGACCTGCCTTATCGACCGGTTCGGCGGCGGCGTCTCCCATGCCATCGGCGTGGGCGGCCGCGACCTGCGCAAGGAAGTGGGCGGCATCATGATGTGCCAGGCCATCCGCACATTGGCCGCCGACGGCATGACCAAGCGCCTGATCCTGCTCTCCAAGCCGGGCGCGCCCGAGGTCATGGCCCGCGTGCTGGGCGAGGCCAAGGCCAGCGGCCTGGAGGTCGTGGCCTGCCTGCTGGGCGGCGACAACGACGGTCCGGAATACGCGGAAATGACGCTGGTGGGCACCTTGGAAGAAGCCGCCTTTGCCGCCATGGGCCAGCAAATTCCGGAGCTTGAGATTTCCGACGCACTGCGCGCCCGCGTGAAGAAACTCGCGCCGTCGCGCACCTGCCTGCGCGGCCTGTATAGCGGCGGCACGCTTTGCTACGAAACGCTTTTCATCCTCAAGGATCACATCGACGTCGAATCCAACGTGGCGCTGCGCAAGGACCTGAAGCTCGAATACCCGGCCAGGGGCGCGGCGCATTGCTGTGTCGATCTTGGCGAGGACGAGTTCACGCAGGGGCGGCCCCACCCGATCATCGACCTTGGCCTGCGCCTGGAACGCCTGGCCGAGGATATGGCGGACCAGGCGGTGAAGGTCGTGCTGCTCGACCTTGTGCTCGGCTACGGCGCGCACCCCAACCCCGCCATGCAACTGGCCGAGGCCGTACGGCAAAATCGCAAGGAACTGGCGGACGGCGGCCCCATCATCATGGCGCACGTCTGCGGCACCGAAGCCGATCCGCAGGTGTTGGGCGAACAGGAAAGGATTCTGCAGCAATGCGGCGTGTTCCTGTATCCCACCAACGCACAGGCCGCCCGGGCCGCCCTGGCGGTGGTGCGCGGCGACATCTGAGGATGCCGGAAGGCACACGGCGGACGCCGGACAATGGACGTCCCACCCCAGGAGAAAGCATGACCAACCTGCAAGCATGCGTGCAAACCCTTGGCGAGGTTGCGACCTCCGATTCGCAAATACTGCGCTCCTATGACCACGACCTTGGCGAGATGCCGGGCGTGCTCATGGCGATGGTCAATCACACGCCGCAACTCGTCGTGGCGGCGCGCACCGTCGACGACGTGCGGCGAGCCCTGGAACTGGCCGCACGACACGGCCTGCCCGTCACCCCGCGCGGTCAGGCGTCGTCCGGCTACGGCGGCGCCATCCCCAGCAAGGGAGGCATGGTGCTCGACCTCAGCAACATGAACCGGCTGCTCTCCGTCGATGCCGTCAACGCCACGGTGGATGTGGAGCCGGGCGTCATCTGGGAGCACCTCTCAAAGGCCCTGGCGCCGCACGGTCTGGACAACAGGGTATGCCCCACCAGCGCTCCGTCGTCGACCGTGGGCGGGTGGTTCGCCATGGGCGGCGTGGGAATCGGTAGTCTGCGTCACGGGTCCATCCGCGACAACGTGCTGGAAATAGATGTCGCAGGTCTTGATGGTTCCGTGCACACGTATTCGGGCGACGAGATGGAGGTGTTCCATCAGACCTGCGGAAGCCTTGGCGTCGTCACCCGGCTGCGCCTGGCCTGCCGCAAGGCCGAGGCAATGGCCCTGTTCGCCGCCTGGTTTCCCTCCGCCGACAGGGCGTCCGGCTTCCTGGAGGGGGCCGAACGCGCCCTCGCCCCCTATTCCGCCAGCGTGCAATCCGCCGGATACGCCTCCATGCGGGGCCAGGCAGATGGGCACGCGCCCGTCATCGGCGACGGGTTTCTGGTGTCCCTCGCTATTCCGCGAAGCGACGCGGACGAGACGGCCGTGGCACGGCTGGCCGAGGAACACTGCGGCAAGCCGCTTCCGCGCGACATTGCGGAGGCGGAGTGGAATGGACGCTACTACCCCATGCGGATCAAGAAGGCGGGCCCTTCCGCCCTGGTGGGCGAGTTCTATATCCCGCTCGAACGATTCGCCGCCTGCTGGAACGACATCGTGACCGCGCTGCCCAAGGACGAGCTAGGCCTTGAGGCGTTTGCGGTCCGGGGCGGGCGAATGGCCGTGCTCATCTACATTCTCGATGACGCGGGCACTCTGCTGTACCCCCTGCGCATGGCCAAGGCCATGATTCCGTTGCGGATCGCTGCCCGGCATGGCGGTGGGGGGTATGCCGCGGGCATGTGGTTTGCCGGCATGGCGAAGCGGATTTTCGGAGAGGAGAAGTTCGCGCACGCGAAAGCCCGCAAGGATGCGCTGGACCCCCACGGGCTTCTGAATCCGGGGAAGCTCAAGGGGCCGGGGCTTCCGTTCCTGCCCTTCGTCAGCCTGTCGGGGCTCATCCTTTTCGGTACAGCCGTCATCGCGCCATTGTCGGCCAGGCTTTCCTACACCCGCCCCAAGGCCAGTTGAGGCGCACGGAGCACTCCATGAGCACATGCGGCCATGCCCGCGAACATGCGGAAGAATATTCGATGAAGGAATTGTCTCAGGCGGTGGATACCTGCGCCCGGTGCGGGTACTGCAAGGTCGTCTGCCCCACCTACCCTTTCGGTGGCGGGTTCGAGACATTCTCTCCCAGGGCGAAAGTCCATTTTCTGAAGGACTACTACGACGGCCGGGCGAAACTGACCCCGGAGTGGGTGGACCGCCTCTACCGATGTACCACCTGTGAACGCTGCCAGAGCGTCTGCCAGACGGCCATTCCCCTGGTGCATCTCTGGGAGCGTGCCCGTGCCGAAATCGTGAGCAAGAGGCTTGGCCCCATGCCCGCCCACAAGAAGCTGCGGGCCTTGGCCGAGGAGTTCGGCAACCCCTATGGCGAGCCCATTACCAAGCAGTCACAGTGGCTGCTGCCGGAACACTCTCCGACGGACCAAGCCGATATCCTCATTTTCGGCGGCTGCACCGCTTCCTACCGCATGCCGCCGATGTTGCAGATCGGCGTCACCATCCTGACCCGGCTCGGCATCCCCTACGCCTATGCTGGCGGCCATGAGCAGTGCTGTTCCAGCCCGCTTCTGCGCACCGGGCAGTTCGAAACGGCCCAGACGCTTATAGAGAGGAACCTGGATATGTTCGCCGACACCGGAGCTCGCCAAATCGCCACTCCCTGCGGAGGCTGTTCCAAGACCCTCAAGCACGACTACCCGGTCTGGGCCAGAAAACTGGGCAAACCCTTCGACGCGGAGGTGCTGCACTTCTCCGAGATTTACGTGCGCCTCATCCGACAGGGAAAACTCAAGCCGGTGAAGCGCGTGGAGAAAACCGTAACATTCCACGACCCCTGCCACGTAGGGCGATCGCAAGGGCTGTTCGACGAACCGCGCGAGATACTGGCGGCCATCCCTGGCATTCGCTTGGTCGAGATGCCGAATAGCCGCGAGGAATCCCGGTGCTGCGGCGCTGGGGGCGGCGTAAAGGCCAACTATCCCCAGATGGCTGCGGAAATCGCCCGCGACCGCGTCACCGAGGCGATCGACACCGGGGCGGATATGCTCGTGACCATGTGCCCTTTCTGCCAGGGCAGCTTTACGCAGGCCATCAAGGAACTCGACGCGCGCATCGAGCTTTCTGGGCTTGAGGGGTTGCTGCTGGAGTCCGTGACGGAATGAACGCGCACCCGGTGGCGGGGAGTCTTGGCTGTTCCGTTGCCGCCCTCGGCGGGGCGGAGCGGCGCGGCAGGATCGCGGCGCTGTTCGCGAACTCGGCCCATCTGGTGACGGATGACGGCGAGTACCTGACACTGGGCGACACCACGCTGCCCCCCCATCCATACAGCATTCTCTGGAAGGGGTTTTCCCCCCGCCCCGAGATCGGGTGGGAACTCACGGTGACGACGGACGGCGTATTTCACGGGGGGCGCCGACTGGTGAGCTTCCGTGGGGTCCGGCTATACAGCCCCCCGGTCCATGCCCGGCCCATGGCTGGTGGGGAGGCCCGTCGCCTGTGTTTGACCGCCACGTGTGCCGCCGCCTCCGTCACGCTGTCGGAGGGGATGTTCCACGCGCTGTTCTCAGCAGGGTCCGGCCACGCTCCCCGCGCGGCGGCGTTGCATCAGGATGGCGTCCTTGAGCACGGTCTGGCCGACCAAGGGCGAAGGGTGGCGAGCCACATGGCGGCGGCCCTCCGCGGTTCCGACTGGGAGGCGTTCTGCCGGGCGGCGGAAGCGCTGGCGGGCATGGGCGCGGGGCTGACTCCCGCCGGGGACGATTTCCTGGCCGGTGTCCTTTCCGCCCTGCGTTTTCACGGGCAAAGCCGAAAGAAGGACGTGTTGCCGCCGTATGTGGGCCAAAAGGCGGTGACCATGGCGGATGCCCGGACATCGCGCTTCTCCGCCTTTCTGCTGCGTTGCTCTGCCGTGGGCCGGATAGCGCGCCCCTTGGCGGACTGGCTGTACGCCGTGCATTGCGGCAACGTCGGCCGCGCGGCGGCATTGACGCCATCCATCGCCGCGTTGGGGCATACCAGCGGCCTCGACACCCTGGCGGGCATGGTGCTCGCCCTGCGCAACATACCGGGGGATGCGCCGTGAACGAAATGACGAACATGCGGAAACTTGCCGTTTCCCTTCGCAACTCCGAGGTATTCCGGAACAAGTGTCATATCGGCCCCGTGGCGGAGGTGTTCGCCGATCTCGCCCGGACGTTCGGCATCCGGAACGGAGACGACGCGGCGGCGCTGGCCGATGGCGACGGGCACTTGCTGCTGGCGGCCGAAGGTGTGGTGACGGGCATGGTGCGTTCCAATCCCTATCTTGCCGGACGCTGCGTCGTGCTAGCCAACGTGAACGACATCTACGCCATGGGTGGACGCCCGTTGGCCATGGTCGACGTCATAGGCACGCCGAGCGAGGATTCGGCCCGCGAAATCGCCCGGGGAATGCGTGACGCCGCGCTTCGGTACCGCGTGCCGGTCGTCGGCGGCCATATTCTGCGCACCGAGGGCGACACCTCCGTGGCCCTTGCGATCCTGGGGCGGGCCAACAGCCTGATCACGAGCTTCGATGCCCGCCCGGGCGACCTGCTGATGCTGGTCACGCGCTCCAACGGCCAGTGGCTGGACGACATGGGATTCTGGAACTGCACGCTGCCAGAGGACGACCCCCTGTTGCCCGCACATCTCGATCTGCTCCCGCAAGTGGCCGAGGCGGGCTTCGTCCGTGCGGGCAAGGACGTGAGCATGGCGGGAATCGCCGGCACCGCGGTGATGCTCGCCGAAGGCTCCGGGATCGGCGTGGAGATCGACGTAGACAGGGTGTCGCCAGCGCCGGGGGCCACCTTGGCGTCGTGGCTTCTCGCCTTCATGTCATACGGCTTTCTGTTGGCCGTGCCGCCGGAAAACGAAGCCGCGGTGGAAGCGCACTTTCGCGCGCACGGCATTGTCACGGCGCGGATAGGCCACTTCCGGAAAGAGCCCGACGTGCTGCTGCGCCAGGGGGCGGAGAGCGCGCAGTTATGGGATTTCAACGCAGGCCCCTTCGCCTCCGCGAGGCGGCCATGACCGCCTGCGCTCCAGACTGGGGCGGCGGCAGCCGCTTCTATCTGCCCAACGAGGACACGGCCGTGTTGCGCATGGCCCTGCGCGCGCTGCCCTCACGAGTGCGGCGGCCCGTGTTTGTCGGCGGTTCGGGGATGGCGCTGCTCGAGGGAATTTCCGTGCTGCCTGAACTTGAAGAGGCTGCCTACGTGGATCTCGCCTCCTTTCAGCTCGACTATTTCCAGAGCTTGCGGGACGCCGTGGAGCGTAGCCGCAGCCCGAAGGAACTGCTGGAATGGTTTTCCGCGCTGGTGTTCCCCGAACTGCACGCTTACTCGGCCCGGCGCGGCATTGCCCTGACCCTGACGCAGGTGCAGGAAGCCCTCGGGCAGCGCTTCGGCCTAGACTGCTTCTTCAAGAAAACATCGCTTGACGCCGTGCAACGGCTTCTTCCGCGCATTTCCTGCACATGCAGCGACATCGTCTCCTACCTCTCCGGGCGGGACGGGCGACACGGAAAGGACGGGCGGAATGGGCGGCACGACTTCATATATCTCAGCAACGTTCCAGACTATCTGCCGCCTGGGGCCGTCGGGGAACTGGCAACCGCCTGCGCTGCCCACGCCGCGCCCGTCTACATGCTGGTCACCACGGCCTGCGCGGACCAGGCGCTGGTGTCTTCCCGGTTCTCGGATGCGGGGTTTCAGGAGCACCCGGTTTCCGGGGCGTTGAACGAACGCAACAGGGGACTTGGGTCCCCTGCGCTTCAGGCCGCATGGAACAGGCATGGGAGGATTCATGTGTACATGCCCTGCATGCAGCCCCAGTGAGGCGCGCGCCTCCGAACCGGCTTCGGGATGCCCGTTCTGGTGTGCAAGCCATGCGCCACGGGGAAAATATTTGTTGGCCCGCCATACTGATGACTTTCAAAAAATACTGCGGAGGTAGTCATGTTACTAGCGCGTGGCGCGTGGAATGCATCGCGCACCCTCGGAATGCTGATCGTTTTCGCCTTCATCGCGGTGCTCTTTGCGGCCCTGGCCCTTCCGGCGCATGCCGGACCGCATCGGGTGCGCATGGCCTACCTGCAGAACGACCTGCATCACCTTGCGCTGTGGGTTGGCGTTGACAAGGGGTTCTATGCCCAGGAAGGCGTGGAGGTCGACATTGTCGGCGCGTTTCGCGCGGGGCCGGAAGTAATGGCGGCGTTCGCTGGTGGCAGCCTGGACGCAGCCTTTGTGGGCGAGGCGCCGGTTACCCTTGCCGTGGCGCGCGGCGCCGCGAAGGTGCAGGCGCAGGCGCAGGCAAACACGGAAGGCTCGGCGCTTGTGGTCTCCACCGGGTGGAAGCCCGGCAACAAGCCCGAGCGCATCGTGGCCATTCCCGGCAACGGTTCCGTGCAGGACCTTCTCCTGCGCAAGGCAGCCAGCCTGCCTGGCCTTGCCGGGGAAACGATCAGGGCCATCGTGCTGTCGCCGCCGGACATGCTGACGGCGTTGCAGGCAGGTGAAATCGACGGCTTCGTGGCATGGGAACCCTACCCCTCCAAGGCCGTGGCCGCGGGAGTGGGGCGTGTCCTGCACGGTTCCTCCGAAATATGGGAAGGGCATCCCTGCTGCGTGCTGGCGACCAGCAACGCCTTTGCGAGCCAATATCCCGACGTGGTGAGCGGAATGCTGCGCGCGCACCAGCGCGCCACGGAATTCATTGCCCAGCATCACGATGAAGCCGTGGCCATCGCCGTGAAGCACACCGGGATGGATGAGACCGTTGTCCGCACGGCCCTGGAGCATGTCACGTACACAACGGAACTGAGCGTTGGCGGAGAGGAGGAGTATGTGCGCTTTCTCGATTCCATCGGCTACATCAACGCCGATGATCCGTCCGCGCTGACCAGGCAGGTGCTGCAAACGAAGAAGGGCGCCCCGGACAGGGCCGCCCAATGAGATACAGGCTCCGCGCGCTTGGGCCGGTGGCCCTGGTGTTGTGTCTCTGGCAACTGGCCATGATGACCGGGACCTCGCCGACAGGGCACTCCGCCTCGCCGGTGCAGGTGGTCATGGCCTTTGCGGAGTTGTGCGGTACAGGGATGCCGCCAGGGTATCGCCTGCACTGGCACGTGTTGTACAGCCTGTGGCGGGTAAGCGCAGGCGTGCTTCTGGCCGTTGCGCTGGGCGGGGCGCTCGGCCTCGCCCTGGGGGCAAGCCGTCGTCTGCACGCCACGCTCATGCCCCTGGTCGATTTCGTGCGCCCTATTCCCCCGCTTGCCTGGATACCCGTGGCCATCGTCTGGTTTGGCATCGGTTTCGGTTCGGCGGCGTTTCTCATTTTTCTCGGTGCGTTTTTTCCTGTGCTGCTGGGAACGTGCTCCGGCGTGCTGGGGGTTGATTCCGGGCTGGTGGAAGCCGTGCGCGCCATGGGCGGCGGCAGGAGCGACATATGGCTCAAGGTGCTGCTGCCGGGGGCCATGCCTTCGATTCTCACCGGCGTCAGGCTAGGCATGGGAATCGGATGGATGACGCTTGTGGCGGCGGAATTCACCGGGGTACGGCAAGGGTATGGCCTTGGGTACATGATCATGAGCGCACGCGACTTGCAGCGTTTTGACATGGTCGTGGCGGGCATGGCCGCCATCGGGTTCACCGGGCTCTCGATGGAGTGGACGCTCGGACGGGTCTACAGACGGCTGCTGAGGTGGCAATGATGGCGTCCGGCCTGTCCATACGGAATCTTTTCAAGGAATATCCGGGCCCTTCCAGGTCGTCGGCCGCCCAGGTCGTGCTGTCCGGCCTGAACCTGGACGTGCCCGCGGGGTCGTTCGTTTCCATCGTCGGGCTCAATGGCTCCGGAAAAACAACGCTGCTGCGCATCATTGCCGGTCTGGAGCCTGCCACGTCCGGCGACATCCGCATCAACGGAGCCCCGCCGGACCTATCGCGAAAGGCGATAGGCATGGTAAGCCAGGAACTTGCCTTGCTTCCCTGGCGCACTACGTATGAGAATGTGGCGTTGCCGCTTGAGCTTCGGTGCATGGGCGACAAGGAACGCCACGCGCGCGTCATGCGCATATTGCGGGTGTTCGGGCTTGGGGGGTGCAGCGCCCAATACCCGCGCGCGTTGTCCGGCGGCATGCGACAAAAGGTCGCCATTGCACGGGCGCTGGTGGCCGAGCCCGACATGCTGCTCATGGACGAGCCGTTTAGCGCGCTCGATTGCCAGATCAGGCTGCAATTGCAAAGATTTCTGACGGAACTCTGGATGCAGCGGCGCGACACGATCCTTTTCGTGACGCATGACGTGGAGGAAGCAGTGGTCCTGAGTGACATCGTTGTGGTCATCTCGCAGAAACCGGCACGGGTCATTGATGTCATTTCCGTCAATCTGCCACGGCTGCGCGAACGGGCGACATTGCCGGTAACGGAATTGCGCCGCCGGGTCATCCTCGCGTTGCAGGGGCAGGGAGTGAGCGGCCATTGAGATGACGGGCAACATCGCCAACGAGTGAACACCGGGCGCGCTACCCGGATGCACGGCCGTTGCGGGTGCGCCTTGGCGCGCCCTGACAATCCGCCAAGGGAGTGGCTTCATGGCACTGTTCGGCTTCGTGAGTGTGAAGCGGTTGCTGCTGGAAATGGCGCAGCATCATTCCGTGCGCGTGGTGCTGGACCTTGCCGTGAAGGCCCTGGAGGTTTCATCGGGCGTCGCCCTCGTGCGCATATGGCTTCTGGAGCAAAGCGACCGTTGCGTGGATTGCCGCTTCGCGTCGCGGTGCGGGGACAAGGAGCGGTGCCTGCATCTCATGGCCAGCGCCGGAAGATCGTTGCATGGCGATGTCACGTGGGAACACCTTGACGGAACGTTCAGCCGCTTTCCCCTCGGCATCGGCAAGGTGGGGCAGATCGCCCAAGAAGGAAAGCCCGTCGAGATCATAGATGTCGAGCCAGACTCCCCGTGGGTGAGCGCCCCCGACTGGATACGGCGGGAACACATCCAGAGTTTTGCCGGGCAACCGCTGATCTGCCGTGACGAGGTGCTCGGAGTGCTTTCCGTGTTCACCCGCGAGACGCTGGAACAGGGGGCCATCGACATGCTGCGCATGGTGGCCGACCACCTTGCTTACGCCATCGCCAACGCGCGCGCCTTCGAAACCATCACGCGACTCAAACAGCAGATAGAACTCGAAAACGCCTACCTGCGCGAGGAAATCAACGAGGCGCAGTCGTTTCGTGGCATCATCGGTGAAAGCCAGGGCATAGAGCAGATCCGCAAGCTCATTCACATGGTGGGCCCCACGGACGCGAACGTGCTTGTCTATGGGGAATCCGGAACGGGCAAGGAAATGATCGCGCGTGAAATCCACAATCACAGCGCCCGCAGCAGTCGGCCCATGATCAAGATCAACTGTTCGGCCATCCCGAGGGAACTGTTCGAGAGCGAGTTCTTCGGCCACACGCGCGGAGCGTTCACCGGGGCCATAAAGAACCGTATCGGCTTCTTCCAGGCCGCCGATGGCGGCACGCTGTTCCTGGACGAGGTGGGAGAGATTCCCATTGCCCTGCAAAGCAAGCTGCTGCGCGTGCTGCAGGAGGGGGAATACAAGCGGGTGGGCGAGGACATCATCCGCAAGGTGGACGTGCGGATCATTTCGGCGACGAACCAGAACCTGGTCGCAGCCATTCAGGCCGGGCAATTCCGCGAGGACCTGTACTACCGACTGCAGGTCTTCCCCCTTGATGTGCCGCCGTTGCGCGAGCGCAAGGGCGACATCCCCCTGCTTGCCAATCATTTCATCAAGCTGAGTTCGCAAAAGCTCAACCGCCCGGAAATACGCCTCAACGGCATTCACATGCAGACGCTGGTCGAGCACGACTGGCCAGGGAACATCCGCGAACTCCAGAACATCATCGAGCGGATAGTCATTACGTCCCAGCCGGATCAGGTGCTGCAGGAACTCCTGTCCCCAAAGGCGGAGAAGGAAGCGAAGAACGCCCCCGACACGCGGCCGGAGCGAAAGCGGCTGCTGACCGAAAAGGAATTCCGCGAACTCGAGGTGGCGAACATGCAAGAAGCCCTGCGCCGGAGCAACTGGAAGATATACGGGCCTCGCGGCGCAGCCGAGCTGCTGGCGGTAAATCCGACCACGCTCATTTCGCGCCTGAAGAAGCTGAACATCCACAAACCGGATTGATCCGGCCAGTGGCCGGAGCCGTCCCGTGCGCGTTCAGGCGCGCCGGAACTGGGCGTCAGGGACAAGGCGTCAGGGACAAGGCGTCGGCGCAACAGTGTCCCAGGCAGCGCCCGCACCCGTCGCACCAGGACGCATCCGCAAGTTGGGCAAGGTCGTTACGCACCACCAGGGCGTTACGGGGGCAGAAGCGCAGGCACTGGCGGCAGCCCAGACAGCGCGACGGATCCACGGCGATGATCGCCTGCCCGACCACGGAGCCGCCGTTCAAGGGTGAAACCTCACTCATGGTCTTCGCTGGCGGCAAGCAACGCCTGCACCTGCTGGTCAAGCCTCCCCACCACCATGCACATACGGGCGAAACCTTCCTCCAATACGGTCAGGCGCTGCTCCACGTGCGGACTTGGCAGTCCGCCACCCTGCACAGCCGGTGCGGGCCGGGTTCCAGCGGCCTTCAGTTCGCCGACAGACGCGGCGATTCCCGCCATTCCCTGTGTCAACAAGGCTTCAAGGCGGTCAAGTCGATCATGGTGATCAATGTTGCCAGGGCGATCATGGCGCTCTCCGGCCGAGCCGGGCACGCCGGTGGCGGGCGCCTCCATCTCCTGCCCATCCTGCTTCCGTTCAAGACCTTTCATATTCTGCTCCATGTATATCCTCGTGAAATACGAAGGTGAAATATCCGCTTCGGCATGTGCCCGGCGGAATGGCTACCGTGCGGCGGCCACCAGAAAATGCAGGATCTCCGTCGCGACCGTTTCCTTGAGTTCGTCCGTTCCGCCCCCCGCGTGCGCGCCCAGGACCACGTATGTGCGCCGCGACGCGGAAAAGGCCTGAGGACCCATGTGGTGTCCGGCTTCGTCGGTGATGCTTCCGTCATCCTCCACCATGAAGAGCCGGTGCGAGAAGTTCTCCGCCCCCGGCAGGTAAAGCGGCGGCCCGGTCCGTTCGAATGCGTGGTGCGCGCCCTCGTGTACCCTGACCTTGATTCCGGGATTGCCCGCAGCGATCATGCGCCGGGCATACTCCACGGGTCCGGCGACGCCGGTGTAGTCGTCATGCCCGGCCAGCAGCATGAGCATGGGCCGCCCGTCGGTGCGGGCGTCGCGGTGCTGCAGGTGCGCCGGTGGGACGATGACCACGCGCGCGCTGAAATCGTGCCGGGGCCGGTCGAACATGTGACGCCGTACAAGCAGGGCGGTGTTGAGCGCCGCAAGCCCCCCCTTGGACACCCCCATGACCGCGATGTTGCCCAGGGCGATGCGTGGGTCCGCCGCCAGCAGGTCATGGGCCGCGTAGGCATCGCGCTCCATGTCCATGTCGTCGAACAGGCTCTGGTCGGCCGTGGTCTGCCCGATGCCGCGCGACGTGAAGCTGTCCACCACCAGGGCGGCAATGCCCCGGGCGGCAAGAAAGCGCGCGTAGAACCTCTCGCGGGTATCGCATACCCCGGCGCTGCTGTTCAGGATCACTACGCCTGGCCATGGGGTTCCGGTGCCGTAGGGAAAGTGTAGTTCGCCCGTGGCGTTGCCGACCTTCACATGCGCGGGGGTGGGAAGCGCGGGAGTTGTCATGTGGTGCGTCATGGCTTTCGTCCATGTTGCGGCCAGGGCGCTGGGGGCTAGCCCCGCAGCAAAGCCGCCCCCCAGGTGAAACCGGCACCGAAGCTGGCGAGAAGCGCCCGCCCGCCCGAGGGCAGGCGGTCCTGACGCAGTGCGTCCTCTAGGGCCAGCGGAATGGATGCGCCCGATGTGTTGCCACAGTACTCGATGTACCGGTGGGTCTTGGCCTCGGGAACGCCAAGGCGTTCACCCACGGCGTCGATGATGCGTGCGTTCGCCTGGTGGGGGAGGAATAGGTCCACGTCGTCCACGGTCAGCCCGTTGTCGGCAAGAATGCGTCGGCATATCTGTACCATGCTGTACACGGCGTGCTTGAACACCTCGCGCCCGTTCATGCGCAAAAAATAGTCCTCACCCACGGGCTGCGTCGCGGCCGCGTATGCGGAACGGCTGCCGCCCCCGTTGGCGGCAAGGATTTCGCCGTGCGTCCCGTCCGCGGAAAGCAGCACGTCCTCGACGCGCGGGCCCGCTCCCGTTTCCGCCGCCACGACGGCGGCCCCGGCCCCGTCGCCGAACAGAATGCGAACGTCGCGCCGTTCGGGGTTGCAGATCCTCGACATGGCTTCCGCCGTGACCAGCAGAATCTTGGCGTGCGGCTCGAGAAGCAGAATGGCCCGCGCCAGATACAGGCCATACAGGAAGCCCGAACAGGCGACGTTGAAATCCATGGCCATCAGACCGGTCAGACCCAGCTTGCGCGCAAGGGTGCAGGCCGTATTGGGGACAAGGCCGTCCGGCGCGCAACTGCCAAGCAGGATGTGCGTTATTTCGCCCGCGGGCACCGCCGCGTTCTTCAGTGCGGCCCGCGCCGCCTCGAAGGCCATGTCCGAAGTATCTCGCCCGGGCTCAAGGATGCGTCGCTCGCGTATGCCGGTACGGCTAAATATCCAGTCGTCCGTCACGTCGAACGCCTGGGCCAGTTCCGCATTCGACAATACCTGCCCCGGCAGGTAGCCCCCCATCCCCAGTATGCGGCAATTCCGGGCGCGCCGAGCGTTGCGCGAGGCGTCTCCTTTCCGCGTGTCCGACGCCCCGCCCGTACCGTCCTGATCGAAACTCATACGAACACTCCAAGCACGGTGTTGTGCCGTGCGTTGTCAGATGTCTGCCGAAATCTGTCATTAGCAAGCGGAATACCGGCCGGAGCCTTCACGGTGCGATGCCCGGGCAATCTTTTGTCATCATTCAAGAAAAAAAAATGGCCACGCGGAATGCCGTGGCGACGCCGGGGGTGCGTCTCGCGCAGGGCGGCGCAACGGGCACGCCCGCCATGAAAAATCGTCTTGAACAACGAAATTTCAACGAAAAACAGCGAAGTATTGTTGTCGGTCGACGGACGGTAAAAGGGCCACAAACGGGATGGGCGGGAAAATACTCGTGAAAAGATGGCCGGTTCGAGGAAGGAAACCATGGCACACGTCTTGCTTTAAAACAAAAAGATCATTCTTTTCAACTGCTAACCTATGGAGAAACGCGATGACCATGGTTTCCATTCCCGTGATCAAGGAAGGCGATGAAATCGTCAACCACGGCCCGAAGATCTACGAGGACATTCAGGCCAAGCCGGGCGAAAAGGCGCTGATCTGCATGCACACCGTGCCGTTCGAAGGTTCCGTGGGCCTGATCAACATGCTCACCGCCACCCGCCTGGTACGCAAGGGCTACGACGTCACCTTCCTGCTGTACGGCCCCGGCGTGCTGATGGCTTCCGCCACCCGTGGCTTCCCCAAGGTCGGCGACGAAGGCTTCGCGGGCAACATGGCGATGAACAAGCAACTCAAGACCATCATGAAGGAAGGCGGCAAGGTCGTGGCATGCCGCTTCGCCATGGGCGCGCTGTACGGCATGCGCGAGGTCGACCTTATCGAAGGCGTGCAGGCCATTCACCCGCTGGATATCCTTGACTGCATCCTCGCGCACCAGCGCGCCGGCGCGCTCATCCTGTCCACCTGGACCGTCTAGCCCCCCGTTGAACGTCTAACGCAAAGGAGCCGCCATGCAACGCTTCCATGGTGAGAAGGTAAAGCGAAAGGTATTCGATGTGCACAACCACATCGGCTTTATGCCCGGCTTCAAGTATTACGGGTTGCCGGAACCGGTGAACCCCACTGTCTACTGCGACAATGACCGCGCCTCCAAAATCAAGATCATGGACGAACTCGGGGTGGACCGCGCCATTGTCATGTCCAACTACGGCATTCCCGATCCCTCGCAGCCGTTCGGGCTCAACGAGGTCGTGCTGGACGCGTGTTCCAGGCCAGACTCCCGCATCCTCGGCGGCATCTGGTTTTCCCCGTCCGTCAAGATGCGGGAGGCCAACGCGGCTGCCATGAAGCTCGCTGGCGAGGCCGGCATCAAGGTGCTCAAGGCCACGTGTCTGCTTGGCGGCACCTGGAACCCCGCGGAGTGGGACGAAGAAACCAAGAAGATGTGGGAAGGCATCATTGATGTGTGCGAAGCGCACGATCATATCTTCCATCTGCACACCAGTCCCGGCGGCGGTTCCGACGTGGCGAACGCCATCAACTTCGTCCGCGCCTACGGCAAACGCGTCAAGGTGCACGTGGTGCATTGCGGCGGCGGCGTGTCGGGGCACATCAAGTTCATCCCCGAGTTCATGAATTTCATCAAGGAAGGGTACAAGGTCTACACGGACACCTCGTGGTCCGTCGGGTTTTGCAATCGCTACCTCTTCGATGAAATCGAGAAGCAGGGCATCGGTGAAGACCGCGTGATGTTCAGCTCCGATGAACCGTGGAGCGATTTCTGGAGCGAGTACTACAAGTTTGAAGGCCTTGGCATTTCGGAAGAGATGAAGAACAAGATATTCTGGGAAAACGCCGAGAAGCTTTACGGCGTGTAACCTGGCGCACATCGTGGCCCGGGAGACGAAATTTCCGGGCCACGACACAGGCACACCGGAAATGCGGCCGCCCCGGTTCCCTGGAACGCCTCACCATGCCATTGGACGGAATGTCATGAACATGCAGCTTGCAGACTATGTTGCGCTCCAGAGCCAAGGGGCCAGAATACACGACCTGGGCGTTGTGCGTAGGGGAGGCGCGGGTCCCGCAGACGCGCGAGCCTTCGTTATCGACGGCCACCCGCTGATGGTGCCCGCATTGAGCCAGTCCGCACTGAATTCCGACTACGAGTTCATCGCGGAAGGCGGATTGTGGCGCCTCGAGAGCAAGGGGCGGGTCCTGTGCCGCGCCCAGGCCGTCCCGCGTCCGGCCTTCCATGCGGGGCAGACGGCCGACGGCGTGCCTTACGCTAGGATCGCGCAACTGCATGGGCGCGATTGCCTGGCGTCCACGGTGATCCAAGAGTGCGTCCGATATAATAGTCTGCGCACTCGCTGCCGTTTCTGCGCCATCGGGGCTTCCCTCGACAGCGGGGCGACCCTCCACACCAAAACCCCCGCGCAGTTGGCGGAAGTCGCCGTTGCCGCACGCGACATGGACCATGCGACGCATGTCACCCTTACGGCGGGAACCACAGCCACCCCCGACGACGGGGCCCTGTATCTGGGACTGTGCGCCCAGGCCGTCCGGGAGGCATCCGGGCTGCCGGTGGAAATCCAGTTTGAACCGTTGCAGGACAAGACCCTATACGCCCGGCTCAGGGATATGGGCGTGAGCGACGTTGGCCTTCATGTGGAGAGCTTTGACGAAAGGGTGCGCCGCCGGATGACCCCCGGCAAGGCGGAAGTGGGCCTGGACAGGTACTTCGAGGCGTTTGCCGAGGCCGTGGACGTTTTTGGCCGCAACAAGGTCAGCACGTACGTCATTCTCGGGCTCGGCGAGGATCCGGAGTTGATCCTGGCCGGGTGCCGCCGCGCGACGGCCCTTGGGGTGTACCCGGTGGTGGTGCCGTTGCGCCCGCTGCTGGATTCCTGCCTCGCCCACGCAAAGCCCGTTTCACCGGAATATCTCGGTCGCATGTACCGTGCGGTCGGCGCCATGCTGAAGGAGCAGGGACTGCGGGCTGAAGAGAGCACCGCCGGATGCGTGCGGTGCAGGGCCTGTTCCCTGTTGCAGTTCACCGAGTCGGAATCCGGTTCCGCCCGTACGCGGGCACGGCCAGGCGACACCGCCGAAGTCGTCCTGCAGGAAGCGGACGTGACGCTGAGCATAGCGGAATCCGCCGAGGATATTGCCGAATACTTCAAGGTGCGCAAGGAAGTGTTCGTCGAGGAGCAAGAGATTTTCGCAGACAGCGATGCCGATAAGCATGACGCCCTTGCGACGCACATTATCGCCAAGACCCATGGACGGGTGGCAGGCGTGGTCCGGTGCTACAGGCACAAGGGCGGCGTGTGGTACGGCGGCAGGCTGGCGGTTCGCCGGGAATACCGGACGGGGATCAATATAGGAGCCATGCTGGTACGCAAGGCTGTCGAAACCATGGCAGCGCGCGGCGATGTACGGCGTTTCCTGGCCATCGTCCAGATCCAGAATGCCCGTTTCTTTCAGCGTATCGGATGGGTGGGCTTGGGGCGCCCGTTCATGATGCATGGGCGTAGGCACCGCCTCATGGAAATCGGGTTGCACGAGGTGCGAGCGTGATCGTTTCCGCCAAACATCTCGGAGGGTGCCGGTTCTTGTTGATGTCGAGGAACCACCATCTGACCACTGACCAGGCGTCGGAATATGGCGGGGAAGACCTGGGACCGATGGCAAGCGAATTGCTGCTGAGCGCCATTGCTTCCTGCTTTGGCCAGTCTATGTTGTATGTCGCAAGCAGGATGCGGAGGCAGATCTCCGAACTTTGCTTGGATGTCGAATCAGAAAAGGATGCCGAACATTTCAGGATTTCGGAAGTATCAGTGTCGATTCGCGCCAAATGCGATCCCGATGTGCTGCGCAAGGTTGCCGATATGGCAAAAAAATACTGTTTTGTTACAAACAGCCTGTCTGCGGACATACGGTTTTCGTACGTCATACGTGATGCAGGATGATGGTGAGCGAGAGCAACGCTGCATGATATAAAATGTAGTAGTTCAGACTTGATATGACATCCTGCTCCGTTCTGATGGTGCCGATTGTCAGGCCAGTTGAATTGTCCGATCTTTTCTTCCCAGGACTTATTTCCAGCAAGGGTGTCTGCATGCGCGTTCTGCCGCAGCACATTTTCCCTTTATTTCCAGTTTGCCGTAATACTCCATCCCTCCCTGTCCGTCGGGCCCGTCAGGGTCACTGCGGGCATTGGGCCGTGTACAGCACCACGCTGTCGAACTGCTCCACGACCGCATAGTCGCACCCCTGCGCGGACAGCGCGTCGTGCAGGCCGTTCACCCGCGCCCGCGTGAATCCGCGCGTGGCCCCGAGGTCGTAATGACTGGCGAAGATGTGGAACGGCCTGTTCCTGGGAGCCTCCGCCACGAGGATTTCCGCAGGCTGCCGGTAGTCCTCCGCATTCTTGAACACGGTCATCATTCCCCACGCGCCGGGGTGGTCCTTCAGGGTCGCGAAGTCCACCGGGCTCGCGGAGTTGCCCGCAGCCTCTATGGCAGCGCGGACATCGGCCGACCGGCTGTTGACCCGTCCGAAATAGGTATGCCGGGCAAGACCGGGGTGCTTGCGCAGATAGCATTCCAGCACCGGCTGCCCACCGCTCCATAGTTCCACGTCTGACGGCGGCAGGTTTTCCAGCCAGGCGATGGCCCGGTTGTTTTCAGTAATTTCGAGTTGCTTGCTGCCCAGATGGAATGTCACCACGTTCGCGAGCGATACGCACGCCAGTCCCGTCACGGCCAGCCGCGCCACGGTCCGCATGCTCCGCTCCCCCCGCCGAGCAGGCCGTTGTCGATCTTCCCACCCATGGCCACGTGGAAGCCCTTCAGTCCGCCGTAATCCCTGCGGAACAGGATGGGGCGAGAATCGCTGTCTTCGCTGGCCAGCAGCACGGTCTTGACCTCGAACAGCGAACCTTCCGGGCGTACCCCACCAAGGGCTGGCAGCTACCGGGCCGCGTCGTTGATCATGTGCAGCGCCTTGCTGGCGGGCGGGGCCGCACGCAGCAACTCGTGCCCGTCCACGGGTGGGACCTCGTCGATCCAGCCCTTGTGCGGGGTGTAGCGCACGTGGCTCACCGAATGCAGTCCCAGCGCCGGAAAGGGCATGGTGGAGAAGAACGGGCCGCCCATCACGGTCACGCCGAGGCTGCGCAGTTGAGAAATTTCGCCACGTGAGTTGAGAAAGCTGGTTTCTCAAGTTGGGTGACAGGCATTGTGGTTGCTACGCGCGGTCTGGTCAGGCGTTTTGATTTATTCTTGTTTGTCCCGATAGTTGAGACATTAGCCGTGTGAGTTAAGAACGGCTGACGTACGCGCGAGCCGTTTGACACGGCGGTGCGCCCCGCTTGGCACTAACAGCCCTTGAGACGAAACGTTTCGTTGGGGTTGCGCCAGAGCGCTTCTAGGTCTCCCCTCTTGGAACCGAGGGTGGCCCCGGTGGCCGACCTTATCGGTACGGCCTTCGCCAACCTGCCCAAGCGGGGCAGGATACAGGGGGCGCACCTGCTCATGCTGCAGGGGATGGTGGCCCTGCTGCGCGATCCGTCCGCGCTCATGGAGCACGGCCAACGGATCATCAAGGGGCATCGTCCGGCAGACCTGCTGGATGCCCTGTTGCGGCAGGATGGGGACACGGGGAATGGACGGGTAACGTCCGCAGACGAACCCGAAGGTGGGGAAGACGACATGCCCGACCTTGGGGACGATCTCGCTTTGGACGCCATCCCCCGCGAGATCATGCCCGACCTGCAACCCGTCCTGCCCAATTGCGGCCTGTGGTAGGTGGCTGGACAGGCCTGCCAACCCGTTTACCTATCGAGACTGTAGACGTGATTGCATGTTACCCGTGAGCACACCATGACAACGCCATCGCCCACACCGCCCATCGACTTCGTCCAACTCGACGCCCTCAAGGCGCGGCTCGACCGGCATCGTCCGCTGCCGCCCGACATGGTGGCCGACCTGCGGGCGGACATGGTGCTGCGGTACACCTTCCATTCCAACGCCATTGAGGGGAACACGCTGACCCTCATGGAGACCAAGGTGGTGCTGGAAGACGGGGTGACCATCGGCGGCAAGTCCATGCGCGAGCACCTTGAAGCCATCAACCACAAGGAAGCCATCGGCTTTCTGGAAGAAGTGGTACGGGATGGACGCGGGCTGGACGAACGCACCCTGAAGGGGCTGCACCAACTCGTACTCCGGGGCATTGCCGATGACGCGGGCCGCTACCGGACCCGCAACGTCATCATCTCCGGCGCGGGGCACACCCCGCCCGATGCCCTGCACGTGCAGGAGCGCATGGACGCCTTCTTCCGGTGGTACGCGGATGCGGCGGCGCGCCTGCACCCCGTGGAACTGGCCGTGCGCGTCCATGCCGACTTCGTGGTGATTCACCCGTTCACGGACGGCAACGGGCGCACCGCCCGGCTGCTGATGAACCTTGAACTGATGCGGGCGGGATACCCCACGGTGATCATACCGGTGGAACAGCGGGCCACCTCGACGCCATCGGGGTGCGCGGCGACTACGCCCCCTTCCTGGGCCCCTATCTTGCACAGTTCGGCGCGCTGGTGGCTGCCAGCTTCGAACCATACTGGCGGCTGCTCGGCACCGCCGCCTGATCCCACATAGCCAAGCCACGAAAGGCCCCGGAGCACCACGCTTCGGGGCCTTTTCGCATTTGGAGGACAACATGCTGGATACACGCTCCGTGATGCGCTCGCTGCCGCTGGTGGCGAGCGTGCTCGGCAGGAAATACGGCGTCACCGTGACCCTTGGGGGAGGGGTAAGGGGCGGAGGGGCACGGACGCCAGGACAATTGGCAGGGGGGCTGCGGCCCCCCAAAAGTGCAGGCGGTTCAGCCGCGCAACGTCCGGATGACGTCCACGCGGGCGGCCTGCCATGCCGGGTATGCCCCCGCCATGAGGCCGCACCCGGCGGAGGCCAGCAGCACGCCCACGGCCAGGGGAGGGTCGTAGGCCGTCGGCAGCACTCCCGCCGCGTACACCGCAGAGGCGATGCCGAGGGCCACGCCCACCCCCAGCAGGCCTCCGGTACCGGCCATGAGAACGGACTCGAACAGGAACTGTGCGACGATGTTGCGTTTCGTGGCCCCCACGGCCCTGCGCACGCCGATTTCCAGCCTGCGCGCCCGCACGATGATGGTCATGATGGACAGGATGCCCAGCGTGCCGATGGAAAAGGAGATTCCAGCCCCGATGGCCCCGAGTAGGCGCACCAGTTCCATGGCCTTGGCCTGCATCTCGTTGACCTGCTCGGAAAAGGCCACGCCGAAGTCGTCCGCCTGGCCGGGGGCCAGGTGGTGCCGCGCGCGCAGCAGCGTGGTCACCGCCGCCTGCACGCCGGGCACGGCATCGCGCGAGGCGACGCGCAGCAGGATGCCGGAAACGTGTTCCTGCGTGGTCAGGCGTTCCATGAAGGTGGTCACGGGCACGTAGATCTGCTCGTCCACGTTGACGCCCGTGGCGTCCTGCCCCTTCTGGGCCATCACCCCGACGACCAGCAGTTCGCGGCTGCCGAAGCGCAGGCGCTGGCCCAATGCCCGCGCCGGTTCGTCGAACAGCCGGGCCGCGATCTCGTACCCCGGCACGCAGACCAGGGCCTTGGAAGCCACGTCCTCTTCACGGAAGAAACTTCCGTACAGCATCTCCATGTTGCGCATTTCGCGAAACGCGGCCCCGGCGCCCACCACGGGGCACGACGTGTTGCGTCGCCCCTTGGCCACCGGCCTGGTGGACATGGCGTACGGCACGACCAACTCCACGCGGGGGACCCCCCGTTCGATGGCCCGCGCGTCGTCCAGGGTCAGGGTGGCCGCGTTGCGCCCGCCCGCGCGGTTGTTGTCGCCGCGCGTCATGACCACCGTGCCCGCCGTGACGTCCGCCACGTTGGCGCCCAGCCTGTTGCTTTCATTGGTCACCTTCAGGCCCACGGCCTGCGAGATGTGCAGCACCAGCGTCAGCATGAAGGCCCCCAGGAACACCCCCAGGATGGCGAGCACGGTGCGCAGCCGGTGCGTGGACAGCGCCCGCAGTGCGATGCGCAGGTTACCCCGGCGGGAAAGGAACGCCGCGAGAAAAGGCATCCGCCGCGTCGCGCGTTCTTTTGGGGGCGTGGTCATGCCCCCTCCTTCAGCGCGGCCACCGGTTCCATGCGCGCGGCCCGCCGGGCCGGTTGCAGGCCGAAGAGCAGCGCCACGGCCAGCGCCGCGACGAAGGCGGCCATGAACACGGCGGGCGAGAGGCGCAGCGTCAGCATATCCAGCCGTTCCAGCATCCGGGCAATGACGAGGCCAAGGCCAAGCCCCGCCATGGCCCCCAGCGTGGTAAGGTACAGGGCCTCGGCCAGGAATTGCAGCAGGATGGCGGCGTCGGTGGCGCCGATGGCCTTCTTCATGCCGATCTCCGTCTGCCGTTCGGCCACGGACAGGTGGAACAGGTTGGCGAGGATGAACCCGCCCACCAGCAGGGCGGCCAGGGCCGTCACGCCCAGAAAGACGCCGAAGCCTCCCTTCAGGAAGCTGACGAAACGCAGCACCACCAGCGGCGAAACCACCAGGAAGTCGTCGGCATCGCCCGGCTGCCTGCCGTGCAGCACGCGCAGCAGGGCTTGCACCCGTTTGGCGTTGCCGTCCATGCCCTGGGGCGAGGCGAAGTTGATGCGGATGCCGTTCAGGTAGGTGCGGTCCAGGTTGAACCGGCGCACCATGGTGGTCGCGGGCAGCACGATGCGGTCGTCCTGTTCCACCCCGGCGGCCACGATGTTCCGGGGTTGCAGCACGCCGCGAACGACCAGCGGCACGCGGTCCAGCATCACCACGTCGCCCACCGGGCTGCGCGAGCCGAACAGCCCGCGCGCCACCATGCTGCCCAGCAGGCAGACGCCGGTGCCGCCCTGTACGTCGGCGGGGGTGAAGTCCTCGCCTTCCGCCAGCGGCCAGTTCCACGTGGCGCGGTAGTTTTCCCCGGTGCCCACCACGCTGGCCACCAGATGGCGGCGGCCCCCGCCGGTGGCGGGCATCTTTTCGCGCAGCAGGAAGGGCTGGACGGAGACAGCGCCGGGCAGTTCGCTGCCCACGCGCCGCACGTCGTTCCAGGTAAGGGTGCGCGGGCGGTTGCCCATGGGTTGGTACATCAGGTTGCCCCCGGCCACGAAGATGGCCGAGGGACCAAAGGTGTCGGCAAGTTCCTCGGCCTTTCGGCCCGCGCCCTCCATGGCCGCCACGATGACGGTCAGCGCGGCCACGCCGAAGGCCACGGCCAGCACGATGAACACGCTGCGCGCCTTGAACACCACGATGGTGCGCAGCGCAAGGCGCAGCACGCGCGGCAGCACGGCCAGCACCGGAACGCGGCCCTTGTCCCGTGCATTCATGCCGCGTCCACCATCCTGCCGTCCTGCATGCGGATGCGCCGCCGCGCGGCCGTGGCCACCTTTTCGTCATGGGTGACGATGACCACCGTGGTGCCCCCGGCGTTGATCCGCGCGAACAGGTCGAGAATGGCCGTGCCCGTGGCGGAGTCGAGCTGGCCCGTGGGTTCGTCGGCCAGCATCATGTCCGGTTCGTGCAGCAGGGCGCGGGCAATGGCCACCCGCTGCTGCTGGCCGCCCGAAAGGCGGGCCGGGGTATGGTGCATCCGGTCGGCCAGGCCCACCTGCTCCATCAGGTGCAGGGCGCGTTCGTGCAGTTGCCTGTGGGGCGTCGCGCTGTAGGCCCCAGGCAGCAGGACGTTCTCCAGCGCCGTGGCGTAGGAGAGCAGGTAGAAGTTCTGGAACACGAAGCCGATGCTGCGCCCGCGCAGGTCGCTGCGGGCGTCGTCGTCCAGGGTCTGGGTGTCCCGTCCGCTGAGCAGGTAGGTTCCGGAGGTGGGGCGGTCCAGCAGCCCCAGGATGTGCAGCAGGGTGGATTTGCCGGACCCGGAACTGCCCGTCAGCGCCACGAAGTCTCCCCGCCGCACGTCGCAGGATATGTCGTGCAGCACTTGCACCATGGCCTCGCCCTGGGGGTAGCTGCGGGTGATGCCGCGCAGGCTGACGACGGGGGCGGCATCGTGAGCACCGTGTACATCGGGCGCACCGTGATCGCCGTGCGCAGGGGACGGAACGGGTGGGGCGGCGGCCGCCCCGTGGAGCATTGTTTCCTCGCTCACGGACGCCCCCACAGTCCGAGCCCCAGCGAGCAGGCGAACACCGCCAGCCCGGCAAGGGATTTCGGGCAGAAGAAGCCGCTCACCTCGCGGGCATAGGCCCGGTAGGCCTCGCCGAAGCGGGGCAGCAGCACCTCCCGTTCTTCCACGAGGGTGGTCGTCCACAGCATGACGACGAACAGGGGCAGCATGGCCAGCGTGTAGAGGGCGCCGGAGGCCATGGAAAGCCCGCCCACCAGGTAAAACATGGCCACCACGCCGGGGTGGCGCAGTTCCGCGTAGATTCCGGTGCGCAGCAGCGTGCTGGGCGCGGCGTAGTCCGCAAGGGTCACCGCGAAGTTCTGGCGCATGAAGCGGACCACGTACACGCCCGCGTGCAGCGCCAGGGCCAGCCCCAGCAGAGCCGCGGCCAGCGCGCCCAATCCGCCCGATCCGCCCGATCCGGCAATCCCTGCGGTGAACATGCCGAGCACGGAATCATCCGTGCCCAGCCGGGGCTGGGGCAGCCAGGGCATCACCAGCCAGACGTGCCCGGTGGGTATGCCCAGAAGGTGCAGCGCCGTCAGCATGTTGCGCGGCGGCAGCCCCCGGCGCCGCAGGGATTCGCGGTACCGGAAATAGGCGCGGTACAGCAGCGCGCCGGGAAAGCCGCTGAGGGCGCAGGCAAGCTGGACCAGGAACCAGGGGTCGCGAAGCATGGAGTCTCCTTTGCGGAACGCCCGGAGCGGGCGTGGGTCATGACGCCAGCAGGCGGTACAGTTCGTCGTCTTCTCCCGTCCGGTCGCGGAGCATGCGCCGCACCTCGTCCACCATGCCGAGGTCGCGAACGATTTCCGCCAGTTCCTCGCACCCGGTGTCCGCCTGGTCGTAGAAGGCGCGCACCGTTTCCAGCGCCAGGGTGCCGTTGCGCACCTGGTTGCTGAACTCGAAGTCCACGTAGCTGTTGGTGTTGCCGCACCGGGCAAGGTACGACCACAGCTTCACCAGGCGGCATCCCGAGGCGATGTAGGTCTTGGAAAACCGCTTGATGGGCGTCCAGTCCAGCCGCTCGCGCACCACCTGCATCATGGTTTCGGGCAGGTAGGGAAAGTGCTGGTAGGGAAAGACCAGTTGCACCCCCGTGGGGGCCAGCGACCGGGGAAAGAGCGTTTCCGGGCATGTCCCGTGCGCCGCTTGCCAGCCCGCCCTGGCCGTTGCCGTGTCCTCGGCCACCACCGCCATGGTGAACTCCATGAATTCCCGTTGCGCGGGCTCCAGTTCCACGGCCTGTCCCATGAGCAGGATCTGGTCCGGATTATGCCCGGAGAACACCAGCGGAATGCCCATGGCCCGGGCGAATTCCGTGGCCGTGCGGATGAGGAAGCGGCCGCAGAACGTGCAGACCTGCCCGCAATCCTGCTGGTGGATGCCGGGTTCGCAGAACAGGTAGCGGTAGTAACGGCGCATCAGCGCGGGGTCCTGCCGGTAGACCACGCAGGGCATTTCCAGCTTGCGGGCAATGGTGGCCGCGTTGTCGAAGGTTTCCGGGTACTCGTAGTTGATGTCGATGATGAACCCCAGCAGGTTCATCCCGTAGACGTCCTTCAGCAGGTGCGCCATGTACGCGCTGTCCTTGCCGCCGCTCAGCATGATCAGGCCTTCATGGGGCGGGCGGGGCTGGCGATCCCGGACCCCGGCCAGCGTATCCTCGAAGAGCGTTTTCAGGCGGGGCCAGTCGCGCTGCGGCGGGGCGGCCTGCTTCGCGCAGAACTGGCACAGACCCTGGGCGTCGATGGTGATGCCGTGAAAGGCGTCTTCCTGCAGGTTGCATTTTTTGCACACCGTGGTCGTGTATCTGAACATGCCGTCTGGATTCTCCTGGCGTTGCCGGGTGGATGTTGGAGCATGGCCGGAACGTGCCCCCGGTGCGTCGGTATCGATGTACCCGCGCGGCCGCGGCATGGGGATGGGCATCCCGCCGCAGCCGCGCGGTCAGGCTCCGGCGGCGAGGGCACGTGGCCGCCGCAGCCCGAACGTCCAGGCCGGTTTCCGGAGACGGTATCAGTCTCGGGCTTCCGCCCCGATGGCCAGCCCGTCGATGAACTCCGCCGTCCGTGCGGCCAGTTCGGCCGCGTGGGTCTTGATGAGCATGTGCGCTCCGCCCGCATTGCATTGCAGGCAGGTGACGAAGGCGCGTTCCCACTGTGCCGCCAGGCTTCGGATGGGGGCGTCCTCCTCGTCCTGCCCGGCGACCACCAGCGCCGGTACGCGCAACTGCGGGCCGAAGGCGAAGTCCAGCATGGCCGAGGTGTCGATCCGCAGGGTCTTCAGGTAGCCGTCCCGCTCGGCGTCGGTCATGTGGGAGAAGTCGTATTTGTAGACTTCCCGCGAGTGGCGCAGGATGTCCTCGTCCGAGCCGGAAAGGATGGCCCGCAGCCCGCCCTGCACTCCCGGCGGGGGGCTGGACACGATGACCACCCCGGCGGGCGGGGTTCCCCGTTCCTCCAGCAGGCGGGCGATTTCGTAGGCCACGTGCCCGCCGAACGAGTAGCCGAGCAGGAACAGCGGCGTTTCGCGGGCCAGGCCGGACAGCCGGTCGGCGTAGGTCCCGGCGATTTCGGGTATGGAAGCCAGCGGAGCGCCGCTTCTGCCGTGTCCGGGCAGGCTGGCCGCCAGCACGCCGTAGTCCCTGGGCAGATGCGCGGCGAATTCGCGGTACATGGTGGGGTTGCCGCAGGCGTAGGGCAGGCAGAACAGCCGGGCCAGCGGGAATTGCGGCGTGGTCAGTTCCACCATGTCGGCTTCTTCCCCGCCCGGAGAGGCGCGGCGGCGGATGTGCTCCACGATGGAGGCCACGGTCTGGTACTCGAAGGCCTCGCGCAGGCCGAAATCGATGAAGCCTTCCTTCTTCATGCGCATGATCAGGCGCATGGCCTTCAGCGAATCGCCGCCCACGTCCCAGAAGTTGCTGCCAAGGCCGATGCCGCTCACGCCCAGCACCTCTTCCCAGATGCGGGTCACCTGCTGCTCCAGCGGCGTGGTGGGGTGGTCGGAGGCGTCGTCGATGCGCCCGGCCTGGATGGTCACCGGGGGCAGCCCCTTCCTGTCCAGTTTGCCGCTGGGCGTGCAGGGCATTTCCGGCAGATGCTCGAAATGCACGGGAATCATGTATTCCGGAAGGTTGCGCGCAAGGTGCGCGCGCAGGTCGGCCACGGGCACGGGACCAGTCGAACCATTTGGGCCAGCCGGGCCAGTCGGGCCGGTGTAGAAGGCCACCAGCACCAGGCTGCCCGAGGTGTCCTTGCGCGGGACCACCACGGCCTCGGCCACGCCGTCGTGGTCCCGCAGCGCCGACTCTATCTCGCCCGCCTCGATGCGGTAGCCGCGCAGGTTGATCTGGTGGTCGTTGCGGCCCAGGTATTCGATGTTGCCGTCGTTCAGCATGCGCACCACGTCGCCGGTGCGGTAGATGCGCTCGCCGGGCCGGTACGGGTCTGGCACGAAGGCGGCGGCGTCCTTGTCGGGCTTGTCGTGGTAGCCGTTGGTCACGCCCTCGCCGCCGATGCACAGTTCGCCGGGCACGCCGAGCATGCAGCTTTTGAGATCGCGGTTGAGGATGTAGACCCGCGTGTTGAACACGGGCTTGCCGATGGGCACGGTGTTCAGGTCCACGCGGCCCTCGTCGTTGACCGGTATGGGGAACCAGGTGGAGGCCACCGTGGTTTCCGTGGGGCCGTATTCGTTGATGAAGCGGTGGCCGGGGTAGTGGCGCAGCCAGAGGTTGAGGTCCTTGGTGCTGATGACCTCGCCGCCCATCATGATGCGCATGTCGCCGCGCAGGGGAACGGGCTGCTCGCCCAGGTATTCCCGCGCCCCGGCCAGCAGCGAGAAGTGCGAGGGGGTCACGTTCAGGAAGGTGATGTCCCGCTCGCCCAGGAAGTGCAGCAGGCTGTTCACGTCCCTGGTGCGTTCCTCGGACAGGATGTGCAGCGATGCCCCGGCCAGGAAGGGCGTCCAGTTGCTGGTGAGGGTCATGTCGAAGGCGTACGAGGTGAGCAGGGCCAGCCTGTCCTGCGGGGCGATGCCGATTTCCAGGCGCACCCAGTTCAGGAAGTTCACGATGTTGCGGTGGGTGACCATGACCCCCTTGGGATTGCCCGTGGAACCGGAGGTGTAGATCATGTAGGCGAGGTCGCGCGGGGTGCACGCGGGCAGCGGGGCGGTACGCGGGGCATACGCGGTGTCCGGAAGCACGACCTTGCCGCGCAGGGCCTCGGGCACGTCGGCCTCGGTGGCGCCCTCGTCCAGCAGCACGATGGTGCCCACGCCGCCAAGGTGCTCCGCGAGTCCGGCGAGATGGCGCGACTGGGTCAGCAGCACCCTGGCCCGCGAATCGGACAGCACGTAGGCGACGCGGTCCGCCGGGTAGTCGATGTCGATGGGCAGGTAGGCCGCGCCCGCCTTCATGACGCCCAACTGGGCCACGGGCACCTCGATGCTCCGGTGCATGAACAGCGCCACGAAGTCGCCCACGCCCACCCCGAGCGAGGCCAGCAGCCCGGCCACGCGGTCCGCCCTGTCGTCGAATGCCGCATAGGTCAGGCTGGCGTCCCCGCAGGTCAGGGCCAGGGCGTCGGGCGTGCGGGCCACGGTGCGCGCGATCAGCCCGTGCAGGGTGTCGTCGGGGATGAGCGCCTCCGTGCGGTTCACCTCGTCGAGCAGGGCGCGGTATTTCTCGGGGATGACGTTTTCGCCGGTGAAGGGCGCGTCCGCGTGGCCGCCGCGGTGGGCGTCGGCCAGTTGCGCAAGCAGGGTGCGGTACTGGGTGGAGAGTATCTCGACGAAGTCGCGGTCGAACAGGTCGCGCACGTAGTTCCAGTTGAAGTAGTAGGCGTCCTCTTCGTCCTGCCGCGCGCGGTAGTCGTAGATGACGAGGTCGATGAAGGTGCCCGGCGCGCCGGTGCGGAATTCCGGGGTGCTCAGGCGCACCGTCTTCATGCCGCTGACCTCTCCGGAGTACATCCCAATGGAATTGCTGAAGATGATCGAGCTCATGGACGTGGCCCGCAGCCCCTCGCGCTCGAATATCCTGCGCGAAAGCTCGATGGACGACACGGGCACCTCCAGCAGCTTGCGCGTGAAGGCCTCGGCCTTTCTGGCGATGTCGATGACCGGTTCCTCGAAATGGGTCTGCAGCCGCACGGGAAAGATGTCGATGAAGCTGCCCACGGTCTTGCGGGCCCCGGCGAAGTACTGTTCGCGGTTGAAGACCGGCATGTTGATGATCAGGTCGTCCTGGTGGCACCAGATGTTCATCAGCTTGAAGTAGGCGGCCAGCAGCACGGAATTGAGCGAGACCTGGTGCTCTATGGCCACCTGGTTCAGCGCGTTGATGATTTCCGGCTCGATGGTCTGGTACAGGGTGTCGAAGCGCACCGTGTCGAGCATGGCGGGGTTGCGCCGCGAGGGCAGCATGGCCTTGGGGGGCAGGTTGCGGAAGATGTCCAGTTGGAATTCCAGCGCGTCGCGGTATTCCCGGGTGCGCTGGCGCAGGCGTTCCACCAGCACGTAGTCGCCGAAGGTCATGGGCACCTCGGGCAGTTCCCACGGCTCGCCCAGGCGCATCCTGTCGTAGGTGTTGAAGAGTTCCTCGAAGATCTGCATGTAGCTGTAGCCGTCCACCAGCAGGTGGTCGATGTTCATCATGAACATGTGGCGGTTGCGGCCCAGCCGGGTCACCTCGCAGAAGAACAGCGGCCACGCGCCGAGGTCGAAGCGGTGGTCGTTGTGTTCCAGGCCGCGCTGGGTCACGTAGGCGCGCTGCCGCTCCTCCGTCATGTCCGAGATGTCCACATAGGCGGTGCGCAGGCGCGGCACCGTGTCCAGCACCTTCATGCGCGGGCGTTCGCGCTCCTCGTCGATGACCGTGCGCAGCACCGGGTGCCGGGACACCACGTAGTTGAGGGCGCCGTCGAAGGTGGCGCGGTCGAATTCCCCCGTCATTTCGGCCTGCAGGAAGATGTAGCAGCTGAGTCCGCTGGGCTCGTTGCGCACGAATCCCTTGCGGTGGAAGTACAGGGTCTCCTGGAAGTGCATCAGCGGCAGGAAGCGCTCGCCGTCACTTCCAGATTCGTCGGCCTGGGGCTCGAAGACGCGGGGCCACAGGTGGTCGGCCATCTGCCGGATGGTGGTGAACTTCAGGAATTCGTCGGAAACGTGCACTTCCTCAAAGCAGTGCCGCACGTCTTCGATGATGCCCAGCATGTCGGAGACGTTGGTTATCCGCGTCAGCAGGCTTTCGGTGGCGCCGACGGTATCCGTCCGGACGCCCAGCCGGCCGGCGACGATCTTCTGCAGGATGGCCTCGATTTCGTTCCGGGGCGGCTCCACGCTGAAGTCGCGGTTGCGGAAGTAGGCTGTCTGGGTGGCCACGGTGGGGAACAGGTAGCAGAAATTGCTTTCCATCTTGGCCTGGTAGGTGTCCTCCAGGTGGGCCTGGATGCGCATGGCCCGGATGGAGTCGCCCCCCATCTTGAACAGGCTGCGGTGCGGGTCGATCTGGCCGGGTTCCATGCCCAGCACCGCCGACCACGCCTCGCGCACCACGGCGTCGTGATCCAGTTCCGCGGGGTTGGCGGGCCGGGCCAGTTCGGCAAGGGCCGCGTCGATCCGCGCGGTCCGTTCCGCGTACGCGCCGGCGGCGAAGTCGTCGGCCAGCACCCGGCGCATGATCTTGCCGCTGGAGGTTCGCGGAATCTCGCCCTGCGTTACCGGGACGAAGTGGTCGATGGTGAATCCGGCAAGGTCGCCGATGCGTTCGTTCATGGCCAGCAGGGCCGGGGCCAGGGCGCGTTCGTCGGCCTTCCTGTCGGCGGGCACGAAGAACACGACCACCTTTTCCCGCGCCTGCGCCGGGTCGTACGCGCCGCACGCCACCACCAGCCGGAAGGCGTCCCCCGCGCCCGCCAGGGCCATCATTTCCACGTCCGCCGGGTAGTAGTTTTGCCCGCGCACGATGATGATCTCCTTTTCGCGGCCCACGATGCACAGCTGGCCGGTGGCGCTCATGAACCCCGCGTCCCCGGACGAGAACCAGCCGTTCCGGAAGGCGTCCTGGTTCGCGTCCTGACTGGCGTCCGAGCCAGCTTTGGGGGCGGCGTAATAGCTGGCGATGACGTTCTCGCCCCGGATTTCCACGGTGCCCACCCTGTCGGGGGGCAGTTCCCGCCCTTCGGCGTCCACCACCCGGACCTCGCAGAAGTCCACCGGCGTGCCCACGGAGACGAATTCCGCCGTGGTGTCGGTTTTTTCGCTGGCGTAGCGGACGATGCCCTCGTTCACCAGGCACCGCCGGTCGACGAGATACGCCTCGACGGGCATTCCGTGGGGGTGGCAGGTGGCGACCAGGGTGGTTTCCGTCAGCCCGTAGCCGGGCATGACGATGTTGCGGGCAAGTCCCATGGGCGCCAGTTGCCGCTCCAGCCTGCGGCAGGAGGCGGCGGAGATCATCTCGGCCCCCACGGTCAGTACGCGCAGGCACGAAAGGTCCACTTCCGGCAGCCGCGCGCCCCGAAGCCCCATGTACGACAGCAGGTGTTCGACGCCGGTGTTGGTGGTGGAGGTGACCGTGGCCCGGTGTTCATGGATTTTCTGCATCCACAGGAACGGACGCTGGGCGAACTGGAACGGGCTTATCTTCACCTGGTCGATGCCCGCGTACAGGGGCATGAGGTGGCAGCCGAACAGCCCGAAATCATGGAAGTAGGGCAGCCAGGTGACCATGCGGTCGTCCTCGTCCACGCCTTCCAGATCGCGCAGGGCCACGATGTTGGCCAGCAGGTTGCGGTGGGTGAGCTGCGCTCCCTTCGGCGCGCCCATGCTGCCGGAGGAGAATTGCAGCACGGCGACGTCGCCGGGTGCGGGGACGTGAAACTCGGCGTCGGGTTGTTCCGTTATGGCCGCCTCGGCCAGCAGGTCTTCGGCGGGAATCACGGGTGCGCCGCTTCCCTTCAGGACTTCGGCCAGCATGGCGAACCCGCGCTCGCCTTCCCCGTCCGCGACCACGGGCGCGCCCAGCAGTCGCTGCACGGCGACGATCTTTGCGGCCTCCATGGAGTCGGGCTTGGGGGTGCGCACGTTGGCAAGCGGTACGGGTATCACCCCGGCGAACAGGCACCCCCAGAACAGCTCCAGGAAACGCCGGGAGGATTCGACGGCGATGATCAGGTGGCTGCGGGGGCGCAATCCCCTGCGGTACAGGGCCTGCGCGGTGCGCCTGCCGCCAAGCAGCAGGTCGGCGTAGCTCTGGAATTCCTCTTCGCTGCCGGCAGGGTCCACGTGGCGCATGCCGCGCGCGGGGAAGCGCCCGGCCGTCCGCTCCAGGACATCAACCAGGGTGCCTGCCAGAAGATCGCTGGAACTGGTGTTGAGGCTATACATGGTGTCCTTCCGTGTCGTTGTTGCCTGTTGTGCCTGCCCGCAGCGGGGGACGGCAGGAACGTGCTCCCGTGCCGGCAGCGCCGGAACGTGCCAAGTTTTTGAGATTTGTTATCAATTGGCGCGGCAAAAAAAAGGCCTGCCGCCACATGTGGGTATTTCTACGTGCGGAAGTGGGCAGCCTCTACCATTTGGGGAATAATTTTTTATATGCGCGGCACGCTTCATGACGCACCGTAATGATGACCGGGAGTATGAATGTTCATGAAAACTCCATCGTTGCCGTTTTGGCGGTGCGAATGGGGATGAAGAATGATTTTTTGCCGTCTCGATTCTTCCAATTGACAGCAGTATCGTGCCGTGGACTATGGATACTCCGAAATTGGTATGTGGACTTCCTGTATTGTACAGTCATGGAGGTGTCCCGAGTGGGCAGTGAACGCTTTACAGCACGTGAATGGCTGCCGATCGATGTGATGCCGCATTCGCACAGGCGGGCGGCAGGCGATGCCAGTGTCGGGTGCCCGGAGTTGGTGGATGCCCCATCGTTTTGCATGCTGCGGCGGAGGAACGGGCGGGACTGGTGGCAACGGCAGGCATGGCCCGCTGTGGGCGAGGTGCACGTCTGGACGTGCGCGCTTGACGCCACCGGCGGGGCCGGGGAGGCGCTTTCCGTCATGGCGACCTGCCTGACGGACGATGAAATGCGGCGAGCGTCCCGGTACGCAACGCCGCTTCTGCGGGAGCGCTGCCTGCGGGCACGGTCCTGGCTGCGCCACGTGCTGGGGGCGTACCTCGGGTGCGCACCGGCGGCGGTGCCGCTGCAGACGGGCCCCCATGGCAAGCCGTATCTCGCGGAAGAGGGCCTTGCCTTCAATCTGGCCCATTCGGATGCACGGGCCGTGTTGGTCGTGGGGGTGGGATACGGCCTGGGGGTGGACGTGGAGGAACTGCGCGCGATACCCGAGGCCGCCGCGATGGCCGGGCGCTGGTTCTCTCGCGCGGAGGTCCGCTGGATCGCGGCTTCGGATGACGGTGACCGGGCCTTCCTGCGCTGCTGGGTGTGCCACGAGGCCGTGCACAAGGCAGTGGGCGCGGGGTTTTCCATTCCTCCGGACGCGGTGACGCTGACCCCGCCACCCCGCCCCGTGGTGACGGCGCATGTAGCCGGGCAGCGGGTGTTGGTGGCGGAACTGCCGGTTTCGCCCCGGTGCGTGGCCGCGTTGGCGGTTGCCGTTGGAAACGGGGCGCGAGTCCGCGCGGTTTCACCGGAAGCGGGGATCGCCCTGCGTAATGAGGGCGTGGAATTTTTTCCGGTTGACTAAGAACGAACGTTCGTTCTATTTTTTGGGCGCTGGATGGGAATCCATGCGCAACGTGGTGAAATTGTAGAAAAACAAAGAAAACGAGAGACGAGAGTGGTTCGGACCCCAAAGGCACGCAAGAACGACACGCGGGCGGATGCGCGCCGCAGGCAACTGCTGGACGCCGCCGAGGCATGCTTTGCCGATCATGGCTTTCACGCGGCGGGCATGGCGCGGATATCCGATCAGTCCGGAATGAGTATCGGAAATATTTACGGATACTTCGAAAATAAGGATGCCATAATCTGCGCCATCGTGGACGCCCAGGTTTCCGCCATGCAGGCAGGACTGGAGCGCCTGCTTGAAAGCACGGGCGACATTTCGGAGGCGTTCAAGCAGCAGGCGGCCGTGCAGATCCGAAACTGTACCTTGGAGAACAGGTCCGCGCTCATGTTCGACATCATGGCCGAAATGGGCAGGAACCCGGTCATCGCCGCGGCCATGCAGGCGCATGACGAGAAGGTACGGCGGCAGTTGCTGGACATCACGCGGCGGTTCCGTCCCGGTTGGGCACCGGAAAAGACGGCCGTGCGCGTGGAACTGCTCATGTTGCTGATCGCCGGAGTTCCGGTGCGGCTCTCGATGCATCCGGACCAGGACGGGGAACAGTTGCTGCGGGAAATTCAGCGGCAGATCGACGTTCTTTTCGAGACGTAGCAGGACGGCAACATGTCGTGTGACACATCCCGCTGCCGAAGGGTGGCGGGCCAGGATATTTTTTTTACGTAATTAATGAAAATGATTTTCATTTTCTAAATGGCGCGCCGCCCGAACGGTGGCGCAACGGGCTTGCCGGGCGAAGGGGCACAACGTCGGGCGGTCCACTCGCGGTCCTCTAACTGGAGACGAACGAGGGGTAGGACATGAACACTGTCGTGAGACGGGGCCTGCTGGCCGGAGGCGTGCTGTGCGCGTTGATTGCGGGAGGGGTGTCGCTGGCACTCCCGGTCCTGGCGCAGGATGCGCCGACGGGAAACGCAACCGTGCCGCACACGGAACAGGTGGGAGAAGGAGAACAGAACGTGTACGCGCTGCCGGAGGTCATCGTCAGTTCGCAGAAGATCGAGCAGCGCCTCATCGAAGTGCCCGTCAGCATCAACCATTACGACGAGATGGAGATCGAGAACAAGCAGATAACCGATGCGAAGGACCTGGCCCGCCTGGCGCCGGGCATCTTCGTGCGCGAGACTTCGGGCAATCCCGGCAACACCCAGTTGTATATCCGGGGGCTGGTCTCCGGCGGGTCCGATTTCTTCAACCAGACGGTGGGCGTGTTCAGCGACGGCATGAACGTCAACGGCGGGCTGGAACCCCAGTTCTTCGACGTGGAAAGCGTGGACGTGCTGCGCGGCCCGCAGGGGACGCTGTATGGCGGCAACACCCTGAGCGGGGCGCTGGTGGCGAACTCCAGGAAGCCGGTGTTCGACTGGGAGACGGGCGCCTCGGCCGCCTACGAATCCTTCAACACCAAGCTGTTCACGGGCATGGTCAATGCGCCGTTGTCGGAAACCGTCGCGGTGCGCCTTGCCGGTGCCTATCGCAATACCGACGGCTATTTCCGCAACAACGTCGAGGACGATTCCGGCGCAGGCGGCGAAGACTACAACTTTCGCGGGCAGATCCGCGTCAAGCCCAGCGATGCGTGGAACATCAACTTCAACCTGAACGGCTACAACCGCAATTACGACTACAGTATCTACAACACGTTGCAGAACTTCGACGATGATCCGTGGGAAACGGATTCCGGAAACCTCGGCTACGTGAAGTCCAACGCCCTGGGTCAGATTCTTACCGCGGAATACGATGGCGGCGACGTGGGGTTCACCTCCATAACCGGTCATCGCCGCTATTCGTCGGATGAAGACAACGACGTGGACTTCATCGAGGCGGACCTGCTTTCCGACAGGTTCCGCCTGGACAACGACCAGTACACGCAGGAACTGCGCCTGCACTCGCAGGACAAGGACGCGCGCCTTCAGTGGGTGGCGGGCGTGTACGGCTCGTACGAGGAACAGCGCACGCGCGACGACTACACCCTCGAGGACGACTACGTGGCCAGCATGACGGGCATGTCCGGCCTCGGGGACCTGCGCATGAGCAACGACGTCACCGTGGACGTCTACAATGCGGCCCTGTTCGGCCAAGGCACCTATGGGCTTACCGACAAGCTCTTCCTCACCCTGGGCCTTCGCTACGATTACGTGACCAAGGAACTGGACGCCAAGGGCGCCAACGTCGGCACCATCGCGCCCATGATGGGGCTTGCCGACACCGTGGATGTCACCGGCGAGGAAAGCTATTCGGCCGTGCTGCCCAAGGCGGCCCTGGAATACCGCTTCACGCGCGACTTCAACGTCTACGTATCGGTCGCGGCGGGCTACAAGCCGGGAGGGTTCCAGACGAATAACGCGGCTCTTGCGGATGAAAGCTACGATTCGGAAAAATCGTGGAACTACGAAGCCGGGGTGAAGGGCAGCGCATTCGACAACATGATGGATTTCACGGCAGCGGTCTTCTACACGCAGATGGAAGACCAGCAACTGTTCCAGCCGATCAACAGCGGCAGCTCGACAGTGGTCCAGAACGCGGGCGAGTCGCACAGCATGGGCGTGGAACTGGAAGCCCGCGTGCGCCCGATCCGGGGACTTGAACTGTTCGGCTCCTATGGCTGGCTCGATACCGAAATCGACGACGCGGGTGACAGCACCGTCACCCACGACGGAGCCGAATCGCCCTTTGCCCCCACCTACAAGGCGTCCCTCGGCGGCCAGTACACCTTCGAGAACGGCGTGTTCGCCCGTGTCGAGAACGAGTTCATCGGTCCGCACTATCTCGACATCGGCAACAAGGTTCGCCAGGACGCCATCAACCTGCTGGGCTTCCGGGTGGGCTACGAGTTCGACGAGTACGGGGTTTACGTCTACGGCCGCAACCTGCTGAACGAGGAATACTACACCATGGTCTTCGACAATTCCGGCATGATGCCCGGCCAGGACCGGGTGGGCACCATGGGCGCGCCCCGTACCTTCGGGGTGATGGCCAAGATGGAGTTCTAGACCTCGTCGCGCATGCGGTCCGCCTGCCGCCAGGTGGGTGGACCGCATGTGCGGCGTCCGTTTTCCGGAACGGCGGCACGCAGTCCTGCCCGCCGCTCTCCATGCCGCGCAAGCGGTCAACACAGTCGGCGGTCAGTATGGAAGCTCGGAAAGGATACATCGCGCAGGTCGGCGAACTCATCAGGGGACTGGGCTTCAGCCCGGTCAACAAGCGCCGCCTGCAACTGGCCTGCGCGGCATCGGCCGGCGCGGCGCTGCTCGGGATCGTGCCCTGCGTGGTCATTGCGGTTCTCGTCGATGGATACGCGGGAGATGGGCGCCTGGGCCCACACGCGCCACTGGTGGCCGGAGGAGTGGTCGTGGCGGCGCTGCTTTTGCGGCTGGCGTTGCGCACCGCCGCCGGGGGGCTGGCCCACGCGGCGGCCTATGAAACCATGTACGAGATACGCACGGGGCTGGCCGGGCACCTGACCCGGTTGCCGCTGGGGTTCTTTGCGGATGCCGCCACGGGCAGGCTCAAGAAGCTGATGGTCGACGACGTGGAGGAATTCGAAGGCTTCATCGCCCACCACATCGAGGATCTTGCCGCCGCGCTGTGCATGCCGTTCCTCGTGCTGGGCGTGCTGATCTGGATCGACGTGCGCATGGCGCTGGCGGCGGTGGCGGTCATTCCGCTGGCCATGCTGTCCATGTCGTTTGCCTCGAAGGGCTACATGGAAGAGACCCGACGGTACCACACGGCCCAGGAGAACCTGAACGGCCGCATCATCGAGTTCGTGCGCAGCATCCATGAAATAAAGGCGTTCGCGCGGTCGGTGGCGGAACTGGAAAAGTTCGTCGCGGCCATCGACGAGTACCAGCAGGTGGTGGAGCGCTGGGCCAGGCGCTGGGCGCTGCCCAGGGCGGGGTTCATCGTGTTCATCGAAAATTCCCTGCTCTTCACCCTGCCCGTGGGGCTGTGGCTGTACCGGCGGGGCTCCGTGGGCATCGGCGAGCTTGTGCTGTGCCTGCTGCTTTCGATGCAGTTCAGCACGCCCATCTTCAAGGTGTTGCAGCAGAACGACGCATTGCTGCGGATTTTCGAAGGCTTTCGCCGCATGAAGGAGGTGTGGGACGCCCGGCCCCTGCCCCCGGCCATCTCCCCCGGCGCGCCGCAGGGTGCCGATATCGTGTTCGATAACGTGTCCTTCCGCTACGCGGACGGCGAGGACGTGCTGCGCGGCGTCAGTTTTACCGCGCCGCAGGGAAAGGTGACGGCCCTCGTGGGGCTGTCCGGCTCCGGCAAGAGCACCATCCTGCGCCTGATTCCCCGCTTCTGGGACGTGACCGGCGGCTGCATCCGCGTGGGCGGCGTGGACGTGCGGGAGATGAACGAGGCGGGCCTGATGCGCATGGTGGCGTTCATGTTCCAGGAAAACGTGCTGTTCAACGAAAGCCTGCTGGAGAACATCCGGCTCGGCAACGCGGGGGCGAACGACGCGGCGGTGCGGGCAGTGGCGGAACAGGCCTGCTGCGCGGATTTCATCGGCGCCTTGCCTGGCGGCTACGGCAGCCCGGCGGGGGAACTGGGCGGCAATCTTTCCGGCGGCGAGCGGCAGCGGGTGGCCCTTGCCCGGACACTGCTGAAACCCGCCCCCATCCTGTTGCTGGACGAGGCCACCGCCTACGCCGACGCCTTCACCGAGGCGAGCATGCACGCATCGCTTGCACGGGTACTGGAAGGCCGCACCGTGATCATGGTGGCCCACCGGCTGGAGAGCATCGCCGGGGCCGACCGCATCGTCGTGCTGGACAAGGGCACGGTGGTGGACGCTGGCCGCCACGACGAACTGCTGGAACGCTGCCCGGCCTACACGGCCATGTGGAACCTGGCGCAATGCAACGCGAACTGGAATCCGGTCGGAGAGGTGGCGACATGCTGACGATGATACTGCGATTGGCGGGTCCGCACCGCAACCGGCTTCTGGCGGGCGTTGCGCTACGCATGCTCGACGGCGCGCTGGCCCTGCTGCCCGTCCTGGTGCTGTTCCTTGTCCTGCGCGAACTCGTGGCGCCAGGGGCACCTGGTTTGCCGGGGGTACCGGACGGCGGCGAGGGCTGGACGCCCCTGCGCGCCGGGATGTGCATGGCGGGCATCGTGGCGTTGCGTTTCGTGGTGCATGGCGCCTCGGTAACCGTGGGGCACATGGCGGGGTTCCATATCCTGAAGCGGCTGCGCCTGCGCTATGCCGAGCATTTGCGGAGCCTTCCCGTTTCGTGGTTTTCGCGGCGGGACCTTGGCGAGGTCAGCGGCGCCCTGTTGCAGGACCTGGGCAACGTGGAGCCCGTGCTGGTGGAGAAGCTGGCGGCCATGGGCAGCGCGGTGACGCAGATCGCCGTGGGACTGGCCTGCATCGCCATCGTGGACTGGCGGCTGGCCCTGCTGGCCTGCTGCGGGTTCGTTCCCGCGGCGCTGCTCATGTGGTGGGTGAACGGGCGGCTTGAACGGCGCATGCCAGAGCGCATCCGGGTACTGGCGGCGCTTACGTCGAGGACCGTGGAGTTCTGCCAGGGCATCGGCGTGGTCAAGGCGTTCGGCATACAGGGAAAGAGCACGGCCCTCTACGAACGGGCGGTGGCCGCGCACCGCGACGTGAACCTTGGCCTGCTGCGGTACGTGGGCGCGGCCGCGACCCTGTATTTCACCTGCCTCGAACTGGGGTACGCGGGGCTGGTCGGCTTCGGGCTGCCCGTGCCCGGCGGTGTAACGGACCGCGTGGACCCTGCGGCCTTCGCCGCCTTCCTGTTCGCGGCGGTGATGGCCTTCAGGGTTCACGGCCCGACCCATGACCTCGTGGACCTGAGCGGCTTCATGCACCAGATGCGCACCTCGGGCCGGCGCCTGCTTTCCGTGGAGGCGGACGAACCGCTGCCCGTCCCTCCGGTATCCGCCGTTCCCGCCGACGCGTCGGTCCGGTTCGAGAACGTGGCCTTCGCCTACGAAGGAACGCCTGTCCTGCGCGACATCTCTTTCCTCATCGCGCCGAAGACCATGACGGCCGTGGTGGGCGGGTCCGGGGCGGGCAAGACCACGCTGGTCAGCCTGCTCTGCCGGTTCTGGGACGTGGACGCCGGATGCGTGCGCATTGGCGGCGTGGACGTGCGCGACCTGCGCGAGGAAGACCTCTGGCGGCACATCACCGTGGTCTTCCAGCGGTTTTCCCTGTTCAACGACACCGTCAGGGCCAACATACGCTTCGCCCGGCCCGGCGCCACCGACGACGAGGTCGTGGCGGCGGCGGTGGCGGCGCGCTGCCACGAGTTCATCATGGAACTGCCGGAAGGCTACGACACCGTGATCGGCGAGAACGGGGCCAGCCTTTCGGGCGGGCAGCGCCAGCGTCTTTCCATCGCCAGGGCCATGCTGAAGAACGCGCCCATCGTCGTCCTGGACGAGGCCACGGCCTCGGTGGACCTGGACAACGAGCGCCTCATCCAGGAGGCGATCCAGAACATGGTGCAGTCGAAGACGGTGCTGCTCATCGCCCACCGCCTGGCCACCGTGGCGGCGGCGCACCAGATACTGGTGCTGGACGAAGGGCGGATCGCCGACAGCGGCACTCACGACGGGCTGCTCGCCGGTGGAGGGCAGTACGCACGGCTGTGGGACATGCAGTCCACCGTGCGTTCGTGGACGCCGTCTGGACTGGCGGAACATGTGGAGCAGGCCGGAGCCGCATCGCGGCAGGCGTTCAGGGATGTCCCGCTGTCGAAATAGTCTGCCGGAACGCACCGGCGTACCCGTCGAACGTACGGCCCTCGCCCCAGGTGCGACGCTGGATCAAGGAGTTGTCCGGGCATGAAATGGAATGTGGTCTCCCGTGGGAGAGAACTTGCGCGGCGCATCCTGGCGTTCATCGCCGGGCATCCGAAGTCGTCCGGGGTGTTGCTGGTGGCCGTGGCGTTGCTGGCGGTGGCCGCCGTGGGCGCCAGGCGCCCCGGACCCGGCGCGCTGGTGCTGGAAACGGCGCGGGTGGAACGGGGCGTCGTGGAACGGGAAATACTGGCCACGGGCGTCATCAAGCCGGAGGAAGGGGCGGTGGTGAAGACGGGCACCCGGTTCACGGGGGTCATCTCGCGCCTGTACGTGCGGCTGGGGGACGCGGTGACCAAGGGGCAGCTGATAGCCGAACTGGACGACAGGGAACAGCGCTTCGAGTGCATGAAGCTGACGGCCACCGTGCAGAAGTTGCGGCAGGAACTGGTGCTGTCCGAACGCAACTATCCGCTCCAGATAGCGGAAGCCGGAGAAGATATGGCCGTGGCGCAGGCCGACAAGGAATACGCGGACATCACCTTTTCCCGCACCGCGCCGCTCGCCGAAATGGGCGGCGTGGCCCAGGCGGACATGGATTCCGTGCGCCAGCAAAGCAAGGTGGCCACGCACACGCTGGCGTTGCGCCGCAACACCAAGGCGCGGCTGGAAACGGAATACAAGCTCAAGATTCCTTACCTGAAGGATGCCATCGACGAGGCCGAGGCCGAACTCGGGCAGTGCCAGACCCAGCTTTCGTACGCGCGGATCATCAGCCCCATGTCCGGCGTGGTCAGCGCCATCACGGCGCAGGAAGGCGAGACGGTGGTGGCCGGGTTGCAGGTGGTCAACCTGATCACGGTGCTGGACCCCAGGCGGCTGGAATTGCAGATATTCATAGACGAGAACGACATCGGCGCGGTGTCGCCGGGGGCCATGGTGCGCTTCACGGTGGAGGCGTACCCCGACCGGACGTTCGAGGGCACGGTGGCCCTCATCCACCCCGGCCCGGAATTGCGCGACAACATCGTGTACTACCGTGCGCTGGTCCGCCCGGCGGAAAAGGACGTCCAGCTTCTGCGCCCCGAGATGACGGCGCGGTGCAGGGTGGCCGTGGACCGCAGGGAACAGGTGCTGCTGGTGCCCAACGCGGCGTTCAAGTGGGTGGGGAACGTGCACGCGGTGTTCGTCCGGGACGGGGCGGACGTGCGGCCCGTCCGTCCGGTCACCGGACTGGTGGGCACCACGGCGACGGAGGTGGTTTCCGGGCTGGAGGAAGGCGACCTGGTGGTCACCAACCTGCAACTGCCCGCCGAATTGCCCAGGGAGTGGGCCGCCGTGTTGCGGCCCGACGCCACGGGGGGATAACGGGCGGCGTCCGGCTGGCGGGCATGGCCCGCCGCGTGCCGCCAAGCGGCCTCGGGACATGTTTCGAGAGCGGCTTCAACGCTGATCAAGGGGATAAGCGATGCCTGCTTTCCAGACGGCAAGTTGGTTTCCCGTGTTGGCCCCCCCTGTATCACAGGAGCGGGATCTGATGTTTCCCGGCGTAACCCTGCATGTGTACGACAATCCGAACGCCGAAGACTGCTACGGATGCGAGTTCTGCATGGATGTCGCCCCGGTGGAATTCGTCTATTGCGTTTCGGGAAAGGTCAGGGTCGAGCTGGCGCACGGCAGCGCGGGGGCGATGCCCTTCTCGCTGGAGGAAGGAGAAGGCGTCGTGTCCTGCATGCAGCGCGTGCACGGATATTCGACGGCGGAACCCGGCGTGCCGCTGCAGGCGGTGGCGTTGCGGCTGGGCAAGGGAGAACTTTCGGAACTGGCGCGCAAGACGCAGTGCCCCTTTCTGACCCGCTGGGAAAGCGCCGTCAGAAGAGCCCGGACGGTATTCTTCGAAAAGATCACCCTGTCGCCGCCGTTGCGCGTCGCGGTGCAGCAGATATACGCAAAGCTGCCTTCCGGCAGCCTGCGCACGATGTTCCTGGAAAGCAAGAAGATGGAACTGCTGTACCTGCACCTGAACTACCTTTCGGCGCGGCAGGGCCCGGTCAGGAGCGTGACCAGAAGCGTGTCCAGAAGCGAATACCGCGCGGCCAGCGAGGTGTACCGGAAGATATCGCAGGACTTCGCCTCGTCGTTCCGGCTGGAGGAACTGGCCCGCGAGGCGGGGCTGACCAAGACGCGGCTCAATGCCGTGTTCCGCGTGATGCATGGCGATACCGTGTTCGGCATCCTGCGCAGGGAGCGTCTGGAATACGCCAGGCGGCTGCTTGAGGAAGGTGAGAAGAACATCACCGAAATCGCGTATGAGTGCGGGTTTTCCAGCACGAGCCATCTCACCAAGGTGTTCGCCGACTCCTTCGGCATGCCGCCGAAACGCTATCAGTTGGGCTGCGGCAGATACGGCTAGGCCGCATCCGTACGGCCCGCAAGCTCATTTGCCGGGAGAGCCGGCCCGATCCGGAACCGGCCCGGTCCTGGTGCGGCAGGTGCGGCACCGGTTCCCGGATGCAAGGAAAAGTGCCCCTGATGATAGCGCGCCCCTTTCGCCTGCCGTAACCTGTGCCCGGTAACCGGTCATTTCTTTGGATAACGGGCGGGTAATGCCCGGAATTTCGGGGTTTTTCATGATAATGAAGTCCAATATCATAATTGAAGTGCTTCCCGTATGGACCGGCGTTTCGCGGGGTGTCCCGGTGCCCGCCGCGTCATTGCCGCCCAGTGAAGGGCGGGAGGTCATCCATGGATAGCGCATTGACCGTGCAACTGGCGCTGGCGCTGGCGAGCATGGCGGGCGTGCTCGGGTACCGCGTCTATTTCAGGGGCGAGCGCGTCGCCCGCGCCGCCGGGCGCACGTCACGTCCCATGCCGGTACCCGTGCGCGCGTTGATGACGGTGTCGGTGGTGGGGATATGGTTCGCCATGCCCTTTCTGCCGCAGCCGTTGCTGGGCGCATGGCCGGACGCCGCCCTTTCCGCCGCGCGGGCGCCGGATCTGTTCCCCGCCATGCCGGGGCGCTGGGGCCAGTTGCTGCTGGGATTGCCGTTCGCCGTGGGCGGTTTTGCCGCCTACGTGCTGTTGATGCGCCGCAACGCCACCGTGACGGCACGGGACTACAGCCGCCCGGCCCGGCTGCTGATGTCCGGAGCGTACGGCCATGTCCGCCATCCCGTGGTCGTGGCGCGGTTTTTCGGCACCTGCGGGCTGGTCCTGGTCACCGGGGCCGCATACACGGCCTTGCTGCTGCCGCTGCTTGCGGCGCAGCTCTGGCTGACCGCCCGCATCGAGGAGAGGGAAGTGCTTGAGCCGTGTTTCGGCAAGCAGTTCGACGTGTACCGGAGAAGCGTGCCGGGCTTCATCTGCCCGCAAGTGCTGCTGCTGGCCGCCGTGCTGGCCCTGGGCCTCATCGTGCCTTCGCTGTAGGCGCGAACCGTACGCAACAAGGAATGTGCATGCCCGATACCTATCCGATGCCTTCCCTCCAGACGCCCCGGCAGGCAGCGGCTGTCCGCCGGGCAAGCCAGGCCCCCGGAGCTTCTGACCGATGCGCGGCGGATGTCGAACGGCTGCTGCTGGACATGGCGGCGGACAGCTTCGGCCGTGAGCCACGGACGATGGACCCGAAGCGGCCCGTTACGGAACAGGCCCCGGACCTTCTCGGGCTCGATGCCTTTTCGAAAAGAGTTCGCGAGGTGTTCGGCGGGGGGCATGACGTGGAGCGGGCCCTGCGCTGCGCGACGCTCGGGCGGATGGCCGAAATCCTGGCGCCCCCTGTTCTGGTTGTCCCGGTTGTTCCGGCTGGCGATGCCCCGGATGCCGGTCCGGCGGCTGTCGAGGGCCGCGAGGACCGCGAGGAACAGGATGCGTGGACCGTCCTGCGCCGGGCGGAATCCGGCGCCGCGGGAGCGGTGGATGTGTTGTGCCTGCCTTATGCCGGGGGGCGTCCCGCCATGTTCCGCCGGGTGGCGGAACGGCTTGACGCCTCCTTTTGCGTGGCATCGGCCATGTACGGACGGGCAGACGCGGACGGGCCGTTGCGCCCGTTGCGTGGAATAGGCGACATCGCCGCCGCCCTGCTGGTGTCATTGCCGCCCGGCGGTCCCACCGTGCTCGTGGGGCACTGCTATGGCGCCTATGTCGCCCACGCGTTGGCGCGGGCCATGGCGGACCAGGGACGACCACCTTTGTGCGTCGTTGTCGCGGGCGCCACGCCGCCCGACGCGCAGGAACTGGTCTACGGCAGCAGCCAATGGGCGCGCGACCCCGACGGCGAAGCCACGCTGCGCTACCTGGAACGCATCTACGCGCCCCTGCTGTGCGAACTCACCCCACGGGAGCAGGCCCGGTACTGGATCGAATACCGTCTTTCGGTCAGGCGTATGGAACACTACGCGTTCGGCCATGTCCCGCTTGGCTGCCCGTGCCTGGTGGTAACCGGGGAAAGCGAGGAATACCCGTTCGTGGCGGAGTTCGCCGCGTCATGGAAAGGATGTTTCCCCGATTGCCGTTTCGCCGCCGCGCCCGGTGGGCACATGCTGGTGCAGACGCATCCCGGCGAGTTCGCGGACGTGGTCTCGGCGTTCGTCCGCCCGTATGCCGACGCCGTATCGGCGGGGAGGCGGGCATGACGCCGCGCATCCTCGTGCTGGGCGGTTGCGGCGGCACGGGCGGGCGCATCGTGGCCGACTTGCTGCGCCTCATGCCCCGGGCCACGGTGGATGCGGGCGGGCGCCGTCCACCGCGCCATGGTGGCCCGTACGCCCCGGCGGGGGGCGGGCGGTGGGTGGCGGCATCCGTTTCCGCGACGGCCGGGTCAGCCAGATCAGCCGGATCAGCCGAATCAGCCGGATCAGCCGGAGCAGGCGAAGCAGGCGAAGCTGGCGCGGACGACGACGGGCTCGTGGCGCTGCTTTCCGCCTACGACTTCGTGGTGCTGGCGCTTGGCCCCTTCGCCATGTTGCGCACGGCCGCGCATGCCGCGTGCATCCGGGCCGGGGTGGACTGCCTGGACATCAACGACGACCCGGCAGTGGCGCGCGAGATCATGGAACTGCACGAAGCGGCAGGCGCCGAAGGCGTGCGCGTGCTCACGGGCATGGGAGTCAATCCCGGCCTGAGCACGGCGCTGCTGTACTTGCTCGCCGGGCAACATGGCCGCTTCGCCGAGGCCCACGTCCGCCTGTTCGCGGGGGGCAACGAAGGTGCGGGACGCGCATCCACCTGGACCATGCTGCACGGACTGTCGCCCAGGGTCTGCGAGTTGCGCGGCGGCTTCGAGGCGTGGGTTCCCGCCGACGACGCCGGTCCCATGCGGGACGACGTGTTTCCCGGCGTGGGCGATTGCGTGCCCGCCATCCACTGCTTTTCCGCCGAGGCCGCGCTGCTGGAGCTTTCCGCCGCGCGGGGGCTGCCCCTGCCCGCCGATTCCGTGACCTACCGGATGCATTTCCAGGGCATGCCCCGGCGCATGGCCGGGGTGCTCCGGCGGTTTTCCGCGTGGGATCACCCAAGGGCGGCGGCGCTGACCGGATTGTTCCATGCCATGCACCGCATGGGCAGCACCGCCGTGCGCAATCTTGCCCGCTCGACCCTGGCCGTGCGGTGCCGTGGCGGGCAGGGGGCGTACACGGCCTTCGCCACGGGAGAGACCACCTTCGGGCTGACGGCCGCCTACGCGGCGGCCACGGCGTACCGGCACCTGCGCGCCCCGGATGCGCTCCCTCCGGGCGTGCACGCCACCACCCCGGCGCTGCCGTGGCTGCGCGACGCCCTGGACGACGTGGCCGCGCTGCATGTGCGCGTCGCAACCATCGAGGGGGCATGAATGGACACGGGCACCGGAAGAATCGCCGTCCTGGGCGGCAGCGGGGACATCGGACGGGTGGTTTGCGCCGAGTTGGCCCGGCTGGGGCCTTACCGGCTGGTGGTTGCCGGGCGCAACCGGGGCACGGCGGAAGCGCTGGCCGCAACCCTGCCGGGGGGCGCGGAGGCGCGCCAATTCGACGTGGCCACGGAAAGCGGCGACGCCTTCCGCGACTGCTCGCTGATCGTCAACTGCACCGGCCCGTCGTGGCGCACGGGACCGCTTGCCGCCGCCATGGCCCTGCATGCCGGTGCGCACCTGGTGGACGTGGGCGGATATTCCCTGCTCATGGGCGAGCTTGCCGGGCGCGGCGGCGAACTGGAGGCGGCAGGGCGCAGCTTCGTGCTTTCCGCGGGCTGGATGCCCGGTCTTTCCGAGGTGTTCGTGCGGCATGCCCTGCAACGCGCGGAGGACGCGCACGGCCCCGCCGCATCGGTGGTGCTGTATTGCGGCGCGCGGGACACCTGGTCGCTGACGTCCGCCGAGGACATGGTCTGGCACGTCTTTTCCGAGCTGCGGTTCGGGTGGTTCGAGCGCGGCGCTTGGCGTGGCCGCCCCGTGTGGGCGGCTGGCGGCATGGTGACGCTGCCGGTCCTGCCCGACGCGCGCCAGCAGGTGACCTGGATGTACAACGCGTCCTCGCGCCCGCTGGCCGAGGAGCGCCGCGACCTTACCCTGCGCGTCGGCCTGGTGCTGGTGGGGCCGCGCTGCCGGTTGGCGCTCGCGTTCACCAAATTGTTCCTGTCCCGGCGGCGCAAGGCGGCAGCCGCCCTGCTACACGGCGCCATACGCCGCGACGCGGAACGCCGTGGCCCCATGGGCCTTCTGCATGCCGCAGTGCGTTCGCGCTCGGGCCGGACCTTCCGGCTGACGCTGGCGGAAACCCGAAACCACTGGATAACCGGGCTTTCGGCGGCCCACGCGGCCCACGCCGTCATGCGGGGGCAGGCCCGGCCCGGCGTGCACTACCTTGGCGAGGCCGTGCCCGCCCAGGCATTCATGGAATCACTGGCCGCATGCGGCGTGGCATGCACGGAGGACGCGGCGTGACGGCGGGTGCTCTTTTCCCACGGCAAGCGCTGGCCGCGTTGACTCCGGTGGAACGCACCGCATGGCACGATGCGTCCGCCAGGGCGCTGGCCGGACGCTGGCGCGGCGATTTCCGCGACCCTCCGGCCGAGCACCTGCTGGAGGCCCTGGGCGGCGCGGACCACCTGCCCGCGCTGCACCCTGCCGTGGCCCCGTGCGTGGTGGCGCGGGCGCGTATCCTGGACGCAATGCTGCTCGACGCCCTGCGCGGGGCGGAACACGCCGAGGTGTGGCACCTCGGGGCGGGGTTCGACGCGCGTTGGCACCGCCTTGGGCCGCATCATCCGGATATGCCGGCGAAGGTGGCGTGGCACGAGGTGGACACCCCGCGCGTCCTTGCCCTGAAAGAGGAACTGCTGCGCGATTCGCCCTTCGCCGGGGCGTACGCGTCCGTGGTGCGCCACGGGGTGCCCGATATGCCCGATATGCCCAATATGAAAGTCATGGCTGAGATCGCCCGCATCATGCCGCAGGGCGAACCCGGGGTGCGGCGCATCGTGGTGCTGGAAGGGCTGCTCGACCTGCTGCCCGCCCACGTGAAGCACGGCCTGCTCGGGGCGCTGCGCCACGCCATGCCTGGGGGCGTGGTGCTGCTGGATGCCCTGGATGCGGCAGGCGCGGCCTTCGACAACCGGAGGCCGGAACGCTTCACCGGACATCCCGCCTTGCGGGTACACGGAATTTCCGATGATGCCGGGCTGTTCTTCCTGGATGCGGGCTGGGCCGTCACCCGTTCGCACGCCATCATGAAACGGGTGCCCGCCATGGTGTGCGCCCGTTTCGGGCTGCCTGCCGTCCTCGCGAGGGTGCCCTTGCCCGCCGCCATGACCGCCCACTACCGGTGCTACGCCTTGCGCCCGGCGCATGATCTGGCGCGCGGTTTGGCGCACGTTCCGGCTTTGGACATGCAGGGGGGAGAACGCCCGCCGTGCGGGGAAGGTTTCGTCCGATGATGGTGCTCGCGGTGTTGCTTCCGGTGTTCCTGGTTTCCTGCGGAACCTATCTGCTGTTCCACTACGAGGCCTGCAATTCCACGCGGTCCGTGCCGCCGCCGCATGGTCCCGCCGATCTTGCGCGGGGCGTCGCCATGTCGTTCACCGGTCTTTTGCTGATCGCCGCCACCGCGCCCCTGCATTTCCATCTGCGGCGGTTCGGGCGGCGCGGTGTTCCCTCCGGCCTTTCGCTGCTGCCGCCCGTGATCCTCATCCACGGGTCGGACCTGCATGCCGGAGTGTGGGTGCTACTGCGGCGGGCGCTGGTCCGGGGCGGCTTCACGCGGGTGTATTGCCATGCCTGGCGCCCGTCGGGCCGTCCGCTGGAGGAATACGGAAACGAGGTGGAAGCGGCGTTGCTGGCCGTGGACAGGGTGTTCCCCGGAGAACGCGCGCTGGTGGTGGGGCACAGCATGGGGGGCCTGATGGCCCGCATCTGGCTGCACGACCGGCGGCATCCGGAGTCGCGCGTGGCAGGCATGGTGACGCTGGGAAGCCCGCACCGGGGATCGAAGACCGCGCGGCTGTTCGGCAGGCGCAAGGACGGGCTGGACGAGAGCATGGCTTACGGGGCGGCGTTCTTCCGCGATTTCGAGGCTTCGGAAACCCCGGCGGCCACGCCGTGCGCCGCCCTGTATTCGCGCATGGACAATATCATCCATCCGGAAGACGCGCTGGTTCCGCCCCCATCCGCCGGGTGGAGGGTGCTGGAAACCCCGCCGGTGAGCCACATGTGGCTGGTGCTGCACCCCGGCATCTGCAGGATGGTGCTGCGTGAACTGCATCTGGCGCTGGCCGGCGGGGCGGGAACGCCGGGCGCGGCCCCGGACAGGTAGGTGCCCTTGGGGCGATGGTGTTCCGGAAGCGTAGCGGAGGGCACGGCATCATGAGGAAGGACGGCATGCGGAAGAGCGGGATGGAAGGCGGGGCCTGCGATGCCTGGTATTCCGGGGACGGTACGCTTCCCGGCGGCGGGTGCGGCGGGATCGGCCTGAACGGCGTCAGCGAGACGCTGCTCATTCCCGTGTGGGCACGGGCGGTGGAAAGCCTGCGGGCCGACGGACTCGTCCAGGACCCTTACGCCCTGCGGATGGTGCATGCCATCGACTACGATTTCGACAAGTTCCGGAACAGCTGGATATCGCAGACGGGCGTGGCCGTGCGCACGCGCATCCTTGACCGGGCCGTGGCGCGTTTTCTGGCCCGGCACCCCCAGGGTGTGGTGGTCCTGCTGGGATGCGGCCTGGATGCCCGGTCGCGGCGCATGGACAACAACGCGGCACTGTGGATCGAACTGGACCTGCCGGAGGTCATCGCCTGGAGGCGCGGCTTTTTCGACGAGGACGCGCGGCACCGGATGCTGGGCGTTTCCGCGCTCGACACGGCGTGGTTCGCCGAGGTGCCTCCGGATCGACCGGTACTGATCCTGGCCGAGGGGCTGTTCATGTATCTGCCGCCGGAGGAATTGCGCGGCCTGGTGCGCGGCATGGCCGAGGCGTTTCCCGGTGGAGAACTGGTCTTCGAGGCGCTGTCGCGTTCGTACGTGGGGCGCAGCGCGCGGCACGACGCGGTTTCCAAGTGCGATGCCGCGTTCACCTGGGGCATCGACAAGGGCGGGGACATTTGCGGGTGGTCGCCCCGGCTGGAATTCATGGGCGACCTCCACTACTTCGATTGCCCGCGAAACCGGTGGCGCTGGTTGTGGTGGATCAGATGGCTGCCGCTCATCCGGCGGATGGTCAAGATAAGTTCCTTCCGCTTTCGCGACGCCGCCCCCGGCGGGGCGGCGTGACGTCCGGGAGGCCGGGACGCTGGGGACGCCGGGGACGCCGCCCGTGGCGCGCATGGCGCCGTGGCACGTGGACGGCGGCGCGAGGCTGGTGGAGACGCCGCGCACGCGGACGGGAAGAATGCATGGAACGGGCGTGCAGGGGTGGACATTCCCGCACGCCGACGACCGACAAGGAGACAGTCATGACCGCGCAATTGTGGAACGCCCTGGCCCAGGCAACGCCCGTGGCCAAGGCGGTGTTGGGGGTACTGCTGTTCATGTCGCTGGCGAGCTGGGCCTACATGTGCGGCAAGTGGCTGTGCCTGCGGGCGGCGCATGCCAGGAACAAGCAGGGCATAGACCGGTTCGATGCCGCGTCCGATCTTGCGGGCGCGCTGGATTCCCTGCGCGCCGGGGCGTGCTCGCCCCTGCAGTCGGTGGCGCTGCGGGGCCTGCGCGAGTTCAACCGCATCGCCAGGACGGGCGACGTGGACAGGCTGCTGAACAACAACGTGCGCCGGGCCTTGCGGCAGGGCGTCGCCGAGGAAATGGCGCGCCTGTCCTCCTCGCTGTCGCTGCTGGCCTCGGTGGCCAACACGGCGCCCTTCATCGGCCTGTTCGGCACGGTCTGGGGCATCATGCATTCGTTCCACAACATCGGCACGGAGAAGAGCGCGGCCCTGGCCACCGTGGCCCCGGGCATATCGGAGGCGCTCATCGCCACGGCCGTGGGGCTGTTCGTGGCCATTCCCGCAACGCTTGGCTACAACACGTTCCTTTCGCGGCTCGGCAACATCGAGGCGCAATGCATCAACTTCGCGGGCATGTTCCTGAACCGCGTGGAGCACGAGGCGGAACGCCATCCACAGGGTTTGGACACGGCCGGGATGGGAGGGCAGTGACATGGGCGCTTCCGTGGGTGGCGGCGGTTTCGTCGCCGAGATCAACGTCACGCCGTTCGTCGACGTCATGCTGGTGCTGCTGATCATCTTCATGGTCACGGCCCCCATGATGACCGAAGGGCTCGAGGTGGACGTGCCGCAGACCAGGATGGTGGACGTGCTGCCCACGGACAGCGACCACGTGATCCTGACCGTGGACAAGGCCGGGGCGCTGTTCCTGGATGAGTACCGGGTAGCCCCCGAAGAACTGGAAGGGCTGTTGCGGAGCAACGTCGTGCGCATGCGGCGCCAGCTTTTCCTGCGGGCGGACAAGGGCGCGGCCTACGGCGACGTGGTCGGGGTGATGGGGCGCGTCCGTGCGGCCGGGATAGAAAAGCTGGGCATCGTCGCGGAACGCGACCCCGGTTCGGAGTAGCCATGTCTGGACGGGACTGGTTGGTGTCACTGGCGCTGCACTGCGGCCTTGCTGGGTCTCTGGCGTACGGGGCGACCCTGGCCGAGGATACGCCCCGCCCCGTGGAACGCGTCTACGAGGTGAGTCTGGCCGAATTCGCGCCCGCTCCGCCCGAGATTCCGGCGGCGCCGCCACCTCCGGCGGAGCCCGCCCCGCCGCCCCCGCCGTCTTCCCCGCCCCCCAGGCGCGAAACGAAGACCATCGCGCCGAAAAAGAAGCAGGATGCCCCGCCGGTGCAGGCCGAAGCCCCCGCACCGCCGCCCCCCGAACCCGAAGTGGTGGCCAACCCCCGGTCGCAGGCCGTACCGCCGCCGGAAGCGGGCCACGCCGTGGCCCGATATGCCCCCCGTAACGTTTCGGGCTACCTTGCCTATGAGTCGGACAAGGTGGACGAACGGCCCGCCGTGGCCCGGCGGGTGATGCCCGACTACCCCCGGAGCGCGAAGCGGCAGGGCATTCAAGGCCAGGTCGTGGTGCGCATCGTGGTGGACAAGGACGGCAACCCGCAGGCGTGCGCCGTCCACTCTGCCGCCCCCGAAGGCTATTTCGAGGAAGTTGCCCTGCAGGCTGCACGCCAGATGCGGTTCATTCCCGGCAAGGTCAAGGGAGCCCCCGTGAACACCCTGGTTAGCGTGCCGTTCGTGTTCAGGTTGCAATAAGCTGCGTGCATTCGTCCCATTTGACCTGCCGTTCGCAACGCCTGAGAGTGATCCGCCTTAGAGTTACCCTTCCCGCATCGCGTGGTGCCTGCAATACCAAGAACTGTGGCTTTACGACAGCCATGCCGGGTCGCACCCGTCGACTTGAGGTGTGACTTGGGGGCTGACTTGGGGGGGGGCGGGGGCGCCCCGGCCAACGTGTTTCCGACGGTACGACCTTGTTCTTTGCGGGCGTGGCTGGCTCGGCGTTGATGGCCGCGGCAAAGCATTCGTCTATAACCGACGCTGCCCGTTTCATGGCTTCATCCGCGTGGTGCGCATACCGTTGGGTCATCTGCGGGCTGCCGTGGGTCAGAAGCTTCTGCAGGGTGAACAGGTCCACCTTGCCGCTGGAGGCCAACCACGAGGCATAGGTGTGGCGCGGGCCGTGCAGGGGGCGGAAGTCATCTGGGAGCCCGGCCTTCTTGCGGATGCGGTCCAGGAACCGGCGAACCTCCACACGCTTCCCGTCATCCTTTCCGGGGAAGAGGTAGGGGCTGCCCGTGGGCTGGATTGATTGCAGGATGGTCCGGGCGGTCTCGGTCATGGGGATTTGCGTGGTCTTGCCGCTTTTGGCGACGGCACCGCGCAGGTGGATGTGCCCGTTGCGGAAATCCAGGTCATCCCATTGCAGCCCCAACAAGGCTCCCCGGCGCATGCCGGTGGCAAGAGCCAGACGCACCATCGCGGCGAGGTTCTGGTCCTCGTCCTCGTCCAGTGCGTCGAACAAGGCCTTGGCCTGTTCGGGTGTCAGGCACTCGGTCTTGATGTTGTCCACCTTGGGCATGTCGAAGTGCAGGCGGGAGATGTCCGGCATGGAGCACAGGCCACGCTTTGCCCCGTAGCGAATGAGACGGCGCAGCAGTCCGAGCACATGCTTGACCGTCTGGGGAGCCTTGCCTTCGGCTTCCAGGTCACGCCGCAGGGCATCCACATGCGCCGTCCGGATGTCCTCCGGCGTCTTTTTCGCGAAGCGGGCGAGGATGGGGCGGACATTGCGAGCGTCCGGCTTTGCACTGGGGCGATCACCGTGCGCGGCCACGGTCATCCAGGCCATGGGCGCGGGCCGCAAGGCCGCGGATTCCATCCACGACTATTTGGTCTGCGGCTGGTAGACACGGGGGTCACCCGCGTTCCCCCTCCGTCGTCTTCAGGAAACCATCAGGAAGTCCTCCGGGCCACATCGCCCGCGCCCTTCGCGTCGTGCCATGCGGCGGTGGCGCGAAGGGCGGCCCGGACCACATGCCGCGTCAGGGGGCCGACGGGCCGTTCCGCCTTTTCCCACCGGTTCGGGGCCGGGCGGGAAGGGCGACAGGAATCGGTTTCCGGCCGGGCGCGGCGCAGCACCTCGCAGCGACCTCCAGGCGGGGTGCCCTGTGACGGGGAGGCCGAAGGGCCTCCCCGTTCTCGCGGCTGCGAACGGCTGCGAACGGGTGAGGACGGGCGCGGGCTTTCCCCAGCGCGCCTCCAGCAGTCCTGCATTCGCGTGCACGTTCTCGTACGGTGGAGGCTGTTCGGCCAGATACGCCGCGGCCCGCTCATGATCACCATCCAGGGAAACGCCCAGCATGTGCGGCGTGCCTTCCGCGAATTCCGCGCGGATTCCCTCCAGCTTCTTCTTGTATGTCGGCACGGCATGCACCACGAGGCCCAGTACACGACAAGGACGGGCTTTCCGCGCGCGTTCTGGATGATGTGTTCAAGCTCGGCCAAAGACACGGTGCGCAGATCTTCGGCGAACGCCAGGGAGCAACAGCACTGGATGATCGTTGCACACGACAACAGGGCACGCATGCCCGTACTAGACGTCCAGCCCCATCAGTTTGGCCGGATTGGTACGCGCGATCAGGTCGATTTCCTTCTGCGGGAATCCCAGGGCCAGAAGGCCGGTGATGAAGCTGCGCATGCCGTCAACGGGCGACGGCATCATCGCCTGGCCAAGGTCGGAGGTGATGAACGACCGCTCCGGCGACAGCTTGATCATGGCGGCAATCTCCTCCAGCGGCGTGCGCGTATACTTCGGCAAGGCGGTGCCGGGGCCGAAGATCGCCGCAAGGTACGCGTGTTCGAGATACGCACCGTTGGCCAGGCACTCCTTCGCCTGGTCCATGGTCAACTTCCAGATGTCCTCGCTGGCGTGCGTGACCACGAACTTGGGCACCCCCATCTCCTTCGCCTTCTTCGACATGAGCACGCTTTCGGCAGGGGCACTGTGGCCCGTGGCGAAGATGATGTTCTCCTTGCCGCACAACTCCATGACCTCGATGACCTCGGGCAGCAGCTTGCCGCTGCCGTCAACCACCGGGATGCCCTTGCCGCCATGCTGGCTGGCGTCCCAGGCGGACTGGTAGGTGGGCATCCAGATGCAGCGGCAGTACCGGCCGGTGGTCTTCAGGGTCATCTTGGCGGCGGTGACGTTCACGCTGTCGCCATGCGTCCTGTTCATGGCCAGCCCGCCGAAACATTCAAGGCCGGGCACGGCCTCGCGCACCAGATAGGCCCGGTCGTGGGTGCTCCAGTCGTGCGACTTCAGCATCAGGGCACGATAGCCCATCTGTTGCGCCTTGCGCGCCAGCGCGATTTCGTCGGTCGAACGGGGGCGCACGTCCGGGTCGGCATGCACGTGCAGGTCGCTGATGCCGTGCAGCAGCGGGTCAATGGGCGCCGTCGCAGCGCCTGCTTCGGGGGCATCAAGCATCTGGCCGGCCAGCATGGCGCCTGCGGCCAGCGCCGCCCCCTTCATGAACGAACGACGGGAATCATCGGCTTCGGACATACTGTTCTCCTTCTCCTGCATGTTGGTGAATGATTACAGGTAAAAAGGAAAAACACGGCAAAACGCATGCCCGGCACCCTACCGGGCGGGAAACCTGATGGGCCGCGTCACGGCCTTCCGGGCGCCGATCCACCCGGGAATGATCATGTTCTTCATGCCCTGGCCGCCTGCGTAGACGATGAGCAGTTGATCCACCATCGGCGCGTACACGACGGGGCTGTCAGGCTGGCGGGCCAGCGAGGCCTTTACGCCTTCTGCCCATGACTCGTTGGAAAACCAGCGGGTGAACTCTTCGCGCGGGATGGGGTTCTGCTCCAGCAGTTCCTTGCGGATGCGGTCCTTGGTGTAGCCCGCGCGGGCCAGTTGGTGGGCCGTATCGCCGGGAATGACCACCAGCACCGTCGCCCAACGGGGGCGTTGCCAGGCAAGGCCGCGCAGGTGTTCCCCCATCAGGCGCATGACGCCCCTGGCGTCCCAGCCGTTGGCGATGACCCCCCGGTAGCCTTCGGCGCCCAGCACGGTCACGGCGTCCGTTTCCGGCGCAAGCCCCAGGTCGTTGTTGAGCGAGGGCCAGGGGTTGTCGTCCGGGTTTTCGACGATGACCATGCCGTGCTCCATGGGACTGCCCAGGCAGGACATGTCCGTGAGCCCCGGGCGGCTGCCCCCCACGTTGTGGATGACGAGTTGCAGCGCCCGCCCGATGGAATTGTTGCCGGGGTTGCCGCGTCCCATGACCCCGAAGCCGGTTTCAAGGCCGATCTTCTTGGCGCCGGGACCGGTGATGATGATGCACGGGACGTCCGGACTGGTGGTGGTGGAAAGCCCCAGAAGGTCGAAATCCTGGTCGGTCACGGCCTCCACGGCGGCAAGCAGGATGGGCATGTGTTCCGGGCGGCACCCGGCCATCACGGCGTTCACCGCCACCTTCTCCACCGTCGCGATGCCGTTCATGGGGGCCACCACGGCGACGTCGTCCAGCCGTTCCCGGTTGGCGCCCTTGACCATTTCGGCCACGCGTTCGCGCGTGGGCACGATGATGGGCAGGCCGTCCGTCCAGCCCCGCTTCTGGAACAGTTCGTTGATTTCGGTATCCATGTCGCCGTGCAGGACGATGCGTTCCACGTCGGTCTCCGGAAATCTGCCCAGCAGTTCCGGCTGCTTGCGGCCCATGGAATCCATTACCCGGCGCAGCGGCATGTCCACGTAGGCGCCGTTTTCCAGCACTCCGGACGGATTGCAGACCTCGACGACGCGCTCTTGCGCCCACGCGGCGTCGGCGACACCCGACAGGCAGAGAAAAAACAGCGGAACAATACATCTCAGGCCCAGCATCCCGACCTCCTGAAATGGCACTCCCGGCACGGGGTTTGACCCCGTGCCGGGAGTGGTTGCTATTCTTCGACCTTGACGGAGACGGGCTTCACGTTCGTGGCGAACGGCAGGTACAGTTGCGACTGCTTGCCTGCGCCGCCGGTGACGACGATGCGGAACGATTCGGGATTCATGAATCGCGGCATCAGCGTATCGGCGTTGAAGTCCTTGATCTCGGCGGGCGGTTCGCACCCCAGGGGGCCAGCCGTATACTGCTTGTAGGGCTTCACGGCGTGTTTCTGGAGGTACGCCTTGGCGTCTTCCTTGTTCGGGTAGGTCTTCTGGATGGTGGCCGCGTGTTCGGGGCACAGCATCATGAAGGCAAAGGTGATCTGGTTGTACCGATCGGATTTTTCCTTGCCGTATTCGGCGTAGCAGGCACCGATGCCGCTGGCCGCGCCCACGATGCCGCTGCCCAGGGTTTCGAGCAGGGCGTCGCCCGTGGTGCTGTTGTGGTCCACGTTGGCGTTGCCGGGGTACGAGAAGAACACGGTGACCACGTTGTCGGTGGGCTTGAAGCCCTGTTCCTCGGCGTAGGTCTGCCGCCAGGGGTTTTCCTTGGCGTTTTCACCGAACACGGCGGCCACGAAGTCGGAGGGCATGCCGTGCGTGCTCTTGTCGATGTCCGGCGGACGCGACCCGCCGATGATGTCGCTGATCAGGTTGATGAAGTACCCGACGGAGGCGTTGACCGGCTGGAACGAGCCTTGCTCGCCCGAGGAGTAGCCAATGCCGAGTTTGTCGAGAATCGGACCGCTGATCAGGATGACCGGCACGGCCGGCGCCGTGGTGGTCGTGGAACCCTGGAAGTCCACCTGCGGGCTCTTGAATGCCTCGATGACGGTCAGCAGCAGCGGCATGTGTTCGGGCTTGCACCCGGCCATGACGCCGTAAGCGGCCACCAGTTCAACGGTCAGCTGGCCCATGCGCGGCGGCACGGACCACAGGACTTCGGACGGGGAACGCTTGGTGCCCTTCAGCATGGCGGCAACGGCATCGGGCGTGGGGGGAATGACCGGCATCCCGGTGGCCCACTTGCGCTGCTGGAACACCTTGTTCAGTTCGGCGTAGGTGCCGGTGATCTTGACGCGCTTGGCGGGGTAGGGGACTTCTTCCACCACGTCCTTGGGCGCTTCCTGGGGCTTCCAGTGCAGGGCCGCATCATAGATGGCGGGGAAGGCCTGTTCGGCTTTCGCGCGCACCTCCTCCAGGGGAATCATGCCCAAGGGGTGCGGCACTTCGACAAAGCACATGTCGGTCAGTCCCACGTTGGTCATGGTGCCGCGGGCAAGGCCGATGAACGAGTTGGTGGCGACGGTGACGGTGGGGATGCCAAGCTTTTCGACGTTGGACTGGTCAACGACCAGCCATGAGGTACACGACCCTCAGTCGCACTGGGCGGCAATGACGATGTCCGCGCCCATTTCCTTCAGTGCATTGGCGATACGCTTGGATTCACCGGCGTTGCCAGCGATCTTGTTCAGGCTGGGGTCGGTCTGCCAGGCCTTGATGATCTTGGCCGTGGGTTCCTTTTCCGCCAGCAGTTCCGAAATCCGTTGCAGGAAGTTGTCGCCGTTGTGTTTGCCGTTCCAACGCAGCACGACGGTCTTGCCGGCAAGCGAGGTAAGACGCTTGGCGGGCTTGACATCGGGCTTCTTCACCACGCCGGTGGGATTGATGATTTCCCATTCCTGCGGCTTTTCCGCTGCCAACGCCGGTCCGGCGAGCAAGCAGAAACTTACCAGCAGCAACCACATCAGACGCAATCTCATGGTTCCTCCTTGCATGAGCGCATCGGGACGAATGTCCGATGCTATGTTGTCCTGTTGTGGGACGACTCGCCAACTATGTTCGCATACCAGATGGGGTTATGATGCCTGATGTGTTCCAGAGGGATGAACCCCGTGAACATGGAGCGCAGCGCAGGTGCTTCGCCTGGCGCGAACGCGGCCATGTAGATGTGCACGGGAAGAAAGACGGCCATCATCCCCGCACAGCAGAAATGCACGAACAGCATCGCCTGCAACAGGGTTTCCGTTTCCGGCATGCCTGCCAGCGACAGCAGCCCAAGGCCCGTCAGGGCAAGGCCGATGCTGCACGCAACGGCCAGGATGGCCACCAGCTTCTGCCCCGCGTTGTAAAAGCCCTGCGGCGGCAGTTCCGGATCGAACCCCGCGCGCCGCATGAGTTTTTCGCCAAGCACCAGCCACAGCCCCTTGCGCATGCACCAATCCAGGTCCGAGCGAATGCTCACTCCGGTGATTTCGCGCAAAAAAGGAAGGGCTTCGGACCTGGCCTTCACGATCAGATAGGCAAGGTACAGGGCAATCCAGACCAGCCCGATGATGATGTGCAGCCGCAACAGGCCCACCGCCCCGAAGACGCCCGTCCACAGATCGCTCCACCAGACGCCCACGGGTTGCATGGCGGGGTTGGCCAGCAGGGCAAATCCGCTGAACAGCAGCAGCAACCAGCAGGCTGCGTTGGACCAGTGCATGAAGATCGCAGCGATGGAGTGACGTCGAATCATGACCGATCGTCTCCTTCGGAATGAGATGAAGGCGCGGAAGGCAGGACAAGCTGCTTCACGAAAACCCCCACCACGCCGAACAGCGCAAGCCCGCCCAGCCATTTGACCGTGGTTGCGGCAGGGCCCAGCGCCGCCAGCATGGGGGGCGTCCGCCGTGCCTGCGGCCAGTCGGTGGGAACCGTGCGCTTGAGGTAGGTGAGCGAAGGTTTGGTGTCGCAGCCGACAGGCGTCACATGGACCAGCGTGTTGCCTTCCAGCAGCCGCGCCACGGGGTCCGCGGGGTTGTCCGCATCGCCGAAGACGCGGCAATGAACGGGGCATATCTGCACGCAGGCGGGCGACTGCCCCGGCGTGGACCGGCGACAGTAGTCACACTTGTCCGCAACGCCGGTGACGTTGTTCTTGTACCGCGCATTGTACGGGCATGCCGCGATGCACCCTCCGCAGCCTATGCACCTTGCTGGATCAATGACGACGCTGCCATCCTTGTCCGCATATGTGGCGTGTGTCGGACATGCGTCCACGCACACGGGGTTCCTGCAGTGCATGCACGCGCCCGGCTGAAAGCTCTTTCCCAGTGGCGTCGTTGCGTCCACGGTTTCGCGCACCCAGTTTCTGGAATGACCGAACGGAACCTTGTTGCGCTGCTGGCAGGCGACAACGCAAGCCTTGCAGTTTATGCATTTTGTCGAATCGACAACCATCACGTATCTGGACATGCGCATCCTCCGGGTACGTTACGGCCAGGCGTGGCCGACTAGCCTAACTTCCTGAGGCGGCAACCGACCCCGTTATGCTGGCACGAGATGCGGTCCCAGTAATTCGGAAGGATGCTGCTGATGTGTTCGCTGCGGTTCTCTTCCAACGGAGTCTTCGCGTTGTAGAAGGATGGCGTGAAGATGGTGCCGTCCAGAACGCTGTCCGTGATGTTGACCCAGCATTCTATGCCGCCGACGAACGTCTCCAGCATCACCTTGTCGCCTTGCTGCAACCCCTGCTTTTCGGCCGTGCCCGGGTTGACGCTGACATACCTGCCATGGGCGAACTGCGCCGTGGTCCTGGTGTAGTTGGTCAGGGTCTGCTGCCAGTGGTACAGCTCCTTCCCCTGGGTGAGCACCAGCGGGTATTCTTCCTTCCGGTCCTTTCCCAGCGGGCTGCCCTTGGGGTAGTCCCACTCGGAAATGCGCCCGAACAGGCTGTCCACCACCTTCATCTTGCCGTTCTCGGTCAGCATCCTGTCTTCGGAGAAGACGCTGCCGACGCGTTCCGGCTCGGTTTCGGAGAACAGCGGCCAGACCACTCCGCCGGGGGCCTTGCGCAGCCGCTCCAGCGGCATGCCCTTCCACGAGGGAATGACGGCCTGGAACTGGCGGTACAGGTCTTCGGGGTCCTTGAAGTCGGGGTAGCGCTTGGGATCAAGCTTGCGCCCCACGTCGCGGTAGAACTGCCAGGACGGCGCGCACGATCCTGGCGCCTGCACGATTTTCTCGCGCCAGACGACCTGTTGTTCGTTGCCGTAGCCGGACCCCTGGCTTTCCGGACTGAACGTGGCGGGAACGAACAGGGACGCCGCGTCGGTTTCTTCGGTCATGAAGAAGCCGCAGTGCACTACGAAGGGCACCTTGGCGATGGCGGCGCGCACGCCCTTGCTGTCGGGATAGCGGCGGTAGCTGGAATTCAGGAACAGGATGTCCAGCGCGCCCTTTTCCATGGTGTTGCGCAACCGGCGGAAGTTCATCTTCGGCGCCTTGGTCTCGCCGAAATGGTGGTCGATGAACTCCTCGTCGCCGGCGGGCTTGCCGCTCTGGAAGGTCAGCATGCCCTTGCCGGACCCGATCAGGTTGTCGCGCAGGGCCTGCAACAGGATGATGGAGCGCAGGCAGTGGATGCCGTTGGTGTAGCGGGACAACGCGCCGCCTATCCAGACTATCGTGCGTGAACTCCTGGCGATGGCCTGGTAGAAAGCGGTTATCCGATCGACGGGCACGCCCGTGATGGAGGAAACCTTCTCCGGAGTGTAGTCCGCCGCATCCCTGGTCAGTTCGTCGAAGTCCTCGATCTGGTGCCGCGCCCGACTTTCGTCGTAGCTGCGCGTTTCCAGCACGTACCGTATCGCGCCGATGGCCAGGACACCATCGGTGCCCGGCTGCGGACGCAACTGCATGTCCGCCAGCAGGCTGGTCAGTGTCTTGCGCGGGTCCACGTACAGGATATTCACGCCCTTTTCCCGGGCCTGCTCAAGCCATCTGCTGTAGGGCGGATACAACTCGTTGACGTTGGCCCCCCACAGCACGACGGTTTCCGCGTTCAGCAGTTCGTCCACCTTGGTCGACCCGCAGTTCACGCCGGTCATCAGGCCAAGCATGTTCGAGGCGCTGGACACACAGGTTTCCCCGGGGGGCATGGCATGCACGCTGCCTGCTGCCCGCAGCGCCATCAACGCCGCGATTTCGCTCTCGCGGCAGTCCCACAACGGCATGGTCAGCGCGATGCGGTCACCCGCCTTCGGTCCGTGCTTGCGCATGACCTCTGCCATGCGCTCGGACACGATCTCGACCGCGCGCTCGTAGGTGATGCGTTCCCAGCCGCCATCGGGCTGGCGCAGCATGGGTTCCGTGAGGCGATACGGGCTGGCCACCAGTTCCACCATGGACATGCCCTTGGGACACATGGCGCCGCCGGTCCAATGGTTGTCCTTCTCGCCCGTGAGGCTGACGACCTTGCCGGCCTGCACCCTGGCCTGGTACGTGCAGCGCACCTGGCAGAAGGGGCAGTATCCCTTGACCGTTTCCGTGGGCAGTTCACCCGTCTTGCCGGCAAGGAGCATGCCGCTCGCACTAGGGGCATCGTTCATTATGGACGCCCCACCCGCCAGGAGCGCGGCGCCTATCTTCAGAAAATGCCGCCTAGAGTAACTCTCCATACAACCCTCCATCCCTCATCTGCACAACCCGTATCCGTTGCGTCAGGCGGCCATGCGCCACGGCGACTCTTCTGGCGGGGCAACCCTCTGCGAGTCGCAACCGGCACGTGTGCATCAGCAGTTGCAGTCGGCGGCAATACCCTTGATCGTGGTGTTGTATTGCAGTTGCTTGAACTGCTCTTCCGGGATGTTCAGTTCCTTCAGGTCCTCGTATGACTGGAAGCCACCGAGATCCTCGCGAAGCTGGATGATCTTCTTGGCGGTGGCCAGATCGACGGCACCCGTGGCGGCAAGCTGCTCGGCGGTGGCGTTGTTCAATTCAAGGCGTTCCTTCACCTCCTGCCGGTCAGAAGGCGCGGCGACGGCGTCGCCAGCAACGATGGGAAGGGAAGCGCCCCCCACAAGGGCGGCCAGCAGGACAGCACAAAGAGCCTTTTTCATTGAACTTCTCCTTGAATCGTTAAAGAAATGACCAGTAAGGCATGTTCTTGCTATTTGCCGTGACGATAAGGCGCCATTGTCAATGACTGCCCGGATCTATGTATTGTTTTGTAAAAAAATGTAGTGAGTGCTCATCCAATTTTTTTAATCAATAAATTAAAAATGTTGGATGTCTGTCCTCCGTCCGCGAGGAGAAGCCGCACCAGTTGGACCGCCATGCCAATCCCCGGTGCGCGGAACTGAAAGGGCAGCGGCCCATGTTGGCTGCTGCCCTGCAATTCCGGCGCATTCGCGGCGGCTGAACGGACGTCGCTACGTATTGTGCAGGTGTGGCGGATGCCGTGCCCTGTCGTGGCGTTCGCTTTCGGAGTTTCCGGTTGTGCTGTAAGGAACAAGAGGGTGTGCGGTTTTCGCCGCTGGCCGCCATGCTGCCGGATGGCACGTGACGCGTGTACTCTCTGGCACCAGTCCGGTGCAATTCCCCCTGGCGAGTTCAGGAGGGTGCTGGCGAGACGACCGGGGAGTCGCGGGAACTTCATCGGGGGACTTCATGGAAAACGAAACGACACTTCACGTGCTCATGATCGATGACGACAAGGGGTTGTGTTCCCTGATCATGGACTACCTTGCCCCTTACGATATACGGGTAAGTTGTGCGACTGACGGAAAGAGCGGAGTGGAAATGGCGTTGCAGAAGAACCACGACGCCGTGCTGCTTGACATGATGCTGCCCGGAATCGACGGACTTGCCATTCTGCGTCGGCTGCGCGCTGAAAAGCCCTCTCTGCCCGTGGTCATCATTTCATCCCAGACCGACGTGAGCGACAGGATCATCGGCCTGGAAATGGGCGCCGACGACTACGTTCCGAAAACCTTCGCCCCGCGCGAGCTGCTGGCCCGGCTGCGGGCCGTCCTGCGCCGATCTCGTGCCCGGCAAGGTGAAGCAGACCCGGAGATCCTGAGCCGCCACGGCATCTTGCTGGACACCTTGCGGATGGAGGCGTCTCTTGATGGCGCGCCACTGCACCTTGGCACCATCGAATTCAAGCTGCTTTCGATTCTCATGTCGCAACCCGGTCGGATATTCTCGCGCGAGCAACTCATGGACGCCATTGCGGGGCGGGAATACGACGGACTGGACAGGACCATCGACATGCACATCTCGGCATTGCGCCGCAAGCTTGGCGATTCGCCACGAAATCCAAGTCATGTGCGGACAATCCGCGGCAGCGGGTACATGTTCATCAAATAGTGATGGCATTTTCATGAGGCTTTACACAAAATTCCTTGCATGGTCCGTCCTCAACTTCCTCTGGATAGGACTTTCCATTGCGATCTGTATCTCATGGCTTCTCCTGGGTACGGGCGGGCTATTTTCTCATGCCATATTCCAGGGTGGCATAAATACAGCGATGTATGTTGTTGCGGCAAACATGCAATACAAGCCGATCTATGAATGGCGACATGTGGCCGATGCGTACAGTAAATCATATAGTGTTGATTTCAAGATATACCCTCTGGACGCAGGCACGAACATTCCCGGCTCCACCGACGTTCCGGAATCCATTGTTCAGATGGCGAAGAAGCTGCCCCGCCCGCAGGTCGCATTCTGCCCCTCGCCGGTGGAAGGCGATATACACGGCAGCAAGGAGCAGTTTGCCTCCGAAACGGGATTCATCCCTGCGCTGACGGCCATATACTCCCGACACATGGGCCTGTACTGGTACGGCAGGACGCTTTTTGTCCAGGACGAGGCGCAACGCGTGCACTATGCGCTACTGGTGGCCTCCTCGGAATCCTTTTCCGGAAACGGACTCTTTTTCAACCTGACGAGCGTGCTGTTCATTGGCTGCACCGTCCTGGTGCTTTCCTTTCTCTGGTGGTGGCCCTTCGTTCTGCACCTTACCCGGCCCATTGCGAAACTGACCGTATCCGCAGAGCGCATGGCTTCCGGCACGTATCCGCATACGGACGAGAAGACCAGGGAATACTTCTCGTTGTCGCGCAAGGACGAGATCGGTCGACTGTCGCAGGCCGTTGGCAGCATGGCCGCGCAGATCATGCGCCAGATGTGGGGGCAGCGCAGGTTCATCCGGCATATCGCGCACGAACTGGGGTCGCCCATTGCACGCATCAAGTTCGGCCTTGCCGTGCTTGAGGCCAATGCAAAAGACGAGAACATGCTCAGAATCCAGCGCGTGATCAAGGATGTAGAGCTGGTTTCGGTCATGATAGAGGATGTCCTGACCTACCTGCGGGCAGAGGGACTGCCGGAAAGTCCACGTGTGGAGAATTTTCCGTTGGCGGAAGTGCTTGAAGGCATCATTGAGGTCGAAGGTCCCCAGGCAGACGTTCATCTCGACATGGCGGACCGCACCCTCATCATGCACTCGGACATCAAGTGCGTTCGCAGGGCCGTCGGCAACACCTTGCGCAACGCCATCCGCTACGCAGGCGAATCCGGCCCCATCACGATAGCCGCAACGCAGCTCGCGGGCGCCATACGGATACAGGTCGACGATTGCGGGGAAGGCGTGCCACCCGATGACCTGCCCCACCTCGTGGAACCCTTCTTCAGGGGGGAATCCGCAAAAAAGCACTCCTGCGGGTCCGGACTCGGCCTGTCAATCGTGCGGCACTGCATTGATCTGTGTGGCGGCACACTGCGTTTTGCAAACAGGACGCCGCACGGCTTTTCCGTCATCATGACCTTTCCGCTGGAATTTCCCCGGTCAAGCCCGCAGTCCTGCGACTGTTGACGCATTGCGGGGCACCCCGGAAGCCTTTGCCTCTCGCTGCGGGATTGTCCCGCGTCGGGGTGCTCGATCACGTCGGCAGGAGAGCGGGAGATGCTTGCGTGGGGGGCGTGCCCGGACGGCATCTGACGTGCCCCCGCGCACGGACCTGCGCGGGCCCGTAGCCCGTCTGGAACCCGCACCCGGTGGTCCGGTCCGCGCATCGCTTCGGTGGCGGCGACACGTGGAGCGGTCTCGACATCAAACCATGCGGATGCATCGTTGGCCTGCTGGTGGAACTGAGGGGGAGGCGTCGAGCCGCAGTTGCAGGGGGCAGCACTCGGTAACCGGTGTTGCGAGCGCCACGGGCAGCACCGTGTGCCCACCACCGGTGTTCGAAGGAGCCGCCCCTTGATCCCGCGGGACGATCAAACTGTTCGGCAGGTTGTATGCAGCCTCGGGATTCGGCGTGCTTGGTCACTCCGGCCCGCCTTGCCCGCTAGCGTGGCGGCCAGCGCAGGGAGAAGTCGCGCGGTACGCCTCGGCCTGCGCGTGCCCGAAGGCGAGATGGACAGGTTCGTCGATCGCAGGTGGATGGAGATGGAATAGCTATGTGGACAGGTTGCGAAATGCTATTACGGCGTCACGGCAAAAGATCATGGAGCGGTGTATTGCATTGCACGGCTAGGGTGTGATCATGGAAAGCTGGGGTCAGGAGAGGATGATGATATCGGGATTTCCCGATGGTGTTCGATGCGCGCAGGGGCTTCATTTTGCCGTCTGTGCAGCTTGGTAAAAACCATCGGGGATTTATTTTTCAATGTCATAATGCATATTCTTATGATGTTGATTTTGTAGCATTGGCGTGACGATGAATATCAATGTCGCGCATGGGCATGGTGCTGATATATATGTGGTATAAATTTAAAAATCGGTTTTCTTGACACAACACAAGATACAAAAGTAAACATTCACACTTGTTCACAAGGGGGAGATTTTTGGACGCATTTGCCGCGCATGGGGGAAACAGGCGCGACAAATGGCCCATGGGGAGACGATGACGCCACACTTGTTCCGGCGCGCTTTGCTGTGCGCGCCGATGCTGTCGCTGTGCCTTCTGTTATCCGCGTTATCCGGCCAGGCAGCCTCGCCCAACGAGGCCATTCGGCAGCAACAGATCCTGCAGCAGCGCGAGGAGCAGCGCAGGCAGGAACTGGAGCGACGGCACCGCGAAAGCCTGGAGACGCCCCCGGTCGAGCAACCCGTCGCGCCGCCCGCGCGCCCGGAAGAAGAGGCGGGGGCGCGCTGCTTCGATGTCGTCCGCATCCGCCTTGAAGGGGCAACTCTTCTTTCCGAGCGCGAGCAGCGTTCTCTCACGGCCCGGTATGTGGGGCGCTGCCTCACTCTGGCGGACATCAACGATCTTGTCCGCGACATCACCAACGCCTACGTCGAAAAAGGGTACATCACCACCCGCGCGGCCGTGCCGCGGCAGGACCTTTCCGGCGGGGAACTGACCATCCTCGTCATCGAAGGCAAGGTCGAGGGCATGGAGTTCTCGGACGATGTGCCCTTTGCCGGGCAGAAGCTGCGCTTGGCCTTTCCCGGTGTCGTCGGCAACGTGCTGAACATCCGCGACCTGGAACAGGGGCTGGACCAGCTCAACCGCCTGCCCTCCAACGATGCGACCATGGAACTCGTGCCCGGCTCCACGGCGGGCATGAGCCGGGTACGCATTGCCAACACGCCCGGCAAGACGTGGCGCGCCAGCGCGGGGCTGGACAATTCCGGCCAGAAGTCCACGGGCGAGCTGCAGTACCTGCTCGGTTTCGAAAAGGACAACCTGCTGCACAGCAACGACCTGCTCTCGCTGAACATGAACGCGGACTACGATTCCATGGCCGCGGGAGAGCATCAGGACAGCCAGAGCCTTTCCGCCTTCTACTCCTTTGCCGTGGGATACTGGACGGTTACCGGCAGCCTCAGCCGGTTCTCGTACCGGAGCATCCTTGACGGCTCCTCCATGGACTTCTCCAGCGCCGGTGACACGACCACCTCGGCACTGACGGTGGACCGCGTGATCCACCGCGATGCCGACAGCAAGACCTCTCTCGGTGCCGGAGTCCTTGTCCGGGATACCTCCAACTACCTTGCCGGGGTGCAACTGAAAGCAAGCAGCCAGGTGCTTTCGGCGTTCTCGGCATCCGCCACGCATACCCACCGTGCCATGGGCGGCGTGGCCACGCTGAGCGCCGAATTCCGGCGTGGCGTGCCGATGTTCGGCGCGCACTCGGACCCGGATGACGCCCCGCTGACCGCGCCCAAGGCGGAATTCGAGAAGTACACGGCCACGGCCAGCTTCTACCGGCCGTTCCAGTTGCTGGACCAGCAGTTCAGCTGGAGTACCCGCGTGTGGGGGCAGTGGTCGCCGGACACCCTGTACAGCGCCGAACGCGCCAGCATCGGCAGCCGCTACACGGTGCGCGGTTTTCACGAGGACAGCCTTGATGGTGACAGCGGCGGGTACACCCGCAACGAACTGGCCATCACCCTGCCGCTGGACCCGAAAGACCCGCAACTGGCCGCCCGTTTCACCAACGCCCAGTTCTATGTCGGGTACGATGCCGGGTTCATCCGGCGCGACTCCCGCGAGGAGTACGAGCGCGGCACCGTGCAGGGCGCCGTGGCTGGCGCGCGCCTGCTGGGCGGCGACGTGCATGCGGAACTGGCGGTGTCCAAGCCGCTGGATGCCCCCGGCTACGTCGAACGCAACGACCTGGATGTCTACGCCTCGCTGGTGATCACGTTCTAGGCGCGTGGCCCGGCGCGTTCAGCGCGCCAGTGTCCCGCACCGAAAGCCCTGGGGAGGGTCTTTCATGTACGAACGCTTCCGCAAGCTGCTCTGCTCCATTCTTGTTGTCCTGTTGGTCTGCCCGCCCGCCATGGCCGAGGGCATCCGGCCCGCGCCCGATGCCCCCGCGGCCCACCAGCCCGGCGTCGGCGCGGCCAATAACGGCGTGCCCGTGGTCAACATCGTGCGGCCCAACAGCGGCGGCGTTTCGCACAACATGTTCCACGACTTCAACGTCACCCCCAAGGGCGCCATCATCAACAACAGCAACCAGCCCGGCGTCAGCCAACTGGGCGGGGCCATCGCCAACAACCCCAACTTCACCGACGGGCGCAAGGCCAGCCTGATCCTGAACGAGGTAACCAGTTCCAACAGGTCGCTGATCGAGGGTTACACCGAGATCTTCGGCGGCGGGCAATACATCTTCGCCAACCCCAACGGCATCACCATCAACGGCGGCGGGTTCATCGGCACGCCGAAAGCCACCGTGACCACCGGCGTTCCCACGGTATCCGGCGGCAGCGTGCAGCTCGACGTTTCGCGCGGGGATGTGCTGGTCGACGGCGCGGGCATCAACGCGAAGAACCTCGACGCCTTCGAGATCGTCAGCCGAACGGCGCGCATCAATGCGGAAATCCAGGCCAACCGGCTGGACATCATCGCCGGGAAGGGAACCTACGACCCCGCAACCGGCACGGTCACGCCCGCAGTGCCCGACGCTGCCCCCGTGCCTGCGGTGGCCATCGACTCCACTGTGCTGGGCGGCATGTACGCCGGGCGCATCAACCTTGTGGGAACGGAGCAGGGCGTCGGCGTGAACCTGCAGGGCATCACGCAGGCCACCGACAACCTGACGCTGACAGCCGACGGCAGGATAGAAATCAAGGGCACGGCATCGTCCGGCAACACGTTGTCCGTGACCTCCCGTGGCGATTCGGTGGCCGTTTCCGGCACGGTGACCGCCGTCAACGCCGCCAACCTGTCCGCCCACGACACGGTGGCCGTGGCCAAGGCGGACGCTGCCGATGCCGCGCTGGTCAGGGCTGACACCGTTACCATCTCCGGCGGCAAACTGGACAACCGCAACCGTGTTGCCGCCGACAGCCGCATGGACGTTTCCACGGCAGAGCTGTCCAACACCGGCACGCTCCAGTCCGGCAAGTCCGCGCGGCTTCAGGTTTCCGGTGCGGTGAGCAACGACGGTTCCATCCTGACCGGCGAAGGTCTGGTCATGACTTCGGGCAGCGTGGCCAACACCGGCACCATCCACGCCACGGGCACCGGTCAGATCCTGTCCACAGGCGCGCTGGTCAACCACGGCTCGATCCTGTCCAACGACGACCTGTCCATTGACTCCGGCAACGTGACCAATGTCGGCGTCATCCACGCCGCGGGCGCAGGCAGTATCCAGTCCACGGGCACGCTGAACAACGCCGGTTCGATCCTGTCCAACGGCGACCTGATCATCCACGCCGCCAGCGTGACCAACACGAATGCCATCCACGCCACGGGCGCAAGCTTGATCCAGTCCACAAGCACGGTGCGCAACGACGGCTCCATTCTGGCCAGTGACGACCTGACCATAGAGGCCGCAAGCGTGGCCAACACCGGCACCCTGCATGCCGGAAAAAATGCCCGGCTTCAGGTGTCCGGCGCGGTGACCAATGACGGCACGGTCCTGTCCAATGGCGACATGGCCGTGGCCGCAGCCAGCGTGACCAACTCGGGCACCTTCCATTCCGCCGGTGCCGGGCTGTTCCGCGTTTCGAACACACTGCGCAACGCGGGGTCCATCCTTGCCGGGGACGACCTGACGTTCGAAGGTGCCACTGCCGGTTCCCGCATGGCCGCCCTGCTGAACGAATCCGCCTACATCGAATCGCTGGACGGAAGCCTGACCTTCCGTGCCGACACGTTCCGCAACGACAACACCCAGTTCCAACTGGTCGAGGGGGCGCAATACCTCTCCTACCAGGAGGGAATGTGGTGGCAGCACAGCGACGACGGCGACAACTGCTACGATTATTTCACGTTCATCATGGGCAAGACCCCGGACTACCAGTCCAAGAATGCGGGATACCTTTCCGTCTCCCAGGCCGCCATGGTGGCTTCGGTGGGGCTGGATCCCTCGCGCAACGTGTTCTCGCGCGGCGAGCTTCTGGCCGCAGTGGCCGCCACGCGTGCCAAGCTTGCTGCAAACCCCGGCTACCTGACGCCGGGGCAGATTTCGGAAGTCGACGAAGTGGCGGGCATCGCCAGCCAAGGCTACGCCTTCTTCGTGAAGCAGGCCCCGGCCAGTACCAACGGGGTCATCTTCGTGGCCACCACGACGCGCGACACGGTCACCGGCAAGGACGCCGGGGGGCGCGTCATGGCGTATGGCGACATCACCATCGATGGCGATGACGTGACCAACAACGTCAGCGTCATTTCCTCCGCCACGGGCGACATCACGATCACCGCCGACACGTTCGAGAACGTGGGGCGCGACATCTACGAGCGCTCGTCCGTGCTGTGGGGCCGGGCCAAGTTCAACAACCACTCCTCGCCCCGGTACGTGGACCAGGGCTCCGGCACCGAACTGGTCCTGACCGCCTTCGACCACGCCTACGGCACGCTGGACGCGGGCGGCGCGGTGTCCATCAACGTGGCGCACGCCACCAACGGCATCGTCGAGCGCAACGGGGTGTTCAAGGCCCCGGACCCCAGAACGCCGGACCCCTCGGGGCCGTCGCACACGGTTGACGACATCACGGCCATCATCGAAGCGTTGCCCGCGCGCGGCACGTTCGTGACCAACCTGGACCCGACGCACCCGTACCAGATCGA
>JAITSV010000044.1 GCA_031287575.1 Desulfovibrio sp.
CCCCCCCCCCCCCCCCCCCCCCCCCCCCCCCGCCCCCCCCCCCCCCCCGCCCCGGGTCCGTCGCCATGCTGGCGGCACAGGCGCGCCCCGAAGAACATAGCAACGGCGCGGGCTGGTCGCAAGCGGGCGTGGCCTTGCGCGCAACGTGAAACCGCCGCCCCTTCGGCCCGTGCGGGCGAAAGGGCGGCGGCATGCGTTCACCATGATGTGCGTTTGATGCGGCGTGCGGATGGAGATGGCGCGTGGCGATGGAGGGCGTGAAAATGGCCCGCGCGCGCACTCTGCCTTTCGGTTTCTGCTGCGCTGCGCCGCCGTTCCCGTTACTCCCCGCCCTTCAGGCGGCGGCGGATTTCCTTGGCCGCCCTGCGTCCCGCGCCCATGGCCAGGATGACCGTGGCCGCGCCGGTGACGATGTCGCCCCCGGCGAACACGTCGGGGATGGAGGTCTCGCCGGTTTCTTCATCTACCTCGATGTAGCCGCGCCTGCTCAGCTTCAGCTGCGGCGTGGCTTCCAGCAGGATGGGATTGGGCCGGGTGCCCACGGCGATGACGGCAAGGTCGGTGGGCAGTTCGTAGGTGTCGCCTTCCACCGGCACCGGGCTGCGGCGGCCCGACGCGTCCGGCTCGCCCAGTTGCATGCGTTGCAGGGTAACGCCGGTCAGGCGGCCCATCTCGTCGCCGTGGAAGGCCACGGGGTTGGCCAGCAGTTCCAGGATCACGCCTTCTTCCTCGGCGTGTTCCAGTTCCTCGTGCCGGGCGGGCAGTTCGTCGCGGGTGCGGCGGTAGACGATGCGCACCGATTCCGCGCCCAGGCGCAGTGCCGTGCGCGCCGCGTCCATGGCCACGTTGCCGCCGCCGTACACCGTCACGTTGCGGCCCTGGTAGACCGGGGTGTCGTAGTCGGGGAAGGAGTAGGCCCGGCCCAGGTTGACGCGGGTAAGGTATTCGTTGGCGGAAAAAACGCCGGTCAGGTTCTCGCCGGGCACGCCGAGAAAGCGTGGCAGCCCCGCGCCCACGCCGATGAACACGGCGCGGTAGCCTTCGGCGAACAGGTCGTCGATCGAAAAGGTGCGGCCACCCACCCAGTTGGTGACGAAGTCCACTTCCTGGGTGCGCAGGGCCTGCACTTCCTTTTCCACGATGGCCGATTTGGGCAGGCGGAATTCGGGAATGCCGTACACCAGCACCCCGCCCACCTCGTGCAGGGCCTCGAATACGGTCACCTTGATCCCGCGCGAGGAAAGATACCCCGCCACGGTCAGGCTGGCCGGGCCGCTGCCGATGCAGGCCACGCGCAGTTCCGGGTCCACCGCCGGACAGGTCAGTTTTGCGGAAAGATGGTCGCAGGCGTCGAGGGCCATGTAGGTGTCTGCCACGTAGCGTTCCAGACGGCCTATGGCCACGGGCTGGCCCTTGGCGTTCAGCACGCAGGCGCCCTCGCACTGGTTTTCCTGCGGGCACACCCGGCCGCACACGCCGGGCAGGCTGTTGGTGGACTTGATGGTGCGGTAGGCGCCTTCCAGGTCACCCTTGGCAAGCTGGCCGATGAAGTCCCTGATGGGCACTTCAACCGGGCAGCCCTTGACGCACTTTGGGTTCTTGCATTGCAGGCAGCGCAGCGCCTCTTCCGTGGCCATCCGCTGGGTGTAGCCCAGGGCCACTTCCTCGAAGTTACGGATGCGCTCTGCGGCGGGCTGGCAGGGCATGTCCACGCGCGGGGCGATCTTGCGGCCCCCGGCGGGCTTGCGTTCGGCGGTGGCGGTCATGGTCTTACTTCTCCCCCGCGCAGGTACACTTGCAGTGATGGTCGTACGATGCCTTCTCCTGCGGTTTGAAGGCGGCAAGGCGCTGGCGCAGTTCGTTGAAGTCCACCTTGTGGCCGTCGAACTCCGGGCCGTCCACGCAGGCGAAGCGGGTTTCGCCGCCCACGCTCACGCGGCAGGCGCCGCACATGCCGATGCCGTCCACCATGATGGAGTTCAGGCTGACCGTGGTCTTCACGCCGAAGGGCTCGGTGGTTTTGGCCACCGCCGCCATCATGGGCACGGGGCCAACGGCCACCACCTCGGACACGGTCTTGTCCGTTTCCAGCCGCTGGCGCAGCAGTTCGGTGACCAGGCCCTTGTGGCCGAAGCTGCCGTCGTCGGTGGACACCAGCACTTCCGGGCAGAAGGACGAAAGTTCGTTGTAAAAGAGCAGCAGGTCCTTGCTGCGCGCACCGATGACGGCCACCACGTGGTTGCCCGCCCTGTGGTGCCCCTTGGCGATGTGGTGCATGGCCGCGATGCCCGTGCCCCCGCCCACGCAGATGACCGTGCCCGCCTTTTCGATGTGGGTGGCCTTGCCCAGCGGGCCGCACAGGTCGAGGATGGAATCGCCCGCGTCCAGGGTTTCCAGCAGGGCGGTGGATTTGCCCATGACCAGATAGACGATGGTGATGGTGCCGCGTTCGGGATCGGCATCGGCGATGGTGAGCGGAATGCGTTCGCCCTTTTCGCAGACGCGCAGAATGACGAAGTTGCCCGGCAGCGCCTTTTTGGCGATGTGCGGCGCATCGATGACCAGCTTGCTGGTCTGGCCGGGGATCAGTCGCTCTTTTTCCAGTATCTTGCAGGGCATGCGCGTGCTTCCTTCCTTGCGGGGGATTGGCTGTCCGCCTGGTGTTGCCGCGGTGTGCCGTGCAGGCACGGACCGTGCCGTGGCGGACGACGGTTGCCGGGGTGCCGTGGAGAAAACGGCCGCAACCGGTTGAACGGTCAGCGACCTTCGTAAGTTCTGCGCCCGCGCAATGCAAGAAAAATGCGGGTTGCGCGGGCGCACGGACGGATGTAACATAATGTATCAAATCAGCGGGCACATCGGCCTGGCGGGACCGCGCGCAAACGCACCGCCACACGCCGATACGCAACCGGCTTCGCATCGGAGCCGGGAACAGGCAGTCAGGGACAGGCAGTCAGGGGATCGGCCATGGACATCGGCGACGCAACCTCGTCACGCGGCCTTGCCGCGTACAGCCGCGCACTGACCCGCGATGCGGGCGATGCGCTGGGGCTGCTTTCCGCCAAGCGTACCAAGACGGCCTTTTCCCTCGGCCCGCTGACGGTCAGCTACGAGACCGAAACCTCCCCCACGGCGCAGGACGCCGCCGTACAGGCCGCCGAATCGCTGCAACGCATGCGGGCCTTCAACTTCGCCGATAGCCTGCAAACGCAGCAACTACTGGCGGAGCTGGCACCCTCGCAAGGTACGCCGGATGGCGACTCCGGGGGCACGGCATCGCTCGGTGCCAACCCGGATGCCGCCGCCCAGGCCACCCAGGCTTCGCTGACCGGAGAGGCAATCCCCACCCGCACCCCTGCGGCAGGCGCCCGCGCCTATGCCCGCTCCGCCTCCCTCGTGCATGGTACGCCCATGATCCAGACCTCCGTATAAGCCCGCCCCCGACCGTTCTCCTCTTGCCGCCTTGTCTTCTTGCCGTTTCGTCGTGGCCTTTTGTGGGCGTGGCCAGAGTTTTTTGCAATTGACATTCGTTATCATTTAAGTGACAACGGCCTCGTGGCAGCTTTCCGTGCCCGAGGCCGTTTCCATATCTGGAGAATGCGGGCGCTACACCCGAAAGCCCAACAGGGCCGCGCATTGCCGGGCCTGTGCCCCGGTAGCCGCGCCGTTGTTTTGCAGCCGCTCCCACATGCGGTTCTGCACGGCCCACCAGTCGAAATCGGGCGCCACCTCGTGGGTGCGCTGCACGGCTCCGCACAGCCCGGCCCAGTCCGGCGCGGGTGCGGCCAGCAGTTCCAGCAGGTGGTCCCGGATCAGTTGGTGCAGCCCGTGCCGCTGCCGGGGTGACGGTTGCAGCGAGCGCAGCAGTTCCAGCCCCTGCCGCCATGCGGCTTCACCGTGGGATTCACCGCCGGGGAAGGGGGTTGCCGGGGGCTCCGTTACCAGCGCCAGACCCAGTTGCGGGGCCAGGTCGGCCCACAGGTGGCTGGCGGGCATGTCGTGCTGGGCCTCTTCCCACGGGTCCACAAGGGCCAGGGCCTGACGCGCCAGCGCGGTGCGCCGGGGGGCTTGAGTCCGTTCCTCGCCGTGCAGCAGGGCCAGCAACAGGGCCTGACGGGCGTTCAGCGGCAGGTCGGCCACGGACAGGGACGTTGCGACGGCATCGGGTTCCGCCACGGGGCGAACGGTGATGCGCGAGGCGCGGGCGGACGTGGACGGCCCCGGCGGCTGCCAGGTGAAGCGCACGGCGCGGCCCTCCGTCTCCAGCGGCAGGCGCAGGGCGGCGGTGCCGGTAATGTTGTTGGGGATGTCGGCCGTGGTGTTGCCGTCTGGGGTGTCATGCGCGTCATGGGCGTCATACGCATCATGCGCGTCATGGGCATCGGGGGTCACGTCCACTTCGGCGCCCGGCCAGGCGTGGGTTGCCGTGCTGCCCGGCGCGGGCAGGCCGTGTTCCGCGCGCAGCCGCCACAGGGCCTGAAGCACCAGGCTGGCGTCCGTGCCGCGCCGGGGCAGAACGGTGCGGGACAGGATGTCCGCCCCGGTGCCTTCCTCCGGCTTGTTGGAGGTGGCATGGGCCAGGTGCTCCGCAAGGCGCGGCAGCAGGTCCGGCCCGCCGGTGGCGGTGCACAGGTCCAGGGCGCGCAGGGCATAGGTCATGGCGTTCACCGGCTCGATGCGCGAAATTTCGTCGAAGAACCAGGCGCAGCTGGCAAACGACGCCAGCCCCGCCTCTTGCATGGCCAGCAGCTTCCACGCCGCGTCGGCCTGTTGCCCGGCTATGCCGGGTGCCAGATGCGCGGCGGCAAAGGCCTCGCGCGCGGACGCATCGCCGCCATGGGCCAGCACCTGGCCGTAGGCCAGCAGGGCGGCCTTGGGATCGCGGAACAGCGCGGACCCGGCGGCGGCGAAGTGGGCGTCCAGCCCCTGCTTGACCGCGTCCAGCCCCTGACGCAGGGGGCCGCGCCAGCGCTGGTTCCAGCCGGGGTGCCCGCCGTCGGTGCAGCCGCAGTCGGAGCGCCAGCGTTCCACGCCGTGGGCGCAACTCCACGACGACGGTTCGTGCAGCAGCACCCGCATGCGCGGCGGGTTGCGGTGGCGGAAGGCCGCGAAATTGGTCAGCGCCACTCCGTCGCGTCCGGCGTAGCCCTGGGCCAGCACATGGGCCAAGGCCATTTCGCCGAAGGTGAAGTGGTGGCCATAGGTTTCGCCGTCGGTGCACACGGCCAGCAGGCGGTCCCCGTTGCCGGGGGCGTCGCCGCCCCGTTCCTCGCCGGGGGGCACGGGCAGGGCACGGGCCGCGTCGGCCAGCCTGCGCCAGAAGATTTCGCCGTCGCGCAAAAGTTGCTCGAACGCCACGGCCCGCGAGATGGGGCCGTCGTAGAAGAAGATGTCGATGCTCCGACCGGAGGGCAGTTCCGCCCGGTAGGGCAGGCCGATGTCCAGCGAGCCTTCGTGCACCGGCTGCCACGCGGCATTGGCCTGGTCGATGCCGTCCAGCGCGGCCACGGCACGGGCCTGGCGCGGGGCCAGCACGGTGAAGGCGATGCCCGCCTCCGCCAGGGTTTCCAGCGTGGGGGTATCCACGGCGGCCTCGGGCAGCCACATGCCTTCGGGCGTACGTCCGAAACGCGCCGTGAAGTCGGCCACGGCCCATGCGGTTTCCACCTCGCGGTCGAGCGGGGTGGCCAGGGGCATGATGACGTGATGGTACACCTGGGCCATGGCGTTGCCGTGCCCCCAGCGCGCCGCGCTTGTCCGGTCGCCTTCCACCATGCGGCGCAGGGTGTCCGGCGCGTGGCGGTCCATCCAGCGCAGCAGGGTGGGCCCGGCGTTGAAGCTGGTCCATTCGTAGCAGTTCAGGATGTCGCCGATGCGCCCCTCGCGTTCCAGGCGGCGCGCCCACCCCAGCGGGGCGTAACTTTCCCGAAGGATGCGGGTATTCCAGTCGGGGGCGGGGGCTGCGCTGCCTTCGGGCAAAATATCATCCAGCCACGGATCCTCGCGGGGGGGCTGGTAGAAATGGCCGTGGATGCACAGGCTGCGGGGCATGGGGACCTCCTGGTTGCCGTCAGGATACACTGCCTCGCGCCACGGGGAAAGGAGCCCCACCCGACCATGGGGGCACAAGCAGGGTTTACGGGGGAGCAATGCAAGGCTATCATCATGCCGTAGCCAATCGGGGGTTCGCCGTGAACGTCGATACGGAAATGGTGAAGGATTTTCCCGTGCTGGGCGAAAAGCCCAGGCGCGGGGTCTTTTCCACGACGGCCGATATGAAAATCGGTTTCGGCGGAACGCGGCGTACCGTGCAGCAGAACGTGATGATCTACGTGAACCAGCGCGAGGACGGCTGTTACGATGCCCAGGCGCTGAACGACAACTACGTACCCACCGGCGAGACCACCATCCTCACCTATGAGGACCTCGTCCTCGACTACATTCCCGAACCCGCCGTCTACCACGAGAAGGTGTATCCGGCCATGCGCGAGTTGGCCGGGCACATCGCGCGCGGCGAACGCCACCGTGAGCGCGGCGAGACCTGGAGCGCCGAATTCGAGTTCCAGAACGCCCTGGCCATCGACGAGCAGAACGTGCGCGCCACCTTCGGGCTGGGGCTGACCTACCTTGCCCGCGAAGACCTGGACAAGGCGCGCGAGGTGTTCCAGCGGCTTATCGCCCTGCCCGGCGCCTTCGACCCGCGCCACAAGCACATGTTCAACGACTTCGGCATCAAGCTGCGCAAAAGCCGCATGTTCGGAGAGGCGCTGCGCTTCTACGCCCGCGCCGCGCAACTGGCGCCCAAGGACGACCACCTGCTGTACAACATCGCCCGCACCCTGTTCGAGTCCGGCGATTTCGAGAAGGCCAACGGGTTTCTGTGCCGCGCCCTGTCCCTGAACCCCCGGCTGGAGGAAGGGCAGCAGTTGCGCGCCATCATCGCCGTGCGCAAGGGCCGCGAGGTGGGGCACCCCATGGACATGCCGCAGGAACTGTTGCTGAACGATCCGTGCGATGTGCCGGAGGCCTTGACCGACGGAGCGGAAAGCTATTAGCTGCAAGGGTGTTGCGGCTCGTGAAAATGTTGCGGGGCGGCGTTCTGAAGAACGCCGCCCCGTGTTCATTCAGGCAAAGGCCATGCGGTGGCAGGGGGGGGCGTTAATACGGAATGCCCAGATTCATCGCCGCATGCACGGTGGCCCCGAAGAACACCGCCCGGCCCGCCAGTTCGCCCAGCAGCACCAGCGGCCCCATCCAGCGGGGAATGCGCGGGCTGCGGATCATCACCACCAGCGGCACCACGATGCCCAGCACCAGCCGCGCCCAGTACAGGGGCGACGCCAGCCACGCGCGCGCGGTCATCTGCATCACCGTGCCGCCCGATGCCCACACGCAGGGCACGATGACGTACACGGCAAGCGCCGCCGCAAGGCTGCCCAGCAGCACGGCGCGCAGCATGGGCTGGCTGCCTTCGCCCGCGAACCAGCTGCCGAACGAGGCCCCCAGCAGCAGCGCCGACAGCAGGAAGAACCCCAGCGGCGCGGCGTTGTGCAGGGCGGGCATGGCGGGCGGGGCATAGGTCATGCCCGAGGTGTACAGGGCGGCCAGGCCCACCAGCGCGGCGGCCCCGCGCAGGGCCGCGCCCGCCTTGCCGGTGACGGCGGCCACGGCCAGCAGCGCGGCGAACGCGCCAAAGGCCAGGATCTCGCGGCTCAGCCAGGCCTTTTCCAGGTGGGCCAGGGTGCGCACCGCCCCTTCCGGATGCCCCAGATGGAACAGCGAGGCCAGCAGGGCCACGCCCATGACGATGGTGGCGGTCAGCCATTCCGTGCGGCTTCCGGGGGCGTTGCCGCCCGTGCCCGCTGTGCCCGCTGTGGTAGGCGTGGCCGCGCAGGCGCCGCCCGCGCAGCCGCACGAGCGAACGGCCAGCAGCAGGGCCATGCCCACGGCGGCCTGCGACAGTACGGTGAACAACACCAGGGGAAGTTCGATGTTCTGCATGGCTACCTCCTCACCACGCGGGGTGTCCTGGGCATGATGAAGCGGGTGGACGGATTGACCTGCGGCATTTCCGGGTACCCTGCCGGGTACTGCACGGCGTTGGCGGCGTCCGCCGTGGACAGGGCGGCGATGTCCACCAGCCGCAGCGCCCGCACCGGACAGCTCTGCACGCAGGCGGGCTGTTCCCCGGCGTCCAGCCGTTCGTGGCACAGGCTGCACTTTTCGGCCTTTTTCAGCACCGGGTTGTAGCGCGGCGCGCCGTAGGGACAGGAACGGATGCAGTTGCCGCAGCCGATGCAGCGGTCCTGATGGTGCACCACCACGCCGTCCTCGCGCTTTTCATAGGCCTTCACCGGGCAGGCGTTGAGGCAGGCGGGGTTTTCACAGTGATTGCAGGCCAGCGAAAAGAAGGCCCGTTCGCGGTGGGGGTAGATGGCCTCGTCCAGCGGGTACAGCTGCCGCCAGACCACGCCGGTTTCCTGGTGGTAGTAGTTCTTGCACGCCATGGCGCAGGTGAAGCAGCCGATGCAGCGCTCCACGTCCACCAGAAAGGCGCGCTGCCGGGGAAGGGATGTCTGTTGTGTGGTCATGGGCCGCCTCCTATGCTATCGCCACGTCGGCGAACTGGTCGTGAATGGCCACGCCGGGTGCGCCGGTCTTGTAGGCGCCCATGTCCGCCGACTCGTCATCCACAAGGTTCTGCACGTTGAAGTCCAGCTTGCGGAACCACGCCTCGTACATCAGCAGGCAGTCGCCGGGCACCGTATTGGTGATCTTGGCGCGCAGCTTCACCTCGCCGGTGGGGTTGAACACCCGCACCGTGTCCAGGTCGGCGATGCCCTTGGCCCTGGCCAGCGCGGGGTTCAGGTAGACGAAGGGTTCCGTCTGGAACTCCTCCATCCAGTCCAGGTTGGCGAACTGCGAATGGATGGCGAACTTGCTGTGCGGGGTCAGCAGGCGGTAGGGGGCATAAGCCTTGCGGCCTTCCTTGTACTCCGGCAGGGCCTTGTGGCCGTGGCTGGCGCACAGGTCGGACCGGAACTCGTACTTGCCCGACGGCGTCTTGAACGTGCGGTCGCTCCACGAGGCGGACGAGGGCATCCTGGCCTTGGCCGGGCCCTTGCGCAGGTCCTGCCAGTGGCTGATGCCCAGAAGGTCGTACACGCCCTTGTTGAACTCCTTCTCCATCCATTCCTTGGTGTCGATGTCCTGCGGGTAGGTGCAGGAACCGGGGGACAGGCGGTTCATGTGCCTGGAGAGCAGCGCCGCGATCTCGATGTTCGACTTGGCCTCGTGCATGGGGGCGATGGCCTGCTCGTTCAGCGATACCCAGTAGTGCCAGTAGGATGCGTTGACGGTCCATTCCTCGAACAGGGTGGTCACCGGCAGCACGATGTCGGAATGGCGCACCGTTTCGGTGAAGAACTGTTCGACGCTGACTACCATCTCCAGCTTGTCGAAGGCCTTTTCCAGCTTGTTGCGGTCGAAGTCCTGCGCGAAGGGGTTCTTGCACGACGACCACAGCACGCGCACTGGCGGGTTCTGGGCGTCCAGCAGTTCCTGCGCGGTCTTGTTGATGTTCAGGGAGCGGTCGGTGTAGGCGGCTGCCGCCGCCGCACCTGCGGTAACGTCGAATTCCCCCTTGGGACCCGCCTTGCCCGTGAAGCCGATGGACCCTGCCGGGGCCTTCTGGATCATGGCGTGGTAGTTGAAGCCCCAGGTTTGCAGGTGGCCGTAGCGCGCGCCGCCGCCCACCTTGCCCACGTTGCCGGTCATGGCCACCAGCGCGTCGATGGCGCGCACGGCGGCCCCGCCGTTGACGTGGCGCTGCATGCCGTAGCCGATCCAGATGGTGGCGGGCTTGGCGGTGGCGAATTCCTCTGCCACGCGGCGTATTTCGTCGGCGGGGATGCCGGACTTTTCCGCCGCCCATTCCACGGTGACGTTCTGGCGCAGGTACGCGGCGAATTCCTCGAAGCCCACGGCGTTGTTGGCCACGAAGTCGCGGTCCACCAGGCCCAGGTCAAGCACGTGCCGGGCCATGCCCAGGGCCAGCGCGCCGTCGCTGCCGGTTTCCGGCTGCCAGGCCACGTCGCCCTTGGCGGAGGTCTGGGTAAGCACCGGGTCGATGACCACGATCTTGGCCCCCCGGTCGCGGGCGGCGTAGACGTACTTCATGGAATGCACCGAACACCATGCCGGGTTGGCGCCCCAGATGATGACGTAACGCGATTTTTCCATGTCTTCCGGGTCGTTGCACCACATGTCGCCCATGTCGTAGTTCTGGGCATCGATGCCGGCGGGCCAGCAGGGCGTGCCCACCAGGCGGGTGGTGTAGCCCAGCGAGGACATCATGCCCTCCACCCCGTAGTTGGTGATGCCGAAGTTGCCGGAATACTTGGTAAGGGCAAGGCCCAGCAGGTTGCCGTCCTTTTCCTTTATCTCCAGCAGCTTGCGGGCGATGCGTTCCATGGCCTCGTCCCACGAGACGCGCCGCCAGTTGCCGCTGCCGCGCCCGTCCTGGACCATGGGATACTTGATGCGGTCGGGGCTGTAGACGCGGCGGGGGTAGGCATAGCCCTTCACGCACAGCCCGCCCGCCGTGAAGGTGGATTCCGGCGCACCTTCCACGAACCTGACCACCCCGTCCCTGACGTAGGTGACCATGCTGCACGTGTCGTAACAGTTGCGCGGGCAGGCATTGCGGAAGATCTGGAAATCCGCCTTGTTGAAGGGAGCTGCGGACGCCTTGCGGGGCAGCAGCAGCCCGCAGGGCAGCGTGGCCAGCGCGCCGGATGCGATGAGCCCCTTGAGGAAGCTGCGCCTGCTCATGGAACGGGACGGCGCCCCGCGCGAGGGGGTGCCGCCGGGGCCGTTGAGGCCAGTTGGGCCAGTCGGGCCAGTCGGGCCAGTCGGGCCGGTCGTTTTGGACATGATGACCTCCGTGGGTTTCATGATCTGCGAAAATAGGTGTCGGTGCGTCGGCTACAGGGACGGTGCCGATGCCTCGGCGGTTGTTTCCGGGGGGTGACGATGGGCGCAGGCAGCGGCGGCATCCTCCTGCCAGCACAGCAGCAGGGCCAGGGCACGGGCGATGGCCGGGGGCACGCCGGGTTCGGCCAAGGCGCGCTGCACGAAGCGGGGCACCCAGGCGCCCATGTGTTCCGCCACCAGCCAGCGCCAGGCGTCGTCCACGGCCAGGCCACGTTCTTCGCGTGCCGCCATGACGGGGGGCGGGGCAGCATCGCGCAGGGCCAGCAGGGCCAGGGCGGCGTCCAGTTCGAAGCTCAGGTGGTCGTCGGGCGTGGTCCCTTCGCCGGGTACGGCATACCCAAGGGCGTGGTACAGGTCGCGCACGTCCATGGTGGACTCGCCCATCAGGCGGGGTTCGGTTTCCAGCCAGGCCGATGCGTAGGGCGGGGCGGGCACGGCCATGGGCCCCACGAACAGCCGGTTGAAGGCGTATTCGGCGTCGCGCCACGGGTCGTCGCGCGGATGGCCGGGGGCGGCCTGCGCGGCAGTCCGCCGGGCCGGGTCATGCTGGTCAGGTCGGCTATGTTGCCCATGCTGAGCGGACGCATTGGGCGGGAGCGGCGCGGGGGTGCCGTATCTGGCGACGCAGTCGTCCAGCGCCAGCGAAGCCGCGCGCAGGTCGTCCGCGCCGCGCGCGGCGAACAGGTCGCGCAGGCCGCGCAGCAGGCAGGACTGGCGCGTACTGCGGGGGGGCAAGGTGCCTGTCGCCGCCTGGGCCGCCGGTGCGTCCGGTGCACCGTTTCGGGGCGTGCCGGGTATGGCGGGGATATGCTCCATCGTGTCTCCTCGGGCCGTCCGTACCGCCACGCGGGTGCGCGGACAGTGGCCTGTTTTTGGATATATGCAGGCTAGTCCGGGGGCACGGTTGTCACAAGGCTACGAAATGGGGTGATAATGGGTAGTGTGGACTACCCGATGCGGAGTGGAAACGTCCGGATGGAGATGTGGCGGGGGCGGGCGTGAAGCCCTGGAGAGGCGGCGGAGGAGGGCGACGTACGGTACGCGGGGCGTCACCCTTCCGGGGACTGGCCCGGAACTATTCCCCGGACGGCGTGGAGCGCGGGCCGGGGGCGCTGCGCAGGAAGGCGCACAGGCTGGAATCCTTGCCATGCAGGCCCAGCTTGCGGCGGATGTTCTTGCGGTGGGTCTGCACCGTTTCCACGGACAGGTTGAGGGCGCTGGCGATGTCCTTGGTGGGGCTGCCCGCCTGGATGAACTGGCAGATGCGCATTTCCGCCGGGCTCAGGCGCAGCAGCAGCGGGTCCGGCCCGGCATCGTCGGGGGCCAGGCGCAGCAGCTGGTCGCGGATCACGGTCAGGTAGCCGCGCCGCACCTCCGGCTCCATGTCCGCTTCCAGGTGGTCCAGCGCGGGCAGCAGCATGGCGTGCACCTTGCGCGCCACCTCGCGGTTGATTTCGGCGCGTTCGCCGTCGATGTTGCGCAGCACCGTGCGCAGGGTGATGTTCATTTCCTCCAGATGGGCCTTTTCCTCGCGCAGGGCCTCGGTGCGTTCGGCCACCACCCGTTCCAGCGCCTCGCGCTGGTGCACGTGGCTGGTCACGTCGGTAAGCATGACCATGTACCCGTCGCTGGCCAGGCTGACGGCGTTGAGCGGCGAGATGCGCATGCGGAAGACCTGCGCGGCGTGGGGCGGCCCCACTTCGGGGCGGTTGGAGTCGGCAACGGGCAGCGTCACGTCCGGCGCGGCGGCGGGGGTGATCTCGCACGAGACCCCCAGGGGGTAGAAGCGCAGCAGATCCTGCATGCTTTCGCCCTCCAGTCCCAGCGCCGCCCAGATGGGCAGCCCCGGCACCGCGCGCCCGGCCAGATGCTGGCGCGCGGCGCGGTTGACGCTGGTGATGATGCCCGTGGCGTCGACGGCCAGCACGATGTGCGAGGTGGAGTTGAGGAAGTTCTCCACCTTGCATTTTTCCAGCGTGAGCAGGCGGTTGGCCTCGTCCAGCTGGGTGGTGTCCACCTCCGCCCGGCGTGATTCCCAGTAGCGGGTGAACAGCACCGCGAAGGCGTCGCCGTACAGGCGCACCACCTGTGCGGCCGCGTCGCGGGCGCTGCGGGGGGCGGGCATGGCTTCCACCACGTCCAGCACCGCGTGCACGAGGGTGTGGAAGCAGCCCAGGAACATGGCCTCGGTAACGCCGCGCATGCGGTGGCGGCGGGCCGAGGCCAGCAGGTCATGGCCCCAGCCGTGCGGGGCGGTCATGCCGTCTTCGATTTGGCGCACCAGGTCGCCGAAGGTGGGGGCAAGACCGGCGTGCAGCGCGGCGCGCAGGGGGTGCAGGAACCCCAGCAGCGAATCGATGCAGTCCTGCCGCTTGGCCGTGGTGTGGCGCAGGTAGCCCGCCTCGCGCATGCGCTCGGACCAGCGGGCCAGAAAGAGTTCCATCTGCCCTTCGATGTCCAGCAGCACGGGTCGCGCCGCCGCGAAAAGCGCCTTGTCGGCGGCATGCGCGTCGGCTTTGGAGGTGGCCGGGGATGCGGCGGTGGTGCGGTGGCTGTGGGTGGTCATGGAAACTCCGGAAGGTGTGCGTCCGGTCGTGAAATCATTGGGCATGATTGGGGAGTGACCGGGACATGCCGGGGAGGCGGACCGGCGCGGGAGAGGCTGAGGCGGGCCGCCTGGGGCATACCCGATGGGTACCCGGTGCGTTGCGCCCCCGCGCGGGTATGCTATTCTTTACCCAAGTCACGCGTGGACACAAGGGCGTGTCTGGCGAAAAGCGAGCGGAGGCCGTGGTGGTGCAACGCAGGGAACATGTCGCGGGCGGGCGGTTGGCCGGGAACGCGTCGGGAAGTCCGCCCGCCGGGCCGCTCCGGCGGTTCCCGATCGCCTGGCCGGTCGCGCGCCGTGGCGGCGGGCAATTATCCGCCGTGGCGGTGCTGCGTGTCTGGCTGGTGGCGGCGGTGTTGGCCGGAGCGTTGGCCGGAGGGGGGGGCGGATCGTTGGGCGCGGCACGGGCCATGGCGGCCGATGCGGCTGCCCCGGCCGTGGCGCCCGCGCGGGATACCGCCCCCGTGGGCGAGCCGTGCCCGCTCACCTCGCCGGAACACACCGCCCGGCTGGTGACCCCTGCCCCGCCGGTGACCCCCGCCCCGCCGGGACAGGAGAAACTGGGAGAGCAGGGTGACGCTGCCGCCGTGGTCCGCGTGGGCGAGCCCCTTGCGGTGGTGGTGGCGCTGGAAGGGCCGCCCCTGCCTTCCGGCGTGTTTCCGGTGGTGAACATCGACCGGGCCGCCGGGCCGGATGGCGGGCGGGTATCCTCCACCACCGGGTATCCGGACTCGGAGGTGCGCTTCAGCGCGCCGGGCCGCTACGAACTGGACCTGACCGTGAGCCTGGTGGCCCGCTCCAGCTGCGGCGGGGCCAAGGCCCGCACCGTGCTGGAGCGGCGCGTGGGGGTACGGGTGGCCCCGTAGCCGCCGCGTTCCGCCCCGCGCGTCTTTTCCGCCCCGCCCGGCTACGCGGGCAGGGTGATGGTGAAGGTGGTGCCCCGGCCCATGGCGCTGGTGAAGTCGATGGTGCCGCCGTGCTTCTTGACCACGATGTCGTGGGCGATGGCCAGCCCCTGCCCGGTGCCCTTGCCCACCTCCTTGGTGGTGAAGAACGGGTCGAACACCCGGTCGCGCACGGCCTCCGGGATGCCCGTGCCCGTGTCCGCGATGCGGATTTCCACCTGGCCGCGCCCCCCAAATGCACCCGCCGATGTGCCAGCCAATGCTCCGGCCAATGCTTCGGCCAATGCTTCGGGGGACGTGCCCGTGGTATCGCTGGCGGTGCCGCTGATCGGCCCGCTGCCCGGCATCAGGCGCGTGGTGATGGTGATGCGCCCCGGCGGCGGAGGCGTGCCGTCCGCCACCCCGGTGGCCCCGGCCTCGTCGCCGTGCATCCCCTCGGTGGCCTGGCGAGCCTCGGCGATGGCGTGGGCCGCGTTGACCACCACGTTCAGCAGCACCTGCGCGAGATCGCCGGGCAGGCAGGGGATCAGCGGCAGGTCGGGCGCAAGGCGCGTCTCCACCTCGGCCACGTACTTCCATTCGTTGCGCGACACGGTCACCGTGTCCCGCACCAGCTGATTGATGTCCGCGGGGCGCTTTTCCGCCGTTTCCGGATGCGAGAATTTCTTCATGGCCAGCACGATGGAGGCCACGCGCTCCACCCCTTCCAGCGCCTGGGTGATGGCGCGGGGCACCTCGTCGGCCAGGAATTCGGCATCGGAGGCGGCCAGGGTATCGCGCAGGCGGGCAAGGCGTTCACCGGCGTCCGGTGATGGCGGAATGGCCCCGGCAGTGGCCCGGTCCCCGGTTTCCGTGTCTTCCCGGTCTCCTTTGCCTGTCGTGTCTGCCCCGCCTTCCTCCCCTTCCGCCTCTTTCTCCTCTTTCTCCTCTTCCACCCCTGGGGCCCCCTCGCTTTTCACGGATGCCCCGGCCAGGGCGCCGCACTCGGCCAGGGGCCGCAGCAGATCCTCGAAGGCTCCGCCCAGAAAGCGCAGGTTGTCGCCCACATACTGGATGGGGGTGTTGATTTCGTGCGCCACCCCGGCCGCCAGCTGGCCTATGGATTCCAGCTTCTGGGCCTGCGTCAGGCGGCGTTCCATGGCCTTTTGCGCCGTGGCGTCGAAAAACACCAGCGCCAGGTGAGGTGCCCCCTGCCACGGCACGGGCAGCAGGCTCCAGCGCACGGGAATGTTGCGCCCGTCGGGGCGGCGCAGCACGTGTTCCCGGTCCAGCACCGGGGCGAACCCGGTCTGGCCGGGCAGCAGGCAGGTCCCCTGGGTGATCTGCCGGTACAGGTCGGCGCATTCCGCTCCATCGTCGCCGCAGCCCAGCAGGTCGCGGGCCACGGTGTTGACCTCGGCCACGGCGCAGTCGCCGGGCCGGACGATGACGATGGCCGTCCGCAACCCCGAAAAGATGCGCGACAGCAGTTCCTCGCGCTCCGCCAGGTCTCGGGTGCGGGCGCGGATGCGCTCCTCCAGTTCCTCGTTGGCGGCGCGCAGGGCCTTTTCCAGCGTGTATTCCGTGGTCACGTCGCGCCCCACGCCCTGGAACCCGGCCAGTGTGCCCCGGTTGTCGTGCAGGGCGCGCCGGGTCCATTGCAGGCGGCGTTCTTCGCCCGACCCGGCGATGACCCAGTGGTCGAAGGTGGCGATGTCCGGCTGGTCGGGATCGAGGGCGTCGGTAAACAGGTCCCGCTCCGCCCCGGGAGCGGTGCGTGCCCTGAACACGGTGCCGACCAGTTGTTCACGCTCCATCCCGAAGAACGCGCAGAAGGCGTCGTTGGCGAAGGTGATGGTGCCGTCGGGCAGGTAGCGGCAGATCAGTTCCGTCTGATCGCTGATGATGGCCGAAAGCAGGGCCTCGCTTTCCTCCAGCAGGCGCGACTTGGTTTCCAGCAGCGCATCCACCTGCTGCTGTTCCTGGATTACCCGTTCGAGCCTGCGGTTGCGGTCTTCCAGTTCGCGCCGCAGTGATTGCAGCGCCTCCTGCGGGGCCACGAACAGCCGGTGCCCCAGCAGGTGGAACACCACCACCAGCCCGGCCGTGCCGGCCAGCAGCAGCGGCAGGAACGTGCGCAGCAGGCTGGCCGAGCGCGTCTCTATGCCCGAATCATCCGTTTCGAGGGCAATGCGCATGCCCGGCACCGAAAGCGGATGCTCGACGCGCAGGGCCACCTGCATGTCCGGCCCCATGACGGCCACCGGTTCCCCGTCGCGCAGCAGCACCTTGCGCAGCCTGCGGTCCGTGGGGTCGTGCGGCAGAAAGGTGATGTCCACGGGCAGCAGGGCGCTCAGCACGCCCACGGGTACGCCGTCACGCAGCACGGCCCGCGCCAGCCGCCAGTATGCAGCCTGCCCGTCATTCCATTCACGTTGTTCGATGGCGATGTGCCCGGTTTGCGGCGCGGCAAGGGCCTGTCGCAGCCACGGCGGCGAGATGCCGTCCGTATCGCACGGTGCCCCGTTGGCCAGAACGGGCGTGCCGTCGGTCCCGTACAGGGCGGTGCAGGCCCCGCGCCCCACGGTGGCGAAAAGGTCCATGGTTTCGGAAATCTGCGGCGATGCATGCCCCGCTTGTCCCCGTTGGGCCTGCCCTTCCCGCTGCGCCGCCTGTTCCAGGGCGCGGCGCAGAGGCGGGAATGCCGCGTAGCTGTCCAGCATCTGCCTGCGATTGTTCAGGTACCGGTCCACGAGGGCGGCGTACACGACGGCTTCGTCGGCCAGCGTTTCGGCACGCAGGCCGGTCATGGTGTCGCGCGCCTGCACGCGGGTGAGCCAGTAGGCCCAGGCCGACTGAAAGGCGATGAACGCCAGCAGGAACCAGGCGAACAATACGCGCACCGGTCGATGATGGCTGGCAGGAAGGGGATGCGCCGGGTGTGGCGGCGAGCCCGGCGTGGCGTCGGCGCTGGTTTCAGCGTTGTGGCGCGTCTGGTCGATGGGGGGAAGGGCAGGGGGCATGGCAAGCCTCCGGGATGCGGCGCGGGAAGTGTGTCGCGGAAAGATGGCGGTGCCGCCCTTGTCAGAGTGCCAGAGGATTGTTACCTATCATGGCTGGAGCGGCGTATTATAATCTGGACGCTTTTCCCGGCCCCGCCGGAATGGCCGCTTCGCACAAACGTTACAGGAGGTTTCGACATGCTCGGACGCACGGTCTCCGCACCCACGAGGGCGCGGGCTGAAACCGTCAACGCCTTCATGCGCGGTGTATACAACTGGATGTTCGTGGGGCTTGCCGTGACGGCCGCCGCCGCGTGGTTCACGGCATCGAGCCCGGCCATGCTGCAACTGGTGTTCGGCAACAGCTTCGTGCTGATCGGCCTGATCCTTGCCGAACTCGGCCTGGTCATGGGCATTAGCGCGGGCATCGCGCGCCTTTCCGGCGGCGCTGCCACCGGGCTTTTCGTGCTGTACAGCGCGCTGAACGGCATCACCCTTTCCGCGGTGCTGCTGGCCTACACCGCGGGCACGGTGTTCCAGGCGTTCGCCACGGCGGCGGGCATGTTCGGTGCCATGTCCATCTACGGCCTGACCACCAAGAAGGACCTCACCTCGTGGGGCAGCTTCCTGTTCATGGGCCTGATCGGCATTCTCATCGCCAGCGTGGTGAACATCTTCGTGGGCAGTTCGGCCATGTCGCTGGTCATCAGCGCCATCGGCGTCATCGTGTTCACGGGCCTGACCGCCTATGACAGCCAGAAGCTGCGCATGATGGGCGAAACCGCCCCCATGGACGATGCCACGGCCATCCGGCGCGGCACCATCCTGGGCGCGCTGACCCTGTACCTGGACTTCATCAACCTGTTCCTGATGCTGCTGCGGCTGTTCGGCTCTTCGCGCGATTAGCCGCGGGCATCGCCTGCGTGATCGACGGTGACTGCCAGGGGGGCGCTTTGCCCCCCTTTTGCATGGGTGGCGCCAGCCCCCCCTTTGTGTGGCGGCGGACGGCATGCCATTGCCCGCCGCGTGCCTTTCGCGGCGGTCTTGTCCTGCCCGATCTTTGCCCTCTCCAGTCTTGTCGTTGCCGTGCTGCCGGCCCGCCCGGCCCCCCGCCCGCATTCCCCCGGCGACAAGCGCGCCCGCGCATGCTAGACTCGCTTTCATGCGCACATCGTTGCCCTTTCCCGGATCAATCGGGGCGGCGTCATGAACATCGCCGCCGTGCAGAAAGCCTGCGCCCCCCTTTTGCGCCCGTTGGGCGCGGCCTATGCCGCGTGCATGGCCGCGCGCCGCGCCGCGTACGAGGCGGGCGTGCTGCCGCGTTTTGCCCCGCCGCGCCCGGTGGTCTCGGTGGGCAACATCTGCTGGGGCGGCACGGGCAAGACGCCGTTGGTGCACTGGCTGCTTCGCTGGTGCGGCGCGCACGGGCTCTCCGCCGCCGTGCTCACGCGCGGCTACGGGGCCAGGCCGCCGCAACTCCCCTTGCTGGTACGGCCCGGAAACACGGCGGCGGAGGCGGGCGACGAACCGCTGATGCTGGCCCGCCAGAACCCCGATGCCGCCGTGCTGGTGGACCCGGTGCGGCGCAGGGCCGGGCACTGGGCAGAGGCGCACCTTGCCCCGCACCTGTACCTGCTGGACGACGGTTTTCAGCACCTGGCGGTACGGCGTGATCTGGATATCGTGGTGTTGCGCCCGACGGACCTGACCGGCCAATGGGGCCGGACCATCCCGGCGGGTTCGTGGCGCGAGGGCGCGTCCGCGCTGGGCAGGGCACACGCCTTCTGCGTGAAGGCCGAACCGGACCTGTTCAACGCCCTGGGGCCCCAACTGGAACGTCGCCTGATTCACCACGGCATGCCGGTGTTCAGCTTTCGCCTTGCGCCGCGCGGCCTCGTGCGGGTGGGGCGGGGACTGGACCCGCGCCCGGCGGAGCAGGGGGCGGCCACCCGTGCGCATCTGGACGGCGCCCCCTACGTGCTGGTCACCGGCGTGGGCGAACCGGCGCAGGTGCACGCCACGGCCACGCGTTTTTTCGGCTACCCGCCGCTGCGCCACCGCATCTTTCCCGACCATCATCCTTACGGTCCCGGCGATGTGCGCCTGCTGGCGGGCGAGGGGTGCGCGGTGGTGTGCACGCCCAAGGATGCCGTCAAACTGGCACCGTTGTGCGGCGAAGGTGCCAGGCATGAGGGTGCCGGGCAACCGGACCTGTGGGCCTTCGACCTGACAACCGAATTCGGACCGGCATTGTGGTCCGCGACGAATTTTCCCGAATGGTGGGCCGCCCGCTGGGCGGGGCTTTCCGCCGCCCGACGGGCCTGATCTGTTTCCGCCCGGCCCGGTTGGCCGCCCCTTGCCGGGGGCGTCCGGCCAGTTCCGGCCAGTTCCGGCGGGTTCCGGCCAGTTCCACCGGTTCTGGCCAGTTCCGGCCGATCGGGCGGGGCTGCTGCCCCGCGTGGCCGCCATCGGCAGCCCGCCGCATTCGACATTTTTCACTCCGGCACGGCCGGAAAGGACATCCATATGACAAAGAAGAAACGCGACGAGAGCTACGTGCTGCCCGACGCGAACGACCTGGCGACCCTGTTCCGCGAGGCGCACCGCCCGCTGAAGATCGACGCGCTGATGCGCATGCTGGGCTTGCACCGCCGCATGAAGAAGGAACTGGAGGACCGCCTGGACGACCTTGTCCGGCAGGGCCGCATCATCCGCCTGCGCGGCGGGGCCTGGGGCCTCGTGGAGCAGCTGCGGCTGGTCACGGGCACCCTGTCCATCCAGCGCTCCGGCATGGGTTTCGTGCTGCCCGAGGAAAAGGGGCGCGACGACATCTACGTGCATCCCTATCAGATGGGCGACGCCTGGCACGGCGACAAGGTGGTGGTGGCCCTGCTGCCCGGCCGCCACGGCAAGAACCCGGAAGGACGCATCGTGCGCGTGCTGGAGCGGGGCCGCAAGGAAATCCCCGCCCGGGTGGTGCGCCGCATGGGCAGGCACAGCCTGCTGTGCCGCGCGGCGGACCCGCGCATGGCCGTCAGCTTCGTGGTGGACATGAGCGCCGTGGAAGAAAAGGCCGAAAAGGGCGACCTTGTGGTGGCCGCCCCCGGCGAAAAGGTGGAGGACGGCCTGTGGGCGGCCACCGGGCTTGCCGTGCTGGGTGCCGACGACAACGTGCTGGTGCAGGAACGGCTGGTGAAGATCAACCACGACGTGCCCACCGACTTTCCGCCCGAGGTGCTGGAAGAAGCCCGCGATCTGCCCGCCGTGCCCAGCCGCGACGACATGGAGGGGCGCATCGACCTGCGCCATCTGGAGTTCGTCACCATCGACGGGGCCAAGGCCCGCGACTTCGACGACGCCGTGTACGTGGAAGAACAGGGCACCGGCTACCGCCTGTGGGTGGCCATCGCCGACGTGGCCCACTACGTGCGGCCCGGCTCGGCCATGGACCGCGAGGCGCAGGCCCGGTCCAATTCGTACTATTTCCCGCAGTCGGTGGAGCCCATGCTGCCCGAGGCCCTTTCCAACGGGCTGTGCAGCCTGAACCCGCGCGTGCCCCGGTTGGCCATGGTGGCGGAAACCTTCTTCTACGCCGACGGCACCCCCGGACGCAGCAAGTTCTACGCGGCCATCATCGAGTCCAAGGCCCGCCTGACCTACGGGCAGGTCAACCGGGCGATCATCGAAAAGGACGAGAAGGAGCGCCGCCTGCTCACCCCGGTGCTGCCCCTGCTGGAACGCGCCGAAGCGCTGGCCCGCCTGCTGAACGCCAAGCGCTCCGAACGCGGCAGCCTGGACTTCGATCTGCCCGAGCCGGAAGTGATCTTCAACATCTACGGCGAGACGGTGGACATTGGCCGCAAGGTGCGCCACTTCGGCCACCAGATCATCGAAGAGTTCATGATCGCCGCCAACGAGGCGGTGGCCCGCTTCCTGACAGAAAAGAACGCCCGCTTCCTGTACCGGGTGCACCCCGAGCCGGATACCGAGAAGCTGGAAGGGCTGTTCAAGGTGCTGGCCCGCACCTCGCTTGCCCAGCATCTGCCCGGCAAGGCATCGGCCAAGGCGTTGCAGGGCGTGCTGCAGGCGGCCAAGGGCACCGACCAGGAATTCGTGGTCAACCGCATGGCCCTGCGCACCATGATGCAGGCCCGCTACGCGCCAGACCACGAAGGGCATTTCGGTCTTGCCTCGGAGTGCTACTGCCACTTCACCTCGCCCATCCGCCGCTATGCCGACCTGATCGTGCACCGCGCCCTGCGCCGAACCCTGGGGCTGCCGGTGAACGGGCCGCTGCCCGGCGAGCGGGCGCTGCTGAGCATCGCGGACACCCTGAACACCAACGAGCGCGTGGCCATGGAGGCCGAGCGCGAGATACTCAAACGCATCACCGTGCTGTTCCTGTCCGAGCGGGTGGGCGAGGAGTTCACCGGGGTCATTTCCGGCATCATCGATTTCGGCTTCTTCGTGGAATTCAACGAAGTGATGGCCGAGGGCATGGTGCGCCTGTCGTCGCTGGACGACGACTACTACGGCTACCTGCCGGAACGGCAGGAACTGGTGGGCGAGCGCACCGGCCGCAGCTTCCGGCTGGGGCAGACGGTGACGGTGCGGCTGGCCGAGGTCAACGTGGCCCGGCTGGAAGTGAACCTGGCGCTGGCCGGTCCGGATGCCGTGGCGTCCACGGGCGCCAAGAAACCCCGGCCCGCCGGGCGTGATCGTACCGATCGGGCCGGGCGGGACTGGAATGCCGGTCGTGCCAGCGGAGAAGGCCGTGGCGGCAGGGGGGCAGGTGGCGGGCGCGGCTATGGCCGTGGCGAAGAGCCCGGCGCGAAGCGCGGATCTGGTAATGACGCGGGGCGCGGATCCGGTGATGACGCGAAACGCGATTCACGTGACGAGGCCGGACGCGGTACGCGTGATGATGCCGGACGCGGTACGCGTGATGATGCCGGGCGCGGTACGCGCGATGCCATCGGGCGCGGTGACCGCGCGGCGGCCACGGCTCCGTCTGCCGCCGCGCAGGCCGACCGCACGTCGCGCAAGGCCAGGGCGCGTTCCACCACCGACGCGGGCTGGGATGATCCCATGCCCACGGAATTGCCGGAACCGTTCGAGAACGCGCCGCGCAAGGGGCGGGGCGGCAAGGCAGGCTCCAGGCCCGCCGCCCGCAAGGGGACGGCCCCGAAGACCGCTGCCCCGAAGAGCGCAGCCCAGAAGATCGCAGGGCAGAAGGCCTCGGCCCAAAAGACCTCTGCCGCGAAGAATGCCGGGGACGAAAAAACCGCCACGCCCGGCAACTCCACCAGGGCGAAGGAAGGAACAGCCGGCAACGCCAAGCCCGACAAGGGCAAGGCCTCCACGAAGGGCAAGACTTCCGGCCAGCCTGCGAAATCCGACAAGGGCGCCGCATCCGAAAAGAGCGGCACGGCCAAGGCTGCTCCGAAGAAGACGGGCGACGCCAAGACCGCCAAGGCCAGGGCGTCGACGTCCGGGCGGGACAAGCAGGACCAGACCAAGACCGCCAAGGCCAGGAAAGCCGGAAAGAACAGGGACACTGGCGGCGAGGCCTAACCGCGCTTTGCGCCCGGCACATGAAAATCAGCCGCCCCGGAGGGTATCCTCCGGGGCGGCATTGTGCTGCGGAATGGGCGGAAGGGGGCGGATGCCGGGCGCGGCGGATGTCTGCCATGCCCCGGCTACAGCCGGGTGATGCCGAAGCGGGCCAGCAGCTCGGCCAGGCGCTGGTTCAGGTTGGTGGTGGAGCGCGACAGCAGGTCCAGGCTGATGTACAGGGCGAATTCCACCCGGAACGAGGCGTCGGTCCACAGCGATCCGATTTCGCGGGCCAGTTGCGGCTCTATCTGCAACAGGTGCAGCAGTGATTCCAGTTCCGTGGCCGTCTGGGGGCGGAACAGCTGCATGGTGGCCCTGCCGGGGTCCGGCTGCCACAACTTGTTGCGCCGGATGCGCGTCAGCCCGGAATCGAACAGCGTCTCCACGGCGGCCACCGAGGTGCGCCGCTCCTTGCGGGTGCGGATGTGGATCTTGCCCATGTCCTCGCCCGCGCGGCGGCGCAGCAGGGTGACGAACTGGAATTCCAGCAGCGATTGCAGGGCTCTGCCCAGGCACGGCAAGGAAAAGTCGCCCAGGGTGCGGCGCACGATGGCCGTCTCCTTGGGTGAAAAGCCGTCCAGCGCCCGCAGGAAGTCCTCGCGCAGCAGGTTCAGGGTGATGGCCACGCTGCATGCCATGCCCACCACCTGCTCGCGCAGGAACTGCACCTGCTCGGCGTTGACTTCGGGAGCGGGTGGAGCGGGTGACGCGGGTGCCACGGGCTCCTCGACCCTTTCGTCCTCCGCCCCGGCGGCGCCGCCCGCCGCGTCACCCGTGAGGCCGCCGGACAGCAGCAGGGTTTGCAGCTTCTCCATTTCCCTGGCCGCGGGGTCGATGCACACGATCTGGCTGATGAAGTCGATGTCGCCCGAGGAAAAAGGGTAGTCGGGCCGGGCGGCCATGCCCAGCAGGATATCGTGCACCAGCTTGCGCGCCTTGCGGCTGGCGAAGTCGCGGGTCTCGAATTCGAACAGGGTCTGCGCCCGCGTCTTGTCCAGCGGCTTCGGCGTGCGGCACAGCCGTTCCAGCAGGGCGTCGAAGGGGTAGCGGATGACCAGCAGCGAGCGTTCCTTGGACAGGGTGAACGCTTCCTGCGTCATGATGGCGTCGTAGGCCTCGTCCACCATGCGCACCACGAAATGCTCGAAGTGCTTGCGCCAGAACTGCTCGTCCAGTTCGGTGGTTTCGGTGACCGCGTCCGAGGGGCCAAGGGCTTCCTCGCCGTAGGCGCGGACCAGGGTTTCGATGAAATTGTCGGTACACAGGGCTGTGGTGTACACCACGCCCTGCACGCATTTCAGCAGCAGGGTTTCGGTGTTCACCAGACGGGTGCGCAGCAGGCTCGAATCACCTCCGCCGGGCTTGGCATACTGCCCCAACTGGGCCACGAATTCGCCAACCAGCTTGCGGATGTGCCCGTGCAGCGGGTCCACGGCACCGCGCGCGGCCACGATTTCGATGATGGACCGCTGCTGCGCTTCCAGCAGGGGATATTCGTTGATGCGGTCGCTGTTGGTGCGGATGAGGCAGAGCAGCACCTCGCGCTCCACCACCTCGCGCACGGCGCGGCGGTCCTTGGTGGCGGCAAGGCAGGCCACGTAGGCGGCCAGACGTTCGTCGGGCGGCGGGCCTTGCGTCGGTTCGTGGTTTCGCGCTTCGGTCATGGCAGGTTCCTGCGTGCGGCGTTCAGCGGGTGCGACTGGGTGTAATCCCCCATTCGCACATGGGGGCGCTCCATGTCTCTGTCCGCTGACGAGCGAATTGTCAACCTGATATCATGAAGTCAGCTCGCGTGCCATGGCTTCGCCCTGTCCGCCGCCTCCCGCCATGCGGGCCAGTTCCTTGCGGATGTCCTCGCCATCCAGCCTGCGGCACAGGGTGAAGGTGGCATTGTCCGCCACCTCCTTGCTGACCTGGAAGTGTCGCCCGGCGCGGGCGGCCAACTGCGGCCAGTGGGTGATCAGAATCACCTGCCTGCGCCCGGCCAGCGCGGCCAGCCGGTCGGAGACGCGGTTCAGGGTCAGCCCGCCCACGCCGGAATCCACTTCGTCGAAGATCAGCGTGGCGGCTTCGTCGCGGGCCATCAGCCCCACCACCGCCAGCAGAAAGCGCGACAGTTCGCCACCGGAGGCAATGCGGTCCAGCGGCTGCGGCGGCTGACCGGGGTTGGGCACCCACATCAGGCGGGCCCGGTCCTCCACGCAACCGGGCCACGGCTCGTGCGGGGTGAAGTCGAAGGTCACGCGCACGTGCTCGGAAAAGCCCAGCCCCGCCAGTTCGCCCTCCAGCGCCTGGGCCAGCCGGGCCGCGGCCTCGTGCCGGGCCGGGTTCAATTCCGCCAGCACGGCGCACAGTTGTTCCTTCAGGGCCTCTTCCTCGCGCTCCAGGGTGCGCAGATCCAGGCGGCAGGCATCGAGAAACGAAAGATTTTCCTCGATCTCGCGGCGCAGGTCCACGATTTCGTCCAGGGTGCGGCGCAGCTTGCGCTTCAACTGGGCCAGCTCGTACAGCCGCTTTTCGATGGCGTCCATGTCCATGTCGTCGTCACCATCGATTGCGACGGGGGCGGGGCGGCGGCGCAGGCGGCGTTCCAGATCGGACAAGCCCTGCCGGAAGGCGGAGATGGCGGCCACGTCGCCAGCCCAGCCGGAGGCATCACCAGACCCGTTGGAAGCATCGCCAGTGGCCGGGGCATGCAGCCGGGCCAGCCCGTCCAGCGCCCGTTCCAGCAGGCCCAGGGCCTCGGCCACGCCGGGGCCGTCCTCGCCGCGCAGCACGGCCAGGGCGCGTTCCTGCGCCTGCTGGGCAGACGCCACGCCGCGCAGGGCGCGGCGGCGTTCTTCCAGCCGGTCTTCCTCGCCCGCCTCGGGGGCCACCTTGTCGATCTCGCGCTGCTGGAATTCCAGCACGTCACGGCGGTCTTCCAGCGAGCGGGCGCGGGAGGCCAGTTCCTCGCGCCTGGCGGCCACCTCGCGCAGCCCCTTCAACGTCTCGTCGCGGGCGGCCAACAGGTCGGGCCGGTTCAGGAATTCGTCCAGCAGCCGGGCCTGGAAGGCGGGTTGCAGCAGCTTCTGCTGCCCGTGCTGGCTGGTATGCACCACCAGCGAGGCGCGCATGTCGCGCACCGCGTCCTGCGAACTGAGCCGGTCGTTGATGAACAGGCGGCTGCGGCCCGTGTCCGCCGTCAGTTCGCGGCGCAGCACCATGTCGCCGTCGGGCAGGGCGAACAGCGCCTCGACATGGGCCTTTTCCTTGCCGGGGCGGACCATGTCCGAGGCCAGCCGGTCGCCGATGAGGAAGTTGAGCGCCTTGAGGATGAAGCTTTTGCCCGCGCCCGTTTCGCCGGTAAGGGCGTTGAGGCCGGGGGCGAAGTCCAGTTCCATGTCCTCGATGAGCGCGAGGTCCCGAATGCGCAGGTATTCCAGCATGAGGTGTCCTTGCTCAGGTCCGGTCGCCGCCGTCCGCCGGGGAGGCGGCGGTGGCGTCCGGTGAACTGTCGGCTTCGGCGTCCTGTTTTGCGGCTCGTGGGGGGGCTGGCGGCGCGGCGGGCGCCACATCCAGCCCACGGCGCAGGTGCCCGCCGGGGCCGTGCCCGTCCAGCAGCCGCAGGAAGGCCCGTTCCTGGCCCTCCGCCGTGGCGCGTCGCCCGGCTTCGGCTAGTTCGTGCAGCCCCTGCTCCACGCGGTAGGCGCGCAGGCAGGCCAGGCCGTATTCCACCTGGGTGCGCCACGGCGCGCCGGGCTCCAGCGCAAGGCGCGCCAGAATGCCGAGCCTGTAAAAAGTGAGCGCCTTGCGGCGTGAAGTCAAGCGTTCAACCCCCCGCATCCATTCAAGGTCGCCGCCGCTGTGGCGTTGCGCCAGCACCAGCATTTCGAAGGCGGCTTCGGGGCAGTGACGCTCCGGATCATAGGTGAAGCCCGGCTGGGCGTCGCGGCCTTCGCGGCGCAGCAGTTCCGCCCACAGCAGGCAGGCGTGGTACACCGACTGCGGTTTTTCCGGCTGGCGCGGTTGCCGGGCCTGGTGCAGGCGGTACCAGAAGGGTTTGGCGGACTTCAGGTCGCCGCGCACCAGGGCGGCCCCGGCAGCGGCCACGTTGACGTCCACGTCGTCCGCGAGGGCGCCGGTGGCCAGCAGCCGGTCGAACAGGTCGGACAGGGCCGGTGTTTCGCGTACCGGCAGGGGGATCTGCCCCTTGGGCGGTTCCGCCGCTGCGCGCAGCCGCGCGGCCATGTTTGCCGAAGTTTCGGGCAAGTTTGTCAGGGCGGTGGAGACCGCCTCCGGCTGCAGGTCCAGCACGCCGGCGCGCATGCGGTGGAACAGCGTCAGCCACAGGGCTTCGGCGCCCGTCACGCCGGTGGCGGCACTGCCCGGTGCCTTGTCCACGGCATCCAGCACGGTGGCCGCCCGGTGGTCCGGCAAATGTTGCGTTTGCACCCGTTCCCAGGCGGCACGTCCGATGCGCTCGGCCACGTCCGGCCTGCGCAGCAGGAAGCGCAGCTTTTCCAGCAGGTCCAGGCCGTCGGCGTAGACCACCATTTCATGGCCGTCATCGAACAGTGCGTCCTGGTCCGGCCCCACGTCGGGCGTGAGCACGCAGGCCCCGCACGAAGCCCCTTCCGTGAGCCGGAAATTGACCTCGAACCCGATGGATTCGTTGGGGATCATGCGTGTATCGCCGTACAGGCGCAGCATGTCGGCAAAGGGCACGCCCTGGCGGGTCTGCACGCCGAACCGGTCACGCAGAAGTCCGGCCAGCCAGCCGCGCAAGGGGCGGTGCCTGTCCAGCACGCCCACCATGGAGATGTCGTGCCCACGCCCGGCGTGCGGCTGCCACGGGCGAGCGTGGCCGCTCATGGCCAGGTGCACGGCCTGCGGATGGCGCCATTGTGGCGGCAGCGCCCGGAACAGCGAAAGGTGGGGGGTGAACAGCACGTCGAACAGCCGCGCGTAGTGGCGGTGCCAGTGCATGTTCAGGTGGCTGTCGATGGCCCAGTACGCCTTGCGGCCGGGCAGGGTTTCCAGCCCGGCCAGGATCACCCGCGCGCCCAGGGTTTCCTGCTGTACCAGCAAGTCGGGCGTGAAGCCCTGGGCATCGAGCAGGGCGGCGATGTCCACGATGCCGCCGGGCGGGTGCAGGTCCAGCACCTCGTGCCCCATGCGCCGGAAGCTGGCGGCCAGGTGCGTGCCGACGCAGGCGATGCGCATGGCCTAGCGCTTCAGGCGCGGGTCCAGCAGGTCGCGCAGGCTTTCACCCAGCAGATTGTAGCCGAGCACGGTGAGCAGGATGGCGCAGCCCGGAAACACGGACAGCCATGGGGCGATTTCCAGCACGTCCTTGCCTTCCAGCAGCATGTTGCCCCAACTGGGCATGGGCGGCTGCACGCCAAGCCCCAGAAAGCTCAGGGCCGATTCGGTCAGGATGGCCCCGGCCACGCCCAGCGTGGCGGAAACCAGCACCGGGGCCACGGCGTTGGGCAGCACGTGCAGGGACAGGATGCGCACCGGTCCCGCACCGGCCAGCCGGGCGGCGGCGATGAAGTCGCGCTCGCGCAGGGACAGGGTTTCCGCGCGCACCAGCCGGGCCACGCCCATCCACGAGGTAAGCCCGATCACCGCCATGATGTTCAGCAGGCTGGGCTCCAGGAAGGCGATGACCGCGAGGATCAGGAAGAACGAGGGGAAGCACAGCATGATGTCCACGCAGCGCATGATCAGCTCGTCCGCCAGTCCGCCGAAGTAGCCCGCCGCCAGCCCCAGTGCCAGCCCTATGGCAACGGAGATGCCCACCGAGACGAAGCCCACCCACAGCGATACCCGCGCCCCGTGCAGCATGCGCGCGAGCACGTCGCGGCCCAGGGCGTCGGTGCCCAGCGGATGCGCTGAAGACGGAGGTTGCAGGATGGCCGTCAGGTCCAGCGCGGTGGGGTCGTGCGGGGATATCCACGGGGCCAGCAGGGCCGCCGCCGACATGGCCAGCACCAGCGAAAGGCCGGTGGCCAGCATGGGGTGGCGCATCCAGAAATGCAGCCAGCGGCGGGGAGAGAACAGGGCTGCGGCGGTCATGCGTTGCCCCCGTCATCTCCGCTTCCCCCGGTGCCGCCCCCCGCACCGTCACCCCCCGAGCCGCCGGTGAGCCGGATGCGCGGGTCGGCCAGGCCGTAGCACAGGTCCGCCAGCAGGTTGCCGACCAGCGTCAGCACCGCGCCCAGCACCAGGTTGCCCATGATCAGCGGGTAGTCGCGCGCCATGACCGCTTGGTAGAACAGTTGCCCCAGGCCGGGCAGGGCGAAGATGGATTCGATGATCACGCTGCCGCCGATGAGCCCCGGCAGCGAAAGCCCCAGGATGGTGATGACCGGCAACAGCGCGTTGCGCAGTGCATGGCGGAAGATCACCGTACGCACCGGCAGCCCCTTGGCCCGCGCGGTAAGGATGTAGTCCTGCCGCAGCACCTCCAGCATGGAGGCGCGCATGAACCGCGAAAGCCCGGCCAGGCTGCCGAAGGTGTAGATGAAGATGGGCATGGCCAGATGCGCCATGATGTCCCATGCCTTGCCCATGGGCGACATGGCGGCGTGGTCCAGCGATGTCAGGCCGGAAAGCGGCAGCCATTGCAGGTGGATACCGAACAGCAGCATCAGCAGCAGGGCCAGCCAGAAGCCGGGCATGGCAAAACCCATGAACACCAGCACCGTCATGGCCCGGTCGAACAGCTTGCCCTGCCACTGGGCGGACGCCACCCCGATGGGAATGGCGCAGAGCAGGGTGAGCACCAGCGAGGCCACGTTCATGCCCACGGTAAGCGGCAGGCGTTCCTTGATCTTGTCCCACACCGGGCGCGGGTCGCTGGACATGGAATTGCCGAAGTCCAGCCGGGCCAGGCGTCCCAGCCACTGCACGTACTGCACGTGCAGCGGCTTATCCAGGCCGTACAGGGCTTCCAGGCGCTTGCGCGTTTCCACCCCGGCCAGCGGGTTCATGGTGGTCTGCATGTCCGTGGGCGAGCCGGGGGCCAGATGGATGACCCAGAAGCTGATGATCGTGATGCCCCAGAACACGAAGAGCATCCACGCTAGCTTGCGGGCCATGCGGCGCAGCATGGCTGCTGCACGACCGGGGCGTGGCGCGGGGTGGCGGGCGCCGTCCGCCGGGGTGTCCGCGGCGGCGGGCGGCCCTGGAGGGGTATCGCGAAGATCGCTGGTCACGTCGTCGTTGTCCTTGAAGCCTTGTGTGAGGCGGGGGGCCAGGGGCAGTCCCTACGCCTCGTGCTCCATCCACCCGCGCAGGTCGCGCACTTCCTCTGCCCAGCGCTTCGAAAGGCGCACCTCCATGAACAGGCGGTACACCTCGTCCAGGAAGCCAAGGCAGGTTTCGATCAGGTAGATCTTTTCCAGCAGGCGGGCGTCGGGATCGTCGTCGCCGCCTTCGCCGTCCTTTTCCACTGTGGGGGTCTTCAGGCTGTTGAGGGAAAAGTCCTCGGCCCGCAGGCTGACCTGCCACGAATCGGCCTCGCGCTCGAAGCGCAGCAGGGCGCGGGTCACCTTCTTGCCGGTGGTCAGGCCCATGCGCGCCTCGCGCAGCGGCGACATGGAGCCGGAGACCGTGGCGGTTTCCAGGCTTTCGCCCTCGCCGCCCTGCACCGAAATGCGCTGCTCCATGTGCACGCCGAAGGGGCTGCCGTCCGGCATGCGGAACGAACCGGGCGCGGTTTCGCTACGGTACCACAACCAGGTCAGGAATTCCTGGCCCAGGATCACGTCGGTGGTCTGGCCGAGATAGGGGGTGTCGCTCATCGTATGTCCTTGTCCGGCGCGCCTACCCGGCAAACCGGGTGGGTTCCAGCGTGTCCAGGCGGGTCATGGCGGCCTCGTCCAGCATGGAGGCGGCCAGCGCGTACGGCGTCAGCGGCTCCAGATGCAGGTCGAAGGTCAGCGTGAAATAGTCGGAGAACAGGTCGATCATCTTCGACTGCGTGGATGCAAAGTAGATGGTGCCCGTGTCGATGGCCCACAGCACGTTGAATTCCGCGGGGATGGGCAGAAAACGCGACATCAGGCGCAGCCGGGTCTGTTCCTTCAGTTCCTTCTTGCGCTCGCGCGAGATGAACTTTTTGCCCTGTTCCTTGTTGCGGGCCTCTTCCTCGCGTAGGGCAAGGGACAGGTGCTTCTTCAGCACGGCGGCGGGAATGCGCCGGGTGTCCTGCCGCAGCGAAAAGGCAATGTATCCACCCTTTTCGGGCGGCGCGGTGCGCCATGCCGTGTCGAGCATGTCGTCAAAGCACACCCAACCCCACGAGCGTTCGTCGGATGTATTGTCGATGTCGCGGAAGCAGAACTGCTTCAGCTTGTCGGGCAGGGTGGGCCAGAGGGTGGCGGGCACCGGGTCCGCGATGCGGAACCGGGTGAAGCTGCTGCTGGCGTTAAGAAAACCCATTGGTGTCTCCCTTGGTTGCGGATTGGGCACATACCTAGCCTATCTTGCCGTGGCGCGCCACCCCGTGGGCCACGGTGCGCAGGACGGGACGGTGCGGGGGACAGGTCGCGGTGGGATGGGCGGGGGGCGCCTCGGGCATCCGGCACGGGTCCGCTCACCGGAGCCGAGGGCCGGTGAAAGGGGGCGCTCCGTTGGGTACATACATATAAAGGGCACGGGCCGATGCCGAACGCGGAAGCTGTCGGCAAAATGGGTCGGGTAGGGCGAATAGGTCAGTGATCAGGCAAGAAGGTGGCACGGCAGAGACCGTTCGAATGCGTCGGCGCGAAGGGGAGAAGCATCCCTTGCAGGTGGTCCCGAAGGCGACCACGCACGCCATGTGGGCAGGAGTGCCCCGGGAAGGGGGCATTCTGATGCGATGCATGCCTGATTTTATGTATTAAATATCGGAGTGTTGGATGGTAATTTAAAGAAAATGAAAAAACGGTGTTGACTTCATCCGGGTTTCGCGTAGAAACCACCTCCGCGCCGAACGGAACCGGCAACGCCTTCTGCAAGGGGGCAGCGCAGGACTGGACGGGCAAAAGGTCGACACGATCGCCGCGAAAAAAACGCGAAAGGGTGTTGACGGATGTCTCCGAAAGGAGCATAGCTGAAAGTCCGCTCGCACGCACAGCGTGCACGGCAAGATGGTTCGGGCACTGGTCCGGCCGACGGTCGCAAGACTGCGGTTCTTTGACAAGTAAATAGCGAGTCGGGAAGGAATCAGCCTTTACGATAGTAATCAATCGTACGGGTGCCCCAATTACGGGGTGTTCGTGCGACTTCAGTTTTTCAACTGGAGAGTTTGATTCTGGCTCAGATTGAACGCTGGCGGCGTGCCTAACACATGCAAGTCGTGCGTGAAAGGGCTTCGGCCTGA
>JAITSV010000052.1 GCA_031287575.1 Desulfovibrio sp.
CCGCCGGGGCGACGTGCAGTTGCGGGATGACGTGCGCGACGCCTGCCGCCTGCTGCTCTTCCACACCGACCTCAAGGGGTTCACCGTGGGGGCCGGGCTGCGGATGCGCCTTTCGCAACTGTTGCAGTTGCATCTGGCCGAAGGCGGCATGTCCCGTCCAGACCCCTTCAATGGCGGCCCAGACCCGTTCGATGAAAGCCACGGCATCCCTCACCGTGGCGGCCTGCCCGATGTGGATACCGACGCCCTGGCCGCCAAGCTGGTCGCCATCCACACGGACATGCGTGACGCCACGGCAGACCTGTCGCACATCCTGGCCGAAGAGCAGCTTACCGCCGCCGCAACCCTGCACAAATTTCTGGACAAATGTGCGGAAAACAGCGCCTTTTCCCCCTTGTCCAAGTCGGTCTATCTGGAAAAGGGCGGGCTGGACGACTGCCTGCTCAAGGCATCCAAGGGCAAAGGCAGTGACGATGCGCGCGCGGCCTTCGACGCCTGGCGCGACGCCTGCAACGATTTTGCCGTGCGCGGGCGGCTCATCCAGCGCGCCTTGCAAGTGGCCCCGCTGGCCGGTCTGGCCCGCGCCATGGCCGCGCACCTGCCCGACTTCCAGCGACGCGAGGGCAAGCTGCCCCAGCCGCTCATCCCCCTGCACGCCCGCGACGTGCTGCACGGCGAGTTCGGCGTGTCCGAAGCCTTCTGCCGCATGGGCACGCGCCTCGCGCACGTCCTCATCGACGAATTTCAGGACACCAGCCGCGACCAGTGGGCCGCCATCGAGCCGCTGGCCGTGGAATGTCTGTCGCGCGGCGGCGGGCTGACCTGGGTGGGCGACGTGAAGCAGGCCATCTACGGCTGGCGCGGCGGCGATTCCGCCCTGTTCGACGACATCCTGGCGTCCCCGGCGCTCACCGCCATCGTGCCCGCCCCGGAGCAGGAAACCCTGCCCCGCAACTGGCGCAGCCGCGCGGCCATCGTGCAGCACAACAACACCGTGTTCGCCCAACTGGACGACCCGTTGCGCGCGCGGGGGGTGCTGTCGGCCATGCTGGGCGACAAGACGCCCGGCCATATTCTGGACGAGGCCGCCGCGTCGGTGGCGCGCGCCTTCACCGGGGCGGCGCAGGAGGTTCCGGACAGGGATTCGGCCCAGGGCGGGCTGGTGCGCATTGTCCCCGTGCACGGCGAGGACAACGGCGACCTGCGCGACAAGGTGCGCCAGCAATTGCGCGCGCTGTTCCTGGACGACCTGGCCGCCCGCCGCCCGTGGCGCGACGTGGCCGTGCTGGTGCGCAAGAACGACGAATCCGCGCTGGTGGCCTCGTGGCTCATGGACTGGGGCGTGCCGGTGGTGACCGAGAACAGCCTGCGCCTGGCCGACCATCCCCTTGTGACCCAGACCGTGGCCCTGCTGGCCTTCCTGGACTACCCGCCCAACGCGCTGGCCCTGTGGGAAGTGCTGACCGGCTGTGAGTTGTTCGGCGGGGTCAGCGGGCTTTCCGACCGCGCGTTGCACGACTGGCTGGCCGACCGCTGCGCCCGCCCCGCCGACGACCCGCGCGGCGGCAGGGGGCTGCTGGCCGATTTCCGCGCCACCTTCCCCGTGGCGTGGGAAACGTGGCTGGCCCCGTTCTATGCCCGCGCCGGGCTGATGGGCCCGTACGACACGGTGCGCGAAATCTTCGAACGCTTCCGCGTGGCGCAGCGCCACCCGGAGGACATCGGCTACGTGCGCCGCTTTCTGGAAGTGGTGCACAACGCGGAATCGCGCGGGCTCACCTCTCTGGCAACCTTTCTGGAATTCTGGGTCGAAAGCGGCGGCGAGGAAAAGGTGCCCATGCCGGAAGCCATGGACGCCGTGCGGGTGATGACCATGCACAAGTCCAAGGGGCTGGAATTTCCGGTGGTGGTGATTCCCTTTCACCATCAGCCCGACCGCACCGACCCGCCGCTGGTGGTGGCGGAACTGGACGGCCGGCCGCTGCTGGCCCCGCTGTGCCCGGAAATGGGCGACCGTTACCACCACGCGCAGGCGGCTGCCGCCGCCGAAAAGCTGCACCTGCTCTACGTGGGCTGGACGCGGCCCGTGGACGAACTGCATGCCTATGTCACCTCCACCCCGTTCGCGGAGCGGAATTCGTCGCTGCTGGCCGGGGTGAACGCCCTGCTGACCGGGTGCGACATCGACACCGGGCAGGAATACGTGGCCGGGGTGGTACCCCCGGCGCGGGAGGAAACGCAGGAGGGCACGGCGCGGGAAGAAGCCGCTGGAGAAAACGCGACGGCGCAAACAATGCCGTCCGATGCTCCGGTGTCCGTGCCCGCTCCGTTACCTTCCCCGGCGTCAGCCCCGGCACCGGGGCACGCGGCAGGACACGCACCGGAGCAGCCGTCCACCGCCGCCCCGTGGCGGCCCATGCAGTGGCTGCCGCGCCTGAAAATTTTTCGCAATCAACTGGAAGAATTCACCTTCACGGAGCGGCGGCGCGGCATGCTGGTGCATGCCTGCCTGGAACAACTGCGCCTTACCGGCAGCCCGGACCAGGACGCCGCCCGCGCCGTGGCCCACGGCATGCGCGCCTTCCCCCTGCCGGTGCCGGATCCGGAGGCCACGGCATACGAGCTCACCACCATGCTGGAGTGGCTGGCGGCGCTGCCGCAGGCCGCGCACTGGTTCACCCACGGCGTGCCGGAGCAATCCATCATGGACGCGCAGGGCAGCATCCACCGCACCGACCTCATGGTGGACGACGGGGAAACCTGCACCGTGGTGGAATGGAAGACGGGCCGCCCCTCCGACGACCACGTGGCCCAGGTGCGCCGCTACCTGGGCCTGCTGGCCGAGGCCACCGGACGCGGCCCCGGCGGTGTGCGCGGCGTGCTGGTGTACCTTGACGGACGCACCGTCCGGCCCGTGGCCCTGCGCGCCGCCGACGCCGCCCCCCATAACCATGCCCCGCAGAACGATCCCAGTGAAGGACACCGCCCGTGACCGGTCCTGACGACATCCTCATGCCCGGCGCGCCGTCCGCCCCCCGGCCCAAACGCAGCACCGCCCGGCGCGCCGCGCCGCGTACTACGCATGTCGGCACGGGTCCGCGCCCGTTCCTGATCTTTCCGTGGGACACGGACTTCCTGGCCGGGCTTACCGCCATGCTCACAAAGGCCACCAATGGCCACCCCGGCGATGCCGTGTTCGTCTTTCCGCATGGTCGGCCCGGCCGCTACCTTGTGGACCGCATCCGCCGCGCCCCGGACATTGCCCGGCCCTGCCTGCTGCCCCGCGTGTTCACGGTGCGCCAGATGTTCACCCTGTTGCGCGCCCACGCGGAAGACCCCACGGCGCGCCCGGCCCGGCCCATTCCCCTGCTGGACCGGGTGGGACTGCTCATGGACTGCGTGCGCGGCCTGGCCCGCCCCGGCGACGAATTGTACGAGCACCTCGCCGCCACGGACCAGCGCCGGTTCTTTCCGTGGGGCGTGCGCCTTGCCGCGCTGATGGAGGAATTCTTCGTCCAGAACCGCGTGCCGGAAGACTACCAGTACATGGAAGGCCAGGTGGCCCCCTTTGCCGCCGCCCTGCTGGGCGCGCTGGGCCGCATCCACGAGGCGTACGCGGCGGCGCTGACCGAGCGCGGCTGGACCACGCCGGGCTTCGACGCCTTCCGCTCGGTGCGCCTGCTGCCCGGCCCCACCGAAACGGGACGTGCCACCGAGCGGCCCGACGGCTTCACCCTGCCCCCGCTGCTGGCGGGCAAACGGCTGTTCGTGGCCGGGTTTTCCACGCTCACCGGCACGGAAGAGGCGCTGTTCCTGCACCTGTGGCGGCACGAAGGGGCCACGGTGTGCCTGCACACCGACGCGGCAGTGGCGGAACTGGGCGCGCGCCCGGTGCACTGGACCTGCGAGGACCACGTGCGCTGGCTGACCTCGTGGCGGGCCGGGGCCGCGCTGGCCTGTCCGCCCTCCGGGCACTCCCCGTCGATCACCTTTCATGAGGGCTACGACCTGCATTCGCAATTGCTGGTCATGGAAAAGGAACTGCGCGCCGAAAGCGAGGATGCGCCCGGCATCGGAAATGCCGACGACGCCCCCCCGCCGGCCAACGCGGCCCCATCCAGCACCGCAGCCCCATCCGGCAATTCAAGAAATTCGAGTCTCACGTCAGCAATCGAAAGCGCCGAAGACTCCACCCTCCCCGCACCGGAAGCCGACGAACTGGCGGGCACGGCGGTGGTGCTGCCGGACACCGGGCTGCTCATGCCCGTGCTGCACCACCTGCCGGACAAGGACGTGAACATCTCCATGGGCTATCCGCTGGTGCGCTCCACGCTGGTGCGGCTGGTGGAAACCCTGATGCGCCTGCAAGAGACCGCCCGGCCCGCCACTTCGCTGGCGCTACCAGAGCAAGGGCCAGATCAAGGGCCGGAAGTGCCGGGCGAAATCTTTGGAGCATCGGACGGCATATCCGCTCCTGCCGCGGACGCGTCGGACACCGCGCCGGGTACCCTGTGCTACCACTGGCGCACGGTCATCGAATGCATCCGCCACCCCTACCTGAAGATGTTGGAACTGGACGGCGAACGCCCCCTGCGCGACCTGTTCCACCTCATGGAAAAGGTGGTGCGCGGCGGGGCCAGCTATGTGGACCCGCGCGCACTGGCCCGCGAGGTGGCCCGGAAGGCCCCCGGCGGCGAACACGGCCCGGCGGCTGCCCTGCTGCACCGCGTGCTGGAGCTGTGCCTGACCCGCTGGGAAGCGGCGGACACCCCGGCCCGCGTGGCCGACGTGGTGGGCGCGCTGTGCGATCTGCTGCTGGCCCACGGCGGCACCCTGTGGGAACGCTTTCCCATCGACGCGGAATGCCTGTTCCGGCTCATGCAGCGGGTCATCCCCGCCCTGCGCGACTGCGAACTGGCGGACACGCCCTTCCCGCGCGAGGTGCTGCACACCATCCTGCGTGAAACCCTGCGCGAGGAACGCGTGCCCTTCGAGGCCACGCCCCTGGCCGGGTTGCAGGTGCTGGGCATGCTGGAAACGCGCCTGCTGCGCTTTCGCCGGGTCATCGTGCTGGACGCCACCGAAGACCGCCTGCCCGGCGCGCCGGGGCACGACCCGTTGCTGCCCGACAGCCTGCGCGCCATGGCCGGGCTGCCCGATTCGCGCCGCCGCGAGCGGGTGGCCGCGCACAACTTCCACCGCCTGCTGGCCGGGGCTGAAGAAGCCGTGCTGTGCTACCAGACCGGCGTGGACCGCAGCGGGCTGCTGGACGAAAAGAAGATCCGCAGCCGCTTCGTGGAAGAACTGCTGTGGCGCGAGGAACGCGCGCGGGGCGCCTTGCTCTCCCCCGGACAGCCCCCGCTGCATGCCGCCGCGTGCACGGTGCGCCCGTTCCGTTCCGCGCCGCGCCCCATCGAACGCACCCCCGCCATCAACGATGCGCTGGAACGGCTGCTGGACGCGCCCGTGTCGCCCTCCACCCTCGATGCCTGGCTGACCTGCCCGGTGCGCTTCTTTCACGAACGGCTGGCCGGGCTGGCCCCGCCGGACGAAGTGAACGAAGGCGACGACCCCATTGCCGTGGGCGACCTGCTGCACAAGGTACTGCTGGACTTTCACCTGCCCCACAAGGGGCGGGAGGTGCGCCGCGACGAGCTTTCCGCCGAGCACCTTGCCCGGCTGTTCCTGCAACGGCTGGGCACCTCCGGCCTTTCCGCCCAACTGCCGCCAGACGCCCTGCTGATGCTGGAGGTGGCCGGGCCGGAACGCCTTGGCCGCTACCTGTCCCGCCAGCCGGAACGGTTCACCGTGCTGGACCTGGAAGAGCCGGTGGAAGCCACCATCGACGTGCCGGGCAGCGCGGGCCGCCGCGTGCGCCGCCTGCATGGCCGGGTGGACCGGGTGGACCTGCGCGGATTCGAGGACGGCGAAGGCGCGGTGATCCTGGACTACAAGACCGGCAAGGTGGAATGGAAGCCCTCCGCATGGTCCGACGAGGCGCTGTGGGAACGCATCGAAGTGTGGACCCCGGACCGCGACCCCGACCTGCTGGCCGACGTGGCCGTTGCCCTGCACGGCGTGCAGCTGCCAGCCTACGTCCACATGTACGGCCAGCATTCCGGGCGCGACGTGCACGACGCCGCCTGGGTCATCCTGCGCGATGCCGGGCAGGAACTGCCCCTGTTCGGCGACGGCACGGACGACGAAATCCGCGATGCGGCCATCACCACCCGCATCCCCGCCCTGCTCTCCTTCCTGTTGCGGCACATGGCCGAAGCGCCGTTGCTGCTGCCGCGCGACGGCAAACATTGCGACTGGTGCTCTTGCACGAAACTGTGTAAAATGCGCGCCTGAGGGAACGGGCCGCATCGGCCCTTCCGCGCCGCCAGCGCGGCGTCCGCCCGGCCACGGCCCGGCGGCGCATGCGCCCGCGCAGTGGGGACTGCGCGGGAGAAACCGCACCGCCGCCACCGTACCGCACGACGCCACCCAGCGTTTGCTGCCCGAAAGACTCCGATGCAGCCCACGGAGACCACGCGATTCCGGCATTCCGCCGTATCGTGTGTCTTCCGCGCGCCGCCCGCGCATGGCGGCACACCGGAGCGCCCACGACCACGCCAAGGATGCGCGCGGGCCCGGTCCATTCCGCGTGCCCTCACCGGCACGCACGCACCGCACCGGAGGACTGAATCATGCCTTTTCCGACCCTGAACATCGGCGACCTGGTCGCCCGCATACCCATCGTGCAAGGCGGCATGGGCGTCGGCATCTCGCTGTCGCGCCTGGCGTCCGCCGTGGCCAACGAAGGCGGCATCGGCGTCATTGCCGCCGCCATGATCGGGATGAAGGAACCCGACGTTGCCAAGAACCCCATCGAAGCCAACGTCCGCGCCCTGCGCCGCGAGTTGCAGAAGGCCCGCGAACTGACCCAGGGCATCGTGGGCGTGAACATCATGGTGGCCCTGACCACCTTTGGCGAAATGGTCCGCACCTCCATCGAGGAACGGGCCGACATCATCTTCTCCGGCGCTGGCCTGCCGCTGGACCTGCCCCGGCACCTGCGCGACGCCTGCGACCAGAAGAAGGAAGAATTCCGCACCAAGCTCGTGCCCATCGTGTCGTCCGCCCGGGCGGCCTCGATCATCGCCAAGAAGTGGATATCCCGCTTCGACTACGTGCCCGACGCCTTCGTGGTGGAAGGCCCCAAGGCGGGCGGGCACCTGGGCTTCAAGGCCGAGGAGATCGACGACCCCAACCATTCGCTGGAAGCGGTCATTCCGCAGGTGGTGGAAGCGGTGAAGCCCTTCGAGGATGAAAAGGGCCGCCGCATTCCGGTCATTGCCGCGGGCGGCGTGTACACCGGCGAGGACATCACCCGGTTCATGGAACTGGGCGCCGCCGGGGTGCAGATGGGCACCCGTTTCGTGGCCACCCACGAATGCGATGCCGACGACCGCTTCAAGCAGGCCTACGTGGACGCCACCGAGCAGGACGTGACCATCATCAAGAGCCCCGTGGGCATGCCGGGCCGCGCCATCGGCAACTCGTTCATCGAGGCCATGCGCGAAGGCGCCAAGAAGCCCTTCAAGTGCGTGTTCAAGTGCATCAGCACCTGCGAGCAGGAGCAGACCCCGTATTGCATCGCCGCCGCGCTGATCAACGCCATGAAGGGCAACCTGGAGAAGGGGTTCGCCTTCTCGGGCGCCAACGTGTTCCGGGTGGACCGCATCCAGTCGGTGCACGAGCTGGTTTCGTCGCTCCAGCAGGAGTTCGAGGAGGCTATCAGCAAGCGCTTTGGCATGTTGCGCGCGTAGGCATTGCGCGTTGCGTTCTTGCAGTTAAGAGAACCGGGGGAAGGAACCTTTTGGAAAAGGTTCCTTCCCCCGGACCCCCCACCTCCAAAACTTTTCAGTTGGTCAGAACCCCCATCGCAACGTGTGATGGGGTTTATTTTTACTTGAAAAATCCTTGGCTATCCCTTTTTTGCCCCCCTGCCCTTCTTGGGGGGCGCAACAACAGCTGTTGGTACATCCGACCGCCCGGCTTGCTTGCCGCCCTGGGCCGCAAGGTCGGAGCGGGGATGCGCCCGATCATACACGTCCACCAGGCGCGAAAGGGTCAGGTGGGTGTAGCGCTGGGTGGTGGAAAGCCGGGCGTGGCCCAGCAGTTCCTGCACGCTGCGCAGGTCGGCCCCGGCCTCCAGCAGGTGGGTGGCGAAGGAATGACGCAACCCGTGCGGGGATATGGCCTGCGGCAGCCCGGCCCGCAGGCACAGGGCCTCGATGATTCGCGCGGCCTGCCGCCGGTTCAGGCGGCCGCCCCGCGCGCCCAGGAACAGGGCAGGTTCGCCCCGGCCCTCGTCCACCTGATGGCGCACGCCCAGCCAGGCGGACAGCGCATCGCGCGCGGTATCGCTGAGCGGGCTCATGCGTTCGCGCCCGCCCTTGCCCATCACCCGCACCACGCCCGACGCCGGGTCCGCATCCAGCACGTTCAGTTCCAGGGCTTCGGATACGCGCAGGCCCGAACCGTACAGCAATTCGGCCAGCGCCAGGTCGCGCGTCAGCAGGACCGCATCGGCGGGGCCGGAATCCCCGGCCTGCCCGGCGCGAGGCGTGGCATGAGCAGCGGCAAGAGCCTTGCGCTGCCGCCGTTCGTCCAGCAGGGCGAAGGCCTGGTCCACGTTCAGGGCGTGGGGATGGCGCTGCTCCTGCTTGGGGTTGTGCACACCCGCCGTGGGGTCCGCCGTGACCCGGCGCAGCCGCAACAAAAAGCGAAAGAACGCCCGCAGTGCCGACAACTTGCGGGCCACGCTGGACTTGGCGATGCGCTGGCGGTGCAGTTCGGCCAGAAACCGCTGCACGTGGCGCTTGCCAATGAGTTCGGGGGTATCCAGCGAAAGCCCGGTGGAGGACGGCGCGGGGATCGGCAAGGACGGCCTGCCGGGAATGGCCGGGCCGTTGCCCGCGTCCGCCAGAAACGCCGCGAACTGGTCCATGTCCGTGCCGTAGGCGGTCACCGTGGCGTCGGCGTAGCCCTTTTCCATGCCCAGATGGGCCAGGAACATCTCCAGCAGTTCCGCGCGGGCGGCAGGAAGCTGGTGGTCGTCCGGCGGAGCGGTGTCGGGCTGGATGAAAGCAGGAAGGGAGAAAGATTTTGACGGTCCGGAACCGGGCGCGGGGGCAGCTAGCGTGCGACGCGCCGCCGGCACGGCCCGGCCAGCCAGCCCATCCGAGCCGCCGCCCATGCCGGATGCGCCGCGCCCGCCCCGTTCACGCCTGTCGCCGGTCGAAGACATAGCAACTGCCCGTCCTGTCCTTGGCCAGCTTCTTGACCTGGCTGGCCCGGTACGAGGCCTCGCCGTAGTGGGCCAGCGAAAGCCCGGCGCCGGGCCGGTTGCACACCACGGCGATGGATATGGCCATCAGCGGAAAGGTGCGCATCTGCCCCTGCCTGTCGTGGGCCACGATGGCCCCGCGCTCGCGGTCGTCCGCGTCGTAGAAGCCGGGCACGATGGCGTCGAAGGCCCCCACCACCCTGCGGCAGGCATCTTCCGCCTCGTCCACGGGCGTCACGAACACGAAGTCGTCGCCGCCCACGTGCCCCACGAAGGCGGGCTGGCCGCGCACCTCGCGCACCGTGGTGGCCAGCAGCCGCGCGGTAAGCATGAGCACCTCGTCCCCGCGCGAAAAGCCGTACTTGTCGTTGAAGGCCTTGAAATTGTCGAGGTCCGCGTAGGCCAGCGCGAAATCCATGCGCCGCTCGATAAGCCCCTGAATGAACTTGATGATCGAGGTGTTGCCCGGCAGCCTGGTCAGCGGGCTGGCGTCCAGGGCGCGGCCCGCGCGGGTGAGGGCCAGTTCGATGCGCGCCGCGAGTTCCGTGGTCAGCAGGGGCGGCAGGGGCGTGCAGTTCGCGCCATCCGCCGCATCGGCCCCCTGCACCGGGACGACGGGCAACACCATGAAATCGTCGGCCTCCACGCTCGGCCAGTCCACCTCGCCCACGTCTTGCGCGTTCAAGGCCAGCAGCGTGGCCACCTGGCGGTACACGTTCTCGCCCTTCACCAACTGGATCAGCGATATGCCGGACATGTCCGGCAGCGCGGCGGAAACCAGCAGCAGATCAGGCGGATCCAGAAAGAACTGTTCCAGCACGGCCCGCCCGTTGTCGAACACCCGCCAGTCCATGGGACGGGCCGGCGCCGGGCGCTGTCCCTCCGGGCCGCCGTCCGCCGCCCACAGGGCGCGTACGGTGGCGGCCAGACAGCCGTCCGCCGTGACCAGCCAGCAGCGCGGCACGCCCGCAGCCGTGGCATCGCCGAAGCCCAGGGGGCGCGTGCTCACGACACGCTCCCCCCCGCTCGGGGCGGGCACGGGCACGAAGAGGGCGGCAGATGCGATGACAGACGGGGCACCCCCGCCGAAAACCACATCAGGACGGCGTCACCGGTCATGCGAAGCCCAGTTCCCCGGCGTCGGCGAATTTCTCGCACAGGGTGTCCAGCAGGGCTTCCAGCGCGCTCTGGTTCATGCCCAGCAGCTTCAGCGCGTGCGGCGAAAGCTGCGGCACGTTGTCGTCCCCGCCGGACCCGTATTCGTACAGCCGGGCCATGAAGTTGCCCACATGCACCACGCAGGCCATCTGCGGGTAGATGCGCGCGCCCATGGGCTTGTGGTGGAAGGCCATGCCCTCGCGGATGGCCGGGGGCAGGTTCCAGTGTTCCGCCAGCCAGGCGTTGATGCGGTCGTGCCCGAAGCCGAGCACCTGCGTTTCCGCGTCGATATACGGCAGGTCCTGTTCCTGCACCACCGCGTCCACCCTGGCCTTGGCCTCCGGCAGTTGCAGGGCCGAGACCACCTTGCCGAGGTCGTGCAGCAACCCGGCCACGGCGTATTCCTCCGGGTCCTTCATGCCCAGCGCGCGGGCCAGTTCGCCGCAGGCCAGCGAACAGCCCACGCTGTGGTCCCACAGGCCGCGCATGGCGCGGTTCATGTCGTCGTAGACCGAGGTGGAGATGATCAGCCCCCGGATGACGTTGAACCCCAACAGCACCAGGGCGTGCTTTACCGTACCGATGCGCCCCGGAAAACCGTAGATGGGCGAGTTGACCATCTTCAGCACCTTGGCCGCCAGCACCTGGTCGAAGGAAATGACCTTGGCCACCTGGTCGGTGGTGGTATTGGGCAGTTCCAGCAGGCGCGAGACCTCCTGCAACGCCGTGGGGAGCGTGGGCAGGTCCTTCACCGCCAGCAGGCGCCCCTTGTAGGTGGTGCGCAGGTCTTCGCTCATCGCCCGTTCTCCCGTGGCGCGCCGTTGCCGTTGGCCACTTCGGGCCGGGCGGGCAGGCCTTCCGGCTCGTCATCCACCAACGGCACCAATGAAATGCGGTTCTGGGCGGCCAGGGCTTCCGCTTCTTCGCGCGCGGTCTCCGTCGCGGCGGCCAGCGCGGCGGCCTCGGCCTCTTCCGCTGCCTTGGCCGCTGCGATGCGCTCGGTAAAGAAGCGGCGCAGCATGTTGCGCAGGGTAACCATGAACCGGTCCTGCCCGTGCTTGCGGAACAGGTGGTCCAGCCGCCCGGCGATGCGCTCCAGGTCGTTGCCGCCGTCGTCGCCAAGGTCCACGGGGCGGCCCTGCACGGTGAGCGACTGCACCCCGCTGGCGCGGAAGCGCGAGATGATGGTGGTGGTCAGTTCAACGCCTGTGCCCACCAGCACCAGCCCGTCGGACTTGGTGACGGGCTTGGCCAGTTTCATGCCGGGCGCGGCGAGGTCGAGCGGTATCTTCTGCATATTCTTCCCCGGCCGGGCGTCTGCCCGCCGTTTGGATACATGGTGCGCGTTTCCCTACATACGCTCGTAGCGCATGCCGGGCAACCGGCGTACCCCGCCCTTTACCTCCAGCAACACGAGACGGCAGCTGACGTCCGCCGCCCCCATGGACAGCGCGCGGCAGATGTCGTCCACGTGGGCGCCGGGGCGACCGTGCAGGAAGGCCAGGATGGCGTCGTCCGGACCGTCGCCGGTGCTGCCGCTGATGCCGCCGCCGATACAGGCCGGGCACGGAACGGGTGCGCTTGCCCTGCGGGGGCGCGCGGGGCGCGGTGCCGGGCGGACCACGGGCGCGGGCACGGCGGCGGGCTCCAAAGGTGCCCGCACGTCCTGCCCTGCGGAAACATCGGCGCTGTCGCCGGAAATTTCCAGCGGAGGGCGGACAGCATCCCTGCCAGCCATACCGTCCAGGACGACGGGAGGGCTCTGGGCTTCCGGAACGCCCGGCGTGTCCGGCGTGCCCGGCATATCAGGCGTAACGGGGATGACCGGGGTGACTGGCACATCCGACGCATTCGGGCCGGTCATGACAGATAGGGCAGACGGGGCAGATGGAGGAACTGGATCATCGGACGCAGCCGGGGGAAATATCTCGTCCAGCGGATCGCCGTCCCAGCCGTCCCAGCCCCCCCATCCCCCCCATCCGGGGATCGGGCACGGCGCGGCCAGCGCGGCCAGTTCCATGCCCAGCACCGGGGCCAGGTCCACCAGCATGTCTTCCGCCGTGGCAACGGGCCGCGCCCCCTGCTCGATGAGCCCCCGGCAGCCGCAGGTGTACTGGGCCGTGGCCGGTCCGGGCACGGCGTACACCTCGCGGCCCTGCTCCAGGGCCAGGCGCGCGGTGATCAGGCTGCCGCTGCGGGCCGCCGCCTCCACCACCAGCACCCCCACCGAAAATCCGCTGATGATCCGGTTGCGCACCGGAAAGTGCCCGGGCAACGGCAGCGTGCCGGGGGCGTATTCCGACACCAGCAGCCCGGTGGCTTCCATGCGGGCGAACAGTTCCGCGTGCTCCGGCGGATAGACCACGTCGATGCCCGTGCCCAGCACGCCGATGGTGGAACCCACCTCTTCCAGCGCGGCCACGTGGGCCTCGCGGTCGATGCCGCGCGCAAGGCCGGAAACCACGGTGACGCCCGCCGCCGAAAGACTGTAGGCGATGTCGGCGGCCACCCCGCGCCCGGCCCGCGAGGACAGGCGCGAACCCACCACCGCCACGGCGTGGTTGGTCAGCAAAGAGGCATCGCCCCGGCAGTACAGCACGGCGGGGGCGTCGGAAACTTCACGCAGGCGAGCGGGATAGCGCGGGTCGGTCCACAGCAGGACGGAGCACCGGCAGGCGCGCACCGCGTCCCATTCCTGCCGGGCCGTGTCGCGCCATGCCCCGCGCGCCACCGGCGCGGCCATGTGCGGCCGCACCCCGGCTTGCGCCCAGTCGTGCCCGCCCCGGTCCGCAGCCTGCACGGCGGCCAGCGCGGAACCCAGCCCCGCCAGCAGACGGCGCACCGTGCGCGGCCCGATGCCGGGGCTGTGGCGCAGGGCCAGGGCAGCCCACAATTCGGCGCGGCCCGCCGCATCCAGGTCGGCAAAGGCGGGCAGCCTGCCGAGGCCTGGCGGCATGGTACGCATGCCCATGCTATCCGGGCGTTCGGGGGCGGGCGGCGGGGAAGCCATGGCGGGGCGCGGGCAGGCTACCCGTTGGGGAAGCGCTGCCGGGCCAGCTTGGCGGCCGGGGAATCGGGGTGGTCTTCGCGCAGCGCCTTCAGGTGGAAGCGCACGTTCTCGTCATCACCCAGCTGCTTGTAGGCCAGCGCCGTCTTGAGCAGGGAATCCGCCGCCTTGTGATGCTTGGGGAAGCGCGCCGTGACCTCCTTGAAGGCCACGATGGCGTCTGCGTAGCGGCGTTGGGCGTACAGGGCCTCACCCTTCCAGTACAGGGCGTTGGGCACCAGCGCGCTGTTGGGATAATCGCCCAGAAACCCTTCGAAACGCACGCGGGCTTCGTCGGTCTTGCCGCGTTGCAGCAGATTCAGGGCGGATTCGTAGGCGGCCTTGTCCGAGACGCCCCTGGCGGGCCTGGGCTCCGGCTTTTGCGCGGCCTTAGCGGCTGATGCGGGCAACGCGGCCTTGGCGGGTTCGGGCTGGATGCGGCGTCCGCCCGCGCCGATGCCGTCGGCATCGACTGCCGACACCGCCGGGACATCGCCCGACGCGGCACCAGATGCAACCGGGTGCGAAGCCACGGCAGGTTGCCCGCTCGCTTTGCCCGCAAGGACGCCTTCCAGCGCGTCCAGCCTGCGGCCATCGGATTCGCGGTCGCCATCCACGCGGGCGGACAGCGCGGCCTGCTTTTCCTCCAGCGCGCGCAGCCGCTCGTCCACCGAGCCGTCGCGGGCCTTGCGGGCCTCTTCGTAGGAAAGATACTTTTCCTCCAGCATGCGCAGCCGCCATTCGGTGCTGCCCTGCGCCGTGCCCTGTCCGGCGCAGCCGGAGCAAAGGACCATGGCGAGAAGAAGGGCCGGAACAAGCAATGCCGCCGATGCGCGAAGCCGCCGATGCTGCATGAGGAATCTCCGAACTGGCCGTGTACGTTGACGGAACTGTACCCTCCATAGGCGATGGCCGCCATTTTTTCAAGGAAATCCACGCGCCGCCGCACTCCGGCCGGGCAGCGCGCGGAATCGCCCGCGCCTGCGGCCACTCCCGCCCCCTGAGTGCACGGGCGACTGCCGCACCGGCCCGCGCCCTTGCGCCCCAAGCGGTTTTGGGGCACAAGACCGGTGCGGCAACGCCCTTGCGCGCCGCCGCATCACCCCAACGGAGCTTTCGCGAATGATCCTGTTTCCCGATGCCGCCGTCTGGTCGCTGGCACTGCCGGGCGGCATTCTGGCCTGCCTGCTGCTGGCCGTCACCGGCCTGCCCTTCCTGTGCCTGTCCGCCCAACGCCTGGCCGTGACCCAGCGTTCCTCGTTCCCCGACAAGTTGGCCCGTCAGGGCGCCCTGCTGGCCGCCCTGACCGCCGCCGTGCTGGTGGCCGTAAGCGGCGCGGTGACCCTGCGCATGGCCCAGATGCAGCCCGACCTGATGGACGGTCCGTTCCGCATACCATTGCTGGCCCTGCCTGCGCTGCTGGCGGGTTCCGGGGTCTGCGCCGCCCTGTACCTGCTGGGCTGGAAGCACATCAAGGGATCGGCCATGCATCGCTTCGTGGGCCTTGCCGCCGGCATCGGCGGCATCGAGGCCACGACCAGCGGCTTCGGCCTTGCCCGCGCCCTGCTGCTGCCGGGTCATCCCCTGCCCTCCGATGCCTCGGCCATGAACACCATGCGCGCCCTCATCGCCGCCCCCGCGGATTCGCTGCTGTGGCCGGTGCTGGGGCAGTCGGCCTTCGTGGCCGCAGGCGCCGCCGGGGCACTGTGCCTGGCCTGGCTGCTGACCCGCCGCGACAAGGACGATTTTGGCCGCGACTACTACAACTACGCCCTGGGCGTGTGCGCCCGCTGGGCCTTGGGCGGCACCCTGTGCGCCCTGCCGGTGGGCGTGTACGTACTGTACCGGGCCGCCACGTTGACCAGCCCGGACCTGACCGTCCTGCCCCCCCTGCTGCCCTTGATCGGCACGCTGGTACTGCCGCTGGCCGCCTGCGGACTGTGGGGCACGGTGATCCGTTCCGCCACGCCGCTGCGCCACAAGGTGGGCATCGTGTCCGCGCTGGTGCTGCTGATGGTGGCCTGCGGCTGCGAGGCCAGCACCCTGGCCCATGTGGTGCGGCTGCACGCGCCCATGTAACGCATTTCCCGAATCCACGAAAAAACGCCCCCGCCCGGTGCTGCCGGACGGGGGCGTTCTGATTGTGCCAGAGGTTGGCTAGATCGCCTTTGAAGTAGCCATCATGTACACCTCGTGCGGGTCCAGGATCAGGATGACGCTGCCGTCGCCCATGATGGTCGCGCCGGAGATGCCCTTGAGGTCGCCAAGGTAGGCGCCCAGGGGCTTGATGACGATTTCCTGCCGTTCCAGCAGCCGGTCCACCACCAGGCCCAGGCGCCGGTCGTTGTCGTGGATGACCACGACGGACAGCACTTCCTGCTTGTCGCCCTTGGGCAGGCCCAGCAGTTCGGACAGCGAGGCGATGCCCAGCACTTCGCCGCGCAGGGTCACGGCCTTGCGGCCCTTGACGTCCGTCAGGCGGCGCGCCTCGATCTTGGTGGTTTCGGACACGGCGTCCAGCGGGATGGCGTACATCTCGCCGGCCACGTTGACCATCAGCGCGTCGATGATGGCCAGGGTCAGCGGCAGGGACAGGGTGAAGCGGGTTCCCTTGCCGATTTCCGAATGGATGCTGACGCTGCCCTTCAGGTTCTTGATGTTGGTGCGCACCACATCCATGCCCACGCCGCGCCCGGAGATGTCGGTGATCTTTTCCGCAGAGGAGAAACCGGGGGCGAAGATGAGCTCCATGGCTTCGCGGTCGTCCATGGCTTTCGCTTCGTCGGGGGTGATGATGCCCTTGCGCACGGCCACTTCGCGCATCTTTTCCGGGTCGATGCCCTTGCCGTCGTCCTCGATCTCGATGGCGACGGAGTTGCCCTTGTGGTAGGCGCGCAGGGTCACCTTGCCCTTGGCCTTCTTGCCCTTGGCCACGCGCTCGTCCTCGGATTCCACGCCGTGGTCCACGGCATTGCGGATGAGGTGCACCAGCGGGTCGCCGATGACTTCCACGACGCTCTTGTCCAGTTCCGTCTCCTCGCCTTCCAGGATCAGGTCCACTTCCTTGCCGCTCTTGCGCGACAGGTCGCGCACCAGGCGCGGGAAACGCGAGAACACCGACGACACCGGCACCATGCGCACCTTCATGATGGTGTCTTGCAGGTCGTCCGAAATGCGCGCCATGGCGTAGGTGGTTTCGGACAGGTCCTGGGCCACTTCGGCGATGACGACGTTGGTGTCGTCCTCCAGCCTGCGGGCCAGCATGGTGTAGCGGTTGCGGTTGATGATCAGTTCGCCGATGAGGTTCATCAGGTGGTCCAGCTTCTCGTGGTCCACGCGGATGGTGGACGAGGCCTTGGCCGTACCGGCCTGCTGGGCCTGCGCGGCCGCGGCGGCGCCCTGACCGCCCGCAGGGGCCGAAGGGGCGGAGGGGGCTGACGGAGTTGCGGGCTTGGCCGGGGCAGCTGGAGCGGCAGGCTTGGCCGTGACGGCTGGCTTGGCCGGGGCTGCCACAGCGGACGCAGGGGCCGGGGCGGCGGGCTTGACCGCTGCGGCAGACGCGGGCGTTCCAGCCACCGAGGAAATGGTGACCACCGCCGCGTCGTCGTCCTCCGCGTCCTCGTCTTCAGCATCAGGGGAGGCATCAGCCCCGGCATCTGCTGCCTTGGCGGCGGGCGTGGCGGCAACGGCCTTGGCCTCGGCCGCCGGAGCGGGAGCCGCCTTGGCTTCGGGCGCGGCAGCCGGTGCGGCAGCCGGGGCAGCTTCGGGGGCCGGAGCAGGCGCGGGCGTGCTGATGCGGGCGATCTGCTTTTCCAGCATGTCCCCGATGATGGAGGTTTCCTGCTCCATCAAATCCACCATCAGGCTGAAATCCATGCCCGAAAAGCGCGCCTGGTCCACCAGGCCCGCCGTGCGTTCCGCATACACGCGGATATCGTCCAGCCCCATGTAGCCGGAAGAATTCTGGATGGTCACCAGGCACCGGTACAGTGCGTCGACATACTCGCGCTGGGTGCCGTCGGCGGCCAGGGTCTTCAGGGCCACGCCCACGTTGTCCATCTGCTGACGTACCGTGTTCACGAACAGGGCCACGTCATCGGGGTCGTAGCCGGGGGCCACGGGCGGCGACGGGGCGTCTTCGTCGTCATCCGTGCCGGGCGCGCTGGGCGCCCCCGCTACGCCGGTCGCGCTGGGCGCCTGCGCGGCTTCCGGCGCGGGGACTTCCGCCATGGGGCCGCCGTTCCGGCGCCCGCCGAGGCCCTCGGGCAGGGTGATCTCGCCACCGGCCACCGCCTTGCGCAGGCACTCGAGGATGACCGAAATGTCGAACGGAGTGACGTTGCCGGAGGCGGGGTCGATACGCGCCACCAACGCTTCCAGCAGGTCCACCACCAGCAGCAGCAGGTCCACCAGTTCGTGCGAGCCGGTCATTTCGCCCCGGCGCACGTTGTTGAGCAGGGTTTCCGCCTCGTGGGTCAGGCTGTTCAACTCGGCAAAGCCGATGATGCCGCTGTTGCCCTTGAGGTTGTGGAAGAAACGAAACAGGTCGTTGACCAGCTCGCCCTGCTCGGTGGGGTTGCGTTCCAGTTCCAGCAGCCCGGAGCTGAGATTTTCCGCCATCTCGCGGGCCTCGTCGATGAAGTCCTTGAGGTGCCCCTCGCCGAAGGCGGTGAGGGCATAGGACTCCTGGGGCTCCAGCGTGGCGATCCACTCGGCGGCTCCGCCCTCGGCCTGGGTGGTGCGTTCCGGCTGGGGCTGCGGCGCCGCCGCGACCGGTGCTGGCGCGGGGCCGGACACCGGGGCGGGTGCAGGGGGGGGCGCAGGTTCCGGGTCCGCCGCCACGACAGGCTCAGGCACCGGAACGGGTTCCGGCGCTGGTGCCGGCGCGGCGGGTGCGGGGCGCGGGGCCGCTGGCGGAGCGTCGCCAGCCATGATGGCGTCGATGGTGGCGATGATGGATTCCGTCTCCACGTCGCCCTCTCCGCCGGTGGAATCAAGGTTGTCCACCATCTGGCGCAACGCGTCCGTTGCGGAGAGGATGACGTCCATGATCTCGGAGGTGACGGTCATGTCCCCCTTGCGCAACTCGTCCATGATGTTTTCGGCACGGTGCGCAAGGCCGTTGATCCGGTTCAGCCCCAGAAAGCCGGACGCGCCCTTCAGCGAATGCATGGGGCGGAATATCTCGTTCAGCAGCGCGAGATTGTCCGGTGCCTTCTCGAGTTCGAGCAGGTTGGGCTCGATGGTCTCGAGGTGCTCTTTGGCTTCGACGATGAAATCGGCGAATATTTCCGGATCCATGAAATCCTGACTCATACCCTCACCTCAGGTAGGCCGGGGCGTGGCCGTGCTCGATAGCCGGGATGCCGCGCGGCGCGGCGCCCTGGCCGCATCCGTCGGTTTCTCCGGGCCCCCAGAAAGCCTTGGCACGGCGCAGCGCCGCGGGTTCAGAACCACTACATTGCATCGTATCGGTCAACCGAGCAGCATCTTTATGTTCTTGACCATCTTTTCCGGCTGGGCGGGCTTGACCATGTACAGGTTGGCGCCAAGGCTCATGCCCATCTGGATGTCCTTTTCCTGCCCTTCGGTGGACAGCACCACTATGGGCAGGTCGCGGTAGGCTTCCTGCTCGCGCACCGTCTTGATGAACGTGAACCCGTCCATGCGCGGCATGTTCACGTCGGAAATGATCAGGTCGACCTTATCGGAGGAGTACAGTTTCTCCAGACCGTCGAGTCCGTCCTCCGCCGTGGTAACCTTGAAGCCTTCTTTTTTCATTATGAAGGCAACCAGGTTGCGAACGGTCTTGGAGTCGTCCACGATCAATATATGCTTGCTCATGAGTGCCTCCTCAGCGTTTCAGAACACAATCGAGTATCTTGTCCACCGAAACGATGCTTATCAGGCGTTCGTCCGCCTTCAGCAGGCCGGACACAAAATCGACGCTGATGCCGAGATGCGATTCGATGGCCCAGTCGATATCCTGTTGCGGCACCCGGTACATGGTGTGCACGCGCTCGATCATCATGCCCATTTGCAGGCCCCGCCTGCGGCAGACGATGATGAACTTGTCTTCTCCACCGGCGCCCCCGGCGCCCGCGTCACTTCCGGCACCCTCACCGGATACGCCCAGCAGTTCGCGCAGCCGCACCAGCGGCGTGACGCGCCCGCGCAGGTTGACGATGCCCGCCACGAACGACGGGGCGGCGGGCAGCCGCGTGGGAACCGAAAACTTGATGACTTCCTGCACGGCCTCGGTAGGCACGGCGAATTCCTGGGCCCCCAGGAAAAACCCCACCATCTGCAAGACCGGTTCGTTGCGCAGCCTGGCGTCCAGCGATTCCGCCTCGTCTTCGAGTCCGGCGAGCCCGGCGGCGGCACCCGCCCCGCCCGAACGGACGGGATCGATGCCGATGCGGCGCAGGATGTCGCCTTCCTCCACGCCCAGATACTTCTGCATGAAGGCCCGTTCGGCGGCGGTGAACTCGCCCCCGCCGCCCGTGGCCGCTTCCGAGCCGAAATCGTGCTGGCGGAAGTACTCCTCGGGTGAACGTTGGGTCATGATTGCAGCATCTCTTCGGCCAGCGCGTCGTAGGCACGCGCCCCCCGGCTGTCGGGGTCGAGATCGTAGATCACCCTGCCCTGCGCGCTGGCCTCGCGAAAGCGGGTATCCATGCCGACCACCGTGTTGAACATCTTCGGCCCCATCTTCTGCGCCAGCAGTTCGAGCACCCTGTTGCACGCCCTGGCCCGCCTGTCGAACATGGTGGCCAGGGCCCTGTACCGTATGGGCTGCGGCAGCACCTTGTTGAGCACCCGGATGGTGTCGAACAACAGCTTCAGGCCGTGCAGCGCCAGAAAATCCGTCTGGATGGGAATGACGAGCAAATCGCAGGCCACCAGCGCGTTCACCAGCAGGATGCCCACGTGCGGCGGGCAGTCGATGATGATGAAGTCGTAGTCGTCACGCACGTGCGCGATGGCCTGTTGCAGTATCGCTCCCTTGCCCTTGCGGCCCTTCAGGTCCACATCCAGTTCGGCAAGCTGGATGCTTGCCGGGGCCACGTCCCAGGCCTGGCCTTCGTTGCGGCGCACCAGGCGCTTCCACAGGCCGGGCCAGGCCGCCTCGTCGACCATGAACAGGTCGTACATGGTCACGTCCAGGTCCTCCGGATAGAACCGGAGGTGCACCGAGGCGTTGGCGTGCGGATCAAGATCCATGATCAGCACGCGCTTGCCCCGGCGCGCAAGCGCCGCGCCAAGCGTCAGGGTGGACGTGGTCTTGCCCACGCCCCCTTTCTGGTTGGCGATGGCCACTACCCGCGCGCCCATCGACCATCCCTTGCGCCCGTGTCCGCCGGGGGCTTTCCGGTCGTGCCCACCGCCCCGGGCACGGATTGGTTCCGTTCCGTCACGTTGCCGTCTCCCTTGCCGCCGCCGTCACTCCAGCTTGCGGTAGATGATGGCGCCGGTGTGGTGTTCCGGCTTGAAGGCGCGGGTGATGTTGTGCAGCGACTCCGAATGCCCGATGAGCAGGTAGCCGCCTTGCAACAGGTTGTCGTAGAACGAGCCGATGACCTGCTTCTTCATCTCGTCGTCGAAGTAGATGATGACGTTGCGGCAGAACACGATGTGCGAGCGCTCCACCCGCTTCAGCCCCATGCGGTCGCTGAGGTTGATCTGCCCGAAGTTCACCATCTGCTTCAGCTTGGGGTCCACCTTGAACTGGGTGCCTTCCTTGATGAAGTAGCGGTCGATGATCTCCTTGGGGGTGGTGCGCAGGGCGTAGTCGGAGTAGACGCCCCGCCGGGCCGAGGCCAGCACCGCCTCCGACAGGTCGTTGGCGGTGATCTTGATGTCCCAGCTGGCAAGCTCGGTCTTCAGCACCTCGTGCAGGATGATGGCCATGGTGTACGGCTCTTCACCCGTGGAGCACCCCGCCGACCAGATGCGCAGGCGCTTCTGCCCCTTGGCGCGCAGATCGTTCAGGGTGGTCTTCAGCACGTGTTCCTGAAATATCTGCAACTGCGGGGGGTTTCTGTAGAAGCTGGTTTCGTTGGTGGTCACCACCTCGAACAGCCGGTTGAGCTCGGCACGCTTGTTGGCGTCGTAGCGCAGGTAGTAGTAGTACTCGCCGAAGTTCTTGAGGTTCAGTTCCTTGAGGCGGTTCGACAGGCGGTTTTCCACAAGATACTTGCGGTTTTCGGCGATGTAGATGCCGCATTGCTGGTAGATGAAGTCGCGCAGTTGCACGAACTCCTCATCGGATATCTTCTGTTCCTTGCGCAGCGTGATGGAGTTGGAGAACAGCGAGGACATCAGTCATCCACTCCTTGTTCTTCGTGGATGCGGGCGGCCGCGGTCTCGGCGGCCTGCTGGACCTCGGGGTCCTCCGATTCCATCAGGTGCAGCAACGCCCGGAACGCGACGTTGCCCCCTATGGCGCCCAGCGCCTCCACCACCTTCAGCAGCACCAGGTGCCCGGCGTTCTCGGTCAGGGCCACCAGTTGCGGCACGGCGTCGGCATCCTTCAACGACCCCAGCGCCTCGATGGCCCGCACCCGCACCCAGTCGTCCGGGTCGTCCAGGGCCTGGAGCAGATAGGGAAAGACGTTGCCTTCGCCGCAGTTGCCCAGCAGCTCTATGAGGGCCAGGCGCACCTCGCGGTTTTCGTCATGCAGGCGGGGCACCACCAGTTCCAGCCTGTCGCTGGTGAAGGGGCACACGTTGGCCACCGCCTCCAGCGCCACCTTGCGCACGTCGGGGACTTCGTCTTCCAGCGCCTCGGTGAGTTCGGCCAGGTTCTCGTCCACGTCGAAGCGGCCCATGGCGTACACGGCCATCATGCGGTGCAGCGGGTCGGGGCTGCGGAACGATTCGCGGAAGCGGGCGTTCATGCCGGGGTCGTTCAGGGCGATGCACGCGTCCAGCGCGGCTTCCTTCACGTCGTCGTAGGGGTGTTCCAGCAGGGCCAGCATGCGCTCGCCCGCCTCCACCGCCTTGGCCCGGCGGCCCAGGTAGTGCAGCGCCGCCTTCAGCACGTGGGCGTCGTTGTGGCGGTCCAGCACGTCGATGAAGAAGTCGCGGTCGCTGGGGTCGCACCGTTCGGCCAGCACCGTGGACATGGCCCGCTGCGCGTCGCGCGGCTTGTCCCAGAACACCCCGCGCAGCACGTCGATGCCGTGGCGGCTGGGCATGCCCCGGATGGCCTCGACGAGGATGAGCAGGGTGTGCTCGTCGTCGCCGCGCACGTGGCGGTCCACCGCGCTGTTGAAGCCGATGTCGGCCAGGCTGCGCACGCAGCCCACCAGGCGCTCGTGATCGCGGTCGGCGTCCAGTCCCACGGCCACCTTCAGCACGGCCTCCGTCGCCTCCGCCCCGCCGATGCTGGCAAGGCCGCGCATGGCGGCGTTCTGCACGTCCTCGTCCTCGTCGTCCATGGCGGCCAGCAGGTAGTCGCGCAGGCGCAGCCGCTCCCTTTCACCCAGCAGGGACAGCGACTTGCCGCCCAGCACGTTGACGATGGCCTTGGCGATCTTGTTGCGCAGCGGCCCGGGCGACTTGTCCAGACGCTTGAGCAGCAGCGGCACGGCCTTGATGTTGCCCATCTCGCCCAGGGCGTCCACGATCATGGAGGCCACCAGGTCCGAGGACGCGTCCAGCGCCTTGACCAGCGCGCTGACCGACGATTCGGCCCGGATCTTGGTCAGCGCCTCGATGACCGAGAACTGCACCCATTCCTCGTCCATCATGGCCTTGTTCAGGCATTCCGCCGCCTCGGGGAAGGCCAGGGTGCCAAGGCTGACGGCGGCCTGGTAGCGTACGTTGACCTCCGGGTCGCGCAGCAGCGCCTCGCACAGCGAGGGCACCGCGAGGATGCTTTCCGAGGTGCCGAGGATGTCGGATGCGAAAATGCGCATGTCGGGGTCGTCGTCATGCAGCAACTGCTTCAGCGAGTCGAAGTCGTCGGCCCCGATCTCGCGCAGCACGTCCATGGCGATGTTGCGGACCGGCGCGTCGTCCGACCGCAACAGGGGCAGCACCCCGTGCACGGCGGCAACCCCGCCGATCTTGCGCAGGGCCCGGTCGGCCGCTTCCTGCACCCCGATGTTGTGGCTTTGGATGCGCGCCACCAGATGCGGTACGGCGCTTTCCAGCCGAAGGTTCCCGGCGGCATAGGCCGCCTCGCGGATTGCCTCGACGTCGTCGCCCTGGAGTTGCTCGATGATCTGCTGTTCGGACATACTCCCGTCCTTCCGTGGAATGACTGGCCCTATTGCCTGGCCCGGTGCCGCCCTGCGGCCTTTCCGTCCTGTTCCGGCGCCCTGGCGCGTCCGGTGTTGTCCGTCCGCGTCCGGCGCCGTGCCCACCGGGCACCCTGCGACACCGCATCCGCGCGGCGTCCTGCCCGGGCTACTTGTACAGTCCCGCCATTATGGCAGAGGCCATGTCGTCTATGTCTATGATTTCATCGGCCAGACCGGCATCCACGATGGCCTTGGGCATGCCGTAGACCACGCAGGTGGCGTCGCTCTGCGCCAACGCCCTGCCGCCCTTCTGTTTCAGCACGCGCACGCCTTCCAGGCCATCGCTGCCCATGCCGGTCAGGATGACCCCCAGGGTGCGGCGGCCCATGGCCTGGGCCACCGATTCGATGAGCACGTTGGCCGAGGGCTTGTACAGCGCCTCCGCCGGTTCGGGGGTAACCACCACCTCCACCATGCTGATCTTCTGGTCCACCCGCAAATGCTTGCCGCCGGGCGCGATGTACGCGGTGCCGGGGCGCAGGCGCTCTCCGTTTTCCGCCTCTTTCACCGCGATGCGGCACACGCCGTCCAGCCGCTTGGCGAAGGGGCCGGTGAACGCGGCGGGCATGTGCTGGGCAATGAGGATGCTGGCGGGAAAATCCGCGGGAAGCTGCGACAGCACCTTCTGCACGGCGGGCGGCCCGCCGGTGGAAACGCCGATGGCCACGATGTCGCGCACCGGCCGTCCCACGCGCGGGGTAAGCACCGGGCGCGGACCGTCGCCGCCGGACGGTGCGCCGCCGGAACCCGTTGAACCAGTGGCCGAAGACGTGAAAGCGCCCCCGTCGCCCACGGGGCGGGGGGCACGCAACGAGCGGGGGGTGCGCAGGAATTTGCGGCGCGAAATTTCCTTCACCTTCTCGCGCAGTTCATCCTCTATGCGCACGATATCCAGCGAAACCTTGGACAGCTGCTTGGGGATGAAGTCCACGGCGCCCAGTTCCAGGGCCTTCAGGGTGGATTCCGCCCCTTCGGTGGTCAGCGAACTGACCATCAGTACCGGGCGGGGCATCTCCATCATGATGCGGCGCAACGCGGTCAGCCCGTCCATGCGCGGCATTTCGATATCCAGGGTCACCACGTCCGGGTTGTGCTTGCGCACCAGTTCAAGCCCTTCCTCACCGTCGCGGCCCACGGCCACCACGCTGATTTCGGGGTCTTTTTCGAGCATGCTGGAAAGCGCCTTGCGCATGAAGGCGGAATCATCAACAACGACAACCGTGATCACTCGAGACTCCTAAAGAACGTCCGGGCGTCGGGTTCCTCCCTCTACCGGAACGAAGGTTCCGGCCCCGGAACTCGCGTGCGATGTGCAGTGGCTCTCCGTACCGTGCGCCAAGGTGGCAGGCGCGACATCCGACGTGCCGTCAGGGGCGCGTGCGCCGGAGCTGCGCGACCGGGGCGATGCGACCGTGTCGACGCGTTCCGGGATGGCACACTCCGGGATGGCGCATGCGGGGCGATGCGCCCGCGCAGCGTGCCTCTGGGCCACGAAGTCGCCTGTAAACTTGGCCGTATGTACAATAGGTGAACGCACTCTTTTTGACAACCGCCCATAAAAACGCTTGCCATTCCCATCCACCCGCGCTAAACACCTCTTCCTCGACGGGATGTGGCTCAGCTTGGCTAGAGCGCAGCGTTCGGGACGCTGAGGCCGGAGGTTCGAATCCTCTCATCCCGACCAGAATGGTCGAAGGGCTTGTGGTTACCACCACAAGCCCTTTTTCGTTGGTGCGCATACATGCCTGACAGGCTTGACAGATCGGGCCGCACAGCCTAGTTTACCGGAAAACGGTAAACGCTGGGCGGGCAATGATCTCGTCATTCAGGTGCAAGGACACACGGGCTCTCTTCGAAGGAGCTCCAGCCCGCAGATTCGTCGCCTTCGCCAGCGTCGCCCTGCGCAAACTCGACATGCTCGACGCCGTTGCCTGTCTTGACGACTTGCGCATTCCGCCCGCCAACCGCCTCGAAGCGCTTAAAGGCGACCGGCAAGGGCAGCACAGCATACGGATCAACGACCAGTGGCGCATTTGCTTCGTCTGGCGAGACGGGGCAGCCCACGCTGTAGAAATCGTGGATTACCATTAAGGAGGCCGCCATGCGCGTACGCACCCACCCCGGCGAAATCCTGCGCGAAGAATTCCTGGCCCCCCTGGACATCACGCCGCACGCCCTTGCCGTTGCCCTTGGCGTACCCGCCACGCGCATCGCGGACATCGTCCACCTGCGGCGCGGCGTCACCGCCGACACGGCGGCACGGCTGTCGCGGTTCTTCGGCACCAGCGCCGCATTCTGGATGAACCTTCAGGCAGCGTACGATCTGTCCATCGTGGAACGCGACAAGGGCGACGACCTTTTGCACATACGCCCGCACCCTTCCGCTGGCGCATCCCTGGCGTGCTGACCGCAAGAGAGCGCGTCCCCCTGTCTTTCTTCAAGAATTCTCCCGCACACGGCCAACACCTTGCGCCCGCCGTCACGAGCGGGTTGCCAAAACGTCGTTTTCTTGGCACCAAGGAAACGTCGGCATGAGACACACGTTTCCCGCAGCCGAGCATTCGCACCTGACCTGGCCCTGTTCCACAGCACGCCGGATGTCCGCAGGCCCCGCAACGCAGGGCACGGCGCCACACCCGACGCATTCACCTCCCCAGCCACCAACACCGCCAACACCCCGAAGCCGCCATGCACATGACGACAAAACCCGGACCGTCGCCGCTTTTCCGCGCCTGCGCCCGCCTTTTGCCGCTGCTGCTCGCCCTTGCCTTGGCCGGTCCCGCCTGTGTCCGCCAGCCTTCCCTGACCAATCAGGGCGATAAGGCCGCGCAGGGCGCGAACCAGCCCGCCGCCACGGCGGAATCCCCCAGCCCCAACGAAGGGGCCGGGGCTTCCTGCGATATCGCGTCCCGCTACGAGGCGTCGGCCCAGGCCGACGGCTCCGATTCCCGGTTTTCCGAGGACGAGGAAGACGGCGAGGACACGCTGGCCGACGGCGTGCTCAGCGACATCGCCGAACTGGACGAAGCCTTGGCCGCCATGGACGAAACCGACGGGCACCACCCCAAGGCGGAAGATGCCGACGACGACATGAGCGCCATCGACGCCCGCATGCAGCTGGTCAACGTGGCCATGTCCAAGCTGGGCACCCGCTATCGCCGGGGCGGTTCGGGCGAAACCGGGTTCGACTGCTCCGGCTTTACCGGCTGGGTGTACGAGAACGTGGGCGTCGACCTGCCGCGCACCTCGCAGTCGCAATTTCTGGAAGGGCGCACCATCCGCCGCGAACAACTGCAAACCGGCGACCTCGTGTTCTTCAAGCGCAACAAGAAGCGCCGCATTCACCACGTGGGCATCTATCTGGAGGACGGCAAGTTCATCCACAGCAGCTCGTCCGACGGCGTCGTCATCTCGAAGCTGGACGCCAAACCGTGGTGCAACCAGTGGGCCGGGGCCAAGCGCATGTTCTAGCGGCGCCGCCTTCCACACCGCATCCCTGCGCGCCGGGCCTGCCCGGCGCGTTCGTTCTGGTGACGCCGCATCACCTGGCGTCCCCCCTCACCGGTTGTCCCCAACGCCCCCCCGATCCCACCCGGTTCGGTCCCGCGCCGCGCCCGCGCGCATCCGCAACCGTCCCGCCTTCATCCTGCTGTTGCGGGCCGGGCCGCGCTCTGATACGCCGAAACCGCGCGGCATCCGCCGCCCGCAACCAAAACCCTCCCTCCCATGCACCCGACACACGCAAGCTGCGTAACCCACCTGACCGTTGAACCCGTTGCCGATCCGGAAATCCACCCCTACACCATCGACGCGCTGCACAACGGGCGCGTGGTGGGGCGGCTGCGGGGCTTTGTCCTCGAATACCACAACGTTGAAGGCGTGGCCGCGCTGGCCGGACTGAACCACGACGACCTGCGCGAGGCCGTGGACGCCGTGCGCTTCGCCATGGCCGCCACCCACGACGCGCCCATCTCATACGTGGATGTGCTGCTGGTGGCCCCCGCCTACCGGGGCTACGGCCTGGCCCGCCAGATGCTGGAGCGTTCATGGCTGCATGCCGACTGCGGCGCCTCGCTGCTGCGCCCGTGCCCCTTGCAGTTCTGCCTGGACTGGCTGCGCCCGGAAGACCTGGCCCTGATCGGCCCGCAGTGCATCGGGGTGGACCCCAAGCGCTCGCTGGCCAGCCTGACCAAGTTCTACCAGCGCATCGGCTATGCGGCCCTGCCGGGCACCGACTTCTGGTGGCGTCCCCTGCCGCTGCAACGCTGACGCGCCCCGCACCGTCCTTGCCCCACGTGGTCCGTCCCAGTCCCTGAGTCCCTGCCCCTGTTTCCGTCCCTGTCTCTGACCGCCCCCGAACTTGCACGACAGGACAGGCTTGGGCATGGCTGCCCGCGTCCGCCTGCCCGCGAGGCGCCAAGCGGCAACCACGGACGAAATGCCACGGCAGCGGCGCGGCCTGCGCTTGCCATTTTCACGCGGCCCTGCAACAGTGGTGCAATCGACAGGTTTCCCGCGCCGGGCCCGCTCTTGTTTCGCGCTTCGTCGCCGGATTTCCCGCCGATCACGTCCACGCACCGCACCCTTCATCACAGCGAGGCCCAGCGAGGCCGCAGGGAGGCCGCATGCGCACCGTGACCATCCCATCGTGCTTTCATTCCGATAATCCCCCGGCCCCGCACGCCGCCACTCTCCGCCCGGCCCGATGCACCGGCGCAGTGCCCACCACCCCATTCCGGCGGATTGCCCTGCTGTGGCTGGCCCTGCTGGCATTGCCGGTTCACGCCGCCGCCGTTTCCGTTCCGCCCCAGCCGGATGCCCCCCTTGCCGCTTCGCGCGCGGTGGTTGCCCTTTCCGTGGCGCCCCCGGCCCCAGCCGCCCTGGCCGTACCCGACGACCTGCCCCTGGGCGAACTGCGCCTGCCGCCGGGCTTCACGGTGGAACTGTACGCCCGGGTGCCCAACGCCCGGCAGATGGCCCTTGGCACGCGCACCCTGTTCGTGGGTTCCCTGCGCGCGGGGCTGGTGCACGCCCTTCCCCTGGACGACGCGCTGCGCCCCATGCGGGTGCTGCGCCTTGCGGAAGGGCTGACCCTGCCCGCCGGGGTGACATTTCACGAGGTGGCGCTGTACGTGTCCGCCGTGTCGCGCCTGTTGCGCTACGACCGGGTGGAGGAATGGGCGCATGCCCGGACCGGCGCCGCGCCAGCGTCCGGCGTTGCCGCTCCGGCATCCGGCCCCACTTCCCCGCCCCCTTCACCAACCGTCGTGCGTGACGACCTGCCGTCGGAGACGCACCACGGCGCCAAGGTGCTGGGTTTCGGGCCGGACGGCCTGCTGTACGTACCCGTGGGCGCGCCGTGCAACATCTGCCGCACCGGGCCGCGCCACGGCGTCATCCTGCGCATGCGGGCCGACGGCACCGGCGAAGAGGTGTTCGCGCGCGGGGTGCGCAATACCGTGGGATTCGACTGGCATCCGGAAACCCGCGAACTGTGGTTCACCGACAATGGCCGCGACTGGCTGGGCGACAACCTGCCCCCCGACGAACTGAACCACGCCGCCGGGGCGGGGCTGGACTTCGGCTTTCCGTACTGCCACGGCGGCACCATTGCCGATCCGGAGTACGGAACCCTCGGCACCTGCGCCGCCGCCACGCCCCCGGCCCGCAACCTGGGGCCGCACGTGGCCTCGCTGGGGATGATTTTCTACACCGGGCGGCAGTTTCCCGCCGAATATCGCGGGCAGGTCTTCATCGCGGAACACGGTTCATGGAACCGCTCCGCGCGCATCGGCTACCGGGTGACACTGGTGCGGCTGGAAGGGGGGAAGGCCGTATCCTACGAACCCTTTGCCGAAGGCTGGCTGCGCGACGGAGGCCCCTGGGGAAGGCCAGCCGCCCTGCTGATGCTGCCGGACGGCTCGCTGCTGGTGGCCGACGACTATGCCGGGGCCATCTACCGCATCCGCTACGCCGGTCGTTAGGAGTTCCGTGGGACGCGGAAGGGCACTGCCCGCCGACAGGACCGTCGGTTCATGCAGGCCAGCCACCAGTCAGTTGCGTACCCCGAGAACCGGAAGGCTGCGATCCCCCATGGAAGCCGACATGGGGGCGACAGGAGGACCTGCAAGGATGCGTCACGAGGGCGCCATGAGGATGCCGGGGGGATGCCGGGAGAGAGGGGCGCCACGACCGGGCAGCGCGTGGGGTTGCCATTTTTTCCGCGCGCGCTACTATGCAAAGGTCACAACCTTCACCGCAACGGCCCGAGGTCTTTCATGGCAACCCTGCCCGCTTTTGCCAGCGCGTCTGGCCGTACGTATGACCCCGCGTCCGGAGCCGCCCCGGAATCGTCCTGCGGCCCGCGCCGCGATGCCAGGGCCCCCGGCGGTTTCGTGCGCCGGGTCCGGTTGGTGCTGGTCTGCGCGCTGGCGCTGGCCATCGTGCTCGCCCCGGGCTGTGTCGTGCGTTCACGCGGCCAGTACGACGTGAGCGTGAGCAAAACCTCCCGTTCCTGACCTTGCCATCCACCGGACAAGCACCCTTTCACACTCCACGCCTGCACCCGCCGGACGCACCATGACCCAGCCCGCACAACCCGCCCAATCCGGCCACCCCGGCCAATCCGGCCGCAGCGACGAACATGCCGTGTCGCCTGCCACCGCCCCGGCGGGCCAATCCGTCCCCTCCTCCATCCAGCCAGCCCCAATGGACTTTCAGGCCGTTGCCCCGGCACCACCCGCAGAACACAGCGAGCCGGCCTGCCCGCCGCCCCCCGCCCCCATCATCATCAACGAGGCGCAACTGGTCCTGGCGGAAAAGCGCACCTCGCTGGCCGCATTGCGCACGGGCATCGCCATCGTGGCGCTGCCCATGTCGCTGACCACCTTCCTCATCGCCACCTCGCGCTACTACGACACCGAAGACGTGTTGCATTTCCTGCTGCCGGTGGGTGCGCTGAACCTGGTCCTGCTGGTGCTGGGCGCGTGGCTTTCGTTGCGGGCCGTACGTCGGCTGCGCCAACAGGAACAGACACTGCGCCTGCTGAAAGAGCGCAACGGCGCCCTGGCCGAATTCCTGAAATAGCCGCGCGCGCCGCCCCACCGGCGCCTGGCGCCTTCCCCCTGCCTGTTCCGGCCCTGCCCGCACCCGGCCCGTTCGGCACCCGCCGCGCGGGCCTTTCTGCGTCCGGCCAAGGGCATGCCCGAACAGCCGGACGATACCGGCGCAACGCTCGCATGGATGGGCACGGCATGCCCGCCGAGCGCGCCGGGCATGCGCCACACCGTTTTCCCGTGGTGGCGCATGCAGAAAATAATGCAAAAACAACGTGTGCAATTCAAGAAGGATACAAGAAAAGGCAAGGAAAAATGAAAAAAATGCCCACTCGGCCCTAAAGCGTTTTTTATAGGCGCCGATACGACCAGCGAGTGGGGAGGGGAGAATCTACGGCCAACCGGAGGTGATTTCCGCGCCACAGGCGCAAGGCCGCGTCCCCCAGTTTGGCAAGGGAAGTCGTGACGACACATTCAAGGAGGAATGGTCATGTCACTGGTTATCAATCACAACTTGATGGCGATGAACGCCACCAACAACCTGAGCCTGTCGTACGGCAAGCTCGCCACTTCGGTGCGTCGGCTCTCTTCGGGCCTGCGCGTGGGCACCGCTGCCGACGACGCCGCCGGTCTCGCCATCCGCGAATTGATGCGTGCCGACATCGCGTCGCTCAACCAGGGCGCGCGCAACGCCAACGACGCCATCTCGCTGATCCAGACCGCCGACGGCGCCCTGGGCGTCATCGACGAAAAGCTGATCCGCATGAAGGAACTGGCCGAACAGGCTGCCACCGGCACCTACACCTCGGACCAGCGCCTGATCATCGATTCGGAATACCAGGCCATGGCCTCGGAAATCACCCGAATCGCCAATTCCACCGACTTCAACGGCGTGCACCTGCTGAACGGGCACCTTTCGGGCGCCCACGACGGCTCGGGCATCGAAGCCACCGGCAAGCTCAAGGTGCACTTCGGCTCGGCCAACGACTGCGCGGAAGACTACTACTACATCAAGATCGGCAACGCGACCGCGTCCGCCCTTGGTGTGGGTACCCAGGCCGCCGACGGCAAGGGCAAGTCCATTTCCACCCAGTCCGCGGCGCAGGCGGCCCTGGAAGGCCTGACCAACGCCATCATCTCCAAGGACAAGATCCGCGCCTCGCTCGGCGCCCTCCAGAACCGTCTGGAGAACACCATCAGCAACCTGCAGATCCAGGCCGAAAACCTTCAGGCCGCCGAGTCGCGCATATCGGACGTGGACGTGTCGATGGAAATGACGGAATTCGTGCGCCAGCAAATTCTGTCCCAGTCGGCCGTGGCCATGCTTTCGCAGGCCAACTCGCTGCCCCGTCTCGCGTTGAACCTGTTGGGCACGTAGCACGCAGGGGAAAGACAAGGACACCGTCAATCCCGACAAGACTTCCAGACCACGCCGGGGCCGCGGGCAAACACCCAAGGGAAACGGCCAGCCTCTCCACTCACAAGCGCCAGCAAAAGGGGCCTCCGCAAGGAGGCCCCTCTTTTGTCGCGCGCGATATGAAAAACTCGCCGATGCACGGGACAGGTGGGGCGGCAAGCCCGTCTGCACCGCCCTGTCCATACTCCCCCTATTCCCCTTACTCCCCTGACTCCCCTTACTCCCCCTATTCCATGGTCGAGGTGGAGCGCAGCACCTCCACCACCGAGGGCAGCTTGCGCAGCTTGTCCAGCGCCCGGTACAGGTGCGCCACGTCGCGCACCTCCACGGTGAAGTCCACTTCCGACTTGCCGTCCACCATGGAGCGCATGTTGCCGGAATCGATGTTGACGTTCTCTTCGGCCAGCAGCGCGGTGATCTGGGCCAGCACGCCCTTCTCGTTGCGGCACACCAGGTGGATGCGCGCCGGGTAGGGCTTGTCCTCCTGCCCGTCCCAGAACACCGAGATGAGCCGTTCCGGCTCCATGGTCTGCACGTTGGCGCAGTCCGAGGTGTGTACGGTCACCCCGCGTCCCCGGCTGATGAAGCCGATGATGGGGTCGCCCGGCAGCGGGTTGCAGCAGCGGGCGAAGCGCACCAGGATGTCGTCCACCCCCTTGATGCTCACGCTGTCCGCCCGGCGGTTGGCCTCGCGCGTGGCGGCGCTGGCGGCGTTGGCCTCGGCAACCTTGGCGGCTTCCTCCGCCGCGGCCTCCTCGTCCTTGGGCAGCAGGCGCTTCAGCACCTTCTTGGGCGTGTAGCGGGCGTAGCCCACGTTGGACAGCAGGTCCTCCACGCTGCCCAGCGAAAGCTCCTTGATCACGGGCAGCAGGTCGCCGTCGCGCAGGGCCTTGGTGATGTTGATGCCCATGCGCCGCCCTTCCTTTTCCAGCATCTCGCGCCCCAGCGCGATGGACCGTTCGCGCTCCTCGGTGCGGATGTAGTGCTGGATGCGGCTGCGGGCCTTGGCCGTCTTGACGAACTTCAGCCAGTCGCGGCTGGGGCGCCGCCCGTTGTCGGTGATGACCTCTATGGTGTCGCCGCTCTTCAGGGCGGTGCCGAGGGGCACCAGCTTGCCGTTGACCTTGGCCCCGGCACAGTGGTTGCCCACCTCGGTATGGATCAGATAGGCGAAATCTATGGGAGTTGCCCCTTCGGGAAGCTCCTTCACATCACCGCGCGGGGTGAACACGTACACCTCGTCCTTGAACAGGTCGAGGCGCAGCGACTGCATGAACTCCTTGGAGTCGGTCTCCATCTTCTGGCGGTCCAGGATCTCGTGCAGCCAGGTGAACTGCTCGAGGTCGCGCGGGTTCACCCGCCCGCCTTCCTTGTACAGCCAGTGCGAGGCCACGCCGTGTTCCGCCAGGCGGTGCATTTCCTCGGTGCGGATCTGGATCTCCATGCGCTCGCCTTCCGGCCCGATGACCGTGGTGTGCAGGCTGCGGTACCCGTTGGCCTTGGGCATGGAGATGTAGTCCTTGAACCGCCCGTGCACCGGCTTCCACTGGGCGTGCATCAGGCCGAGAACGGCGTAGCAGTCGCGCAGGTCGCCCACGATCACCCGGAAGGCGATGATGTCGTGCATGTCGTCCAGCGTCAGGTCCTGCTGCACCATCTTCTTGTAGATGCTGTACTTGTGCTTGATGCGCCCACGCACCTCGCCCTTGATCTCGTTCTTCTCCAGTATCTCGCGGATGCGGATGATGACCCGTTCGATGTAGTGGCTTTCCACCACCTGGTTGGTTTCCAGCCATTCGTCGATCTGGGCGTAAACGTCGGGCTTCAGGTAGCGGAAGCTCAGGTCCTCCAGCTCCAGCTTGATGCGGTGCAGCCCCAGCCGGTTGGCCAGCGGGGCGTAGATGTCCATGGTTTCCTGGGCGATCAGCTTCTGCTTGTGCGTCTTCTGGAAGCCCAGGGTGCGCATGTTGTGCAGACGGTCGGCCAACTTGACGATGAGCACCCGGATATCGTGCGCCATGGCCAGGATCATCTTGCGGATGTTCTCGGCCTGGGCCTCTTCCTTGCTCTCGAAGGTCATCTGGCTGATCTTGGTGACGCCATCCACCACGTCGGCCACTTCCTCGCCGAACAGGGTGTCGATGTCCTCGATGCTCACGGTGGTGTCTTCCACCGTGTCGTGCAGCAGCCCGGCGGCGATGGCCGCCTCGTCGAAGCGCATTTCCGCCAGGGTGTAGGCCACCGCCAACGGATGCGAAAGATACGGCTCGCCCGAAAGGCGCGTCTGACCCGCGTGCGCGGCGGCCGCGTACACGTAGGCCTTCTGGATGAGGGCAAGGTCGGCGTTCTTGTTGACCGACGCGACCTTGTCGAGAACGTCCTGGATGCGGATCATGCGATTCGGGCCTGTGTATGTCGGCCACGGCGGACTGCGCCACGGCCTAAGTTGGCTGTGTGTTCCCGCCGGTCACTGCCGTGAAACCGCGCGCACCCGGCGGCGGGGCCGGGTGCGGTGGAGGAAGCTGGGCCATTTTCTCAAGGGGCTGTTTCTGAAGAGGCTCCGAAATCAGCGTATTACTGTTGCATGCGATACCGCTGCTGCTCCTTCGGGGTCCACCAGCGGGTGAAGTTGTGGGTCAGCCCCGCCGGAGCGGGTTCCAGCCCCTGGAAACGAGAACTGACGATGGGCAGCGAATATGGCGCATACAGGAAGCAGTACGGCTGGTCGCGGTGCAGGATTTCCTGGAACCGGTCGTACAGCTTCTTGCGCTCGGCCTGGTCGAAGGTGGAGCGGGCACGTTCCAGCAGATCGTCCACCTCGGGGTTCTTGTAACCAACGAAGTTCAGCCCGCCGGGCACCGCCTTGGACGAATGCCACACGTCGTACAGGTCGGGGTCCTGCAGGATGTTCCAGCCCAGCAGCACGGCGTCGAAGCGCCCCTTGTCCACGAATTCCTTGATGAAGGCCGCCCATTCCACCGTGCGTATCTTCACGTCGATGCCCACGGCCTTGAGCTGGCTCTGGATGATGGTGGCGGCCTTGATGCGCTGGTCGTTGCCCTGGTTGGTCAGGATGGTGAACGCGAAGGGCGCGCCGTCCCTGTCCAGAAGGCCGTCGCCGTTGGTGTCGGTCCAGCCGGCCTGGGCCAGCAGTTCCCTGGCCTTGGCAGGATCATACGGATAATCATCAATTTTGTCATTGTATACCCAGGTGCCCGGCTTGTAGGGCCCCACGGTGGGCATGCCCTGCCCCAGCAGCACCCCGGCCACCAGCGCCTTGCGGTCTATGGCGCAGGTAAGCGCCTGGCGCACCTTCACATCCTTGAACATGGGCAACGACAGGTTGTAGCCCAGATAGCTGTAGCCAAAGGACAGGTACTGGAACTTGCGCCAGGCCATGTCCCATTCGGCCCCGTTGGTCTGGTGCAGGTACTGCTGCGGACTCAGGCTCATCATGTCCAGGCGCTGGGCCTTCAGTTCCAAGAACATGGTGGAAAGGTCGGGGATGACCCGGTAGACCACCTCGTCGATGTACGGGCGGCCCAGGAAATAGCCGGGGCTGGCCTCCAGGGTCAGGCGGGTGCCCGCCTCCCATTCCTTCAGCCGGTACGGCCCGGCGCCCACGGGCTTGCGCGAGAAGGGCGTGTTCATCAGGTCCTGCCCTTCCAGCAGATGCCTGGGCATGATGCCGTGCATCCAGGTGATCAGCGAACGGGCGAAGGGCCTGGCGTAGCGCACCTCGAACGACAGCGGCCCCGTCTTGCGGAATTCCTGTATGGCCAGGTAGTCCTCGGCATAGGGGGTGGGGGTCTTGGGGTCCACCATCAGCTTGTAGGTGAACTCCACGTCGTCGGCGGTCAGGGGCTTGCCGTCTTCCCAGCGGATGTCGTCGCGCAGGGTGAAGCGCAGCAGGGTGCCGTTTTCCAGCACCTCGTACGAGGCGGCGGCCCACTTCTCGATGTTCAGGTCCTTGTCGTAGCGCAGCGGGGCCACGAAGATCTGGTCGCTGACCTCGTGCGACGAGGCGTCGGAGGCAATGAACGGCAGCAGGTTGGACGGTTCGCCGATGGTGCCGAGGATGATCCTGTCGCCGGTGACCGGCTCTCCGGGCGTGGCGGCCTGGCCCCCCTGGGCCGAGGTCGCGTTGCCCCCGGCGGCGGTGGCGTTGGCACCCGTGGCGCCGTTCTTGGCGCCGCCTTGCGGGGCGGTATCGCCGCAGGCGGCCAGCAGCAGGCACAGCAGAAGCGCCAGAAGGTATGTGCCTGCGCGCGCGGCGCGCGGCGCGGGTGTAGCGGTGCGGTTCATGCGATTGCCTCCGGCTATTGCCTATTCCCGTGGATGGGGTATGATTTCACGATAGCATGGGCGCATTCCCGCGCGTGGCGCGCCGGATTCCGCCCGAGCGCGTTGGATATCATTGTCCCGCGCCGTGGGCAAACGTCTCTGCTATTGATAATGGCGCAATTTTGGACTAAAATAGTCAATTGCGCTTCGTACGGGGGGTCAAATCCGAAGCGCGCCCCGCCCGCATCCGGCATGCGCGCCTCCCCTCCGGTTGCGACTCCAGAGGAGCACACGAGCATATGGAACTGAGCGAGGAGCAATCCGTCCGTTCGCTCCTGCAGGACTTCGTCCATGATTCCATCCCGGAATACATCCTGGACGGATCGCAGGACATTCTCGCCGAAGGCGGCGTCCAGAAACTGAGCCTGAAGAAGGCCGACGGCTATTGGGAAGTTGAAGGAAGCATCCAGGGGGAAGACTTCCAGATATATTCGCCCAAGCTGTCCATCAGCCTTGGCGAAGGCACCACCGCCTACCACTGCAATTGCCCGGATTCGTTCTCCGGCGTGTGCAGGCACGTGGGGGCCACCGCCCTCAAGATGCTGTCGTCGCTGGAAACGCGCCCCGGCGGCGAGGAACCCGCCCGGCCCAAGACCGAATGGCGGCAAAATTTCCGAGCCTTCTTTTCCACCGCCATAGAACCGGAAGCGGGCCAGCACTACCTGATCTTCCGCTTTCACCCCGAGCCGGGGCGTCTCTTGGTTTCGCTGTTCCGGGGCCGCCAGAACAAGTCCGGCCTGTCCACGGTGCATAATGAAATCACGCTGGAACAGGTATTGCGCAACCCCGACTGGTGCGAACTTTCGCCCCAGCTTGCGCAGGTAGCGCAGCAGATCGGCCAGATCGTGGACTATTACGGCCACCGCATAGAGGTGCCGGACGGCCTGCTGACCTGGTTTTTGTGGGCCATCCGCAACGAATACTACCTGTTCTGGGGCGACACCGACCAGCCCTGCCGCATCGAGCGCACCTCCATGCGCCTGAAGCTGAAGCCGCAACTGGCCGACGAGGGGCTGTCGTTCGACGTGATGCTGCACCGCGAGGGCAAGCAGCCGTTCTCCATCATCGGCAGCGAGGTGACCTTCCACGGCCAGATGCCGCTGTGGGTGTGCTGGAACAAGGGGTTCTACCCCGTGCACACCAGCCTGAACTCGCAACTGGTGCAGGACCTCGTCCGCCAGCCCCCGGTCATCCCGCAGGAAGACATTTCCGAATTCCTCGACCGGGTGTGGACCAAGCTGCCCACCAGCGACCTGTACGGGCAGGAAGAGTTCCTGAAGCACATGGAACCCATCTTCCAGCCGGCCACGTACAACCCCAAGCTGTTCCTGGACGAGGAAGGCAGCCTGCTGACCCTGGAAATCCAGAACATCTACGAGACGGTGCACGGCGAATTCTACCTGCCCGGCCCCAACCCCGACTTCCAGACCGGCAGCTACACCATCGACGGCCACACCTGCCTCATCCGCCGCCATCAGGAAGAAGAGGCCTCGCTTACCGCGCTGCTGGCCGAAATGCGCTTTCAGCCGCGCAGCAACCGCATGTGGTTCCTGGAGCCGGAAGAGGCCATCAACTTCCTGCTCGACGCCTATCCCAAGCTGGTGGAACTGTACCGCGTGTACGGCGAAAAGGCCCTGTCGCGCTACAAGGTGCGCCTGTCGCAGCCCATCATCACGGCGAAGGTGGAAACGAGCGAGGAAGACAAGTGGTTCTCGCTCGACATCACCGTGGAATACGACGGCCAGAAGGTGCCCATCGACAAGATCTGGAAGGCGTGGGCCCAGGGCAAGCGCTACGTGCAGCTCAAGGACGGCTCGTACACCAGCCTGCCCGAGGCCTGGCTGAAGCGCATCGCCCACAAGTTGCAGGCCCTTGGCCTGGACCCGGAAAAGCCGCCGCAGAAGCAGTTCCAGCAGTTCGAGGCCCCGGTGCTGGACAGCCTGCTGGACGACCTGCCCGACGCCCAGACCGACCCGTTCTGGAACAGCCTGCGCGACAAGATCCGCAACTTCCGCGAGATCAGGTCCATCGATCCGCCCAAGGGGCTTACCGCCTCGCTGCGCGGCTACCAGCAGCAGGGCCTGTCGTACCTCAACTTTCTGCGCGAATACGGCTTCGGCGGCATCCTGGCCGACGAAATGGGCCTCGGCAAGACCATCCAGACCCTGTCGTTCATCCAGCACATGGTGGAGCGCGGGGCCGTGGGGCCAAACCTGATCGTGGTGCCCACCTCGGTGCTGCCCAACTGGGACCGCGAAGCCCAGAAGTTCGTGCCCGAGCTGCGCCGCCTGATCATCTACGGCACCCGGCGCGAGGGCATGTTCCGCCGCATCGACGAATCGAACCTTGTCGTCACCACCTACGCCCTGTTGCGGCGCGACCTGGAAGAATTGCAGGAGCACGAGTTCAACTCGATCATCCTGGACGAAGCGCAGAACATCAAGAACCCCAATACCATCACGGCCCGCTCCGTGCGGCGCATCAACGCCCGCATGCGGCTGTGCCTGTCGGGCACGCCCATAGAGAACAACCTGTTCGAGCTGTGGTCGCTGTTCGAGTTCCTGATGCCGGGCTTCCTGGGTTCGCAGCACGCCTTCCAGCGGGGCATCATCAAGCCCATCAAGGACGGCGACAGCGAAACGCTGGACTACCTGCGCACGCGCGTGCGCCCGTTCATCCTGCGGCGCACCAAGTCCGAGGTGGCCAAAGACCTGCCCCCCAAGATCGAGAACACCTACTACTGCGCCCTGGCCGAAGAGCAGGCGGAACTGTACACCGCCCTTGCCCGCAAGCTGAAGGAGCAGGTGATGGCCGACGTGGACGAGAAGGGCATTGCCAGAAGCCAGATGTCCATTCTGGACGCCCTGCTGAAGCTGCGCCAGATCTGCTGCCACCCGCGCCTGCTGAAGCTGGACATGCCGGGGCTGACCACCAACCTGCCCTCGGGCAAGTTCGACGCCTTCAAGGACATGATCACCGACATCGTGGAGGAAGGCCACAAGGTGCTGGTGTTCTCGCAGTTCGTGCAGATGCTGCACATTATCCGCTCGTGGCTGCAAATCAACGCCATTCCCTTCTGCTACCTGGACGGCACCAGCAAGGACCGCTTCGAGCAGGTGGACCGCTTCAACAACACGCCCGAGATTCCCATCTTCCTCATTTCGCTGAAGGCGGGCGGCACGGGCCTGAACCTGACCTCGGCCGACTACGTCATCCACTACGACCCGTGGTGGAACCCCGCCGTGGAAAGCCAGGCCACCGACCGCACGCACCGCATCGGCCAGACCCGCCAGGTGTTCAGCTACAAGCTGATCTGCGAAAACACGGTGGAAGAAAAGATCCTGAAATTGCAGGACATGAAGCGCGGCGTGGCCGAGGCCATCATCCCCGGCCAGGAAGCCTGGAAGTCGCTGACCCGCGAAGACCTGGAGATGCTGTTCGACGTGTAGCGGGGGGGCCGCTGGCCCAACCCTGCTCATCCGCATCATCTACCGCCTGGTTCTCATCCTGCTTGGCATATCCTCAGACAACGCAACGGCGCGCCTCCCACGGGAAGCGCGCCGTTTTCATCATTAAAAGGATTGATTCACAACCTGCACATCCTATATCGTCTCCAGCAAACTCCAGCCTAACCAGGAGACGCCGATGAACGTACCTTCCAAAGAACAATACGTCGCAGCATTCTCCCGATGCGAGCGCTCCATCAAGGGGCGCCTCAAGATTTTGCTCGCTCACCATGCCTTCCCCGATCACACGGCCACCGCCACCCAACTTGCAGAGGTCGTGGGTTATCCCAACCACAGTGCCGTCAACCTCAACTACGGCCTGCTTGCGCGGAGGGTATGCGAAGAAATGGGGCTGCGCGCGGAGGACATCGGCGGTCAGCCCACCGATTGGCTAGCCACGCTTACTGACTTGGACCGCCCAGAGGACCACGCGCATGTAACGCTGACGCTACACGACAATGTGGTGGCCGCGCTCAAGGAACTGGGCTGGGTTGAGAGCTAGCCCGAAAGTGGACGAAGGCGGGGGGCATGTCCTATGCCCCCACGCCTTCGTGGCCAGCCTGTCGCCCTTGGGGGACCCGCCATGTCGGGGAAGGTGGCGGGGCGGCGACGGGCCGCCATGCAGCGTGGGCGTTGCCGCGCCTCCGGGCACGGCGGGGGATCGCTTGGCGCGCCGCAGCACGCGGCTTGCCCACGGAGCAGTTATTGCTACGGTTGCGCCATCCGGGCAGCGCTGGTGCCCTGCCCACTCGGGCTCAGGCCACGGAACGGAGTGCCCGGTGCGGGCGGGTTCGATCGCGAAGCCGCTTCCAGCCTACCTGATGCCGTCCAGCACCGCCTTCTCGGTTTCGCCCAGCAGCAGGTCCAGATCAAGCAGCAGCAACAGCCGCCCTTCCAGCTTGCCCACGCCGCGAATGAAGTCGGACCCGCCCCCCTCGATGACGGCGGGGGGCGCCTCCACCGTGGAGGCGGGCAGACGCAGCACCTGCGACACCGAATCCACGATAAATCCGGCCACGCGGCCTTCCATCTCCACCACCATGATGCGGGTCTTTTCATCCGCCGCCCCGGCCAGCAGGCCGAAGCGCGCCCGCATGTCGATGACGGGGATGACCTTGCCGCGCAGGTTGATGATGCCTTCGACGAACGTGGGCGCGGCGGGCACGCGGGTGACCGGCATCATGCGGATGATCTCCTGCACCCGCAGGATGTCCACGCCGAACTCCTCTTCGCCCAGGGTGAAGGTGACGAGTTGCAGCAACCCGCCGTCTCCCCCGTCCAGCCGGAACTGGCCGGACGCGCCCGAAACGCCCGATGCACGAGACGTCATGCTTTCGTGGGTGGTTTCCATGACGCGCCTATGCCTGCTTCAGTTCTTCGACCAGGCGGCGCAGCACCTGGGCCTGGTTGGACAGTTCGGACACCGCCTTGGCCGCCTCGCGCATGGCCTGCGCCGTTTCGGCGGAGATGGTGCTGACCTGTTCCACCGCCCGGTTGATCTCCTCGCTGGCGGCGGACTGCTGCTCCGACGCGGTGGCGATGCCGCGCACCTGGTCGGTGGCCGAATCCACCAGCGCCACGATCTCCTTCAGCGATGCGCCCGAATCCTGGGCCAGGCGGGTGGTTTCCTCGATGGCACGCACCGAGCGGTCCACGTTGTCCATGTTCTTCTGGGCGCCCTGCTGGATGCCCCGGATGGCGCTGCCCACCTCGCTGGTGGCCTGCATGGTCTTTTCCGCCAGCTTGCGCACCTCGTCGGCCACCACGGCGAATCCGCGCCCGGCGTCACCGGCGCGGGCCGCCTCGATGGCGGCGTTCAGCGCCAGCAGGTTGGTCTGGTCTGCTATGTCGCTGATCACGTTCATGATCTGGCCGATGGCCTCGGCCTGGCGGCCCAGGTCTTCCATGTCGCGCTTCAGGTCCATGGACTGCTGCTGCACCTGCGAGATTTCGCGCACCACGTTGTTCACGATGTCCGCGCCCGATTCAGCTTTATTGCGGGCGTTTTCGGACGAGGTGGCGGCGGTGCCCGCGTTGCGGGCCACTTCCAGCACCGAGGCGTTCATTTCTTCCATGGAGGTGGCGGTTTCGGCCACGCGCTTGGACTGCTCTTCCGCGCCCCGGTCAGACTGTTCGATCTGGGCGGAAAGTTCTTCGGAGGCGGATGACACCACCTCCACCACGCCTTCCAGCTTCTGGGCGGCCTGGATCATGCCTTCGCGCTTAGCGTTTTCCGCGCGCTTGCGGGCTTCTTCCGCCGCCGCGGTGGCGGCCATGGCTTCGCGTTCCTTGGCTTCGGCCAGCACGGTCTTTTCGTCGGCCTCGGCAATCTTGCCCTTGAGGGTGGCCACCATGGCCTGCATGGCCTGGTACACGCCGGACAAGGGCCTGTCGGCGCGGAAGCTCACGTTCAGGTTGCCGGCGGCGATCTCCGTCGAAACACCCTGCAAGTAGCCGGGGTCTTCCCCAAGCTGGTTGAGGGTGGAGCGGATCAGGAACGCGGCTGCCCCCACGCCAATCAGCAGGGCCACGGCAACCAGCGTGATGTTGACCTGCTGGGCTCCTTCGGCGCGGTCGCTGGCGGCCTTGCCCGCCGCCGTGGAGTCACGGTCGTTCAGTTCCACGCAGCGGGTCAAGGCGTCCATGGCCGCCGTGAACCTGGGGCGCAAGGCCTTCTTGTCCAGTTCCATGGCCTCGTCCTCGCGCCGGTCGCGTGAAAGCTCCAGAGCCTTCTGCAACCCGGACACGTACTCCTCGATGTTTGAGTTGTACGCCTGGAACGCCGCGCGCTCCTCGGAAGACGAGATGAGCTTCTCGTAGATGGTGCTGTTGGCCAACCGCCTGCCGTTGATGGCCTTCAGGTTGCGCTCGATGTCCTCCATCTCCTGCGCGTCGTCGGCAATGATGTGCTGGAAATGCTGACGGCGCAGTTCGTTCATGTTGCCCCGGATGTCGGCTATCGCCTTGACGCTGGGCAGCACGTTGTCCGTCAGCTTGACGATGTCGCCGAGTATGGCCCCCAACTGCACCGAAGAAAAGCCGCCCACCCCCCCGATAAGCAGCAGCAATACGCCGAAACTCACAACCAGTTTCATCCTGAGTGTCATGAATGCCCCTCGTCCTGCGGTTGTGCTGCCGGTGAACGCAGCATGTCGGCGGTGCATTCGCGCCAAGCTTCCCAGCCCCCAGAAGAGATACCGTCCATTCGCAGCAGCAGACGGCAATCCCTAAAGCAGGGAAACAACGCGCCGATTACAGCCGTAGCAGTGATTGCACACCTAACCATGGGCAATCACGAGCAAAGCACTTCACCAAAACCTGCTTGCCCCCCAATGGACGCTCACGAAAGTCAGAATTTAACGCAGGAAAAAATATAGCACCTACGCAAGTAAAAATACCGTACATGAGGGCATGCCACCGCCACCTGCCCATCCAATGCAGCACGTACCGCATGCTTGGCCGAATCCGCCCGCAAGGCGAAGTTCGTAAAATCTATAGCTGTTCAGCATACTAAAGCGGGGTTGAGATACTTATAGTCTGTAGACTTATAGTCGTCAACGCAGAACCTGAATGGATTCCCGCAACCATTGGAGGAATGCCATGCCAGGATATTCTGTAGAAGAAAAACAACACCTTACGGCGCTAGGCTCGGCAATCAGGCACTTTCGCGAAACCTTGGGCTGGTCGCAGGAACAATTGGCCGAAAGAGTGGAATTGCACCGCACCTACATTGGCGGTGTGGAGCGTGGCGAACGCAATCTGTGCCTGCTGAACATCCTTGCCATTGCCGAGGCCATGGGAATATCGCCGGGCAGGCTCATCGACAGGGCCTTCCCCTCCCGTGCCGCCGCCGGTATTCCCGTCCCTCCCGATGCCACGGCACGGGAGGGCGGCCCCGCCAACGGCTGACCTTGCGCCCCCGTGCCTGCGCCAGTGTTCCCTAAGGCGAACCGGCTGCCGCGTTGACACGTTGGTTCTTGTACCCCGCCTTTCGGCACCCCAAGCAAGGTGCTTCCGCTCAGGCCAGTACCGCCGGGCCGCCTTTGCCGGTCATCGGAAAATAACGCCCCCGGTACGAAACTTGCCCCTTCCCACGCAGCCCGAAGACCGGGCAAAACCTTCCGCCGCCGTTCGTGTTGCGGCTTGATACCTGGGGCCATGCCCCGGGCAGACCTGGGAGGGCAGACGGAGGACGCATGAGCATCGAGAACTACGGAGGAATCTCCAGCACCGGGTGGGACCCGTGGCACGGCAGGAGCAGAGGCAGGGGCAGGACCACGGCCCGCCTGGCCAACGCCATGATGGAGGAACTGGATGCCGACGACGACGGCAGCCTTTCCTCCACCGAATCGCAACTGTCCGAGTCGGCGTTCGCCGCCCTGGACAAGGACGGCGACGGCGCCGTCAGCAGCCGCGAACTGCGCGCCGGGCTGCGCAGCAAGCGCGATGAACTGATAGACCTGACGCGGTCGGACACCGGCGCGGAAACCGGCACGGACGAACCGCCCGTTTCCTCTGGCCCCACGGGGGAACAGGCGGCAGCCGTGGCCGGGCTGCTCATCGAAAAGGGCGACACCGACGGTGACGGCACACTCTCCGCCACGGAAACCGGCCTTGCGGACGATGCGTTCACCAGCCTGGACACCGACGGCGACGGACTGCTTTCTTCCGGCGAGCTTTCCAGCGCCGCGCTGGCGGGCACCATCGCCGCCACCCTGGACGGCAAGCTGGCAGTGCGCCTGGCGGCACCCGCCGCCCGGCAGGATGCCGACACCGCCGACACGATCAACTCCACTGGCGGGGGCACGGACACCACCGTCACCACCACCGCCGGGGCAGCAGCCACCGATACCGCATCCGCCCAGGCGGGTACGGTGGGGGCCATGGCCGCGCGCATTGCCCAACGCATCGTGGAAACGCTGGACGCCGATGACAGCGGCGGGCTGTCGCAGTCGGAATCGGGCCTTGACCAGGACCGCTTCGCGCGGATCGACACGGATGGCGACGGCAGCGTCACCGCCAATGAATTCGGCGGATCGCTGCAACAGATGCTGGACGTCATGGGCGCCCTGCACGCGCTGAGTTCCGTGGCGCGCAACAATTACGGACGCAGGGCCTACGGCATGGCCACACGGGATGCCATGGACCGGTACGAGGGCAACATGGGCGGCCTGATGACCGCCCTGTTCGAAACCGCGCCCACCGGCAGCACGGGCACCACCACCGAGTCATCCGGTGCCGTTGCCGCCACCGGCGGTTCCGCATCGGGTGACGCGGGCACCTCCACCGATGCCTCGTCCGATGCCGTGGGCGACATTGCCGACGCGCTGGCGGACGCAGCCGCCGCCGAAGCGGCCCAGGTAGCAACGGGGGCAGCCGAAAGCACGGCCTAGCACGGCCTCTTGCCTCACGCACACACATCGCCTGCCGGGGGCTCGTTGCGGCCCACCACGCCATGCCCCGGCGGGCCATGCGGACAGACGCCCGCCGGTCCCCCCATCGCCCCGCGACACACATCCATCCCCCCGCTCCTTTCGCATCACCCGGCAAGCTTTGCCGTTGGTGCGATTCTTGCTTTTCCGCGACCGTGCCGCATGGTGCGGCACGCTTTTCCTGCCCTCGGGCTGCGGGCGAGCACGGCGCTGCGCACATGAGGTACGATAGGAGGTACTCATGAGCATATCAGGGATAAGTTCCAGCAGTTCCACGCTACAGGAATTGCTGGCGTCCTGGGGCAGCGACCAGACGTCGCAGATTACCCAGGGAGCCACGTCGTCGCTGACCAGCCTGTTCGGCGGGTCGGACGACAGCGAAGGCACCGCCCAGACCACCGGACTGTTCAGCACCCGCGACCAGATCATCGCCATGTTGAGCGAAGGCGGCGAGGAAGGCTCTGCCTTCGCGCAAACTGCTTCTCTGCTTGGCCAACTGGACACCGACATCAGCGGCGGGCTTTCCCTGGACGAATCGGGGCTGGAACAGGAATCGTTCGATGCCCTGGACGCGGACGGTGACGGCACGGTGACCGGCTTTGAGCTGGAGGCCGCCCTGAAGTCCGGCGTGGCCAGCGTCGGCGACGGCGGCACCCTCTCGGTGGATGCCTCCGCCGCGTCTGATGCCGCCGCGCAGGCGTATGCATCGCTTACGGCCATGATCATGGGCCTTGCGGATTCCGACCAGAGCGGCGACCTGACGCAGGAGGAATCCGGGCTGGACGAGGACACCTTCAACCAGTTCGACCTTGACGGCGACGGCGTGATCACCGGTGACGAACTGAGCGCCGCCATCGAAAACGGCGTGGCCTCTTCGTCCGAATCCGACTCCACCCTGGCTGCGGCGGCTTCCGGCTCTTCGGCCAGCGGCGCGTCCAGTTCATCGGGCTCATCGAGTGAGGACGAGGAAGAAGAATACGACGAACTGGACACCAACAAGGACGGCATGGTTTCCACCGAGGAACTGGCCGCCGCCATCCCCGGCTACGCCGAGGCCTTGCGCCTGGCGCGCGGCGAGAACGGGTCCGATTCTTCCACCTCCGAACTGCGGCGTGCCATGAATGCCTATGGCAGCGCGGGCGGGTTCGATTTCGCCAGCCTGTTCGCCTCTTCGGATGCGACAAGCACCTCCGCTGGCGTCTCCGGCCTGCTGGAGGAAATCGCCTGAGAGGAAATCGCCTGACTGGAAATCGCCTGACCGGCGGTCTCCTGTCCGGCGCAGCCACCGCACCGTTGCTGCGTGCAATGAACAACGCGGCGCTACCCTTTCGGGAGCGCCGCGTTTTTGCGTGCCTTGCAGATGCAAAAAGAAGAAAAATGGAGGGGAGCCACACCACAGACCGAACAGGACGCCCAGAATGCGCAGGACGCACGACCTTGGCAAGGCGGCACGCGGACATGCCGAAACGCGGGTACGCCGAAGGAAACAGGCTGACCCCGGCAGCTGTGCCAAGGCGACGGAAACGGGCTACCCCCGCGCCGCTCCCATGGCCGCACGGGCTTCCGCGAAGCGGGCGGCAACATCGTCCGCCCCCACGATTTCCGAGACCAGCGCACAGCACCGCGCGCCGTGCGCGGCCACCTGCCCGATGTTGTGCAGCTTGATGCCGCCAATGGCCACGAAGGGCAGCGCGATGTTGGCCGCCACCCAGTCCAGGTATTCGAAGCCCACGGGCGCGCAGACGTCCTTCTTGGTCCTGGTGGCGAAAATCGGCCCCACGCCGATGTAGTCCGCCCCGCTGGCCACGGCGGCGCGAGCCTGCTCCGGCGAATGGGTGGACAGCCCGATGATGCGCCCCGGCCCCACCAGTTGCCGCACCGCCTGCACGGGCAGATCCTCCTGCCCCACGTGTACGCCGTCGGCGTCGCACAGCATGGCGATGTCCACGTGGTCGTTGACGATGAAACAGGCCCCGGCCTCGCGGGTCATGCGGCGCAACTCCAGGCACTCGCGCAACATCTCGCCGGCATGCTTGTCCTTTTCGCGGTACTGCACGATGCGCGCGCCGCCGCGCAGCATGGCGTCCACCACGTCCACGGCGGACCGCCCCCGCGACAGCCCGTCATCGGTCAGGCAGTAGATGTCGGCTTCCGGCGTGCTGCCGGGAAGGATGCGCGGCATGGGATGCTCCTTGGGGGTTGAAGAAACGAAACATTCCAGCGCTATCAGAGTGCTGAATCAACAAAAATCGTTACGCGCCCATCCGAGCGCTTGCCCCTCTGTTTCGGCACAACCTGCGCAACGCGCGCGGTGGGGTCAGAGGCAAGGAAAGCCGCGTTTCCGCGAGGGGAGCGTACTCTTTGGTACGTGACCCGAACGGAGACGCGGCTTGACGCTGCATATGGCCCCGCCCCGCGCGTTACGCCATGAAACCGGGGCACGGGCCGAGTATGTGGTGCAGCACCGCATCCGCCTGCATCGCCGCCGCCATGGTCACGCGCGGGGCCAGCGGGGGCAGGTCGTCGCCCACCTCGCTGGTGAAGTCGCCCACCAGCACCATGCGGTCGCCCATGCGGCGCATCTGCATGGCCGGGCCGCCCCAGCCGCCCATGCCGGAAGCGGACACCACGAAGGCGCCCATCTCCAGCGCGGCCTCCACGAACATGCGCTTGGCCTCCGGGTCGTCCAGGGCTTCCACCAGAATGTCGCAGCCTGCGAACACGTCGGCCACGTTGGTGGGGGTCAGGTCCACGCGCCGGGCGGTGACCACCAGGCGCGGCTCGATGATGCGCAGGCTTTCGGCCAGGGCGTCCACCTTGGACTTGCCGAGGTGGAAGGGCTGGTACTGCTGGCGATTGAGATTGGAGGGTTCGACCACGTCGCGGTCGGCCACCACGAGACGGCGCAGGCCGCTGCGCACCAGCATGGCGGCGCAGTTGGAGCCAAGGCCCCCTGCCCCCGCGATGCCCACGCGGGCCGCGGCCATGCGTTCAAGGTGGTCATGTTCGAGATACCGGGCGAGACCGTCGGAAAGAATGCTCACGAAAGCTCCTGAAGAGGGGGGATTGCAACGCGGATGCCCCGCCTCGTCCGTCCCGCGCGCAGGGGCCTGCACCGAAACGTTCCGAAATGTCGGGAAAGATTCCGGCAGGTCCGGGGAATCTTGCCGTTTCGGAATATCAGGCCGTGGCGCGGGGGGCTGCCGGGGTGGATGCCCCAACAGGTTCACCGGACGGGGTGCGTCGCGCGGCGCACGCTATCCCACACCCGTACCCGCCGTCCAGCACCGATTCCCAGTCCTTGTACACCGGCTGGTAGCCGCGCGCGGCAATGGCGGCGGCCATGGCGTCGGCACTGCGCGGATCGGAAATCTCGAACTGCGGGGTGGCGCCGTCCCCATCCCCCTGCCCTTCCACGTCCTTGTGCGCAGCGTGGCCGTCTTGCGCACGGGCGGCGTGACCGCCTTGCTCACGGACGGCGTGACCGCCGACTGCGGTACTCACCCCGGCGGACATGCGAGTAACCCCGAGGGGGATCAGGTTGTCGCGCAGGTCCGCCCGTTCGCGGGTGGACACGGTAATGCCCGCGCTGGGCATGAAGATGCGGTAGGCCAGGATGACCTGCACCAAGTCATGGTCGGACACCGTGTGCGCGGGCTGAAAGGCCCCGGCGTGGGGGCGCAGGCGCGGCACGGAAAAGCTGACGTCCACGTAAGGATACCGGCGTTGCAGCCAGTGGCCGTGCAGCGCGGTGAAGAAGGCGTCGCGCCGCCAGTCGTCCAGCCCCAGCAACGCTCCAAGGCCCACGGAGCGCATGCCCGCGCGGGCGGCGCGCTCCGGTGCGTCCAGCCGGAAATGATAGTCGCGCTTGGGACCGGCGGGGTGCAGTTCCGGGTACAGGGCCTCGTTGTAGGTTTCCTGGAACATGGTCATGCCGTCGATGCCCGCGTCCACCAGCAGCGCGTACTCCGCGTCCGTCAGCGAATAGACCTCCACCGACAGCGAGGGGAACAGCGGGGCCAGCAGGCGCGCGGCATGGGCGATGTACTCCGGCCCGGAAACCTGACGCGCATCGCCGGTAAGCAGCAGCAGGTGGCGCAGTCCGGTGGCGACGATGGCCCGGCCTTCGGCCAGGATTTCCTCGTCCGTCAGGCGTTGGCGGGGGATGTGGTTGCGCGCGTTGAAGCCGCAGTACCGGCACTGGTTGGTGCAGTGGTTGGAAAGGTACAGCGGGGTGAACAACTGGATGGTACGGCCGAAGTGGCGCACCGTCAGTTCGCGGGCGCGATGGGCCATGGATTCCAGTTGCGTGGCCGCCGCCGGGGAAAGCAGGGTCAGCAGGTCGTACGGGGAAAGGCGCTCCTTGCGCAGCACGCGGGCAACATCGCCCGCCGTGGTGGCATCCATGAAGGCGCGCAGGGGGGCGTCCGCCACGCGGGGGGTCCATTCGCGGACCACGTCGTACATGCTCATGTCCTGCTCCTAGTGCGGAAAGACGCGGGGGACGGTGAACGCGGGTGAAGGCACCGGCCAGACAGGTCGGAACCGGCCATATCTGCCAATTCAGCCAGTTCAGCCAGTTCAGCCAGACCGGCCAGACCGGGCAGACTGGCCCCCGGACAAGCCAGGCATATCCTGCCGGAGTGCCCAGTCCCGGCGCGTTATTCCCCCAGAAAACCCGTCAGGGGCGACGAGGCGCTGGCCCCGTCCGCAGTCCCCGTGGCCACCGGCCCCGCGCCCGAAAGATATGCCGCACGCCCGGCGCGCACCGCCTCGCCAAAGGCGCGGGCCATGGCCACCGGGTTGCCCGCCGTGGCGATGGCCGTGTTCACGAGGCACGCGGCGGCGCCCATCTCCATGGCCTCGCAGGCCTGCGAGGGCTTGCCGATGCCCGCATCCACGATGACCGGCAGGTCGATTTCCTCGATGAGCACGCCGATCATCTCTGCCGTGCGCAGCCCCCGGTTGGTGCCGATGGGTGCACCCAGCGGCATCACGGCGGCGGCCCCGGCGTTGACCAGGTCGCGCGCCACGTACAGGTCGGGGTTCATGTACGGCAGCACCACAAAGCCCTCTTTCGCCAGGGTTTCCGTGGCGCGGGCCGTGGCGTAGCCATCCGGCAGCAGAAAGCGGCTGTCGGAAATGACCTCGATCTTGATCCAGTTGCCGCACCCGGCGGCCTGCGCCAGCCGGGCGATGCGGACGGCCTCTTCGGCCGTCCGCGCGCCGGAGGTGTTCGGCAGCAGCCGCATGTGCGGCGGAATGTGGGCCAGCACGTTGGATTTGGGATTGGCCAGATCCACGCGCCGCAGCGCCACGGTGATGACCTGGGAGCCAGAGGCCCCGGCCACGTCAGGGATGAGGGAGTCGGTGCCGTACTTGCCGGTGCCGATGAAGAGGCGGCTTGTCAGAGCCGTCCCTCCGATCACCAGCGTATCGTTGTCGTGCGTGTCGTGCGTCACTAGCCCCCTCCCACGAAGTGCAGTAGTTCGAGTTCGTCTCCCTGATCGAGCCGGGTGGCCCCGTACTCCCCGGACTTCACGATGGCGCGGTTGCGCTCGACCACCACGGCCTCGGGCCGCAGGGCCATCCGCTCCAGCAACTGGAGCAGCGTCGTGCCGGTTTCGCATTCCGTCTGCTGTCCGTTCACGCGTATCGTCATTGCCGTAATCTCCGCTGCCGCGACGTTCGAGAAAGCGAAGGGAGCCTGCGAATGGCAAGCTCCCCTTTGATGGCCCGAAGGCGAGGAAGCTTCCCTACGGCAGGATGACCTGCATCAGGTTCTCGGGGTCGGAAGGTTGCCCTTCCCTCTCAGCCCGTGCGGGCTCCCCCAGCTTCGCGTCATGGCGCGCCCGTCGTGCGGACCATCCCGCTTTCCTGCGGCGGGCGAACAAAAAACGCCCGTCGCAGGGTGGACGGGCGTTTCCGGCATTTCGGGCACGGTACGCTCAGCTTCCCTACGGCAGTGTAAACTGCTTCAGGTTCAGAGGGTCTGGAGGCGTGCTCCACTCTCAGCCCTACGGGCTCCCCTAGCTGAATGAGTAATCAATACCCCCGGCGCGGGGGGATGTAAAGCGTTAATCGGCGACAGCCGTCACTCCAGATGCACCCCGCCTTCCGGCTCCAGCAGGATGACCTCGCTGTTGTCGTCGTAGGACAATATTTCGGCGTAGCGACCCCAGTTGATCATGGTCTCCACCTGGCGGGCCGCCTCCACGCGGGGAAATTCCAGCGAAAGAGCCGTTTCCGCCACCTCGAACTTGATCTGGCGATTGCCGCTGGCCCGCAGCAGGTCCAGCAGCCAGACCACCAACGGCAGGCGGCGCAGGCGCGAGCCGAAGATCTCCTTGCGGGCCAGGATGGACGCCTCGGCAAAGGTTTCGCCCAGCGGGGTCAGTTCCATGTCACCCGCGCGGATGGTGACGAAGCCCAGCAGTTCCGCCGCCTCGATGGCCTTGAGCAGGTAGTCGGACGACACGTGCAGTTCCTCGGCCAGACGGTAGATGTCCCCGCCGTGGGCGGGCTGGTCGGCCATGCGTTCCACAAGACCGGCGATCTCGTTGATGGTCAGGTCCGGCAGGCGGCGGGTGTGGCCGGGCTGGCCGGGGGCGGTGCCCAGTTCCTCGTCCTCGGTCAGGGTCTGGCCTGCCAGCAGCGCGTACACCCGGTCCACGAAGGCCAGATACTCCGGCGACTTGCGCTGGCGCGGGTGGGGCAGATCCACGGGCATCACGCGCACGATGTGGCCGGGGTCCTTGTCCATGATCACGATGCGGTCGGCCATGAACACGGCTTCGTCGATGTTGTGCGACACCATCAGGATGGCACGGGTGGGAATCTTGCCGCTGGTCCACAGTTCCAGCAGTTCGCCGCGCAGCGTTTCCGCCGACAGCACGTCCAGGGCGGAAAACGGCTCGTCCAGGCACAGCAGTTCCGGCTCCACGGCCATGGCCCGGGCAAAGCCCACCTTCTGGCGCATGCCGCCGGAAAGCTCGCGCGGGTAGGCGTTGTCGAACCCCGCCAGCCCCACCCGGTCCAGCAGGTCCAGGGCGCGCCGGGCGCGCACGCGCGGGGGCACGCCGCGCGCCTTCAGCACCACTTCCACGTTTTCCTGCACGGTCAGCCACGGAAACAGGGCAAAGGTCTGGAACACGATGGTGGCGTGGGGGTTCACCCCTTCCAGCCGCCCGCCCCGGTACAGCACCTCGCCCTCCGTGGGGGCGATGAGCCCGGTGATCATGCGCAGCAGGGTGGACTTGCCGCAGCCGGACGGTCCCAGCAGCGCCACGAATTCGCCCTCGGCGATTTCCAGGTTGACGCCGGACACGGCGGTAAAGCGGCGCGCGCCGCTGCCGTATGCCTTGCCAAGGCCGCGCAGGGTAACGAGAGGTGCGTGCATGCCCTACTCCATGCGAAAACGTTCTTCGGCCAGACGGTACAGACGCCGCCACACCAATCGATTGAAGCCCACCACGGTCACGATCATGCTCAGCGTGCCCGCGAACAGCAGGGGAAAGTCGCCCTCCGCCGTGGCCCGGGCGATGATGGCCCCGATGCCCGTGGCACTCAGCGTCCGCCCTCCGAAGGACACGTACTCGGAAACAATGCTGGCGTTCCACGCCCCGCCGCTGGCCGTGATGGCCCCGGTGACGATGTACGGAAACAGCGCGGGCAGGATCAGGGTGCGCCACTGCTGGGCGCGCGAAAGGCCGATGAGCGCGGCGGTGTCCTTGAGGTCGCGCGGGATGGACGAGGCCCCGGCGATGATGTTGAACAGCAGGTACCACTGGGTGCCCAGCAGCATCAGCAGCACCGCCGCCGCGTTCAGGCCGTGGGTCACGTCCACCAGCACCATCAGGAACACCGGGAACAGCGCCGTGGCCGGGATGGACGCGGCGATCTGGACCACAGGCTGCAACACCCTGGCAAGGCGGGCATTGGTGCCGATGAGCACGCCCACCGGCAGGGTCCAGGCCAGGGCCACGGCCATGGCCGCCATGACCCGCAAAAAGGTGGCCGCGATGCCGATGACGATGTCGCGCCAGCTTTCCGGAGCCACCTGAAGCAGCAGGCCGCTGCCCTTCCACAGGCCGAAGGCCACGCAGCCGAACAGCAGCACCCCGAACAGGCGGCCCGCCCACGGATCGTGGCGGGCCACGTCCATGCTCTCGCCGGACGGGGGAAAACGGCGGATCAGCCAGGCGTCCACGGCCTCCGCCGCCGGGGCCAGCACCCGCTCCAGCACCACGCGCACCGGGGCCATGCGGCGCGCGGCCCGCAGCAGATCAAGAAACCACGACTCGGGTTGTTCGTCCTCGGCCACCATGGTCAGCTTGAAGCGCTCGCCCCAGGCCAGCAAGGGCCGCCACACCAGTTGGTCCAAGGTGACGATGACCACCATCATGGTGCCAAGCCCCATCAGGATGGCGGTGGTGTCCTCGCGCGCGGCGGCCTCCTGAAGGTAGGAACCAAGGCCCGGCAGGCGGAAGTCGCGGCTGCCCACGGTGAACATTTCCGCCGCCATGAGAAAGAACCAGCCGCCCGCCCAGCTCATGATGCTGTTCCACAGCAGGCTTACCCCGGCAAAGGGCAGGTCCAGGGTGCGAAAGCGCTGCCACGCGCCCATGCGGTAGCCCGCCACGGCCTCGCGCAGGTCGCCGGGCAGGGTGGTCTGGGCCTGGTACCAGGCGAAGGTGATGTTCCAGGCCTGGCTGGTGAAGATGAGCACCACCGATGCCGCCTCCACCGCCACGGCCTGGGGCAGCACGGCGGAAAGGCTCAGCAGCACCACGGGCAGGAAGGACAGGATGGGAACGCTCTGCAATATGTCCAGCACGGCCAGCAGCACCGGACCGACCCGGCGCGAACGCGCGGCCAGGGTGCCGTAGCCCAGCGAAAAGAGCATGGAGAGCAGGTAGGCCATGAACATGCGGCCCACCGAGTACGCGGCGTAGCGCGGCAGCATGCCCGGAGCGAGGGAGATGTCCGGCCCTGCCGCGGCGTGGCGGTGCTCGAGGGCGAACCAGATGCCGAGGCCAAGTGCCCCGGCCACGAACAACAAGCCGAACACGTCCAGCCAGCGGGTGGGTTCTTCCTGCTGCCTTGCGGCGGCGAAAATGCGTTGCTGGGCCATGCGCCCTGCCCTCGCTGCGGTGGTTTTGGGGCCACGGCGCACGGCCCCACTGCGCGGGTACGCTCCACGGACGTTTTTTGCAAGCGCCGATGCGGGCATGCCGCCGCAGTCCGGAACCATGCCCTTGAAACACCACGATATGGCGACGGAACGGCGACGGCTGCATGGCGGCGTGGCGGATCATCCGGTGCGAAACGTACGGCCCGGCGCGTCCCCTTGCCGCCGCCGCACGCAAACGGGGCGCGGAAGTACCCGCGCCCCGTGACGATGCGAAACGGCAGCCGCCGGTGCGCGTCAGCGCACCATTAAAACAGAACCAAGGACACGCGTCAGCGCACCATCAAAACCAAACCCGGATACGCGTCAGCGCACCACCAGCACCGAGCAGACGGCGTACGACACCACCTTGGAGGCCACGCTGCCCAGCAGGAACTTTTCAAGCCCCGTGCGGCCACGGCTGCCGGTGACGATCAGGTCCACGCCTTCCTTCTTCGCCAGTTCGATGATGTTGTCGGCGGGCGAACTGCCCCCTTCCAGCACCGGGCGCAGGGCCACACCCTTGGCCTTGGCCATTTCGGCGGCCTTTTCCAGCGCCTTGGCGGCCACGGCCTTGTAGTGCTCGGAAAGATCGACGGGAACGGCGATCTCGCCCATGTCCAGAGGCTGTTCGGCCACGGCAAGGGCGATCAGTTCCGCGCCGCCCTTCTGGGCAAGCTCCACCGCCCTGGCCAGGGCCTTTTCGGAAAACTGCGACGAATCGACGGCAACGAGAATCTTCATGGCTCCTCCTTTCCGGTATTCCGGCGTTCCGGGCAAAGCGGCCGCACCCCAGCGGGCGGCACGCGTGGCAGCGGAGGAAGCGTCCGTGAAGCGTCAGGCGGAGCGGGCGTCGGCGAGGAAGATCGTCGGAGAGGACAGCATCGGAGAGGACAGGCCGACTTCGTGACGGCGGGAACAAGCGCGGACGCAAGGGAAAAGCAAGCACTCTCCCCTATTCTTCCTATATGACGTGATGGTGTCAGCGGCAATGGATTTTTGTAGCCCCCGCCATCTTTCCCCAAGAGAGTGGCGCGCGCCGCCGGCGGGCACGACGCACCACCGGGGCATGATGCACCGCCGTGCCATGCGATCACGGCGAGGGGCCTCCCAGCGGGAACAACGCGGCACGGTCGCGGCACTCGCGGCGGGAAGACGCCCGACGCCGAGTGGCGAAGGACGGTTCCGGGGGGCGCCGCCCTTCGCCGTTCGCCGTCATCCCCGCATCAGCGCCGGGTCACGCACCAGATGCCGCACAGCACGCAGGCCACCCCGGCCAGGTGCGCCCAGCCCACCGGCTCGCCCAGCAGCAGCGCGGAAAAGCCCAGCGCGCTCACCGGCAGCACGGCGGTGAAGGCCCCCGCCGTTCCGGCGCTCACCCGGGCCACGCCCCGAAACCAGAAGATGTACGCCGCCACGGTGATCACCGCGCCGTAGTAGCCCACCAGCAGCCAGCCGGTGACGTCCAGTTCGGCCACGCGGTGCGCCTGTGGCAGGGCCAGCGGCAGAAACTGCACCGCGCCGAACAGGGTGCACGCCGTGGACGCGGCCAGCGGCGACACGGGCGTACGCAGGGTGCGCCCCAGCAGCAGGAACAGGGTTTCGCAGCATACCGCGCCCAGCACCAGCAGCAGGCCCACGCCGTCAACACCGGACGCCGTCAGGCCCGCCATCTGGGAATGTGCGGCATTGCCCGTAGCGCCGGAAGCCGGGGCCAGCCGCAGCACCAGCACCCCGGCCACGCAGCAGGCAATGCCCGCCAGCGTGCGCGCGCCAGGGCGTTCGCGCAGCAGCACCAGCGAGGCCAGGGCCATCACCGCCGGGGTGGTGCTGGTAACCACTCCCGCCGCCGCCGCATCCAGCCGGGCCACCCCGGCCAGCAGCAGCACGTTGAACAGCAGCGAACCGGCGGCAGCTTGCAGGAACAGCACGCCCCAGTCGCGCGCGGGCAGGCGCGGCAGGCCGCCTTCGCGCCGGTACAGCAGCGGCACGGCGATGCAGGCGGCCACCAGAAAGCGCAGTTCCTGCACCAGATGCGGCGGCAGCGTCAGGGAGACAAAGCGCGCCGCCGCCACCGACGACCCCACGATGACCATGGCGGCGGCAAGATCGAAGTACGCGCGCCATGCGGGACCGTGCGTTGCCCCGCTGATGGACTGCGGCAGGCGCACGGTGACGCGGGGCGTGGTTGCGGGGGCCGATGGCGTGGAGACCAATGACGTGGGGGCCAATGACGTGGGGGCCAATGAGTGGGTAGCTGGGAGCGCGGCAGCGCCCACGGCGTCTGACGGTGGGGCGAAGGCAGGCTCGGCATCGCCAAGAACGGCACCGGTGGGCGGGAATTCAGCGCCGGGGGGCGTTGTCTCCGCCATCTCCTTCAGCGGGGCGGCGGGCGTCTGCGTCTGCCCGGCCATCCGGCGCGGTGCGTGCGTGGTCATGGGAATCCTCCGTGGAAATCCTGTTTTCCACGAAGGCTACAGCCCAGGTGCCGCGCGCGTCTTGAAGCATCTTGCGGAATCTGGCCGGGGTCACGCCCACCTGCGCCCGAAAGGCGCGAGTAAGGTGGCTCTGGTCGGCAAAGCCCGCTGCTACCGCCGCCTCGGCGGGCGTGGACCCGGCGGACAGCAGTTGCCGGGCCCGGCGCACCCGCGCCTGCACCAGATAGGCATGCGGGGGCAGCCCCACGGCGGCGGCAAAGGCGCGGGCAAGGTGGAACGGGCTGAGGCAGGCCACCCCGGCCAGGTCCGCCAGCCGCACGTCGTCGGCGCAGTGGGCGTCCAGATAGTCGCGGGCGCGGCGCACCGCTGCCGGTTCTCCCCCGGTGCGCAACGGACGGTCGGCGGGGGCGCGCTGCGCCGCATGGCGGGTTATCCAGCGGGCAAGCACGGCGGAAAGCCGTGTCTCCTGCGCCAGGGTGGGCATGCACGGCCCGACGCATTCCATGTCGCGGTGCAGGGCCTTGATGGCCGCCGACAGTTCCGGATCGTCCAGCACGCCGCTGGCGAAATCGGGCAACGCGCCGTGCGGCAGGCCCGCCTCTTCACCGGCCATGCGCACGATGTCCGGGTGGAGGTAGAACATCCGGTAGGCCCAGCCCGCATCGCCGACGCCGTGTCCGTCGTGCGTCTCTCCGGGGGCCACCAGGTTCACCGCGCCGGGCACGGCCACATGGTCGCGCCCCAGGTAGCGGAAACGCAGGGCCCCGCCCTCGATGACGCCCAGCGCGTACCCCTCGTGAAAGTGCCGGGCGAACACCTGCCGCGTGTAGCGGGCCCGCAGCAGGTCCAGCCCCGTCAGGCGCGAGGCGGCCATCCAGGATACATCTTCCTTCGGAGCCGCATCTTCCTTTGGGGCGCGGGATGCGGGCGGGGTATCGGCTCTGGCGGTGCGGGTACGCATGTCCCTCCTGTGCGGCAGACGGAGCGGAAACGCAAGCCCCTCCGCGTGCGGGCACGCGGAGGGGCTGCAAGGGGATGAGGCAGAGGGAGGAGGCACGACACATCGGCCTTTCAGGCCAGATGGACCAAGGGAAACCATCGGGGCGATGGTCACCGGTTATCGAAATCGGCGGGGTTGGGGCGGGCTACGCCGCGCGGGGGAAGTGTCGCACGGTTCTCCCCGAGCCCGCCCCTTTGCCGGAACCTGACGGCACCGGCAAGTATCTGTACGACGGCCTACGAACGGCTGACGGCTTCCATGGCAACGGTAGCCGGAGAAGCGGCAGATTCCCCCACATCGCCCGCTTCCGCCTGCGCCGCCGCAGCGCCGCGCCCCTCGCCCTCCAGCTGCTGCCCATGCTGTTGCATGACCCGGGCATACCGTTCGGCCAGGATGGAGCACACGAACAGCTGCAACTGGTGGTAGAACATGATGGGCAGCACGATGACCCCCAGCGCCGGGTGCGCGCCGAACAGCAGCCGGGCCATGGGCACGCCGGAAGCCAGGGTCTTCTTGGAACCGCAGAACACGGCGGCGATCTCGTCGGGCTTGTCGAAGCCCAGCGCGCGGGCCACCACGGTGTTCAGCACCAGCACCACCAGCAGGATCAGGGCCGCGCCGCCGATGGTCAGGGCCAGCAGATCCATGCCGTGGTCACGCCACAGGCCGCCCCGCACGGAATCGCAGAACGAGTTGTACACCAGAATCAGGATGGCCACCTTGTCGAAGGTGTTCACCTTCTTCTTGTGGCGGGCGATGAAGCGCCCCAACCACGGGCGGGCCAGCTGGCCCAGCACGAAGGGCAGGAACAGCAGCCCGGCGATGTTGATCATGGCATCGGTGAGCGACAGCGCCCCGCCCTGCGCACCGGCGGCCAGGGCAATGATCACCGGCGTCAGGAAGATGCCCAGCAGGCTGGACAGGGTGGCGTTGAAGATGGCCCCCGGCACGTTGCCGTGGGCGATGGCGGTCATGGCCACCGACGAGGATATGGTGGAGGGCAGCGCGCACAGGTACAGGAAGCCCAGCATCAGGTCCGCCGGGATCAGGCCGTCGAAGGCGAAGCGGAAGCCGAACCACAGCAGCGGAAACACCACGAAGGTGGTCAGCTGCACCATGGTGTGCAGCTTCCAGCGGGACATGCCGTGGCGCATGCTTTCGGGCGAGATGCCCGCGCCGTGGAACAGGAAGATCAGGAAGATCCCCGCGTTGCCCAGCATGTCGGCGTGCAGGGTGCCACCGCTGGCCCCCAGGCCGGGCAGCAGCGTGGCCAGGGCCACGGCGCCCAGCATGCCGGCCAGAAACCAGTCCTTGGCCATCCGTCGTGCGTACTTCGCAAACATGGTCGTCTCTCCATGAGGTCTGGGGTCGGTGGACGGCCCTTGCGCCGCCCGCACCAGACATCTAGCCTCCAGTGCGCCTTCCTGCTATCGACACGGAGACAAGATGTGTCGGGAATACGCCAAACAGTGTTTTCCCTCTGGCTCCCTGCACTCCCTGCCCCACCCCTGTTCTCGCTGTTCTCGCTGTTCTCGCTGTTCCCGCTGTTCTCGCTGTTCCCCTGGACACGCGCCGCATCCCCGACCATCCCCAGACCGACGGAGGACCGCCGCATGACCATCCCCCGCGCCATACCCGACCTTGCCGCCCTGCCCCGCCCGGTGTTCGCACGGGCGGAATCGCTGTCCGCCGGTTCGTGGACGCATCCGCACAGCCACGACTGGATGCAGTTCAGCTATGCCGTGCGCGGGGTGCTGGAGATACGCACTCGTCACGGCAACCATATGGCCCCGCCGCAGCGGGCCATCTGGATACCGGCGGGGCTGCCGCACGAAGTGATGACCAGCGGCCCGGCGGAGCAGCGCAGCCTGTACATCGACCCCGCCGCGCTGACCCCGCCGTGGAGCATCGCGCCCGCCCGCTGCCGGGTGGTGGAGGTGACGCCGCTGGCCCGCGAACTGGTACTGGCCTTCACCCAACTGCCCAAGGATTATGACGAGCACGGCGCGCAGGGGCGGCTGGTGGGGGTGCTGCTGGACGAACTGGTGGCCCTGCCGGAGGCCGGGCTGTCGCTGCCGCTGCCCGCCGATGCCCGGCTGGCCGCCCTGTGCGAGGCCATGCTGGACGCCCCCGGCGAGGATCATTCCCTGCCGCGCCTGGCAGCGCGGGCGGGCATGAGCGACCGCACCCTGACCCGCCTGTTCCGGGCCGAGACGGGACTTTCGCTGCGCGAATGGCGTCAGCGGGCGCGCATGCTGGCCGCCCTGCCGGAACTGGAGCGCGGGCACGGGGTCACCGCCGTGGCGCTGGAGATGGGCTACGATTCCACCTCGGCCTTCATCGCCGCCTTCCGCCAGTTGATGGGCCGCACGCCGGGGGAATTCTTCAGCCCTGCGGCGCGGGAATAGCCGCGCCCGCCAAGACTGAATGCAGGGTCTGAGGCATCCCCAAGCAGGGTTGTCGGCAAACCGAAAACGCCGGGAAGGTTGCCCTTCCCGGCGTTGATCATTCGTTGGCGCCTATGCGGCTTTGTCTTCAGGGGCTGTTTCTAAAGCAGGATTTTCGTTCGTTGGCGAGGAAAACTAGCCTGCCATGAGGGAGTATACTCTTATCGTATTCGACCGAGCCTTAGCCGTTAGGCGAGCGCGTAGCGCGAGTCTTACGGATAAGGACAGCAAAGCCATGGCAGGCGACGTTTGACCTCTTTGCGCTCGATGCCCGTAAAGCTCGCAAGCTCGCTTAACGGGCACGCTTTGCGCCCTTCGGGTCGGTCCCCCAACGGGCGAAAAGACAATTTAGAAACGGTCCCTATTCTTGCGCCCAGGCCTTCGCCCGCTCAACCGCCCGCTGCCACTGGTAGACCAGCTTTTCGCGGATTTCGGCGGACATGTTGGGCTCGAAGCGGCGGTCAAGCTGCCACATGGCCTCGATTTCCTCTTCGCTCTTCCAGAAGCCCACGGCCAGACCGGCCAGATAGGCCGCGCCCAGTGCCGTGGTTTCCGTCACCTTGGGCCGTTCCACCGGCACGCCCAGCACGTCGGCCTGGAACTGCATCAGCAGGTTGTTGCGGGTGGCGCCGCCGTCGGCGCGCAGGGCCGCCAGCTTGATGCCCGCGTCCTTCTGCATGCAATCCATGATGTCCAGGGTCTGCAGGGCGATGGATTCCAGCGCCGCGCGGGCGATGTGGGCCTTGGTGGCGCCACGGGTAATGCCCACCATGGCGCCGCGCGCGTACTGGTCCCAATGGGGCGCGCCCAGGCCCGCGAAGGCGGGCACCAGGTACACGCCGCCGTTGTCCGGCACGCTCAGGGCCAGCTGTTCCACTTCGGGCGCGGCCTTGATGATGCCCAGGCCGTCGCGCAGCCACTGCACCACCGCACCGGCGATGAACACGCTGCCTTCCAGGGCGAAGTAGCGGCCCGAAGGAGTGGCCCAGGCCATGGTGGTCAGCAGGTTGTTCTTGCTGGCGTGCACTTCCTTGCCGGTGTTCATGAGCATGAAGCAGCCGGTGCCGTAAGTGTTCTTGGCCATGCCGGGCTTCAGGCAGGCGTTGCCGTAGGTGGCGGCCTGCTGGTCGCCCGCGTTGCCGGCAATGGGAATGGCCTTGCCCAGGAATTCCGGATGGATGTCGCCCACCACTTCGGACGAGCGGGTCACCGTGGGCAGCATGGAGCGCGGCACGCCCAGAATGCCCAGCAGTTCGTCGTCCCACTGGCCGGTGTTGATGTTGAACAGCAGGGTACGGCTGGCGTTGGATTCGTCGGTGGCGTGCACCTTGCCCTTGGTCAGGTTCCAGATGAGCCAGGTGTCGATGGTGCCGAACAGCAGTTCGCCCTTTTCGGCCTTGGCGCGGGCGCCGGGCACGTTTTCGAGTATCCAGCGCACCTTGGTGCCGGAGAAGTAGGCGTCGAGCACAAGGCCGGTCTTCTGGCGGAAGGTGTCGGCCAGGCCGCGCGCCTTCAGTTCGTCGCAGAAGCCCGCCGTACGGCGGTCCTGCCACACGATGGCGTTGTACACCGGCGCGCCGCTGGCCTTGTCCCAGACCACCGTGGTTTCGCGCTGGTTGGTGATGCCCGCGGCGACAACCTGCGAGGCATCGACGCCCGCCTGCTTCAGGCACTCGCGCATGACCCACGATTCGGTGTCGAATATCTCGTTGGCGTTGTGTTCCACCCAGCCCGGCTGCGGGTAGATCTGGGTGAATTCCTTCTGGGAAATCTGGATGATGTCGCCTTCGCGCGAGAAGAGGATGGCGCGAGAGCTGGTGGTGCCCTGGTCAAGTGCGAGAACGTACTTGGTCATGTCGTGCTACTCCCTGGGTTGGGGGATTGCGGCACGGGCGGCGGGGTTGTGACCCGACCGCCCGCCGGGAACACTTTCAACGAATACAAACCGGTTTTTTTGTCCGCCTGCAAGCAAACTGTCCGGCATGCGCAAAAAAGACGGTTCGCACCACCATCAGGCAGACTGGGCCTTGTGCACGGCGCCCGTGGTCCAGTCGTAGATGAACGCGCCGAGCGGGCCGCCGATGAGCGGGCCCACGATGGGCACCAGCACGATGCCGGGTTCCATCAGGTTGGGCTGGGTGAAGCCCGCCACCAGGGCAAAGAAGCGCGGGCCAAAGTCGCGCGCGGGGTTGATGGCGTACCCGTGCATGGCGCCAAGGCTCATGCCGATGGCCACCACCAGCAGCGCCACCAGGATGCCGCCGATCCAGCCGATGTTGTTCTTGCCCGCGAAGTCGCCGATGGCGAGGATGCCGAACATCAGCACCGCGGTGCCGATGATCTGGTCGATGAAGCCGGGCAGATAGGACGTGGTGATGGCGGGGAAGGTGCAGAAGATGCCGGCGGTGCTGGCCAGTTGCGGGTCGGCGCCGATCCACTTGGCATGGAAGTCGATGAACACGATGGCCGCTCCGGCAAAGCCGCCCGCCACCTGCGCGATGGAGTACGGCAGCACCTTTTTCCAGGGGAAGCGGCCGGTGGCCGCCAGCGCCAGGCTGACGGCGGGGTTGATGTGCGCGCCCGAGGGCAGGCTGGCCATGATGCCCAGCAGCACGGCGAGACCCCAGCCGAAGGTGATGTTGTCCCAGGTGATGTTCAGGCCCTTGCCGAAAAGCACGGTCATGGCCACGTTGCCGGCACCGAAGATGATCAGGACCATGGTGCCCATGAATTCGGACAACATTTCCCGTCCCAGCGAAAGTTCCTTCATAGAATCCTCCTGATGGTACACCCTCTCTTGGATGCGCGGAGTACCCTGCGTTCTCCGCGCGGTGGTCGGCACCCTTGCGGGTGCGCATCCCGCCTCGTCCATCCGTGAAGTCCGATGTCGGGGATGTCGGGCGGGTTAGGCGGCCTGGGAGTTGCGTCCCTCCTTGCGACACGCCGGGTCTGCACCAACCCGGTGAATCCGTTGACGGTTCGAATCTCGCCTGTGCGGCGGGGCGGGCCGCCTCGTGCCATGTTCCGGACAACCGCCCGGAAAGTTCCGCCTGGCATGGCACGGTGACTGTCCCGTGGCGACCCTTGCGCCGCACGCATCTTCCATATCGCGGGGCGGGCAGGGCCCATCCCTTCCGCCGTCCCGCGTGGCAAACCTTAATCCCTGGGCGCGCGCCACCCCGAAAGATACGCTTCGAGGTATTGCAGTTCCGCGTCGGTCCGGGCTGCATCCCAGCCGAGTTCCGCGGCCATGATCCGGACAACGCCCGGCGCGGCCTGAAGCGTGTGCTCCACGTCCAGCAGGCCCATGGGCAGGCGGCGCACCAGCACGTCCACCAGGCGCATGGCCAGTTCGTTGCGCACGATGAAGGCAACTTCGGCCATGATGTGCGGGTGGTCGGGGTGCACCCGGCCGCCCAGGTTCTCGTCACGGGCGATGGCCAGCACCTGCCCCGTCTCGTCGCCGTAGGTACCGTGCAGCGCCTTGGCCAGTTCCACCGGCACGCCGTATTCGCGCGCGATTTCGGTGTGGCCGCCGGGGATGAACCCGCGCGCGCCCACGACCTTCAGGTGGCGGGTCACGCAGGGGCGCGTCAGGTTCAGGCCGAAGGCCACGTCGGCGCGGTCCACGGTGTCCTGGGCCATCATGCGGTAGCTGGTCCACTTGCCGCCCGCGATGGTCAGCAGCCCGGCGGGCGAGACATCGATGACGTGGGTGCGGGCCAGTTCCTGGGTGCTGCCCTTGCCGGGCGCGAACACCAGCGGCCGCAGCCCGCTCCACACCGCGCGCACGTCGCCGCGCGTGACGGGCCGCGACAGGTACTTGCTGGCGTAGCGCAGCAGATAGTCGATGTCGGCCACGTCGGGCACGGGGTCGTGCTCGGGGTTGGCGTGCTCGTCCGTGGTGCCGAAGACCACGTGGTTTTGCCACGGTATCATGAACAGCACGCGGCCGTCTTCAGTCCTGGGAATCATCAGCGAAAGATCCGGCGGGGTGAAGCCCGCCTCGAGCACGATGTGGATGCCCGAGCTGACCTTGAGGATTTCCTCCGCGCCGGGGTCGTCCATGCGGCGCACGGTGTCGGCCATGGGGCCGGTGGCGTTGACGATGCCCCGGGCGCGCAGGGTCCACGTTTCGCCGGTAAGCATGTCGCGCAGTTCCGCGCCACGCAGCCGCCCGCCTTCCTTGATCAGGTGGGTGACTTCCACGTGGTTGCAGCAGGTGGCGCCGTGGGCGTTGGCGGTGCGGGCCAGGGCCACGGCCATGCGCGCGTCGTTGAACTGGCCGTCCCAGTAGGTGACGGCGGCCTTGTAGTCGCCCATGCGCAGGGTGGGGAACATGCGCTCCGCCGTCCGCTTGCTTACGAACTTGCTGTGCCCAAGGCCAAGGCGCCCGGCCAGCAGGTCGTACAGGGTAAGCCCCGCGAACATGTAGCCCGCGTCCTTCCAGGTGGGCACGGGCGTCAGCAGGCGCACCGCGTGGGCCAGATGGGGGGCGTTGGCCAGCAGAAAACCGCGCTCGCGCAGGCCTTCGCGCACCAGGCCGAACTGTTCGCGGTCGCATTGCAGCACCGCCTTTTCCAGGTAGCGAACCCCGCCGTGCACCAGCTTGGTGCTGCGGCTGCTGGTGCCCTGCGCGAAATCGGCCCGATCGACCAGCGCGACGTCCAGCCCGCGCGTTGCCGCATCCACGGCCACGCCGCAACCGGTAGCCCCGCCGCCGATCACCAGAAGATCGAATTCGCGGCCGGACTTCAGTCGTTCCAGCAACCCTGACCTGTTCATGCATCTCCTCCATGTTCCCGATCGAGCAGGCGCAACGCGGTGCTTTCGTCCGTGACCAGCACGTTGACGAAACCGCCGGTAAGCGCCGCCCTTATGATCGCAGTCTTGTTCTCGCCGCCCGCGGCGGCGATGGTCATCGGTATGGAGCGCACCTCGTCGAGGCTGGGCCCCATGAAGCAGGCGTTCATGGGGTGTTCGACGGGCACGCCCGAAGCGTCGACGAAGGTGCCGAACACCTCGCCGACGGCCGTGGTGCGCTGCAACGAGCGCACGTCATCCTGGGTTATGGCGCCGAGCACCACGTTGGTGGCGTCGGTGGCAAGCTGGCCGATGCCGATGAGCGCCACGTCCACCCGCACCGCCCGCGCGTACACCGAGCGGAACAGCTCCTGCGACTTCAGCAGGCGGCACGATTCCGGGCTGGGGGCGAACATGGGCGCGGCAATGTAGTAGGTCTGCGAGGCGGACAGGCGCCGCGCGAAGGTGGCAACGATTTCATAGGGATTGATCACCACGCTGTAGGGCAGGCCGCCGTACAGCGACACCACGGTAAGCCCCTGGGCGGGCTTGCGCGGCACGGAGGTGGCGGCGGCGGCAACGGTGGTGCCCCAGCCGAGGCCCAGCGACGAACCGTCGCGCAACACCCCGGAAAGGTACTGGGCGGCGGCGTGGCCAAGATTGCGATTGAGCGATTTCTGCGAAGGCGGGGTGGGTATGACCACGGCGCGGCGCAGGCCGAAGGCGGCCTCCATGCTGCGCTCAAGCTCGTAGCAGACGGCCCGGTCGGCGTTGACCAGAATCTGCACGTAGCCTTCGTCGCGGCAGACCTGAAGCAGCCGGTTGACACGCACCCGGCTGATGCCCAGCCAGTCGGCCACGTCGGACTGGGTCATGCCCTCGACGTAATAGGCCCACGCGATGCGGCTGAGCAGAGCGCGTTCCATGGGGTCGTGCATCATCTGCGTCTCCTGCCGCGCACGGCGGCGGAAGGTGGTACCGCAGACCCTGCGCGCGTTCCCTGTTGCTGGCCCTGAAGCGGTGCGGAACACCGGCTTTCGTCATGGCGCGCTGCCTGCCCGGCACTTTTGTTCACAGGATGTACATATGTCACCATTCGGTGTCATGGCAACTAGAAATTGGAACGGCGCACAATATTTCTGGTTGCCAGCCCCCTCGACACGGCATGGGAACGGCGTCCAAAGCAGGATCGCAGGCTGCCCCTCGGAGGGCGGCGCCACATGGCAGGCGGCATGCTACATGCCGCCGTTTGCGGCACCTTGGACAAGGTGCCCCGACATGTTCCGCGCTCTTACGCCAAGATCCGTCCTGCCCGAGGTTCTTGTCCGTTGCATGAGCGCCGCAGCCAAAAGTGAACCGCATGGCCGACACTGCACCAGCACGGTCAACCCTGGTCCCGCCAAGCCATAGCCAGTTCCGCAACATCCCCCGGCGTGCGGTTTCTCCGGAACCGGACAAAAAATCACACGCGATAACGCCTGCGTTCATTGCTCCCCCTTCCTGCCCTCGGATATCGTTTTTGCGCAGTCCATCGCGAAACCGCACCACCTTCCCGCTACCGGAGACTTCAGATGCGCCTGACCACCGCCAAGCAGTTCACTCTTGCCTTTTCCGCCGTCATCGCCCTGATGCTCCTCAGCACGCTCATCATGCGCGCCTATCTCACGCAGGTGAGAGAGGCCTCGGACAAGACCAGCAGCGACAGCATCCCGCTTGCCCTGGCGGCTGCCGAAATGCGTTTCCAGGCCGTGAACGTCCAGCAATTCCTCACCGATGTGTCCGCCACCGGACATCTTGACGGATTGAAGGATACAGACGACTCCGCCGACACATTCAGGAAAAACCTGGATGCGGCCCGGCAAATACTTTCGCGAAACCATGACAGCAGCGGGCTTGCCGAACTTGACCGATTGGAGAAGTCCTTCGCCGACATGCTCGAACTCGGCAAACGCATGGCACAAACATACGTCAGCAAGGGCCAAGAGGCCGGAAACATCCTGATGGAGGATTTCGACAAGGCCACCGAGGACCTGAGCCAGCGGTTGGACAGCCTCTCGGATACACATGCCACCGAGGCCACCAAACGTATCCGGGGGCTGAACGACATGCTGGTCAGCGGCCTGGCCATCCAGTGGGCGCTGCTCGCACTCTCGGCCCTCGTGAGCGTCGTCATGGGGTGGCTCTACATCCGCGCCCTGCATCGCCAACTAGGCGCGGAGCCCGCCGACCTCGAGGCCACCGCCCGACGTATAGCAAGCGGCGAATACGCCCACCCCTCCGACTGCGCGAATTCCCGGGGCACCGGCGTCGCGGCGGCCCTGTGCACGATGGCCGACAGGCTGGGGGAGGCGGTGGCCACCGTGCAACAGCAGGAAAAGGATGCGCACGAACGCTCCATGGAGGCCACAAGGGCACTGCGCGACAGGGAATCCCGACAGGAGGAGGTACAGGTCGTCCTCGACTCAATGCTGGCAGCGGCCCAGCAGGCCAAGGGCGTCGGCGCGCGCATCTTCGGCTCCATCAGGGATCTCTCGGGCAACATGAGCGCCGTCACCGACAACATGGGAACACTGAACAACCTGATGGTGTCCACGCGGACGGCCATGGAGCAGATGAATGAGGCCACCCTTGAGATCGCCAGGAACACCGGCAATGCCGCCCAGAGTGCCGAGCAGTCCAAGGGGCAGGCCCTTGCCGGGGCGCAAGGGGTGCGCGACGCGGTTGCGGCCACGGAACAAGTCAAGAACCGGGTGCTGGGCCTGAAGGAAACCATGGCCGTGCTCGGTTCGCAGGCGGACAGCATCGGGCAGGTCATCGGCGTCATCACGGACATCGCGGACCAGACCAACCTGCTGGCCCTCAATGCAGCCATCGAGGCCGCACGGGCAGGCGATGCCGGGCGCGGCTTTGCGGTGGTGGCGGACGAAGTGCGCAAATTGGCGGAAAAGACCATGACCGCCACGCGGCAGGTGAGCGAATCCGTCCAGAGCATTCAGGCACGAGCCCGGGAAAACGTGGTGGCCGTGGAATCGGCTGCCAGCGACATCGTGGTCAGTTCACAGCTTGCGGAAGAATCCGGCAAAAGCATGCAAGCCATCGTGGGCATCGTGCAGACCACTGCCATGGAGGTTTCCTCCATCGCCGCCGCCAGTGAGCAACAATCGGCCACCAGCGAAGAGATCATACACGCGGTGGAGGAAGTGAACGATGCTACGGAACGCACCAGAGAGAGTGTTGGCCAGTCGCAACGGATCGTCGTGGAGATATCCAGCCTTGCCGAAGAACTGGATACGCTCATCCAGAACATGGCAAGCGGCAAGCTGGCCCTTGTCCGTACCACGAACAAGCTCGTCGAGTGGTCCCCTTCGTTTTCCATCGGCATCAAGAGCATTGACGAGCAGCACAAGATTCTCATCGACCTGATAAATGAAGTGCATGACGCCATGCGCCAGCACAAGCCCGCCCACGTGATGCTGGACGTGGTGGGCCGACTGAAGGAATACACCGTGAAGCACTTCCGCGAAGAGGAAGACCTGTTCAGCAGGCATGGCTTTCCGGAAACGCACGAGCACAAGGAACAGCACCGCGCGTTCGAGAAGAAGGTCGCCGAGTTCGAGGCGAATCTCAAAGGCGGAATACCCACAGTGGGCATGGATGTGGTACGCTATCTCAAGGACTGGCTGGTCAAGCACATTCAGGGAGCCGACACCCGCTATGCTTCGTTCCTGGTCGAACGGGGCATCCGGTAGGTAGTGCTGGCAACCTGCCCGCGCAGGCTGCGCGCGCACCGCGTTCTGGGCGGACGGAGAAAAAGAAAGCGGGACCACCTTGAGCGGCCCCGCTTTCTTGCATCTTATTTGCGACTGTACGTTTAGAACGGTACGTCGTCCATGCCGCTGGCTTCGGAGGGGAAGGCCGGGCCGAGGTCGTCGTCCACGCCGCCGTAAGGGTCGCCCTGCGGGGCCTGGTTGCGGCGCTGGCCGCCCTGACCGCCCTGACCGCCCTGACCGCCTTGACCGCCCTGGCCGCCGCCCTGACCACCGGAAGGCTGCTGATAAGACCGGCGGGGAGCGCCGCCACCTTCGGCGGGCTGGGCACCCGCGCCCTCGCCGCGCCGGTCAAGGAACTGGACGCGCTGGGCCTTGATTTCGGTGGAGTAGCGGTCCTGGCCGTTCTGGTCCTGCCACTTGCGGGTTTGCAGGCTGCCTTCGACAAAGACAAGGCTGCCCTTGCCGAGGTAGTTGGCGCAGTTTTCCGCCGCGCGCTGAAAGACCACCACGGTGTGCCACTCCACGCGGTCGACCTTGTTGCCGTCGCGGTCGGTGTACGATTCGTCGGTGGCGATGCGCAGGTTGGCGATGGGGGTGCCGTTCTGGGCGTAGCGCAGTTCGGGGTCGCGGCCGAGACGTCCTATGATCATGACCTTGTTGAGCATGCGTATTTCCTTGCGATGGTCTGCTTTGTATGCGTGGGGGCGGGACGGCGAACGCCATCCCTATGGGGTGATACCGTGGGATGCGTTTTGTCGCAACCGTGATGCGCGGCGAAGACGGGCCGGGGAATCGGCGGCGACGCCCCAGGGACACGCATGCAGGACATGTACGCCATACACCACGCCGCACAGTGCATGGGCCTTGCCCCCTGCCCTGCCCGAGCGGGGCCGCACATCGGCCTGAATGCTTGCGACTCTCCCCTGCCTACCCTACCCCCAACCAAAAAGTTTGTGGGAGGGGAAGGGGTCGGGGGAAGGGGAGG
>JAITSV010000030.1 GCA_031287575.1 Desulfovibrio sp.
GTACACCGACGGCAGTTCCACCTCGTCGTCCTCGTCGGCGTCGGGAAATTCGTCATCCTCGTCCAGTAACACGGTGACCGGGCTTTCGCTGGACTACCTGTCCCAGCTTTCCAGCGTGCTCAAGGAAATTTCGCCCAACGCCACGGGCAAGCTGACCTTCAGCGCGGTGGAAGAGTACCGCAAGCAGTTGGAGGAGGAATTTTCCGCCAAGGTGCGCGAAGACCTGACCAAGCTGGGCGTGGACAAGGACGTGGAGTTCCGGGTGGTCACCGATGAAAAGACCGGCGGCGTTTCCGTGATCACCGACAGCCCGGACAAGGCCAAGATCGAGAAGTATTTCAAGGACAATCCGGACATGGTCAAGAAGTTCCAGAAGATCCAGACCCTGTCCAACCTCGAGAAGGCCCGCAAGGCGGAAGGGTATTCGCCCCAGGACATCAAGACCCGCCTGCAGATGGAAGCCATGAGCGCCTGGTGGAGCGAGGACGGTGCCTCGTCGCAGATCATGGACTATACCGCCGACCAGGCCACGTTCCTTACCGGGTTGCGCGCCACGGTATAGGCGCGGGCGCAGCCTCCGTCGCCTCTGTGGTGTCTGGGGTGCTCCGCGCACTCGAGCCAGCCTTGCCTCCATCCATATGTTCCGGTCCCCCGGCGCGTTCCGCAACCGGCCAGCCGGGGCGCGGTGCCGCCGGGGGTTGTCATTGCCGGGCGATTGCGGCATGACGTGCCCGTGAACGCGCCAGATCCCGCCACCACTTCCGCCATGACCGCCGCCGTCGGCGGCATGTCCACGCCGCCGCCGTCTTCCACGGCTGGGGACGGCGCGCCGTTGCGCACCATCCAGGTGGTCAACGTACGCTGGTTCAACGCCACGGCGTGGTACGGCATGATGCTGGCCCGCCTGCTGCGCGAGGCGGGGCACGAAACCCTGGTGCTGGGCCTTGCGGGCACCGAATCCTTCGAGCGCGCCCGCGCCTGGGGTCTGGACCCTATCCCCCTGCCGCTGAACACCGCCAATCCCTTCACCCTTGCCGGGCTGTACGGCGCGCTGCACCGTCTGGTGCGCGATTTTCGCCCCCACGTGGTCAACTGCCACCGGGGCGAATCGTTCGTGCTGTGGGGCCTGCTGAAGGCGCTGCACGCGCGCGGGCCGCACCGCTTCGGCCTGGTGCGCACGCGCGGCGACCAGCGCCTGCCCAAGGGCAACCGGCCCAACCTGTTTCTGCACACCCGCGTGGCCGATGCGGTCATCGCCACCAACTCGGTGATGGCCGAGCATTTCATCAATCAGATGGGCGTGCCCGCCGACCGGGTGCATACCATTCTCGGCGGGGTGGATGAGTCCGTGTTCCGTTTCGATGCGGCGGGCCGCGCCCGCGTGCGCGCCGAATACGGCTGGACGGACGACGACTTCGTGGTGGGGCTGCTGGGGCGGTTCGATGCGGTGAAGGGCCAGCGTGAACTGATCGAAACCGTGACGGGCTTGCGCGCTGGACGTTGGGACGGCACGCCGCGCCCGCGCCTGCGGCTGATGCTGGCCGGGTTCGATTCCGCCACGCCGGAAGCCACGGTGCGCGGCTGGCTGCGCGAGGCGGGCATCGAGGATAGTTCGGTGATCACCGGCAAACGGTCGGATGTGGCCGCGTGCATCTCGGCCATGGACCTTGGCGTGGTGGCCTCGCTGTGGTCGGAGACCATCGCCCGCGCCGCGCTGGAGATCATGGCCTGCGACAGGCCGCTGGTCTCCACCACCGTGGGTGTCATGCCCGACCTGTTGCCCCATGGCGCGCTGGTTGCGCCGGGCGACGTTGCCGCCATGGCCGGGGCCATCGCCCATGCCATGGACAGCCCGCCGTGGCTGGAAATACTGCGCGACGCCTGCGGGCTGCGCATCGAAAGCCTGCACCGGGCCGATTTTCTGCACCGCACCCTTGCTGTCTACAGGGACGTTTGCCGCAACGCATGACAGGGGTGATGCCGTCTGAACGACCCGCTTTTCCGGATGCTCCTTGCGCTCCGGAACCTACCGGAAACTATCGGACGCACCGGACACCACCGGCGGTACGGGCAGGGCCTGACCGCCCGCATGTTTTGACCGCCCGCGCATTTCCTTCACTCCGACGGCGCGCCCGCGCCGCCGCATGACCCGCAACGCACAACGGACGGACCGCATTCGTCGGCCCGCCACGCAATATCCACAGCAGGAGACACACCAGTGAGCCTCAAGAGTTTCGCCAGCGACAACACCTCGGGCGTGCACCCGCGCATTCTCGCCGCCATGGAGCGCGCCAACGCCGGGCATGCCCGCCCCTACGGGCAGGACCCGTACACCGAGCAGGCGAAAGAGGTGTTCGCCCGGCACTTCGGGCCGGACATCGACATGTATTTCGTGTTCCTGGGCACGGCGGCCAACGTGCTTGGGCTGCGCGCCGTGACCCGTCCGTGGCATTCCGTGGTCTGCGCGGACGTGGCCCACATCAACGTGGACGAATGCGGCGCGCCGGAATCGGTGACCGGGTCCAAGTTGCAGGTCATCCCCTCGCACGACGGGCGTATCCGGGTCATGGACGTGGTGCCGCTGCTGCACATGATCGGCAATTTCCACCACAGCCAGCCGCGGGTCATTTCCATCACCCAGTCCACGGAACTGGGCACGGTGTATTCCCCGGCGCAAATCCGCGCCCTGGCCGACTTTGCCCACGCCAACGGCATGCTGCTGCACATGGACGGCGCGCGCCTGGCCAATGCCGCTGCTGCGCTGGACGTGAGCCTTGCGGCGCTTACCCGCGACGCGGGCGTGGACGTGCTGTCCTTTGGCGGCACCAAGAACGGCATGATGTTCGGCGAGGCGGTGATCTTTTTCAACCCGGAACTGTCGCGCGAGTTCAACTTCATCCGCAAGCAGGGCATGCAGCTTATTTCCAAGATGCGCTTCATCGCCGCGCAGTTCATCGAAATGCTGCACGACGACTTGTGGCTGGAAAACGCCCGCAACGCCAATGCCATGGCCCGCCTGATGGCCGACAGCCTGCGCGGCCTGCCGCACGTCACCATTACCCGGCCCGTGGAGGCCAACGCGGTGTTCGCGCGGCTTTCACCGGAGCATATCGCCCGCTTACAGCAGGATTTCTATTTCTATGAATGGGACCCGGTGCTGCACGAGGTGCGCTGGATGACCAGCTTCGACACCACCGAGGCCGACGTAAGGGAGTTCACCGACGCCGTGAAGGCGCTGGGGTAGGAACACGGAAGTTTTTAGTCCGCCGCCCAGTTGAAAAGTTTGGGAAGTTGGGGGCGGGGGGGAAGAAACCTTTTCCAAAAGGTTTCTTCCCCCGCATTGCTTTTCCCTACAGCCTCATTTTCGCGTACAGCCGGGCCAGCCAGGGGCGGGTGTACAGGAACAGGCGCAGCAGCAGCCACGAACCGGGCTTGTCCTTGGCCTTGAAGCGGTGGACGTGGGCGGCGCAGCCGGGCGGGTTGGGGCCCATGGTGGTGGCGAAGAACACGGAAAAGCCCTGGGCCCGCGCGATGTCGCGGGCCTCGTCGCAGTAAGCGCCCCAAGGCCAGCACAGCGAGCGCACGGGGTGCCCCAGTTCGTCGGCCAGGGTGGCGGCGCAGGCGGACAGCTCGCGGGTCATGCGGGCGGTGCGGTCGGCGTCGGATTCCGGTTTGCCAAGGCCGGACGGTGTGGCGGCAAAGGCTTCAACCAGTGCTTCAAGTTCGCGCACCTTGCCGGAATCCTGGAAAAAGGCGAAGGCGCTGGCCTTGTCCTGGGGGACCAGGGCGCGGATGGCCTCCACCAGTTGCGGGTCGGGCACGAAGGCACGGCGCAGCAGGGCGGGGCGCTGGGCAAAGGCGGGCAGCCCCCACGGCACGGCAAAGTCCACCCGGTCGAAGGTGCGCGAGCGGTGGCCAGGGGCGTGAAATCCCGTGTATTCCGGCTTGGCGAACACGGCGTGGTGCCAGTGGGAATGGGCGGCCACGGCCATGGTGCCGTCGGCCTCCATCAGCCGCGCCTCGTCCCAGTTGCAGAACAGGTCCTTGCGCTCGTCAAAGCCCAGTTCGTGGCGCACGTAGGGGGCATCCACGCGGGGCAGGCCATCTTCGCGGATGCGGCCCGCGCGCACGTCGTCCAGGGTGGGGCGGGGCGCGCCCTGCTCCAGCTTGCCCGCCACGGCGAAGATGACGCCCTTGTGCCCGTACTTCTTCAGGATGGGCCAGGCGTAGACGTAGTTGTCCAGAAATCCGTCGTCAAAGGTGATCAGCGCGCTACGTGGAGGCAGGGGGGCCTCGCCCAGCAGGTAGGCCTCGGCCTCGGCCAGGCCGATGCCGGTCCACCCGGCGCGGCGCATGGCCCGGCAGTGGGCCTCGAAGGTGTCCGGGTGGACGGCGATGGAATTCTTCTTGCGGCTGACGTAGTGGTACATCAGCACGGGCAGGCTTTTCAGGCCAGAAGGGCCAGATGAGCGAGAAGGGCCGGAAGGCGCGGCGGGGCGGGATGCAGGCATGCGGTGACGGTGGCGGGGCCGGTTTGGGGTATGCAGGGGCGGGGTCGTGGAAACACGGTCCCGTTCGGCGTCTGTAACGCAGCGGGCCGCGCCCGTCGAGGGGGATGGGGCCGTGACGGGCGGCCATGGTCGGCAGTGTGGACGACCGTCTGCGAAGCGGCTGTCAGGGCACCTGGCGAAGCATTCGGCTGCGCGTCTGGCGGAGCGTTTGGCACATTGTCCGTCGGTCTTTTGACACAAGCCGCTTGACACCGGGGCGCGTCGGATTATCCTACAATGGCAGCAGGTTTGCGGCCACATGGACGATAAAGGAGAGCTATACGAGATGGCAGTCGAATACAAGGACTATTACAAATTGCTGGGCGTGGAGCGTTCCGCCCCGCGCGACGACATCTCGAAGGCGTACAAGAAGCTTGCCCGCAAGTATCACCCGGACCTGAACCCCGGCGACAAGAACGCGGAAGAGCGCTTCAAGGAAATCAACGAAGCCTACGAGGTGCTCAAGGACGACGAGAAGCGTCGGCTTTACGATCAGCTTGGCCCCAACTGGCAGCACGGACAGCAGTTTCAGGGTGCGCCCGGCTTCGAGAACGTGCGCTTCGACTTTGGCGGCGGGCGCGGCTTCGAGGGGGGCGGGTTCAGCGACTTCTTCGAGACGCTGTTCGGCGGCGGCGGGGCACGGGCGCGCGGGCCGGGAGGTCAGGGCGGCTTCGGGCCGGACCCGTTCGGCAATTTTTCCGCCCGGCAGCGGCGCGGACGAGACGTCGAGGCCGAATTCTCGCTGACGCTGGAAGAAGCCTTCCGGGGCGGTCGCAAGGCCGTGTCCCTGCGCGAGGCAAACGGCGGCAGCAAGACGCTGGAGGTGAACATTCCCGCTGGCGTGCGCGAAGGCGGGCGCATCCGTCTGGCCGGTCAGGGCGACCCCGGCATGGGCGGCGGCCCGGCGGGCGACCTGTACCTGAAGGTGCGCATGGCCCCGCATCCGCAGTTTACCCTGGATGGCGACAACGTGATCTACGACCTGCAACTGGCCCCGTGGGAAGCCGCCCTTGGCGCCACGGTGCGCGTGCCCACGCTGGACGGCGAGGTGGACGTTACCGTGGCCCCCGGCGCGTGCAGCGGGCGCAAGCTGCGTCTGCGCGGCAAGGGCCTGGGCACGGGCGCGGCGCGCGGCGACCAGTACGTGCGCATCGGCATCCGCACGCCTGCGGAAGCCACCCCGCGCGAGCGGGAGCTGTGGGAAGAACTGGCCCGGACCTCCACGTTCCGGGCGCGCGACTAACAGGCAAGACTACCGGAACCGGCACGGACATCCGCCGACACGACTTGCATCCGGAGGTGACACCACATGTACCCCGATGACGGCAACGAACCTGGATATGACCGGGGGCACGGCCTTGCGCAGGGCGGCGAACTGCCCATCCGTTCGGAATTCATCGCCTGGGCGGAGTTCCTTCAGGTGTCCGGCGTGCACCCCAGCCGCCTGGGCGAACTGATCGAACTGGGCTGGCTGGAGCCGCGCCGCACGGCGGGCGAAGGCTATCTGTTCCGCCGGGTGGACGTGTACCGCACCCGCAAGCTGGAACGCATCTGCGCCGACTTCGAACTCAACAGCCTGGGCGGGTCCATCGTGGTGGACCTGCTGGACCGCATCGACCGGCTGGAACGGCGCGTGCGCGAGCTTGAGGCCCAGCGGTAGCGTCATGACCAGATGATTACGCGGCCCGGTAGCGGTACATCCGCACCGGGCAGTGTGAAATTTTCCGCCACGGGCGCGCCGCCCCCGGCAGTTTCCGGGGCCGCAGGCCGCCCACTGCATTCTTGGCCCGGCCCCGTCGGGCAAGGGGGAAAGACCGCCATGGACATCAACAAGTTTACCGAAAAATCGCAGCAGGCCGTCGCAGAGGCCCAGTCCACCGCCGTGCGCCTTGGGCACCAGCAGGTGGACGTGGAGCACGCCGCGCTGGCTCTGGTCCGTCAGGAACAGGGTCTGGTGCCGCGCCTGCTGGAACGGGCGGGCTACAAGCCCGACGCCTTTGCCGCCGCCCTTGAGGCGGCGTTGCAGAAGCGCCCGGCGGTCAGCGGCCCCGGCGCGGCCCAGGGGCAGATCTACGTCACCCAGCGCCTGAACCAGGCCCTGGTGCGCGCACAGGATTTCGCCAAGCGGCTCAAGGACGAATACGTCAGCGTGGAACACCTCATCTGCGCCTTTCTGGAAGAACCGCCCTCCACCGACATGGGCCGCGTGGCCCGCGAATTCGGCCTGACCCAGGACAAGCTGCTGGCCGTGCTGGAAGACGTGCGCGGCGCGCAGCGCGTTACCTCGCAGAACCCGGAGGACACCTACGAGGCGCTCCAGAAGTACGGGCGCGACCTGGTGGAAGAAGCCCGCAAGGGCAAGCTGGACCCGGTCATCGGGCGCGATGCGGAAATCCGCCGCGTGGTGCGCATCCTGTCGCGGCGCACCAAGAACAACCCCGTGCTCATCGGTGAGGCGGGCGTGGGCAAGACGGCCATCGTCGAGGGCCTGGCCCACCGCATCCTGAAGGGCGACGTGCCGGAAGGCCTGAAGAACCGCAGCCTGTTCGCGCTGGACATGGGCGCGCTCATCGCCGGGGCCAAGTACCGGGGCGAGTTCGAGGAACGGTTGAAGGCCGTGCTGAAGGAAGTGGAAAAGGCCGAGGGCCGCATCGTCATGTTCATCGACGAACTGCACACCATCGTGGGCGCGGGCAAGACCGACGGGGCCATGGACGCCGGCAACCTGCTGAAACCCATGCTGGCGCGCGGCGAGTTGCACTGCATCGGCGCCACCACCCTGGACGAGTACCGCAAGTACATCGAGAAGGATCCCGCGCTGGAACGCCGCTTCCAGCCGGTGGTGGTGGACGAACCCACGGTTGAGGACACCATCTCCATCCTGCGTGGCCTGCGAGAACGGTTCGAGGTGCACCACGGCGTGCGCATCAGCGATTCGGCCATCGTCGAGGCGGTGACCCTGTCGCACCGCTACATCACCGACCGCCAGTTGCCGGACAAGGCCATCGACCTCATCGACGAGGCGGCCGCGCTGATCCGCACCGAAATCGATTCGCTGCCCGCAGAACTGGACGAGGTGAACCGCAAGGTCATGCAGCTCGAAATCGAGCGCGAGGCCCTGCGCCGCGAGATCGACGCCGCCTCGCGCGAGCGGCTGGAAAAGCTGGAGAACGAACTGGCCGACCTGCGCGCCCGACAGGCCACCCTGCTGGCCCAGTGGGAGCGCGAAAAGGGCTCCATCGACGCCGTGCGCACCATCAAGGAAGAGATCGAGCGCACCCGCCTTGCCATCGACGAGGCGGAACGCAACTACGACCTCAACCGAGCGGCGGAACTGAAGTATTCCAAGCTGCTGGAACTTGAGCGCAAGCTGGCCGCCGCCGAGCATGGCGACGACGAGAACCGCCTGCTGAAGGAAGAGGTGCGCCCCGACGACGTGGCCGAAATCGTGGCCCGCTGGACGGGCATCCCCGTTACCCGGCTGCTGGAATCGGAACGCGAGAAGCTGCTGCGCCTGGGCGACGTGCTGCACGAGCGCGTGGTGGGCCAGGACGAGGCCGTGCAGGCCGTGGCCGAAGCCGTGCTGCGCGCCCGGGCCGGGCTGTCCGACCCCGGGCGGCCCATCGGGTCGTTCATCTTCCTCGGCCCCACGGGCGTGGGCAAGACCGAGCTGTGCAAGACGCTGGCGGAATCGCTGTTCGACAGCGAGGACAACATCGTGCGCATCGACATGAGCGAATACATGGAGAAGCACGCGGTGGCCCGGCTCATAGGGGCGCCCCCCGGCTACGTGGGCTATGACGAGGGCGGCCAGTTGACCGAGGCCGTGCGCCGCAAGCCGTACAGCGTGGTGCTGTTCGACGAGATAGAAAAGGCCCACGCCGACGTGTTCAACGTGCTGCTGCAAATCCTGGACGACGGGCGGCTTACCGACAGCCATGGCCGCACCGTGGACTTCAAGAACACCATCATCATCATGACCTCCAACATCGGCTCGTCGCACCTGCTGGACGGCATCACCGACGAGGGCGAATTCCGCCCCGGCGTGCGCGACAGGGTGATGGACGAGATGCGCCGCCACTTCCGGCCCGAGTTCCTGAACCGGGTGGACGAGATCGTCATGTTCCGCCCGCTGCTGCCCGAACAGATCGGGCGCATCGTGGAACTGCTGCTGGGCAAACTGCGGTCGCGCCTGGCCGAACGCAAGATCACCGTGGACCTTTCCGACGCGGCGCGCGACTTCATCGCCGAATCCGCCTACGACCCGGTGTACGGCGCGCGGCCACTGCGGCGCTACCTGCAAACCAACGTGGAAACCCCGCTGGCCCGCCGCCTGATCTCGGGCGATTTGAAGGACGGGCAGCATGTGACCATCGGGGTCAGGCTGGACAAGCTGACGTTTGAGTAACTCACGGCAATTTTAAAAAATATTGAGAAAGATGCATCGGGGAGGGGACCCTTTGGAAAGGGTCTCCCTCCCCGAACCCCTCCCCCCTCAACTTTTTATTCGGGGGGGGGAAGCATGCCGATTGCCCTGCGGTGGCGCTTCTGGTAATGGCACCGGCACGGGCGGTTCGCCCATCCAACTTTCACATTCCCGGAGCAGAACATGCGTTGGTTGCTGCTGGCCGCGCTTACGGCCCTTTTTGCGTTCGCAGGTCACGGAACCGCCATGGCGGCTTCGGCACAGAGGGGACACACGGTGATCAAGCTGGAAACGAGCATGGGCGACATCGTCGTCGAACTGGATGACGAAAAGGCCCCCAAGACCGCTGCCAACTTCCGTGAATACGTCGCGGCGGGCCACTACGACGGCACCATCTTCCACCGCGTCATCGACGGCTTCATGATCCAGGGCGGCGGCTACGACGAGAAGATGCACGAAAAGCCCACCCGCGAACCCGTCGAGAACGAGGCCAACAACGGCCTGCGCAACGAAAAGTACACCCTGGCCATGGCTCGCACCATGTCGCCGCATTCCGCCACCGCCCAGTTCTTCATCAACGTGAAGGACAACGCCTTCCTCGACCACCGCGCGCCCACCATGCAGGGCTGGGGCTATGCCGTGTTCGGCAAGGTGATCGAAGGCACCGACGTGGTGGACAAGATCAAGGCCGTGCGCACGGCCACCGTGGGTTCGTTCGAGAACGTGCCCACCACCCCCGTGGTCATCAAGAAGGCCATCGTGCTGCCCCCGGCGACGAAGTAGTCCCGGTTCTCTGCATCACGGCATTGCATCGCAGGCGCCCCGCACCCCCTCCGGGTGGCGGGGCGCTTTTGCGTGGCGGCACTGCCCATAGGCGCGCGGCGGCAAGGGTGGTATGGTGCAACCGTGCGTGCCCGCCATGCCGGACATGCCGGACATGCTGGACATGACGGGCATGATGGGCGGCACGGGCGGCACAGGTTGGCCATCAGTACAGGCGGCACGGGCGGCACGGCACCATTCCGATGCCCCGGCATTCTGACACCCCGGAAGCAAGGACGACATCTCTCATGGAATACCGCATCGAGCGCGACAGCCTTGGCGAGCGCAAGGTGCCCGCCCACGCCTACTACGGCGTGCAGACCCTGCGGGCGCTGGAGAATTTCGACGTCACCGGGCAGACCATCGGCCGCCACCCGCGCTTCGTGCAGGCGCTGGCATCGGTGAAGAAGGCCGCCGCCCTGGCCAACATGGAACTGGGCCTGCTGGACGGCGACGTGGGGCAGGCCATCGTGCAGGCCTGCCGCGAGGTGCGCGAGGGCCGCCTTGACGAGCAGTTCGTGGTGGACGTCATCCAGGGCGGGGCGGGCACCTCGGTGAACATGAACGCCAACGAGGTCATCGCCAACCGCGCGCTGGAACTGATGGGCCGGGCGCGCGGCGAATATGGCGTGGTCAGTCCGCTGAACCACGTCAATCTCTCGCAGTCCACCAACGACGTGTACCCCACGGCCTTGCGCATCGCGCTGGTGTGGTACGCGCGCGACCTTGGCGCCTCGCTGCGCGAACTGCGCGACGCCTTTCACGCCAAGGGCGAGGCCTTCGCCGACGTCATCAAGATGGCCCGCACCCAGTTGCAGGACGCCGTGCCCATCACCCTTGGCGCGGAATTCGCCGCCTACGGGGTGACCGTGGGCGAGGACATGGACCGCCTGACCGAGGTGGCCCGCCTGCTGTGCGAGGTGAACATCGGCGCCACGGCGGTGGGCACCGGCATCAACACCGTGCCCGGCTACGCGCCGTTGGTCTGTTGCCGCCTGGCGGACATCACCGGGCTGCCGCTTTCGCTTTCTCCCAACCTGGTGGAGGCCACCAGCGACGCCGGGGCCTACGTCACCCTTTCCGGGCTGCTGAAACGCGTGGCGGTGAAACTTTCCAAGATCTGCAACGACCTGCGCCTGCTCTCGTCCGGGCCGTTCACGGGCCTTGGCGAAATATCCCTGCCCGCCGTGCAGCCGGGGTCCAGCATCATGCCCGGCAAGGTCAACCCGGTAATCCCGGAACTGGTCAACCAGGTCTGCCAGCAGGTCATCGGCAACGACCTTACGGTGACCCTGGCGGCAGAGGCGGGGCAACTGGAACTGAACGTGTTCGGCCCCATCATGGCCTGCAACCTGTTCCAGTCGCTGGAAATCCTGACGCGTGCGGCGCGCATCCTGCGGGTGCGCTGCGTGGAGGGCATCACCGCCAACCGCGAACGCTGTCTGGAATTGCTGCACGGCTCGCTGGGCATGGTCACGGCGCTGGCCCCGGTCATTGGCTACGAGGCCGCGGCCACCGTGGTCAAGGACGCCCGCGCCACCGGGCGCACCCCGCGCGACCTGCTGGTGGAGCGCGGCCTGATGCGGCCGGAAGACTACGACGACCTGATGGACCCGGCCAAGATGCTTGGCCCGCGCGACGTGCGCGGCCACCGTAACGGCGGCCTGCGGCAGGATGCGGCAGGACGGGAAACGGCGGAGAAGCGGGCGGTGGAGCAGGGTGCCGGGCCAGATGGAGGGGTTGGGCCAGATGGAGGCGACGCATGCCCCGTGGCCTGACCTTCACCCGTCTGGCGGACCTTGCCCACCCCATCGGCAGCGGCATGCCGCGCTGGCCCGGCGATCCGCCGGTAACCTTTCTGGACGTGGCCAGCCGCGAAGAAGACGGCTACGATCTGCGCGTTTTTGCCATGGGCGAGCACAGCGGTACCCACGTCAACGCACCGCTGTCCTTCCTGCCCGGCGGGGCGGACGTGCGCGCGGCGGCGCCGTGGCCGTTGCTGCTGCCCTTGGCCATGCTGGATATGCGCGACAGGGCAGCGGCGGACCCCGGCGCACGCTGTACCCCGGATGACGTGCTGGCCTGGGAAGCGACCCATGGCTGCGTACCGCGCGGTTGCCTGTTCGTGTGCAACACCGGCTGGCACCGCCTGTGGTCCGATCCGGACCGGTTCATGGGGGTGCAGTGGGGCGCGTTGCGCGCCGGGCCGGGTGCCGCGCCGCCCATGCAGTTTCCCTCGTTCACGCCCGATGCGGTGCACCTGCTGGTGCACGAACGGGGTGCGGGGGGCATCGGCATCGACACGCACGGTGTGGACGCCCCTGACGACGCGGAGTTCTTGTGCAACCGCATGGCCCTGGCCGCCGGGGCCGTGGTGGTGGAGTGCCTGGCCGCCCTGGACGGGCTGCCCGCCACCGGGGCGCATGTGCTGTTGGCCCCGCTGGGGCTGTGCGGGGGCACCGGGGCGCCTGTGGCTGTTACGGCGTTCGTGCCGTAAGTCGAGCGGGCTCAGCCTGTTGTTTGCAACATGACGAGGGGGGAGGAACCTCATGGTTCCTCCCCCTGTATGTTTGCGGTGCCTGCGAAGCGGCGAGATGATGCAGTGCCCCTGCGTTCTCTAGGGGCTGTCTCCCAATTAGGATTTTCGTTCGTTGGCAAGGAAAACTAGCCTGCCATGAGGGAGTGCGGCAGCCGTTAGGCGAGTCTGCGAGCATTGCCCCAGCCGTTAGGCGAGTTCGCGAGCCTTACGGATGGGGACAGCAACGCACGGATGGCGACCGCAACGCGTACTCTTCTCGTATTCGACCGAGCCTCAGCCGTTAGACGAGCTTGCGAGTCTTACGGATGAGGACAGCAAAGCCATGGCAGGCGAAGTTTGACCGCGTTGCGCACGATGCCCGTAGGGCTCGCAAGCTCGCCCAACGGGCACGCTGCGCGCCCTTCGGGTCGGTCAGCCAACGGACGAAAAGACAAGTTGGAGATGCCCCTAGCTGCGCATGTCGCCAATAACCCGCTTCAGGTCCGACGCCAGCCGCGAGACGTCTTCCACCGCCTGCGACGAGTGGCGCATGGCTTCCGCCGTTTCGGCGGCGATGCGGGTAATCTCGTCGGTGGAGCGGTTGATTTCCTCGCTGGCGGCGGACTGCTGTTCCGAGGCCGTGGCGATGGACCGCACCTGGTCGGCGGTGCTTTCCACAAGTCCCACTATCTCGCGCAGCACGTCGCCGGAGCGGCGGGCCATGCCCGTGCCTTCCTCGATGGCGGCGGTGGCCTTTTCGGTATTGTCGATGTTCTTGCGCGCGCTTTCCTGAATGCCCCGGATGGCGCTGCCCACCTCGTTGGTGGCGGTCATGGTCTTTTCGGCCAGCTTGCGCACCTCGTCGGCCACCACGGCAAAGCCGCGCCCGGCGTCACCGGCCCGCGCCGCCTCGATGGCCGCGTTCAGCGCCAGCAGGTTGGTCTGGTCGGCGATGTCGGCAATGACGTTCATGACCTGGCCGATGCCCTGGGCCTGGGTGCCCAGTTCGGCCATGTCGGCCTTGAGGTGCGATGCCAGCTCGTGGGCATGCTGGATGGTACGCACCGAACCGTCCACCACCTCGGCCCCTTCCTGGGCGCGGGACTTGGCCTTTTCGGCCATTTCGGCGGCGCCGCCGGCATTGCGGGCCACTTCCAGCACGCTGGCGTTCATTTCCTCCATGGCGGTGGCCGCCTCGGCGGTGCGCTCGCGCTGGATGTCCGAGCCGCGCGCGGACTGTTCGATCTGCGCCGAAAGCTGTTCCGACGCGGCGGCCAGCTGCGAGGCCACGTCGTCCGCCTCTGCCGAGGCGCGGGCGATGCGCGCGTTCTGTTCGGCGATGATGGCGGCCTGGCGCTTCATCGCGGTGGTGTCGATGTACAGACAGAAGCCCCCGGTGATGTTGCCGTCCAGGTCCTGCAGGTAGGTGACGTTGGCCAGCACGTCCACCTTGCCGCCCTTGTGCCCGGCAATGACCACCTCGAGGTTCTTGATGCTGATTTTTTCGTTCATGGCCCGGCCCACGGCGGTCTTGCGGCCTGGCTCGTTGTAGAACACCTCGGCCAGGGTGCGGCCATACTGGGCCTTGGGGTCGGTGTCGATTTCCAGCATGTCCATGCAGGCCTTGTTGGTGAACACCGTGCGTTCCTCGCGGTCCACGATCAGCACCGGCACCACCATGGCTTCAAGCACGCTCTGCGAGAACCCCAGCTTTTCCTTCAGGTCGGCCACCATGGATTGGATGGAGCGGGCCAGATCGTCCAGTTCATAGCGGTACGCGCCGTCCATGACGGCGCGCAGGTCGCCCTGGGCCACCTGCCCGGCGAACTGGCGGATGCGGTTCATGGGGCCGAGAATGAGGCGCCGGGTAAGCAGCACGATGGAACCTGTCAGGGCCACGATGGCCACCAGCCCGGTTACCGCGAGCAGCATGCGCTGCTGGCGCGCCACGGAGGCCAGGTCGTCCACGTAGGCGGAAGAACATATTTTCCAACCGGTAAGCGGCATGGTGCGGCTGACCAGCAGCTTGGGCTTGCCCTCCCAAGGGTATTCCGTCTGGGCCGTCTGCTGTGCCATGACGATGCGTACGAAATCGTACCTGGTCATGTCGGTGAACAGCAGGTCCTTCTTGGGATGCGAGACCAGTCTGCCCTTGCCGTCGAGCACGAAGGGGTAGCCCTGCTCGCCGAATTTCACGCTCTCCACGAAGCGGGCGCTGAAACTGGTCCAGTCGAGGGTGATGGCGATGCCCCCGCCCGACTGGCCCATGACGTTCAGCACCGGGGCCGCAATGGTGAACAGCACGTCACCCTTGGCCCCCTTGAACGGCGTGCTGCCGATGAATTCCTTGCCCGCGGCCACGGCGGCAAGCACGTCGGGCATGTCCAGCTGCTTGCCGGAAATATCCTGTCCGTCCTCGGTATACCCGCAGAGCACCTTGCCCGTGGCGTCGAACGCATGGATGGCGGCGTAGTGCGGGTTGCCCTTCAGGGTCTGCTGCAACTGGTCCTTCATGACCAGGCTCGCGCTGCCGTACAGCACCCCGCTGGCCAGCGCCTTTTGCTGGGCCAGCCCGCGCACGGCGGTGAGGTTGCTGGTCACGAAGTCTTCCGCCACCTTTTCGATTTGCTGTCCCACCTGGGCCATGTTGGCGGTTTCACCGCGCAACGTGCCGTCGTAGGCGGTTTTGGACGCAATGAACACGAACGCGCACATGAAGAAGATGACCAGCCCGCCGGTAAGGACGGTGATCTGCGTGGAGATGCTCTTGAAGCGCATGCGGTACTCCCGGGAACAGTGTATCTCTTGCCGGGCTTATCGACACATTCCGGCGGTTGTTTAGGCACGCCGGGCATGCGGGATATGCCGAAGGAACGTCGGGAGGCATGGTTGGCGCATTCCCCCATGTCGGCCCATGCAACAGGCTAGCCGGAAGCGCGGCTGCTGCCAAGGGGTTTTGCGCCGGTCGCGGGAGGCACACCGGGCGCGAGGTGCAGGCGCCGCCCGGTCATGCATCTGTGGTGACAGAAGTTTCGTGAATGGCGGCGGTCCGTTGCAGTACTACTTGCCCCATTTGCGGCACGTTGCGGCGTATTTCGTGCGCAGCAACGGAGGGCAGGCCTTTTTGGGGGCAGAGGGAAGGCTGACGGAAGTGGGGGGGAGCAGCACGTCAAGGCCGGGGAAAACGAACGGGGGGCGCCGTGCGGCGCCCCCCGTGGTATGGCATGATGTTGCGCACGCGGGACTGTTGTCGGCCCCGTGCCTGCGGCTAGACGATGCCCGCCGCCGACAGGATGTCGCGCAGCCGCGACTGGTTGGCGGGCTGCAACGGCACCATGGGCAGGCGCAGTTCCAGTTCGATCCTGCCCATCATGGACAGGGCCGTCTTGACGGGAATGGGGTTGGTTTCCAGGAACATGGCGCGGTTGATGGACGCGATTTCATAGTGCACCCGGCGCGCGGTGGCCAGGTCGCCCTCGAAGAAGGCGCGGCACATCTCGGACATCTTGGCGGGCACCACGTTGGAGCTCACCGAGATGACCCCGCAGCCGCCCACGGCCAGCAGGGGCAGCACCGTGAAGTCGTCGCCCGACAGCACCTGGAAGTCGGCGCCGCAGTATTCGATGATCTCCGAGACCTGGATCAGGTTGCCGGTGGCTTCCTTGACCCCGATCACCTCGGGGATGTCGCGCTTCATGCGGGCCAGGGTTTCCGGACACAGGTTGGTGCCGGTGCGGCTGGGCACGTTGTACACGATGAAGGGCATGGGCACTTCGGCGGCAATGGCCTTGAAGTGCTGGTACAGCCCTTCCTGGGTGGGCTTGTTGTAGTACGGGGTGATCAGCAGCGCGCCGTCGGCCCCGGCCTGCCTGGCGTAGCGGGTAAGCTCCACCGCCTCGCGGGTGTTGTTGGAACCGGCGCCCGCCAGCACGGGCACGCGCCCTTTGACCTGCTCGACGCAGATGCGGATGACGTCCTTGTGTTCCTGGTGGGTGAGCGTTGCCGATTCGCCGGTGGTGCCGCAGGGGACAAGGCCGTTGATGCCCTGTTCGATCTGCCATTCGACCAGCGCGCGATAGCGTTCCTCGTCCACCTCGCCGTTGCGGAACGGCGTGACGAGAGCGGTGAAAGCGCCTTGAAACTGCATGTTGCCTCCTTTGGGCCGGGTACCTGCTGCCCCGGCCTTCGACACGCCGTGCCCGTGGGGCCGCCGCTCCTGCCCGTGCCGCACGGCCTGAAACGCGCGGCAGCGGCAAGGGGGCCCGGTGGGCCGGGTGCGTTACGCCAGGGCCAGCCCCAGCCCTTCCAGGAACATCTCGCCGGAGAAGACGCGCACGGCCTTGCCGGAAAGGAACACCGAGCCGCCTTCAATGGATATGCCAAGTATCTCGCCGCCGGAGCTCCGGACATTCACCGTGGACTCCGTGAGCCCCAGCGCATGCGCGATGAATGCACCCGCCGCCGCCCCCGTGCCGCAGGCGTAGGTTTCGTCCTCCACGCCGCGTTCGAAGGTGCGCAGATGGATGTTCCTGCGGTCGATGATCTGCGCGAAGTTGGCGTTGGTGCCCGCGGGCGCGAAGTGTGCGTGGCGGCGCAGCGCGGCACCCACGGTGCGCACGTCCACGGCCGAGGCGTCGCGTTTGAACACCACGGCATGGGGCACACCCGTGTTCACGAAGTGCACCATGTCGCGGCCTTCGCCAAGGTCCAGTTCTATGCCCAGGGCCAAGTCGCGCGGCGGGGTCAGCTCCACCTTGGCCATTCCGGCGGCCACGTCGGCCTCGGCGCGGATGAGCCCGGCATCGGTGCCGAAGACGTGCTTCGGCCCGGCAAAGCCCAGTTCCACGGCCAGCAGCGCGGCGCAGCGCGAAGCGTTGCCGCACATTTCCGCGCGCGAACCGTCTGCGTTGTAGAAGTGCCAGATATAGTCGCCTTCGCGGTCTTTCGGCGTTTCGTCCAGAAAGACGAGGCCGTCGGCGCCCACGCCGAAGGCGCGGCGGCACACGGAGCGGGCCCAGTCGGGCATGGCCGCGACGGGCAGGCCCAGTGCCCGGTTGTCGATGAATACGAAGTCGTTGCCGCACCCATGCAGCTTGTGGATGGGTACGGTGCGTGCCTTGCCGCTCATGCTGCGTGCTCCTTGTGTTGGCCGGGGCCGGGGCGGGCGCGCGTTGCGCTGCCTACCACGCGGCGGGAACCGTGCCGACGACCGCCTCGACGGCAGGATCCGGCTCCACGGCGTCCTTCAGGGGAACCTGCCGGACGGAAATATCCAGGCCCACGATCCAGTGCCGGGGCTGCGAAAGGCCCTGAACCCGCTGGGGCCAGGCCAGTACGTCCACCACGTTGACGCTTCTTCCCTGCATGTCTGGCCGGGACCATAGCAGCGAAGGTGCCGCGCCGTCCACGACCCCGTCGAAACCGGTGCCGATGCCCCCGCCGAGCAGGATGTGGAAGGCCTGCCCAAGCTCCGCCAGATAGCGCCGCTCGCCCAGGCCGCCCCATCCGGCCACGCCGATGACCAGGTCGGCCCGTGCGCGTGCGGCAAGCCCGGCCTGCGCCGCCTGCGCGGCCATGGCGGGGGTGGGGTCTTCCCACGGTTTGGGCAGTGCGGGCAGAAAGACCACGGCCACGGTGCGGCCTGCTACCTGATGCAGGCGGGTGGCGGGTTCGCCGCCCACCTCGCGGAAGCCGGTGGGCATGCCGCCCGCATGGTCGCGGAACCAGGCGGCGGCAGCGGCGGACAGGTAGCCGTCGTCCACGCGCAGCAGGTCGTAGGCCTTGCGCGTCATGGAAGCCAGGCGGCCCGCCGCGTCTTCTCCGGCGTCCGGGGCGAATTCGTCGGGACCGGCCAGCACCAGGGTAGGGGTGCCGTCCTGGCCGCGCCACTGCTTGAACATGCTTGCCCGCCGGGCAAGCCCACCAGAGGTGCCGCCCCCTCAGGAGGGGCAGGGGTGCAGCGTCCCCTTGGTGCTGGCGTTGTACAGGATGCGCAGTATCGGCCTGCCGGACGCATCGCCGAAACCGTCCTGTGCCGTCGTGGCGTATGGCCCGTCCTGCCCGTTCCGGCCATCCTGTCCCTGTGGCTCCACTGGCTCCACTGGCTCCACCAGGGCGAAATCCGCCAGTCCGCGCGGGGCGGCAACCGGAGCGGTTTCGGCGGCTGGCGCGGGCATGTGCACGCGGGGCTCCCCGGCCGAGGAGAAGGGCAGGCCCG
>JAITSV010000038.1 GCA_031287575.1 Desulfovibrio sp.
CCCCCCGCCCACCCCCCGGCGTGACGCCGCCGCGCTGTACGCCGCCCTTGCCGCGGACGCCGCCCGGCGCGGCCCCGCCGCCCTGGCCGCCATGCGGGCGGCACTGGGCCGCCGCGACCTGTTCTACCTGCTCACCCGGCTCATGGGCCGGGCCGACATGGACCGCGACTGGCTGTTCGAACGCTGCCGCGAGGTGCAGGCCGCGCCCGACGGCCACCTGGACCTGTGGGCGCGCGAACACTACAAGTCCACCATCATCACCTTCGGCCAGACCGTGCGCGACATCCTGAACGACCCGGAAATCACGGTGGGCATCTTTTCCCACTCGCGCCCGGTGGCCAAGGACTTCCTGGGCCAGATCAAGCACGAGTTCGAGCACAACGACCTGCTGAAGCGCCTGTACCCCGACGTGCTGTGGGCCGCGCCCCGGCGGCAGGCCCCGGTGTGGTCGCTGGACAAGGGCATCGTGGTGCGCCGCCGGGGCAACCCGAAAGAGGCCACCGTGGAGGCCTGGGGGCTGGTGGACGGCCAGCCCACGGGCAAGCACTTTCGTCTGCTGGTCTATGACGACGTGGTGACCCGCGAATCGGTGACCACCCCGGAAATGATCGCCAAGGTCACGGAATGCTGGGCGCTGTCGCTCAATCTGGGCGCCAGTGGGGCCGCCAGCGGGATGACCAACGGGAACGGTGGCGGAAACAGTGGCGGGGAAACCGGCGAAAAGAACGGCGCCAAGGCCCGCGCGGACGACGCCGACCCGTCCGACAACGCCCTCGTCCCCGCCCCCACGGACGCGGGCAATGCCCCGTCCGCAAGCGGTGCGGGCCGCCGCCGCTACATCGGCACCCGCTACCACTTCAACGACACCTGGCGCACCATCCTGGAACGGGGGGCGGCAACGCCGCGCATCCACCCCGCCACGGCCACCGGCGCGCCCGACGGCACCCCGGTGCTGCTCTCCACGGCGGCGCTGGCCGAAAAGCGCCGCCAGATGGGGCCGTACGTGTTCGGCTGCCAGATGCTGCTGAACCCCGCCGCCGACACGGCGCAAGGATTTCGCGCCGAATGGCTGCGCCGTTACGCATCCGCTGCCAGCAACGGTGCCAGCCACGCGGGGCCGCACATTTCGGCGGACCGCGCGTCCCCCCTGGCACGCTGGGGCCACTGCAACCGCTACCTGCTGGTGGACCCGGCGGGCGAGCGCAAGAAGGGCAGCGACTACACGGTAATGCTGGTGGTGGGGCTGGCCCCGGACGGCAACCGCTACCTGCTGGACGGGGTGCGCGACCGGCTGAACCTTACGGGCCGGGCCGCCGCGCTGTTCCGCCTGCACCGGACGTGGCGACCGTTGGCCACGGGCTACGAAAAATACGGCATGCAGGCCGACATCGAGCACGTGCGCACCGAGCAGGAACGCCGCAACTACCGCTTCGACATCACCCCGCTGGGCGGCCCCATGCCCAAGAAGGACCGCATCCGCAGGCTGGTGCCGGAATTCGAGCAGGGCCGCATGCTGCTGCCCCACCGCCTGCCCTTCATGGACGCCGAGGGCAAGCGGCGCGACCTGGCGCGGGAATTCGTGGACGAGGAGTACCTGGCCTTTCCCGTGTCGCGGCACGACGACATGCTGGACTGCCTGGCCCGCATCCTTGACCCGGATCTGGGCGCGGAATTCCCGGACCCGGATTCCGGCGGGTCCGGCCACGCGGGATACGGCGCGGATTTCGGCGGCCATGGCCGCGCGGGCGACACCGGCGACACCGGAAATATGGAGTATCCCTTGTATGGCTAGCGCGGCCCGCCCCCATCCGGCGCCGTCGGCACCGCCCCCGCTGGTGCTGCGCTCGCGCCACCCGTTCCACCCGGTCCCGGTCACCGACGCGGAACTGGACCGGGTATGGAGCGCCCTGTGCGATGACGGGCTGGTCCCGGTGGTGTTCCACGACGGCGGCGTGCGTTGCCCCGCCGACCTGCGCGCGCTGCTGGCCCCGCACCGGGCGTGGTGCTATCTGGTGCAGGCGGCGGGCACCCCGCTGGCCCTGTGCTGGCTGGACGGCTTTTGCGGCCGCGCGGCGCGCATCCACTTCTGCGTGCTGCGGGCCGGTCTGCCCCGCGCGGAAGAAATCGGGCGCATGGTGGTGCGCTTTCTGCTCCGCGCGCGGGCCCCCGTGCCGGCTCCCGCTCCGAACGGACGCCCGACGCCGCATCTGCTGGACACCCTGGTGGGCCTTACCCCCGCGCCCTACCGCCACGCCCTCGGGTTCGTCACCCGGCTGGGCTTCCGCCGCGCGGCGGTGATCCCCGGCGGGGCGGTGCTGGCGCGATCCACGGGCACCCGCATATGCGACGCGGTGCTCACCCTGTGCACCCGCTCCGATCTGCCAGACTGCCCCGATCTGCCAGACTGTCACTGACGTGGCCGACGGCCGCAACCCGGCTGGCCCCGGAATTCTTTCGGCCAACGCAACCGGAAACACACGTGAAAAGGGCCGGAGCGCGCTGCGTTCCGGCCCTTCGGCATCGTTCCTTCTTCCCCCTAGCGGGTGACGCCCCACAACTCCAGTCGCGGCCCGGCGTCGATCAATATCCCCAGCGGCACATCCACCAGTTGCGGTCCGGCCGACCACGGCGCCACCTGATACGGCGGAAAATGCACCCGCACCCCTTCCGGCGTCAGCGCGAGGCTGGCGTAGTTGTCCGCGTCGGGGCTGGTGCCGCTGCGCAGCATGTCCTCGGCCCGGTCGCCGCCCAGGGTTTCGGCCAACGCGTCGTAACTGTACGAGGCCAGCAGGGCCAGCGCGCCCTCGGTATCCGCGAAGATGTCCTCCGGCGCCAGGCGCGCGCCGGCAGCCATGTCGTAACTCAGGGTGATGATGTCCAGGTTGCCGTGGGCGCCGCCGGTGTAGGTCCAGATGCTGAAGGTGACCGTGGCCGCGCGGGCCGAGGCGCGGGTCACCTCGTAGGTCACCTTCAATTCGTTGATGAAATGGTGGGTGTTGGGGTCCGGCGCACCGTTCACCGGCTCGGCCCCGGTTCCGGGCTCGGCCAGCCCCTGCCGGAACGCGGCCACGACGTGCGCGGCCCAGCGGGCCAGGTCGTCGTCCACGGCGGCCTGCCCCAGGCGCGGATAGCGCACGTCGATGTCGAAATCGTCCTCGCGCAGGGTGATGGAGGCCTCGTCGCCGCGCGGCGTGCCGGGCTCGGCGGCCCGCACCGGCACGGCCCACAGCGCCGCCGCCATGAACATCGCCCCCGCAAGCATGGCCGTCACGAACGCGCCTGCCCTGGACGCACCCACGAGGGTGGTGCGTCCTCCCCCAGCCGCAGCACATGGTTTGCCGTCATTCATGGCCCGTCTCTATCACGAGCGGCCCGCCGCGCCAAGGGCGCGACGGGCCGCGAAGGATCACGTCATGTCGATATTCGCGCCGCCAGCGGCGCGCACGCTACACGCGAAAGCCGTAGCGCAGGTCCAGCAGGCTGCGCGGCCGCAGCAGCAGCATGCCGCCCGCCAGCACCACGTACACCAGGCTGAACCAGATGTGCAGCCGGTCGGGAATGTGCGGCAGGCCCATGGCCGCCTCCACCGGTGCCTGGATGAACGGCGAGATGAACTGCACCAGGAACAGGCCGAACAGCACCAGCGCCCCGCGCATGCCGATGCGCATGCGCAGCAGCAGGCAGATGGCGAACAGCGACTGCGCCGCCGTCAGCAATATCTCGTTCATCTGGTGCGAATCCATGGGGATGGGCGGATGCACCGAGCCGGAAGAAGCCGCGTACACGCCGGGAATCATGCCCACCAGCAGGGTCCACTGGTTCAGCTTGGACGAGATCAGGCTGCCCAGCGCGATGCTGGCATGGCCGCGCATGGCGAACATCAGCGACACGATGAACTCGGGCGCCTCGGAGGCGATGGGGGCAAGCCACTGCACCAGCAGGAATTCGTTGATGCCGAGCACCTTGCCGGAGGCCACCAGGCTTTCGCTGAACAGTTCCGCGTCGGCCAGGATGACCACGGCGGCGAACAGGAACAGCGACAGGGTGGCGATGCGGCGGTGCCCCTTGGGCAGCCTGGCCAGCACCTCCGCCGGGCCTTCCGCCTCGAACTCGGTGCAGGGCCTGCGCGAAACCAGCCAGATGTACCATGCGTACAGCGAAATCAGCACCACGCCGTCGTACCACGCCAGCGAGCCCTTGATGGGAATGACGAACGCGTACGCCGTGGCCATGGCCAGGAACACCAGATCCGTGCGGCGTTCGCTTTCCACCACCACCGCGCTGCGAAAACGCATCCAGCACACCAGCACGATGGCGCTCCAGCCCACGCCGATGAGCAGGCGGTTGGCCCCGGTCATATTGGCGATGGCGTAGTGGGCGTAGTCGCTTTCCGGGTGCTGTCCGGCCATCCAGGTGAAATACATGTCCACGGCATACTCGGGCAGCACGGCGATGAGCGCCACCACCGCCAGGGCCAGCGTCTGGGGAATGTCCAGCTGCGCCACTTCGCAGGCCCACATCAGCATGAACGATGCAGCCAGGATGGCCCCGCCGGTCAGACCGGCCATGACCAGGGGGCTGATCTCGGGGTGCAGGGCGCGCATGGCAAGGCCCGGCAACGTGGCCAGCACGGCCAGCAAGAAGGGGTACCAGTCACGGAACGCATGATTCACGGACAACCTCTCGATATTATTAAATAATTAATACATCGCCAGAGGCCCAAAAGAAAAGGCGAGACCTCCGGCATTCCTGCCGTGAAGGTCTCGCCAATTGGTCCGGTTTGCGGGTCCGTCCCAACGGCAACGCCAGGCGCGTGCGCCATGCTGTTGACGTTGCCCTTGCTGGCTACTCCCCTTGCTGTGTGACTAAATAGTCTGCCCTGCCCGGTACGTCAAGCGGGGAGCGGCGCGCCCGCCATCCCCTTTACAGCGCGGCGCGCCGGGCCTATGTCTGGCGCCGAACCCGTTCGACACGTTACGCCACACCAGCAATCCGGCGCGCCGGGCCACCGCCGCGCCACGGAGTTTCGCCATGCATGTTCATGTTCCCAGCGGTGTTTGCAGCAAGCAGATCCAGTTCGACGTGCGCGACGGCATGCTGCGCGACGTGCGCTTTGCCGGGGGCTGCCCCGGCAACCTCGAAGCCCTTGGCCGCCTGCTCGACGGCATGCCGGTGCAGGACGCCATCGACAAGCTGGCTGGCATCACCTGCGGCAACAAGCCCACTTCCTGTCCCGACCAGTTGGCCAAGGCCCTGTCCGACCTGCGCGAAGGCCGCCCCCTCGCCGCACCGGCTCAGGCCGTGGGGTTTGGCCTGAAGCCGCTGACCCCCTTCGGCTAGATGGGCACGACGGCCCGGACGGTGCCCCCAACCCACCGCTGCCCGACCACGCTCACAGCGTCACCACGGCACCCCGTTCACGGCGCGGCACCACCGCGCCGTGGTCGTTTCCGCCGTCCGCCTTCACATTCCACGGCTTGCATCCCGTCCAGGCACCGCTTACGATAGATTTTATCTATCAATAAAACAGCGGAGCATTTGAAATGCAAATACTGATCATCCTTTCCAGCGCGGACCCGGAAATCCGCTGGAACACCTTCCGCTTCGGCAACTTCCTGCTCGAAAAGGGCGAGGACGTGACCATCTTCCTCAACGGCCCGGCCGCGGACTACGCGGCGGGCGACGGCCCCTCGTTCCCCATCCGCGACCAGGCCCGGCTGTTCTCCCTCAGCGAGGGCGTGCTGGCCGCCTGAGGCAAGTGCCAGGACATCCACGGCGTGGATGCTGACGACACGGTGGCCCGAGGCAACCAGCAATTCCTGTACGACGAGATGCTGAAGGCGGACAGGGTGCTGAACTTCTGATGCCGGCAACAGACCGGGGCAACCCGGTCGAAAAGCCTTCTTGCTCCGCCCCGCCTGCCGCCCGTCACGGGCCGGAGCGGGGCGGCACCGCGTTGCACGGGAGGTGCCGCGCGCGGCTGCACTGCGTCCGGCCTCCGAGCCCCCCCGTCCGGCCCCGCAAATGCCCGTTGACAGTCGCACGGGGCGGTCATAAGACGCGGGTGCGACCGCGCCACGCGGTCATAATCCGGAGGATTCCATGCCCGTCCGCACCCCGGCCCGGCCCGCCAATCGTACCCACAGGCGCGCAGGCACCGCCACACCGCGCCGTTTCCGCGCCCCGTCCCCTCTTTCGGGACTATCGGGCCTGCCGGGCGCAACCGCTCTGCCCTGCCAGATGGCCCCCCTCCTGCTTGCCATGTCGTTGGTCCTGTCGCTGGTCATGTCCCTGGCCGCCTGCGCGCCGCGCATCACCGACGACGGCGCCCAGCCCTACGCCAGCCCCCAGCCGGAACGCATCTACCCCGGCCCCGTGCCGGTGCAGGTGCTGGACCGCTTTCTGCTGGCGTCCTTCGCCCAGCGACACCCCGACGCCGCCCAGCGCGCGGGGCTGGTGGTGCTGCCCGATGGCCGGGCCGAGCCTTCCGGCGACATCCTGCCGCAGGACTACCAGCCGGAATCGTGCGGTCTGGAACTGGCCCTGCGCCTGAACCTGCGCTCGTTCCCGTCGCTGCTGCCGGGCTTCACCGACGATTCGCGGCGCACCTTCGCCTCGCCCAGGCAGTGGACCGTCAGCGCGCTGGACCGCACCACGCTCAACGTCCATTCGCCCGACCTGATGAACACGCTGGTGGTCTTCGCCACCCTGGACTGGAACGGCAACGGCGTACGCGACTGGCTGGTGCTGCTCACCCAGAAGACCCCGCACGACGAGGGCTTCTACCTGGGCTACTGGCTGGTGGTGGAAGATCCCGCCCCCAAGGGGCTGTTGCAGGCCCGGCTGCTATCGCTGGACGAATACCGGGGCATCGGCCAGCCGGTGGTCCGTACCGGCGAAGAAGCGCGCGTCTTCCTGGACAAGATGCTGCGCGAACAGATCCTGCCCGCCTCGCAGGAGGCGGCGCGCAAGGCCGCCGACGAGGCCGCCATCAAGGCCATCCTGAAGAAGCCGTAACCGTCCCACCCCCCAACATTCCACGTCGCACGCCGCGCCGCACACCCCAAAACGCCCGCCGGGCATCACCCGCCATGCACAGCATCCGCCCCCGTACCGCCCAGCATTCCGCCGCCGCGCGCGGCCTTGCCGTCCTTGTTCCGCTGCTGCTGTTGCTGGCCCTGGCCTCCGGCTGCGCCCTGCAACAGGTGGAGGTGGTGCGGCCCGACATGTTCCGCAACTACGCCGTCTACCTGCGCGACGAGATGGTGCGCCGCAACATCCTGGACGCCGAGGGCAACTACATGGAGGCGGCCATCCGCGACAACCGCGAATACCGCCCCGCCTCGTACGGCGAGGAACTGTACCGCCGCCTGTCCACGCGCTTTCGCTCGGCAGAGGCGCGCAACGGCCTTGCGGGCGAAACATTCGCGGATTCCGCTGCGCCGGACGACAACGTACGCATCGGCAAGGTGGGCTTTGCCCTGGGCCAGGGCATGGACGTGATTTCCGTGTCGCTCACGGCCATCACCGACTGGAACGGCGACGGCGTGAACGACTGGCTGGTGACCTGCACGGTTACCCCGCTGTTCGGCACCGGCCCGCGCGAATATTACCTGGCCGTGGAAAACGTGGCCCCCACGGGCGTGCTGAAGCCCACCCTGCTGGCCATCCGCGACTGCGCCAACAACGAATGCACCCTGCTGGTGGGCAAGGCCCGCAGCAAGGTGCTGGGCTTCGACCCGGACCGCAGCACCGACAAGGCGCCCGCCAACTTCGTGGAATCGCAGCCGGGCCAGCAGATCGTGGTGCCGCCGAACACCCCGGCCCCGGCGGGCGCGCCCGGCGCTGGCGGCCCGCGCGTGCAGGAGCATTCGCTGTCGAACTAGAAATCTGTGGGCACCTGACCGGCTGCAAGGCTCAGGGACTCCGTCGCAAAAAGCAGCCCACTGAGTGTCTTCCGCAAGCGCACGACAGGATTTTTGTTCTCCGGCAAGGAAGATGAGCCTTTTCGCGAAGGGAACGTGCGGCAGCCGTTACGCGAGCGCACCGCGCGAGTGTTACGGATGCCGACCGCAGCGCGCTCTTATCGTACGTGACCGGAGCAAAAGGCGAAATCTGACGCTCTGCCCTCGATGGCCGTACGACTCGCAAGCTCGCCCAACGGCCACGCTTCGCGCCCTTCGGGTCGGTCCGCCGGAGGGCGAAAGGACGGAGTGCGCAACTGACTCAGCCCCGCCGGATGTTATATACCCCCCGCCCCTCGGCCACATGCCGGTCCGGCCTGTCGGCGGACCAGATGACCACCTGCGCGTTGCCCACCCGGTTCCCCAGCAGCTTCACCGTGGCCTCGGCGTACAGGTCGCTGGCGGATGCGGGCCGCAGATAGTCGATGACCAGGTCGATGGTGGCGATGCGGTCGTCGATGCGGCATCTGGTCCACACGGCAAACCCCGCGCACACGTCGGCCAGCGACGATATCACCCCGCCATGCAGGGCGGGCCGCCGCGTATCACCCACCAGTTCCTCGCGGTAGGGAATGAACAGCTTCACCCGGCCCGCCTCCATCTCCGCCACCCGGATGCCCAACAGCTTCTGGAACGGCAGCCCGTTTTCCACCAGGTCGGCCAGCGCCTTGAAATCCATGCCGCATCTCCTGTATCTTTGCCCGGCGCGGTGGCCGGTTCATAGTGAACATGCGCCAACGAGAGCGCACACATCCGTCCTCGCCAGCATACCACACAGGTATCCCATGCCCGGCGCAAGCGCCACCCGCGCGAGCGCCCGGCAACCGCAACATCCCCGGAGCCCATCATGAGCAAGGACGAAGCCCCCCGCATGCATACCGCCGAACACGTCCTGAACGGCGTGATGGTGGCCCGCCACGGCTGCGGGCGCTGCTTCAGCGCCCACATCAACCCCAAGAAATCCAAGTGCGACTACCACTTCGGCCATCCGCTCGACGACGCGGAGGCCCGCGCCATAGAGGCTGAAGTGAACCGCGTGCTGTCCGGCAACCTTCCGGTCACCGCCGTGGACATGGACCGCACGGAAGCCGCCAGCCGCTTCGACCTGGGCCGCCTGCCGGACGACGCGGGCGACACCCTGCGCATCGTGCGGGTGGGCGATTTCGACGCCTGCCCGTGCAGCGGCACCCATGTGACCAACACGGCGGAAGTGGGCACCTTCCGGATCATCTCGCACGACTTCGAGAACGGCGTGCTGCGCGTGCGCTTCAAGCTGGACGCCCCGGCGGCGTAGTCCGTCTTCACCCAGAGGGACCTCGACATGGTCGAGGCGGACCGAATCGCCCTCGCGCCATATCCTTCCCGTTTCCCGCGCATCGTTCCCGACCAGTGCGGCGGGCCAGCTTCCCGGGCCAATTCCACGGGCCGTCCGCGCCACGCCGGGCGGCCCGTGCACCGCTGCCCCCCCCACACCGGCCCTTCACGCCTTCCCTTCCCTGCCGTTGCCGTCTTGACACGCGCCGCTCCGGCACTATCTGCACAGGGAATTTTACGACCGCAACGGCACGGAACGATTGTACAACATTCGGGCATGTCCGGCCTTGTCAGGCATACCGGGCGCACCCTTTCCGATCACCAGACCACGCCTTTCACAGGAGGAAACGATGACCGCCGCCGCGCACGAAACCCATGAATTCCGTACCGAAGTGCAGAAACTGCTGCATATCATCACCCACTCGCTGTACACCAACCGCGAAATTTTCCTGCGCGAGCTGGTCTCCAACGCATCCGACGCCCTGGACAAGCTGCGCTTCTTCCAGAGCCGGGGCGACGCCGTGACCGCGCCCGACCTGCCGCTGGACATCGCCATCACCGTGGACAAGGACGCGCGCACCCTGCGCATTGCCGACACGGGCGTGGGCATGACCCGCCAGGAACTCATCGACAACCTGGGCACCATCGCCCGGTCCGGCTCGGAACGGTTCATGGCGGAACACGGGATGGGGCAAGGCCTGAACGGCGGAGCCAAGGCTGATGCAACCGCAAGTGACGCCGACGGCGAGGCCGTGTCTTCCCCCTCTGGCACATCGGGCGCCCCCACCGACGCCGCGTCCATCATCGGGCGCTTCGGCGTAGGCTTCTATTCGGTGTTCATGGTGGCGGACACGGTGAAGGTCACCTCGCGCTCGTGCCAGCCCGGCGCGTCCGCCCATGTCTGGGAATCGGACGGTTCCGGCTCGTTCAGCGTGGCCGAGGTGGATGGCGCGCACGATGCCGACGCCCCCGCGCGCGGCACGGTCATAGAGGCGCACATCAAGGAAGACGCTTCGGAATTCCTGGAACGCCACCGTCTGGAAGCCATCGTGCGCACCCACTCCAATTTCCTGCCCTTCCCCATCATGGTCGAGGGCGAACGGGTCAACACCACCCCGGCCTTGTGGCGCGAACCGAAGTTCTCGGTCACCCCGCAGCAGTACGAGGACTTCTACAAGTACCTCACCTTCGACAGCGGTGCCCCGCTGGAGACCATCCACGTATCCGTGGACGCACCGGTACAGTTCACCGCGCTGATGTTCGTGCCCCCGCACGGGCAGGAGATGTTCGGCATGGGCCGCGACCGCTGGGGCCTCGACCTGTACGTGCGCCGGGTGCTCATCCAGCGCGAGAACAAGGACCTGCTGCCGGAATACCTCAGCTTCGTGAAGGGCGTGGTGGACACGGAAGACCTGCCCCTGAACATCTCGCGCGAGACGCTGCAAGAGAACGTGGTCATCCGCAAGATCGGCCAGACGGTGACCAGGCAGGTGCTCGGCCATCTGGAAAAGCTGGCCGCGTCCGATGCGGACAGGTACGCGGAATTCTGGCGCGGGCACGGCAAGGTGTTCAAGCTGGGCCACACCGACTGGGCCAACCGCGAAAAGTTCGCGGGCCTGCTGCGCTGCAACACCTCGCACCACGACGACGCCAAGGGGCTGTCCTCGCTGGACGACTACATCGGTCGCGCGCGTGAAGGCCAGAAGGACATCTGGTACATCTCCGCGCCCAACCGCGAGGCCGCCCGGCTGAACCCGCATCTGGAAATCTTCCGCAAGAAGGGGCTGGAGGTGCTGTTCCTGTACGAGCCCATCGACGAATTCGTCATGGACGCACTGGGCAACCACAAGGACTTCGCCCTGAAGGCCGTGGAACACGCCGACGCCGCTACCCTGGACGCCTTCCCCACCGTGGAGGAACGCAAGGAGGCCGAACCGCTGGCGGAATCCGACGCCCCCGCCTTCGACGCACTGCTGGCCCGCATGAAGGATGTGCTGGGCGACAGGGTGACCGAGGTGCGCGTGTCGCACCGCCTGTCCGACAGCCCGGCCTGCCTGGTCAGCCCCGACGGCTCGGTGACCTCGTCCATGGAAAAGCTGCTCAAAGTCATGCAGCGCGACGAGTCCATCCCCAAGAAGGTGCTGGAAGTGAACCGCGACCACCCCATCCTGCGCAACCTGCTGCGCATCCACAAGGCGGACCCAGCGGACCCCATGCTGGAAAGCGCCACCCTGCAACTGTTCGAGGCCAGCCTGCTGCTGGAAGGCTACCTGGCCGACCCCCACGCGCTGGTGGGCCGCCTGTACGGCCTGCTGGAACAGGCGGGCGGCTGGTACGCCGAGGTCAAGAAGCTGTAGGCGAAACGCCGCGCCGCGTGGCGCGGCCAGCCTCATGCCTGCACACGTTCCGGGCGGGCGGGCGAAAGCCTGCCCGCCCGTTGCGTTGCGAGCGCGCCTCATGTGTTGCCTCCAACTGCCCGCCACTTCCTACGGTTTTACAACTTTCCGCCATTCCGGCTCGCCACATTTGACAATATTCGCACAGCGCCACCCCTTTCCCGCTTTGACATCACCCCCAAAAATGTGAACGGTGCTCCCGTGGGCGGCACCCCGGACTTCAGGATGAACACACCGGGCCGCCCGCTCCGTACGCCCGCATCGCCGGGCGTACGTGGCGTGAGGGCCGCAACCCGGCAGCCCCGCGCCAGCCGCCGCGCCGGATCGGTGGGGAACCGCGCGCGGTCGCCGGACAAGGGTCACCATGCCCGCGTCCGGGACCTGTTTCACTGTGCGGCGCCGGGTATGGCGCCAAGGGATCAAGGTGCGGTCATGACCCTCAAACGGCAGCTGCTTCTGGGGTTTCTTTCGGTATTGGCGGCAAGCGGCTTCGGCATCGCGGCCACCCTGTGGTGGGTGGGCGCGGGCGGCATGCACGAGGTGGGGCGCACCAGCGCCGCCGCCCTGCAGGAACGGGCGCAGGGCCAGCTGGCCACCCTGCGTGGCGTGAAGTCGGCTCAGGTGGCCGACCTGATGGAACTGGTGGCCGACCAGCTTGCCGTGTACGCCGGTGACCGCACGGCCATCGACGCCAGCCTGGCCTTTGCCTATGACGTGGACCTGGTGCGCCACGAATCGGAAACCCCGCCGGATGCGCTGGCCGCCCTGCGCCCCGCCCTGGCCGAGGCCGTGTCCGGCCCCGCCTTTCTGGGCTGGAACGCCTTCGCCCGCCACGCAGCCGCCGCGCCCGGCTACTCCCCCCGCCCCGCCGCCGACTACGTGCCCGCCGACCCCAACGCCCAACTGCTGTGGGAACACTACATCCGCCGCAACCCGGCAGTCCCCGGCGAGCGCCAGAAACTGGACGAACCCGCGGACCTTGTCTGCGGCTACGTGGACAACCACCTGAAATTCCACCCCGCCTTCCGCGACTTTGCCGAGCGGTTCGGCTATGCCGACGTGCTGTTGCTGGCCCCGGATACCGGGCGGGTGCTGTATTCGGTACGCAAGAACCTCGATTTCGCCCAGCGCGTCACCGACGGCCCCTTCGCAAAGACCGGCCTTGCCGCCGTGTTCCGGACGGCGGACGCAGCGGGCAAGGCGGGCCGCGCGGGCGAGGTGGCCCACAGCGACTTTGCCCCGTACGAGCCCGCGGGCAACGCCCCGCGCGCCTTCGTGGCCACCCCGGTGTTCGATGGCGGCAAGGGCGGCAAGTACGCCGCCGTGCTGGCCTTCAGCCTGCCCGTGGCCAAGCTGAACAGCCTGATGCTGTCCGGCGGGCGGTTCGAGGCGTTTGGCCTTGGCAAGACCGGCGAAACCTATCTGGTGGGGCCGGATGGGTTGCTGCGCACGTCGTTGCGCACCTCGCCCGATGAACTGGACGTGCTGCGCGACAAGGCCAGCACCGATGCCGTGCGTGCCGCGCTGGAAGGCAACACCGGCCAGGCCCTGACCACCGACCCGCGCGGACGCGCCGTGCTTGCCGCGTGGCAGCCGGTGCAGGTGCTGGGCACCCGCTGGGCGCTGGTGGCCCAGATGGAATCCGCCGAGGCCCTGGCCGCCAGCGCGGAGGTGGAGCGCATGACCTCCGCCACCGGCACCCGCATGGCCGGGGTCGCCGTCGTGGCGCTGGGGGTATTCCTGGCCGCCGCCTGCGCCGTGGCCTTCCGCATCGTGGCGCGCATCATGACCCCCATCGACCGGCTGGGCAGGTATGCCGAGGCCGTGGCCGGGGGCGACTTCAACGCGTCCATCGACGGCAGCTTTCCGGCGGAACTGGACGCCCTGCGCGGCTCCATCCGCAACATGGTGGCCCGGCTGAAGGACCGGCTGGGCTTTGCCCAGGGCATTCTGGACGCCATTTCGCGCACCTTCCCGTGCATGACCCTGGACAACGCGGGGCGCATCACCTTCGTGGGGCAGATCCTGCTCGACCTTGCGGGCAAGCCCGGCAAGCCCGCCGACTACCACGGCCAGCGGGTGGGCGAATTCTTCTTCGGCGACGCCGGCCGCCGCACCCGCTCGGACGAGGCCCTGGAAACCCGCGCCCGCGTGGAGGGCGAGATGACCGTGGCTGGCGACGGCGGCGAACACATCCTGCAAGTGAACGCCAACCCGGTGTTCGATCTGGACAACAACCAGACCGGGGCCTTTACCCTGTACTTCGACCTGACCACCATCCGGCGGCAGGAAGCAGACATCCGCGCCAAGAACGAAAAGATCGCCGCCGTGGCCGCGCAGGCCGTGGGCATTGCCCGCGAGGTGGCGGCATCCGCAGGGGTGCTGGCCGCCCAGGTGGAGGACGCGGCGGGCGGGGCGCGCATGCAGTCTGCCCGCGCCACCGAAACCGCCGCCGCCATGGACGAGATGAACGCCGCCGCCACCGACGTGGCCCGCAACGCGGCGGAAGCCGCCGACAGCGCGGCGGAGGCACGCACCCGCGCCGCCGAGGGGGCTGGGTCGGTGACGCGGCTGGTGGACGCCATCGGCGCCATACGGACCCGCACCGAGGAACTGGAATCGTTCATGGGCGACCTTGGCCAGCGCACCGATGCGGTGGGCAACGTGCTGGGCGTCATCAGCGACATTGCCGACCAGACCAACCTGCTGGCCCTGAACGCGGCCATCGAGGCGGCGCGCGCCGGTGACGCCGGGCGCGGGTTTGCCGTGGTGGCGGACGAGGTGCGCAAGCTGGCCGAAAAGACCATGCAGGCCACCCACGAGGTGGGCGGCGCCATCCGGGCCATTCAGGACGGGGCGGCACGGTCCATCGACGGTGCGCGACAGGCGGGCGAGGCAGTGCGCGAATCGGTGGGGCTGGCCCGCGAATCGGGCGATACCCTGGACCGCATCGTGACCATCGTCACCGGCACCGCCGACCAAGTGGGCTCCATCGCCGCCGCCGCAGAGCAGCAGTCCGCCGCCAGCGAACAGGTGGGCCGCGCCGTGGGCGAGGTGAACCAGGTGGCCGCGCGCACCGCCGAAGGCATGGAGCGGGCCGAGTCGGCCATTTCCGGCCTGGCCGCGCAGGCCGAGGAGTTGCAGCGGCTTATTTCCGCCCTGCGCGAGGGATAGAAAGAGGTCGCAAAGAATTTGAAAGCCCTTTTCGCGGGGGAGGGACCCTTTTGCGGCAGCCGTAGGCGAGTCTCCGAGCCGTACGGATGGCGCAAAAGGGTCCCTCCCCCGCACCCCCTCTCCCTAAAACTTTCGATTGATTATCAACACGCACAACAACAGCCCCCGCGAAGAACCACTTCGAGGGGGCTGTCATGTTCAGGAATGGCGTCCTGCCCTGCGTGATTCGAGGGTGCCGGGCGCAAGCAGAAAGCAGGAGGCTGTCAGACCTTGTCGCCGGGCGTGGCCTCGACCGGGGCGGCGGCGACATCTTCACCCGGCGCACCGTCTTCATCGTCCGCCCCACGTTCCGCCGGACTTTTCATCGAGCCGTCCGCTCCACCGTCCTCCGGTCCGGAACCATCGGCCAGCGTGGCCTCCAGTTCGGGTTCCTTCCCGTCTTCGTCCGTTTCCCAGGCCCGCCGCCGCGCCGCGAACAGCCCGGCCTTGGCCGCGATATCCGCGTGCGGTCCGAACACGTAGGTCACGTCGCCCGCCATCAGGCGCAGGGTGCCGTCGGGGTTGGGCAGCACGTCCTCGCCGCGCTTCACCGCCACCAGGGTCAGCCCGTGCAGGCGGCGCAGGTCGGCCTGTTGCAGGGTCATGCCGTCCAGCATGCAGCCGGGTTCCACGGTCATGGCGCTCAGGTCGAAGTCGGTGAAGTAGGTGGACAGGGCGGCCAACGGCTCGGTGCGGATGTCCACCTGGCGCAACATGTCGTAGCTTTCGGTACGCACTTCCTCCACAAAGCGTTCAATCTCGGCGCGCGGAACCAGGTAGCGGCTCATGACCCGGGTAAAGATTTCCACCGACGTTTCGAACTCCTCGGGGATCACGTCGTTGGCCCCCAGGTCGCGCAGGGCCGCTATCTCGCTGATGAACCTTGTGCGCACCACGATGTGCAGCGAAGGGTTCAGCTTGCGGGCCGTGTCGGTAATGCTGCGCACGGCTGCGGGGTCGGATATGACGATGGCCAGCACCCGTGCCGCGCACGCCCCGGCGTGCTCCATGACTGCCGGGTGCGAGGCATCGCCGTAGGCAATGGGTTCGCCCTTGGCGGCAAAGGTGCGCACCGTGTCGGGGTTCATCTCCAGGATGGTGTAATCGATGCCAGCCGCCTTGGCCGCGCGGGCCAGGTGCCGCCCGCCGATGCCGAAGCCCACGATGATCAGGTGGTTGGTCAGGTCCATGCCGCAGTGCGCGCCGCCCGCCTCTTCCGCCGCCGCATCCTCCCCTCGCCGGGCCAGCCGGGTTCCTGCGGGCAGCAGCCGCACGGCCACGTCGGCCATGCGCGGGGCACCGGCGATGAGGAACGGCGTCAGCGCCATGGTCATGATACTGGCGGCCAGAAACAGCTGGTACTCGTTGCGGTCGAACAGCCCGTACGAAACCCCGGCCTTGGCCAGCACGAACGAAAATTCCCCAACCTGGCACAGGGCCAGCCCCACCATCAGTGCCGGGCGCAGGGGATACCCCAGCATCAGGGTGGCGCCGCCGCCCAGCAGGCACTTTACCGCCAGCACGGAAAGAGTCACCCCGATGACCAGCGGAAGGTGGTCGATGACAAAGCCAAGGTCCAGCAGCATGCCCACCGAGATGAAGAACAGGCTGGTGAACACGTCGCGGAAGGGCATGATGCCCTCCAGCGCACTGTGGCTGTACTCCGATTCGGCCATGATCAGCCCGGCCAGGAACGCGCCAAGCGACAGCGAAAGGCCCATGGACGAGGTAAGCAGCGCGATGGCCAGGCAGAAGGCCAGGGTGGAGACCAGGAACACCTCGCGGTTGCGGGTACGCACGATGCGGTGCAGCAGCGCGGGCACCAGCTTGCGCGACAGCAGGAACACCAGCAGGATGATGCCCGCCCCCTTGGCCATGGTGAACAGCAGCGAAGGCCCTGCCTCGCCGCCCTTGCCCGCCAGAAACGGCACAAGCAGCATCATGGGCACGATGACCAGGTCCTGGAAGATCAGGATGGACAACGAGATGCGCCCGTGCGGACTGTCCATCTGGGCGCGTTCCTGCAACAATTTCAACACGATGGCAGTGGACGACAACGCAGCCAGAAAGCCGATGAATGCAGCCGTACCGTGCGGCTGGCCCAGCAGTTCCGCCCCGCCCGCGAAGGCCAGGATGGTCAGCGCCACCTGCGTCAGCCCCCCCAGGAACACCGGCTTGCGCAGCCGCATCAGTTCGCCCAGCGAAAGTTCCAGCCCGATGGTGAACAGCAGCAGCACCACGCCCACCTCGGCCATGATTTCGACCTCGTGCGCGGCCTTTACCAGCCCCAGGCCATGCGGCCCGGCCACCACGCCGGTCAGCAGAAAGCCGACGATGGCGGGCACCTTCACGTAGTGGCACAAATAGATGACAGCCACCGAAAGGCTGAAGATGACCACGAATTCCTTGAGCAGAGGCAGTTCCATCGTACCTTCCGTGCAATGCGGGATGTTGCGGCCCAGGTGGATATGATGCATGCCGCGCCGGGCGGCTTGCCCACGGCGGGGTCGCACCCGCCGGACCCCCATAGTGGCACGTCCGCGAGGCGCCTTGCAAGCCCATCCGTTCGCGCGGCCAGTTTGAAACATGCCCGGCAGGACAATTTTCCGGCAGTGACAGTGCCGGACCATGCCCGTCGCGCTGTCCTCCGCACTGCCTTTCGCGTCAGACGGGAAAATGCGCGCCGCAGCCCCAGTGCATGCCTGCCATGTACGCCATGGCGAAAAAAGGGGGGAGCCTGCGGCTCCCCCCTGACGGTCACTGTGCGCCCGAAGGCGGCGGTGGCGAACGGCGCCGGTTACGCGGCGCGGGCCACACGGCGAAGCTGGTCGAGATCCAGCACCACCGGGTCGATGAGGGTAAAGCCGCCGGGGTTGCCCCACGCAAAGTCGTCGGCACACAGGGTGTCATAGCGCACTTCGTCGATGGCGCGCATGGTGCTGCCCAGCACCGGACCGAAATCGGTGATGCAGGTCATGAAGCGGGCGGCATCGAAGCTTTCCACGTTGTTCCAGGTCCAGGTGTAGCTGCACACTTCTTCGGCAAAGCCCATCACCGCCAGGTACTTGGCCTTGCTGTCAAGGTACAGGTTACTCATGCTGGTGGACACGTTGCCAAGCAGTGCGCCCATGTCGAAGGTCTGTTCCGACCCGTCGAGGGAGAGCTGCACCTTGGTGTCGGCCTCGATGCGCATGCCGAAATTGCGGGTGTTGCCGCGCCGCCAGAAGTCCATGTACTTCTCGGCGTAGATCTTGCGCCCCTTGGCACGGATGGCCAGCGCCGTACGCGGCGAGACGGGGTGCAGGGCCAGATCGCAGCTTCTGCCGGTGATGGTAAGGGTAACGTTCATGATGGGACTCCATTTCGTTGCCGATGCGCCCTCTCGGTTTCCGGCTGCATCCGGTGCGGCCTCCCGGATGCCGTGCGATTCCTCCGTGAAATCGCATGTGGGGTGGGCCCGTCCGCCGTCCCGTGGGACGGCGCGCCGCCTGTGCCCCGCGCCGCTCTCGCGCATCGCGTCGCCAGCCGTGTCCGAACACCATCCGCCACCCGTGGCCCCTCCGGCCCGCCCCGCATTCTCGCGGGGTGGTTCCGGCCTGCCCGGCACGTAGACCGTGTCCGGACGGCCGCCTTCATCGTGATGAACGGGCAGGTTCCGATGAAGGGGCAAGGCTGGGTAGCTTGTACTGGTTGTTCACACAGCGTCGACGAGCCCACACTGCCTCTTGGCATGCTGTTTGTCAACTCAACCTATCGCAAAACCCGGTGCTCACATCACCCAAACGAGCATGCACTTCATTCGCATGAAGCATATTATATACTGTAATTTAAGACTATTTTAAAACATCTTTTGGCAAGCCGCAGCAACCCCCTTCCACACTTCCGAGTTGCCTGCACAACTCATTTATCACGAAACCCCACAACTTAGCGGGCATTATCGCCACGCATTGTGATTTTTTTCATTTTAATAAATTACAGGTGAGCGATCACTTTCTTTTCGGATTTCCAGCCGGGCAAATCCGCACGGCACGCTCCTTCGGGCGTGGCCGAAAAAAGAAAAGGCGGGGCCCGCCGCTTACGGACGGCGGGCCCTGGGGGAGGGGGAGAGCGGAGGGTGTGGGGACCTCCGCTCTCGGGCAGGGAGGGGTAGGGCTACTACGGGTGCGGGTCTGGCGATCGGTCGGGCGGGAATCCCAACCGGAAGTATCTGCCTGCGGCGCGGTTACGCCGCCTTCTTGCCGTCTCCGGCCTGTTCGGCCTCCACCTCGCGGCGCACGTCCGCAAGGTCGATGATCATCGGATCGATGAGGGTGAACCCACTGGGGTTGCACCAGGAATCGTCATCAGCCAGGTGGCCGTCGTAGAACACGTTGTCCACCACGTTGTACCCCTGCGTCTTCATCACGCGGTCCCAGTTCAGCACCTGGAAACTGAACCTGGCGGGGTCGAAGTTCTTCACGTCGTGCCATATCCACTTGAAGGCGCACCATTCGTCGTCATAGCCGAGCACGGCGAGATACTTGGCCTTGCTGTTCAGGTACATGCGGCGGCGGATGGTGGTCACGTCACGGTACAGCAGGTTCTCGTCCAGTTCGGCCTGGCGGCCATCCACGAACAGGCGGACCAGGCTGTCGGGCCCAAGGCGCATGCCGAAGGTGCGGGTGTTCCCCTTGCGCCACCAGTTCATGTACTTTTCAGCGTATATTTCGCGCCCCTTGGAGCGGATGGCCTCGGCCGTCTGCGGCGAAACGGGGTGCAGTGCGAGGTCGCAACTCTGTCCGATGATTTCGAAGGTGATGTTCATGACGGTCCTCTCCGTTGGAGGTTTGCGCTCCGTGTTCACGCTTTCCGTGAAGACATCCATCCGGACCGGCCAGGCGGTCTGACACGACGTCCTTGCCCAGCCACAGAGCACAGCCCGTGCCATTGCGTGACCACAGCACCGGCACCAGCACATCAAACAAGAAGTAATTATCTAAAAAAACTAATAAATATTTTTATCACAATCGAAACCTCAAAAACCACCGTTTCGCGCAACCTTGCGCGGATTGACTGCTCAAACTTGCATGATTGCGCGATTAGTTGATCAACTCGCGCGATATACCCGCAAGCAACCATTTACTTGCGCAATTGATACCCGCCCCGCGATATACACATATCCTTGCGATATGGCAGTGTTTTCAACAACGCGACCGTTTGTCAGGCAAGCGGAGAAGTGGCGCTCGCCACTCACCTGAAGGGTACGCGCTCTCAAGACATATGCCACAGCCAGCATTCCCCCCGCTGTTGGCAGGCGCTGTCGGCTTCCGCGCCCTCGCACGTTTGAAAAGCGGCTGCATATACTGCAAGACGGCAGGCCGGGCATGCATCACTTCGCACCACGACTGCGGCGCAGCAGATGGATTGCCGCGAGCGGGCAACCGGAGCACAAACACCACGCCCGCCCGGCAACCCAGCACCAGCGCGGGCTGCCGGACAACACCCGACGCAAGGCAAACTCTAGAAAATATTCAACATGCCGGAATTTCGCCCACCCTTCACCCAACAAGCCGGACATGCAACACCCCCGTGGTGGCGTGCAACATTTGCCCGCAAGGGTACCGTGTTCACGTTCCGGCAAGGCTTGCAATTCCATTTTCATCGTCACGGAACCCGTCCGGACATTCCCGTTCCTGAAAACACGTGCAATTTTCTGCGCATCCGGCAGAGAATGCTTGTCATGCCCAGGCCTCTACAGTAATGCTTGTTGCGGACACAGGAGTGCGGCCATTCCGATCGGCGTGCGGGCCCTGCCCCGCCGCCACGGGCGCCATCGGCAGCCGGAAGCGGGACGGGAATCGTTCCATTTCCGCCTTGCCGCGCACTCCCCCCGCGCCGGATCGGCATCCAGCCGCGGCCCGGAAACCGGCAGAACTGCCGGGTAGACGTCGGGCCGGTTCATGGCAACGCCATACCGGCAACGCATCGCGAAAGGGAGCGCGCATGACGCGCTGCCGATACACCGATTTCCCGGCCCGGAGCGGCCGGCTCGGAAAGGCGAGACAGCGCATGCGCATGCACAGCACCGTTCCCGGCCACACGGCCCCATGCCCACCCCACGCAGTACCCCGCCCGGCCGCCCATGCCGCCCGGTTCATCGCCCCGACGGGCCCGGCTCGCCAGTCTGGCCCTGCTCGCCAGTCTGGCATTGTCCTTCTGGCCCTGGCGCTTGCCATGCTGCTCGCCGCGCCCATGGCGCACGCCTCCAGCCACGAAACACTCGACGTGCGTTCCGCCATGCTGCTGGACATGAGCACCGGACGCATCATTTATGAACAGAATGCCGACGAGCCCATTCCCCCCGCGTCACTCACCAAGGTGCTGTCCATGTACGTGGCGCTGGACCAGGTGCGCGCGGGCAAGGCCTCGCTGAAGGATACCGTCAAGGTCAGTCGTCGCGCCTTCTCCACGGGCGGTTCGCGCATGTTCCTGAAACAGGGCGAAACCCTGACCCTGGACGATCTGCTGGAAGGCATGGCCGTGTCCTCGGGCAACGACGCCAGCGTTGCCACCGCCGAACACATCGGCGGCAACGTGGACAACTTCGTCCAGATGATGAACGCCAAGGCCAGGGCGCTGGGCATGAAGAACAGCGTGTTCCGCAACCCGCACGGCCTGCCCGCCGCCGGGCAGCACACCACCGCGCGCGACATGCTTGCCCTTTCCCGCGCCTACCTTGCCCAGTACCCGGAAGCCCTGCGCTACCACTCCACCCGGTACATCAAACATAACAAGGTGATCACCACCAACAAGAACCCCTTGCTCGGCAACTGCGAAGGGGCCGACGGCCTCAAGACGGGCTGGGTGTTCGCCTCCGGCTACAACCTCATCTCCACGGTGAAGCGCGGCAAGACCCGGCTGCTGGCCGTGGTGCTGGGCGCGGAAACCACCCAGGCCCGCGCCCAGGAAGTGAACCGACTGGTGGAGGCGGGCTTCCGCTCCGTGGCCGGAGGCGGCAAGAACGTTTCCACGCTGCTGGCGGACATGAAGCCCGCCGACTATGCCCTGAACCTGCACAAGACCAACAGCGAGGCCTACGCCGAACTGCGCAAGTCGTCCAAGTCCGCCCAATCCGCCAAGTCGCGCAAGACGTCGGTGGCCGCAGCCAAGGCTTCGGAAGACGCCAAGGCCACTCCCGCGCAGAAGAAGGCCAAAAAGAAGAAGGCGACCGCCACGGCGGAAAAGGCCGTCCCCAAGGCATCCAAGGCCACCGCGTCCAAATCGTCCACCGCGTCCAGGGCCAAAGCCACCGCCCAACCCCAGGCCAAACAGCCCGAGCGCAAGGCCGTGGCCAAGACGGAAGATCAGGACCCAGCCCCCAAGGCCGCCAGGAAAAAGTCCTCCTCCACCAAGTCCACGGCGGACAAGACGCCCGCACCCGGCAAAAAGGCCGCCCCGCGCGACGTGGCCGACAAGCAGGGCTGAAGTCTTCCAGCTTTCACATGGCGCAAGACGCAAGAAGGGGCACCCCGCGGGGTGCCCCTTCTTGCGTCCATGCCTTGATTCCGGTGGGCTAGCTGCCCCGCCCTCCCCTTCACCCTTCGTACACCGCGCCGGAAGTGGGGCTTTCGCGCACCACCAGGCGGCACAGCTGCGGCAGACCGGGCTTCAGCTCGCTCCACAGCCAGCGGGCAATGCATTCGCTGGTGGGGTTTTCCAGCCCGGGGATGTCGTTGAGATAGGCGTGATCCAGCCGGTCGATGACCGGCTTCGCCAGCCGCTTCAGGTCGCCGAAATCCATAACCCAGCCGGTGTCGCCGCCCACGGGACCGCGTGCGTGCACCTCTACGGTAAAGGTGTGGCCGTGCAGGTTGCCGCACTTGTGCCCTTGCGGCACGCACGGCAGCCGGTGCGCCGCGTCGAAGGTAAGCGTAACGAAAATGTCCATCCGTCCTGCCTGTGTGTCAGCCGTGCGGGCACGGCGTGGTGTCTGTCGTGTGAATGCGGCCCCGCGCGCGCGGTGCCCTGGGGGTTGTTTCCAAATGAGGGTTTTCGTTCGTTGGCAAGGAAAACGAGCCTGTCATGAAGGAGTATGCCTCAGCCGTCAGGTGAGCTTGCGAACCTTGCGGATGAGGACCGCAAAGCCATGGCAGGCGAGGTTTGACCTCGTTGCGCACGATGTCCGCAGGGTTCGCAAGCTCGCCCAACGGCCACGCTTCGCGCCCTCCGGGCCGGAGCCGACGGGCGAAAGGACCATTTGGAAACAGCCCCTAGCGAATGCCCAGAAACTTGTGCACCTGCAACCCCAGCCGCCAGCGCGGATGTTCCAGACAGTAGCGCACGCAGGCGGCAACATGGTCCGCGCCCCCGGCATCGCCTCCCGTCCCGCGTCCCGCGTCGTCGCGCGGTTGCAGGATGAAATGCCCGAAGTCCAGCCCCGTGAAATCGCCGGGGTCCACCCCATGCTGCGGCCAGACCAGCTTCAGTTCGTCGCCCCGCGTCACGGCAAGGCGCGTGCCCGCCTTGGGGCTGACGGTCACCCAGTCCAGCCCGGCGGGCAGGGGCAGGGTGCCGTTGGTCTCCACCCCGCACCGGCAGCCGTGCGCGTGCAGCACGTCCAGCAATTCCGGCGTCAGTTGCAGGGCGGGTTCGCCGCCGGTGAACACCACATAGGGCCGCCAGCCGTCCCCGTACAGGGGGTCCAGGGGGTCCAAGGGGTCCAGGGGGTCCAGGGGGGCCAGTGGGTACGGAAACGCGGCGAGAATGGCGGTGGCCAACGCCTGCGCATCCTCGAACACGCCGCCGCCGGGGCCGTCGGTGCCCGTGAAGTCGGTATCGCAAAAACGGCACGCGGCATCGGGCCTGTCCTGCTCGCGCCCGGTCCACAGATTGCAGCCGGAAAAACGGCAGAACACGGCGGCACGCCCGGCGTGCATGCCCTCGCCTTGCAGCGAGTGAAAGATTTCCCTGACCCGGTAGCCCATCAGCACCCGCCGCCGGAGCAACTGCGCAGGTAGTCGGCCCAGCCCTGGCGGCGCAGGTCGCAGGCCGGGCAGTCGCCGCAGCCGTAGCCCCACGGGTGCCGGGTGGTACGCACGCCCCTGTAGCAGGTGTGGGTATGTTCCAGCACCACCTCGACAAAGGCGTCGCCGCCTACCTGCCGGGCCAGTTCCCACGTGGCGCCCTTGGTCAGCCACATGAGCGGGGTGTGCAGCACGAAACGCGACTCCATGCCCAGGTTCAGGGCCACCTGCATGGCCTTGATGGTATCGTCGCGGCAATCGGGGTAGCCGGAATAGTCGGTCTCGCACACGCCGATGATGATGTGCCGGATGCCCTGCCGGTAGGCATGGGCCGCCGCCGCCGTCAGGAACACCAGGTTGCGCCCCGGCACGAAAGTGGTGGGCAGGCCGTTGCGGCCCATCTCTATGGCCACGTCGTGGGTCAGCGCGGTACGGCCCAGTTCCCGGAACAGGGCCAGTTCCACGGTGGTGTCGTCGGCCAGGCGCTCGTTCCAGCCCGAGGACAGGCGGCGCACCTCGTCCATCAGGCGCAGGCGACAGTCCATTTCCACGGTGTGGCGCTGGCCGTAATGGAAGCCGATGGTGGACACCCGGCCAAAGCGTTCCAGCGCCCAGCCCAGGCACGTTGCGGAATCCTGCCCGCCGGACAGGACCACGAGGGCGGTTTCCTTGCTATGCATGGCGGCTCCTTGCGAAAGACGGGCAACCGGTTGCGCGAATGCGGACGACGGTCGGGGCGCGGCACACTTGCCGGACAGGCCAGGAGGCCGGGCAGAACAGGCCAGGCGCCGTATCGGCACCCCGGTGGGCGGTGCCCCCCGGCACCGCCGCGCCGCCACCGGACCGTCGCGTGGGAAGCACTCTGGCTACCCCGCCCGCCCCGGCTTGTAAAGCCTCGGAGCGCTCACGCCCGCCGATGCCGGACGTAACGGACGTAACGGACGTAGCGGACGTAGCGGACTACCGCACCGGAGCATGGCGCCTCCGGCCCGAACCGTGTCCCGCCGCCACCGTCCGTCTCCGCGCCGCGCGCATGCTCCGCCCCCGTCGGCGCACCCCGCGACCAGGCAAGGCCGAACCCGCGCCAGACCTGGATTCGCCCGATTTTCCGCCCAATCGCCAGTTTATTTCGCCAATCATGCCCGCGCACTGTACCATCGCCCCGCATCCATGCTAGGGAAGTGCATGGTCCGGCGTTCAGGAGCCAGCATCAGGAGCGCGGGCGGGGGGCAAGCCTGCACCGCACGCATCCCGGACCGCCGGGCCCCTTCCGGATTCCGCCCGATTTCGGCGCCACCGGCGAATGTCGGAGCAACCGGCACGGCAGCATACCCACAGTGGAGCACGCATGGAACACATCGCCATCATCGGCGGGGGCGGCACGGCCGCAGCCCTCGCGCACGACCTGATTCTGCGCGGCTTTTCCGTGGCCATCTACGAGCGGGGCGAATTCTTCAGCGGGGCCACGGGCCGCCATCACGGGCTGCTGCACAGCGGCGCCCGCTACGCGGTGCACGACCCCGAGGCCGCGCGCGAATGCATCGAGGAAAACATGATCCTGCGCCGTCTGGTGCCGCAGGCCATGGAGCAGAACGACGGGCTGTTCGTGGCCCTGGACGACGAGGACATGGCCTACCGCCAACGGTTGAAGGACGCCTGCGCCGCCACGGGCATCACCACGCGCGACTACACGCCCGAGCAGGCCCGCAGGCTGGAACCCGGCCTGACCGAGAAGGTGCTGGCGGCCATGCAGGTGCCGGACGCCACCGTCGACGCGTGGCGGCTGGCCCTGCCCTTTCTGGCCACGGCGCGCGCGGGCGGGGCTGCGGTCCACAACTTCACCGAGGTCGTCGGCATCGACGTGCAGGGCGGCGCGGTGCGCGGGCTGCGCCTGCGCACCCTCACGGAGGACTCCCAAGGCGCGCGGGGCCGCGAATGGTCCGCCCCCGCCGACATGGTGGTCAACGCCGCCGGGGCCTGGGCGGGCAAGGTGGCGGCGCTGGCGGGCGTGCACGTGCCCATCCAGCCGGGGCCGGGGGTGCTGGTGGCCATCGAGGGCCGGGTGACCAACATGGTCATCAACCGCATGCGCAAGGCCAGCGAAGGGGACATCATCGTGCCGCAACGCCGCCTTTCGGTGCTGGGCACCTCCATGTGGCTCACCGACGACCCAGACCATCTGGACATCCCGCCAGAGCACGTGCGGCGCATGGTGCACCTGTGCTCGGAAATGGTGCCCGCCTGCGCCGGTGCGGCCATCCGTTCGGCATGGTCCGCCGCGCGCCCGCTCATCGGCAATGCCGACGCCGCCCGCCCGCAGGAAATCAGCCGCACCTTCGACTGCTACGACCACGGCACGCGCGACAACGTGTCCGGCCTGCTGTCCATCATCGGCGGCAAGGGCATGACCCTGCGCGCCATGGCCGAAAAGACCGCCGACATCATCTGCCGCCTCACCGGGCGCGACGCGCCCTGCCGCACGCGCGAAACGCCCCTGCTGCCCGCGCGGTCCTTCTACAGGAGCTGACCCCATGAGCGACGCCGACAAGACCGTGCCCGACACCCCCGCCGCAACGCCCGAATCCGGCCCCCAGCCCGCCCCTGCCCCCGCCCCCGAGCCGCGGCAGGCGCGCATGCTCACGGTGCGGGTGCAGCGCAGCGGCCCCGGCGGGGCCAACGCCCGCTTCGACGATTACCGGCTGTCGGTAGGCCCCGAGGATTCCGTGCTCGACGTGCTGGACCGCATCCGCGTGGAGACCGACCCCACGCTGGTCTACCGCCACTCGTGCCATCATTCCAGCTGCGGCACCTGCGCCATGCGCATCAACGGACGCGAACGGCTGGCCTGCATCACCCGCATGCTGGCCCTGGGCACCGACGTGGTGACCCTGGAACCCTTGCGCTCGCTGCCCGTGCTGGGCGACCTGATGGTGGACATGCGCCCCATGTTCGCCCACATCGACCCGGACTGGGGCTACGTGCGTCCGGTGGAAAAGGCCTCCACCGGGGTGCCGCACGGGGTGGCGCGCTATACCCGGCTGGAGAACTGTATCGAATGCGGGGCATGCATGTCGGCCTGCCCGGTCAGCAACGGCACCAACGACATGCCGTCCGCGGCAGCCCAGGCCGCGCCACAGGGCACTGCCCAGTCCGCGCCCCAGGCCGCACCCCAGGCCGCACCCCAAGCCGCACAGGACACGGGCGAGTCCCCCCCTGCCGAACCCATGTTCATGGGACCCGCCCCGCTGGCCGCGCTGAACCGCGAACTGGCCCGCCACCCCGAACGGCGCGAGGAACTGCTGCACATCGGCAAGGGCCCGCACGGCGAACGCCACTGCCGCCGCCACCTGGCGTGCAGCAGGGCCTGCCCCAGCGGGGTCTACCCGGCCAAGGACATCATGGACATCCGCATGATGCACGGGGGCGGCAAGGACTGATGGAGCATGCCGGGGCCTGCCACACGGCCCCCGCCGGACTTGCCCTGCCCGCCACCATGGGCTATCCCCCCACCGAGAAACATCTTGCGCAGGAGGGGCCCATGGACGACGCATCACTTTCCCCCAGCGCGCGCCGCGTGCAGGACTGGCTGGACCAGGCCGTGCGCGACGCAGGCGGCGGGTACGGCACCTCGCGCTTCGTGGTGCGCGAGCTGTCCGACTCCACCCGCACCGCCCAGGAAGCGGCGGATGCCGTGGGCTGCACCGTGGCCCAGATCGCCAAGTCGCTGATCTTCAAGGGCAAGCAGAGCGGGCGCGGCTGGCTGATCATCGCCAGCGGGGCCAACCGGGTGGACGAAAAGCGCGCCGCCGCGCTGGCGGGCGAACCGCTGGGCCGCGCCGATGCCGACTTCGTGCGTCAGGCCACCGGCTATGCCATCGGCGGCGTGCCCCCGGTGGGCCACGCCACTCCGGTCGGCTGCCTGATCGACGCGGATCTGCTGGCCCTGTCCGACATCTGGGCGGCGGCGGGCACCCCGCACGCGGTGTTCCCCCTGACGCCCGACGATCTGGTGCGGCTGACCGGCGGCACCGTGGGCCACGTGCGCAAGGAATAGCCAAACGCCTCTGCCCTGGCGGGCCGGACATGAAAGCGCGGGCACCCGCCGGTCACACTCCGGCGCGCGCCCGCCGTCGCATTTCGTCAGGCCGCTGAAAGCGACGGTGTCGGCTCCTCGACCATCCGTCTCCCGACCACGGCTCAGCCCAACCCCAACCGCTCGCCGCGCGGCCTGGGCCGCAGGGCAAAACCGCGCGCCTCGGCCCAGGCCCTGGCATCCGCCTGCGAATGCAGCGAAAGCTTGCGGAACAGGTTGGCGCGGTGCTTTTCCACGGTCCTGTCGCTGACCACCAGCAGTCCGGCGATTTCGCGGTTGCGGTAGCCTTCGGCCACCAGGTGCAGCACCTCGCGCTCGCGCGGGGTCAGCAAGGCCAGGGCGTCGCGCTTCCGCTCGGCCGGTTCCGCCTCGGCGGCGCAGCGCCTGTCGCGCAGCACCTCGCGCGCGGCCCAAGGCGACAGCCATCCTCCCCCCGCCAGCAGCGCCCGTACCGCCAGCCGCACCTCGTCGGCACTGGCCTCCGGCAGCAGGTAGCCGTCGGCCCCCGCCTCCAGCGCGGGGCGCAGCATGGCCGGGTCGTCCCCGCCGATGGCCAGCACCCGCCGGGTCGGATGGCGGCGCTTGAGCAACCGCATCACGCACACCCCATCCAGCAGGGGCAGCCCGCACTCGATGACGGCCAGGTCCGCCCCCAGCCGTTCACACCCCTCCAGCGCGGCACGCCCGTCCGACGCTTCACCGCACACACGCACCCCGTCCAGCCCGCGCAGCAGCACCTTCAACCCTTCGCGCATCAACGGCTGATGCGCGGCAATGAACACGTTGCGCCCACCTTCCATGCTGCCCTCTCACTCCCTGTCCCGGTTCGCCGCCGCGCCGGGGCCTGCCCGAAGGTTCCGCGAGGCATCCCCCGCGTGTGCCCCCCGTGTCACCCGCTCTGCCCATCCTGCCTCTTTGCCCCTGCACCCGTGCCTGCTCTGCCCCGGAGCAACGGGCTGCAACCGTTGCCGGGCAATCCACCCGCACTCTTGCGTCCTGGCAGGCAGCCCGATTTCGGGACGCCTGGCCGTCGCGCCCCACATCCGTGGCGTGCAGTGCCCTTGCCGCAAAACAGGCGCGCAACCCCCACCTGATAAAGTACAACCCTACATGGATTCAGAGGGACACTACCATGAAAATACCGTCACGCTCAACGCCCAAAATACCGTATCACCTGGTTTACAACCCCGTGGCTTCATGGTTTCTGCGATAACATGGTCCAGTGCCCTCCGCGCACCACCGACGGTGCGCCGGTTTTCATCACCGCAGACAGGAGGTAGCGCCCATGCGCAGAAGCGTGACCAGCATCACCCAAAACACCGTGCTTGGCGCGCGGCGGTCCAAGTGGGTTGCCCAGCAGATCGGCAAGCCCTATCCCACCATGATGCGCGAACTGAACCCGCACGACCACAGCGCCAAGCTGGGCGCGGATACCCTGCTGGAAATCATGCGGGTGACCCGTGACGTGACCGCGCTGGAGTACATGGCCCAGGAGATGGGCTATCAACTCACCCCTCGCCCGGTGGAGACGGTTGGCGGCAAGCAGCCCTGAGCGTACGGGCGGCCGCCCCCGCAGGCGCAGCCGCCCGTGCCGTTCACGAGGCATCATTCCCCCCAGGTCGGCGCCCCCTGCCCCTCCGCCCTCGCGAAAAGGCGCGTCCTCGCATGCGGACGCGTCCGCGTGCTGGCGCACGCATCACGCCCACCCGTGCCCGCATGTTCCGCCATCCGCCTTGCCGGATGCACCGCCAGGCCCTGCCGTCCCCCCCTGCCGTTCGGGCTCTTCGCGGGTGCTTGCAAATCCGCGTGAAATGACGCACCCTGCCGCTGCCGTTTCCTTACCGTGGGACCGGCAAGCCAGCACGCCCGCACGGAGCACCATGACGCATCCGCTCATCCTCATCGTCGAGGACAGCCGCGCCAGCGCAGACGAACTGCGCACGCGCATCGCCGAACTTCTCGGCTTTTCCGTGGTCACGGCGGGCACGTGCGCCGAGGCCGTCCGCATCATGGACGAGCAGGGGCCCAACCTGTTCCTCGCCATCCTCGACCTTACCCTGCCCGACGCCCCCGACGGCGAGGTGGTGGATCAGGCCCGCGCCCGCAAGGTGCCTTCGCTGGTGTTCACCTCGCGCCTGGACGACACCACGCGCCGCTACATCCTTTCCAAGGACGTCATCGACTACATCATCAAGGACGAGCACGCCGTGGACAACGTGGTGCGCGCCGTGGACCGGCTGCACCGCAACCGCACGGCCAAGATCCTGGTGGTGGACGATTCGCCCTCCATGCGCACCTTCATGAAGGAAGAGCTGCGCCGCTACATGTTCCAGGTGTACGAGGCGTCGGGCGGCCCCACGGCCCTGCGCGTACTGGAGCGCAACCCCGACGTGATGCTGGTGATCACCGACTTCATGATGCCCGACATGGACGGACTGGAGCTGACCCGCCGCCTGCGCGAACGCTACCCGCGCGAGACGCTGTCCATCATGGGCGTTTCCGTCCACGCCGAACGCCCGCTTACCGTGGAATTCATCAAGAACGGCGCCGACGACTTCATCACCAAGCCCTTCCTGCGCGAGGAACTGTACTGCCGCGTGCTCCAGAACGTGGAAACGGTGGAGCGCGCCCGCACCCTGGTGGAACTGAACGACGTCAAGAACCGCTTCCTGGGCATGGCCGCGCACGACCTGCGCAACCCCATCAACGGCATCCGGGGCTTCAGCCGTCTCTTGCTGGACGGGGTGCTGGGACCGCTGACCGATGACCAGCGCAGCGTGCTGGGCACCGTGCATCAGGCCAGCAACGAGATGCTCCAACTGGTCAACGATCTGCTGGACGTCACCGTCATCGAAAGCGGCCGGCTGGACCTGGTGCTGCACCCCGGCGACCTGGCCGTGCTGGCGGCGGAGCGGCTGTCCTTCGCCTCTCTGGCGGCGGGCGCCAAGAACATCCGCATCGACAAGCAGTTCGAGCACGCCCAGTGCATGTTCGACCCACGCCGCATGGCCCAGGTGTTCGACAATCTGTTGAGCAACGCGGTGAAGTTCACCCCGCCGCAGACACGCATCAGCGTGGCGGTGCGCGTGGAGGGCACGGAAGCGGTGTTCGAGGTGGCGGACGAAGGCCCCGGCATCCTGCCCGAGGAACGCGAACGCATGTTCCGCTCGTTCGAGAAGCTCAGCGCCCGGCCCACGGCGGGCGAGGCCAGCACCGGCCTCGGGCTGACCATCGTCAAGCGCATCGTCACCGCGCATGGCGGCCGGGTGTGGGTGGAAAGCGAACCCGGCAACGGCGCCACCTTCCGGGTGGCCGTGCCGTTGCGCGTGGGCGCCATGTCCACGGCGGAACGGGCGCTGGCGGCCCCGTCCGGTGCACGCTGAGGCGGACACCGGGGCGGCATGCATCGCGCCGGAGGACCACGGCGCCCGGCTTGATGCCGCCCTGGCCCGGCTGTTGCCCCAGTTGCAGTCCCAATTGCTGCCCCCGCTGCCCCCGCCGAACCAGTCCCCGAACGGGGCAGCCCCCACTCCCCCCCTCCTTCCCCCCGGCGCGGGCCTGCGCGCGCGCCGCCGCCTGTGGCTGACCCATGCCGTACTGCTGGACGGACGCGCTGCCCAGCCGGGCACGCGGGTGCGGGCCGGACAGCGAGTGGAGTTGCGCCCGCTGGGTACCGCGCACGGCAAGACACCGGGAACAGCCGTGGATGCCGGGCCGCATGACGAGCCAGACATCTCACGGGCCATCGCGCCGGATGCCTTGCCGGATGCTGCACGGAATGGTGCCGAAAATCCCGCCGATGCACCGCGCGTGCTGGCGGAGGCCGACGGGCTGGTGGCCCTGTACAAGCCCGGCGGGCTGCATTCCGCCGCCATAGCGGGCAGCGCCGCACCCAGCGTGGAGGCGTTGTTGCCCGCCCTGCTCGGGCTGCCCGGACTGCCCGGCCTCACGGATATCGATGATCCGGCGGCCCCCGATGCTTCCCGCCCATTGCCCGGCACGGAAGCCCCCGCAGGCTTCCCGTGCCTGCTCAACCGGCTGGACGGCCCCACCTCCGGCATCCTGCTGGCCGCGCGCACCCCGCAGGCCGCCGCCCGCTTCCACGCAGCCGAAAATTCCAGCCATGCGGCCAAGACCTATCTTGCGCTGGTGCACGGCGTACTGGCCCACCCGGCCACCATGCGCCGCGCGCTGGACACGGCCAACCGGGCCACCACCCGAGTCCTGCCGCAGGACACCTCCGATCCGCTGCGCCACACCGGGGTCACGCCGCTGGGCGTCATGCAGACAACGGACATGCCCAATGCCGCACCCTGCCCGTCCACCCTCGCGGGCTATACCGGGCAAGATTCCGCGCCCGCGTCCGCCTGCACCACCCATGCGCCCGGCCCCGCCAGCCCCGCCTGCCCCGCCTGCACTCCCGGCATGCCCGGCACGCCCTGCACATTGGTACGCTGCGTCATCCACAAGGGAGCGCGGCACCAGATTCGCGCCCACCTCGCCGCGCTGGGGCACCCCATCGTGGGCGATACGCGCTACGGCACCCCGGACGGTACCGGCACCACCGCCCCCATGCCGCCCTCCATGCCACCTGACGCGCCGCGCACCGTATGCCCTCTTGCCCCCGCCACGCTGTTCCTGCACCACGCCCGCATCGAACTGCCGGACTTTCGCGCGGCCTGCCCGCCGCCGTGGCTGCACCTGCTGCCCCCGGAACTGCAAGAGGCGGCATGCACCGCGTACCGCCTCGATTCCTGAGCTTTCAGCCCGATTTCACTCGACAGTGCCAGACAGTGGCTCGTCAGTGGCTTGCCGGTCGCCCGCCAGCCATCACGGCACCCGTTTGCCGCCTGACCGCGCGCCGCCGGGAGGCGGCCCATCCTCATTTCATGCCCCGCCGCAGACGTCCAGCCGCCGAGCCATCGTCACCCGCCGTGCCGGTCGTTACGCCCGCCCGGCACTCTGCCGCCATTCGCGGTGCCATCCGGTTCGCAGCCGTCGCCTGCATCGGATGGCGCGCAACCCGTCAGCACCGGCGGGGCGTTCCTGGCCCCGGTACGCCAGCGCACCCGGCGCTGCTGGTACGCGGCCACCATGCGGTGCGTGGCCACGTAGCCCACCACCCCGGCCACCGCGCCGAACACCACCCCGCCCGCGCACAGCACCAGATACACGTCCCAGCCCATGGACAGCAGCGAGGTGAGGTTGGCCACGTCGTCCGGCAAGGCCACATGCATGTTCGGCAGCAGGAACGAGCCGATGGCAAAAAAGATGGCGTACAGCGGGCCGAAGGTGACCGGGTTGGAATACAGCGTGGCGATGACCGCCGCCGTGGGGCTGGCCCGCAGCAACCAGGCCACCACGCCCGCCAGCAGCATCTGCGAGGGAATCAGCGGAATGGACCCGATGAGCATGCCAAGGCCCACGCCCAGCGCGATGCGGTGCGGCGTGGACGGCAACCGCACCAGCCGCAGCCGGTGCAACCGCACGGCCCGCCACAGGCGATCCGGAACGGAACGCCCGTGGCGGCGCGGGCCGGGAGCGCCGTCTCCGGCGCTGTCTGCGTCCGATGGCGGCGTGCCGCCATCCTGTGGGTGCGGGCTGTCAAACATATGTGGCTCCGGCGAACTGCGGCGGTGTGCAATCAGCCGCGCCGCATGGCTACGATAGGCGTGCGCGGGGTCAAGAGCAACGGCTACGGGGCCGTGTCCGTGGACCATCCCCATGGGCCGGACCGGACTGAAATCGCCCCCTACTCCCGCTTCCAGTCCTTGATCCGCAAATCCACCGACGCCGCGCCGTTGTAGCGGTCGATCCGCGGGGTATAGGCCAGGCGCACCCGCGTGCCGCGCAGGCTGTCCGGAAACTGGCCGGACTGACGCCACGCCTTGGCCCGCAGGGTAATGCCGCAACTCTCGTCGGTCAGTTGCAGTTCCACGTGGTCGCGCGTGGGGCCAAAGCGGCGCAGGTCGCGCACCAGCACCGGCGGCGAGGCGAACACCGGCTCGGCGTTGCCCGTGCCGAACGGCTGAAGCATTTCCAGTTCCTTCAGCAAGGTGAAATCGCCCGCCAGCGCAAAGCCCAGTTCGCCGTCCAGCTTCAGGCGCGGGGTCAGCGGGGTGTCGCCCAGATCCGCCCGTACCACGGCGTCGAACCGTTCGCGCAGGCTATCCACGTGGCTGGCAGGCATGCTCATGCCCGCCGCCTGATGGTGCCCCCCGAACGAGGTGAACAGGTCGGCGCAGCGGGTCAACCCGGCGTGCAGGTCGAATTCCGCCACCGAACGGCCCGAACCCTTCATGGATGCGCCGTCGCTGCTCAGGATCAGCGTGGGCCGGTAGAATTCGTCCACGATGCGCGAGGCCACGATGCCGATGACGCCGGGGTGCCAATCCTCGCCGTGCAGCACAAGGCCCATGCGGTCCATCTGCCCTTCGGCCTGCTTTTTCGCGGCGTCGAGGATGCGGTCTTCCTCGGCCCGGCGCCGGGCGTTTTCCGCGTCCAGTTCCTGGGCCAGGCTGGCCGCCTCGGCGTGGTCGTCGGTCAGCAGCAGTTGCAAGGCCAGTTCCGCCTTGCCCATGCGCCCCGCCGCGTTGATGCGCGGCGCAAGGCCGAACACCACCTGCCCCGCGCCGATGGCCGCCGTGGGGTTGTACCCGCTCACGGTCTTCAGCGCGGCCATGCCGGGGCGCCGGGCTTCCGCTATCTTCAGCAGGCCGTTCTTGACCAGGATGCGGTTCTGCCCGTGCAGGTTCACCACGTCGGCCAGCGTGCCCAGCGCCACCAGGTCGAGGAACTCGCGCATGTCGGCCTTCTTGCCGGTGCGTTCGGCCAGGGCCGCGTTCACCGCCGCCATGACCAGAAAGCTTACCCCCACCCCGGCCAGGGCCGGGCACGGGCACTCCGCCAGGCGCGGGTTGCAGATGGCGTGGGCATCGGGCAGGCCCTCGGGCGGCATGTGATGGTCGGACACCACCACCGTCATGCCCAGTTCTCGCGCCCGGCGCACCGGCTCCACGTCCGATATGCCGCAGTCCACGGTCAGCAGCAGGCGCACGCCCTGCGCCGCCAGCCGCTCCACCCACGCCACGTTCAGGCCGTAGCCTTCCTCGCGCCGGTCCGGAATGTGGTGCGCCGCCTCTATGCCGTGCTGGGCCAGCACGCCCTTGACCAGCGCCGTGGAGGTCACCCCGTCCACGTCATAGTCGCCCCACACAGCAAAGGGCAGCCCGGCCAGCAGGCCCTCCGTCAGGGTGCCGGCCGCCTGCTCCAGCCCCGGCCATTCGGCCAGCGGTGCCAAATGCCGCAGGTTGGGCGAAAGGTACAGGGCCATGTCGTCCACGGACCCCACCCCGCGCCGCCACAGCAGGCGCACGATGAGTTCCGATACTTCCAGCCGCTCTGCCCATGCCGCGAACGGCGGCGTTGCCGCCTCCGGCTCCGGGCGGAATATCCAGTTGCGGGTCACGCATGCTCCGGGAAAAAGTCACAAAACAGGGGGAGAGCAACGGGGAGGGGACCCTTTGCGCGTTGCGGTCCTCATCCGTAAGGCTAGCAAGCTCGCCTAACGGCTGAGGCAAAGGGTCTCCCTCCCCGAACCCCTCCCCCCCAAACTTTTCATTTGGGGTTAGGCCATGCTTCGGGCGGGGAAAACCATCTGTCGCAGTCGCAATGCGAGGAGCATCACTGCAAAGGTAACGGGTAAACGCGGCTCAGCCGTGTTATGCCAACTGCGACACGAACTGCCCTATCCGCTCGCCTTCGAGCAGGGTTTCGATTTCCGCCATGAAGGCCGCCACGTCAACCCCCAACGAGCGGGCCGCATCGTCCAGCCCCTGCGGGACAGGCAAATCGTCGGGCAATCCGCCCGACAGGCTGCCCGGCAGGCCATCCGCCCCCCTTTCCACCAGCCGTTCACGCAGGTGCAGCGCGGCATCGGCCACGTGCACCACCAATGCGGCGCGCTCATGTTCGCCCGCCAGATGCGGGGCATGGTGCCAGTTGACGGGTTCCGTCAGGGCCATGGGCAGATCCCAGAACGACAGCAGGCGCGCCCCCACCACCCCGTGGTCCAGCCCCAGCAACAGTTCCTCGGCCTCGGAATCCATGAGCTTCTCCTCCCTGGCCATCTGGCGGATGGCCGCCCAGTCGTCCGGACGATAGGCGGCGATGAGCAGCTTGCCAAGGTCGTGCAGCAGCCCGGCGGTGTAGCAGGTTTCCGCGTCGCAGCCGGGCAGGCGGCGGGCCAGCAGGCGGCACCCCGCGGCCACGGAAAGCTGGTGCATCCAGTACTCGCGCAGATCGAACGCGGCAGGCAGACGCGAACGGTCGATCATGCGCGAAACGCCCAGCGCCAGCACCAGCGCGCGGATTTCGGCCATGCCCAGAACGGCAACGGCCCGCTGGACGGAGGTCACCTCCGATTGCAGGCCGTAATAGGCGGAATTGGCAAGGGAAAGCACGCGGGTGGCAAGCCCCTGCGCCTTGTTGACCACCCCGGCCACGGCGGACAGGGGGGCCATGGAATCGTCGCGGGTGGAATCGAACAGTTCTCGCAGCAGGCCGGGGTCGTAGGGCAGTTCCGGCGGGCGGCGCAGCAGTTCGTCCAGCAGCGCCTGGGCCGCGTCCAAACCACCGGCGCCGCCGGTTCCAGAGGTTCGGGCAGGGTCGGGGGGTACGCCGCCCCCGCCGCCACCGGCGGGGCTCACGACCCGCCTCCGCCCGTATCGGCCTGGGCCTTGCCGCCCCCGGCGATACGGGCCAGCACCTCGCGCACGGCGCCCTGCTGCTCGGCGGGCACCAGCTTCTTGGCCTGCATCCATTGCAGGAACTTGATGCCCGCGTCGATGGCGGGGTTGATTTCCAACGCCTTCAGCACATGTTCCACCGTGCCGGTGAAGTTCTTCTTCTCCAGCATGGCGCGGGCCATGTTCAGGTGCAGGTTCTCGTCCTTGCGGGTCAGCTCCAGGGCGCGCGTGTAATAGGCCACGGCCTGGTCGAACATCTGGTTCTTGCGCAGGTTGATGCCGAACTCGTTGAAGAGGTGCTTGTGCTCCTCGTCAAAGGCGGCCTCCAGTTTCACCAGCCGTTCGAAGATATCGTCGGCCTTGCCCGTTTCGCCGCGCGAAAGATAGGTCAGCCCCAGCCCGAAGTTGGCGCGCACGTTCTCGTCGTCCACCTCCAGGGCGTTGCCGTACTCGTATTCGGCGCTGAAGGTCTCGCCCTTCTGGCGGTGGCGGTCGGCGCGGGCCACGGTCTTGTTCAGCTCGCGCATGCGCGGAAAGACGGTCTGGACGTAGAATTCCGGCTCCGGCGCGAACTTTTCCAGCAGTTCGTCCATGGTGATGCGCCGCTTGGGGCCCGAGGGAACATAGTTATTGTTCAGGGGCTGGACCTCGACATCCCCCGTCTCGGTTTCTTCGGCGTACCAGAACCCCTTCTGGATGGTCTTGCGGGTGGTGGTGCCGGTGCCCACCTTCTTCACGTCCTGCGTCGAGAACACGCCCTTTATGCGTTCCCTGCCGCGCTGGCTACCCTGCGGGGCATGCGCCGCCGGAGCGGTGGGGATGGGGTCGTCGCGGGTCACGTCGGTCATTTGAAGCCTCCGGAAGGGGGCGCATGTCTGGCATTTGTCCGGGTATCCGGAACAGGTTCATGCCGGGCGCGGCAGGCCGACCGCGCCACGCGCGACCGTACCAACCATCAGTATCCCCCTTTTCTCACATATCGGCAACAACCGCCATGCCTTGAGATCGCGGCCCCCCTGAGGCGCCAGGCCCCCGCCCGCGCCATGCAACTTCGCCGTGCCGCCCCAACGGGATCAGGCCCCGTGCATCTCCGCCAGGATGCGCCGCGCCGCGTCCGCCGGGCCATCGGGTCCTGCCGCGCCGGTCACCGGGCGGCCCACCACCAGATAGTCGGAACCGGCCCGCACGGCCTCCGCCGGGGTCATCACCCGGCGCTGGTCGTCGCCGCCGGAACCGCCCCCCCGGACGGCTGGCCGGATGCCCGGCGTCAGGCAGATGAAATCGCGCCCGCAGCGCTGCTTGATGCCTTCCGCCTCATGCCCCGAACAGACGACGCCGCCCAGGCCCCATTCCCGGCCGCACACGGCCAGGCGGGCTGCTTCCGTGCCAGGATCGGCCCCGCCGGGCAGTTCCCCCGGCGCCACGCTGGTCAGCACGGTGACACCCAGCAGGATCGGGGCAACACCGTGCCCGCGCACCGCCGTCCCCTCGGCCAGGCCCTCCACCGCCGCGCGGCACATGCGTTCGCCGCCGGAAAGATGGATGTTGCACATGTCCGCCCCGGTGGCCACGGCGGAACGTACCGCCCCGCGCACCGTGTTGGGGATGTCGTGAAACTTCAGGTCCAGGAACACGGGAAAGCCCATGTCCTTCAGGCGGGCCACCACATCGGGTCCGCTGGCGGTGAACAGTTCCAGCCCCACCTTCATCCACAGGCGGCCCCCGGCGTCTTCCGCCGCGCCCGTCGCATTGGCCGCGCCGCGCAGCATGCGGGCCATGGCCAGGGCGGCGTCCATGGCCGGGTAGTCCAGCGCGATGACCAGTTCGGCCATGCGGCTCACCGTCCTTCCCGCCATCCCTCCATCAGCCCCCCCACAAGGTCGGGGCTGCACGAGGGCGACAGCGTGGCCGCGATGTACGCGGCGCGCAGTTCGTCGTAGGCGGTTTCCAGGTCTTCGTTGACGATCCAGGCGTTGAACCAGTGGGCCTGGGCCAGTTCCTTGGCGGCATTGGCCAGACGGCGCTGGATGGTGGGCTCGTCGTCGGTGCCGCGCGCGCGCAGGCGGCGTTCCAGTTCCGCCCGCGAGGGCGGCAGGATGAACACGTAGCACCCCTGGCGCAGGCTGCCGTGCAGTTGACTTGCGCCCTGCACGTCGATGTCGAAGATCACGTCGCGGCCGTCGCGCAGCATGTCCAGGGTGGCTTGCAGCGGGGTGCCGTAAAAGTTGCCGTGCACCTCGGCCCATTCGGCGAAGAAGCCTTCGTCGCGCAGGCGGGTGAATTCGGCCACCGTGACGAAATGGTAGTCGCGGCCATGCACCTCGCCCGTGCGGGGCTGACGGGTGGTATAGGAGATGGAGTAGGCGAAGCGGGGAAATTCCGCGAGCAGGCGTTTGGTCAGGGTGGTCTTGCCGGTGCCCGAGGGGGCGCACAGCACGAGCACGATGCCGGAGCGTTGGCGGGCCATCAGTCGGCGTCCTCCTGCGTGTAGCGTTGGCCCACGGTTTCGGCCTGGATGGCCGAAAGGATGACGTGGTTCGAGTCCGTGATGATGATGGAGCGGGTCTTGCGGCCCTGCGTGGCGTCCACCAGCCGCCCCTCCTGCCGCGCGTCCTCGCGCAGGCGGCGCATGGGCGACGACGAGGGGTTGACGATGGCCACCACGCGCGAGGCCACGACGAAGTTGCCGAAGCCGACGTTGATGAGCTTTTGCGATGACGGTTTCTGCTGCATGGCGTTCCGGCGTGCCCCGTTGCCTCATGCCCGGCGCGGCGCCCGGCGGTGCGTGCTGCCGGGTGAGGGCGAGCGCGACCGGGTGCGGGCGGGCACGGGCGGGCTATTCGATGTTCTGCACCTGCTCGCGGTACTTTTCCAGTTCGCTCTTGAAGTCCACCACCAGGCGCGAAATCTGCGCGTCCTGGATCTTGTTGCCGCAGGTGTTGATCTCGCGGAAGCATTCCTGAAGCGTGAAGTCCAGGCGCTTGCCCGCGTCGCCGCCCTGGTCCATGAGTTCGCGCAGCCGGTCCAGATGGGCGCGCAGGCGGGTCAGTTCCTCGCTCACGTCCAGCTTGTCGGCCAGCAGGGTGATTTCCTGCAGAAAGCGCCCCTCGTCCAGCTCGCTCCCGGCGCGTTCCAGCAGTTCGGACAGCCGGTCGCGCACGTTCTGGAAGCGTTCTTCCTTGATGTCCGGGGCGCGTTCCTCGATGCGGGCCACCCATTCGTCCATGCGGATGATGCGCGAGGTCATGTCCATGGCCAGGGCCTTGGCCTCGCGGGCGCGCGATTCGTTCCAGTCGCGCAGCGCGGCGGCAAGGCCCGCTTCCAGCCCGGCCAGCAGTTCCTCGTCCGGCTCCGCGCCCGCGTCCTCCCACAGGAAGGACAGGCCGAGCATGCGGTTGTAGTCCGGGCTGTAGGCATCGCCGCGCGCGGCGGCGAAAGAGGCAAGGGTATCCAGCATGGCCGTGGCCTGGGTTTCGTTGAAGCCCACCACGCCCAGGTCGCCCCGGCGCAATTGCAGCCCCAGGGTGATGTCCACCCGGCCCCGCGTGGCGAACTTGCGCACCACCTTTTCGAAGCGCGGTTCAAGGTTGCGCACGAAAACGGGAAGCCGCCACTTCATGTCGAGATGGCGGCCATTCACGCTGCGCACTTCCCAGGTCTGCGTCCAGTCGGCGTCTTCAAGGAAGCTGCGTCCGAAACCGGTCATGCTTCTGAGCATACGAGTCTCCTGCGGTTGCGCCCCGCGCGGCGGGCCGTGATGCCGGCAAGACGGACGGCGGACGGGGCGGGGCGGACGGGAAGGCCGGGGCGCGGCGTGCGCCCGGCGTGGCCCCCGAAGTACGCGAAAGCGCGGCTTGGCGCAACCGCGTACGACGCGCACCGGAAACAATGCGGAAGGATTACGGCAGGGGGCAGCGGGCTCGCGCGGCCAGAAGGGGATTGCCGTCGGCACCGCGCCCGTCAGTTCATCAGTCGTTGCAGCACGCGGCGCAACGCATCACGCTCCAGGGGTTTGGCGATGTAGTCGTCCATGCCCGAGGCCAGGAACCGTTCGCGGTCGCCGCGCAGGGCATGGGCGGTCAGGGCCACGATGGGGGGACGCGCCCGGCCCGTGCTGCGCGCAAGGTCGTTGATGCGCCGGGCGGCCTCGGTGCCGTCCATCTCGGGCATCTGGATGTCCATGAGGATGAGATCATACTCCGCCTCGCCCGCCGCGCGCACCGCATCGGCCCCGTTCTCCACGCATACCGCGCAGTGACCCTCGCGTTCCAGCATGCGCTGCACGGTAAGCCGGTTGATCAGGTCGTCTTCCGCCACCAGCACTCGCAACGCCCTCAGCACCAAGGACGCCGCCGCCGTGGCCGCGCGGCATTCCGCGCAGGATTCCGGTGAGCCGGGGGACGTGGAACCGGCGCGGAGAGTACCGTCATGCAACCTGCCGCCCCACCCGCTCGCCCCATTCACCCCATTCACCCTGTTCACTCCGTCCGTTCCGTCGGCGGTGTCCACCACGGGCAGCGGCAGGCAGACGTGGACGGAGGTGCCCACGCCCTCTTCGCTTTCCATGGTCATGGTGCCGCCCATGCGCGCGACCAGGCGGCGCACGATGCCAAGCCCCAGCCCGGCGCCCTGATAGCGCCGGGTGGACGAACCATCCACCTGCGCGAAGGGTTCGCAGACCATGGCCAGCTTTTCTTCCGGAATGCCGATGCCCGTGTCGCGCACGGTGAACAGCAGCCTGCCGCCGCCCACGGGACAGGCCAGGATGTCCACCCCGCCCTGATGGGTGAACTTCACCCCGTTGGCCGCCAGGTTGTACAGCACCTGGCGCAGCCGCGCCGCGTCGCCGCGCACCCTCCGGGGCAGCGCATCGACGATGAGCCCCAGGGCCAGCCCGCGCCGCCGCGCCGCCGGGTCCACCATTTCGGCCACCTGGCGCAGCACCGCCGCCGGGTCGAACGGTTCGTCGCGCAGGCCCGATTCGCCCGCGCCCAGCGCGGAAAGGTCCAGCAGGTCGTCGATGATGCGCAGGAGGGCATGGCCCGATTCCACCGCCGTGCGCAGGTAACCGAGCCGCTCGTCGCCCAGATCCGGGCCGTCCAGCAGTTGCAGCATGCCCAGCACCCCGTTGAGCGGGGTGCGCAGTTCGTGGCTCATGTTGGCCAGGAATTCGTCCTTGGTACGGCTGGCCGCCTCGGCCGCGTCCTTGGCCCGCCGCAACGAGACGATGGCCCGCCGCCGCGCGATGTGTTCCCACATGCCGTGCATGAACAGTTCCAGCTGACGGCGATCGGCCCGTTCGTAGGGCAGGTCCTTGTTGGCCACGCCCGCCACGGCCACCAGCCGTCCCTCTTCCAGCACGGGCACGGCCAGATGCCGCCACAACGAGATGCCGCCCACGCGATGAACCGGTTCCGTTCCCGGCGCGTCGGCCTCGCCCACCGTACCGGGCGCGCCAGTCCAGCCAGTCCGGCCAGTCTGGCCAGTCTGGGCAGCCCCCCCTGCCGGGACGCCGTTGCGGATTTCCGGCTGGCCGGTGCGCGTCACCTCGGTCCACGGCCCCGTCACGGTCGCCCTTTCGTTCGCCCTGCCCTCTGGAGATGCACCAGAGGGCGCGGCGAGCATCCCCGGCTCCGTCACCAGGTGCGACCACAGCACGCCGTCCGCCGTCACCCGCCCATTGTCCACCAGGGCAAGGTAGCCCAGTTCGCTGCCGGTCAGGCGCACGGCCTGCTCCAGCGCAAAACGCATGATCGACCGTTCGGGCGCTGCGTCCATGCGCGACAGGCGGTGCAGGGCCGACAGCCGCGCCGCGCTCAGCCTGCGCTCTCGCCGGGCGTTGCGGCGTTCGGTGATGTCCGCGGCAATGATGGCGAACTGGCGTTCGCGCACCCGGTAGACGGTCATCTCCAGCCACTTGCCCATGTTGCGGGAATAGCGTTCCATGTGCAGCGGCTCGCCGGTCAGGGCCACCCGGCCCAACACCGCGATCCATGCCGGGTCCTGCGGGCCGAACACCTCGCTGGCCGTGCGCCCCAGCACGTCTTCGGCCCGGCGGCCGGCCATGGCCTCGAAGGCCGGGTTCACCGTCAGGAACCGGAAATCGACGGGCCGCCCCCCATCGTCCAGCAGCATCTCGTGCACGGCGAAACTGGTGATCAGCTTGCGGAACAGGGTGCGGAAATCATGCTCGGTGGAACGCTGGCGGGTCACGTCGCGCAGCAGACTGAGCACCGAGGCAACGCCCCCGTCCACCCCGCGCTCCGGCACCAGCCGCCAGTCGAACAGCACCCGCCCGGCGGGTCCGTGAAACACGTAGTCGGTCTGCACCGGACGGCCCGATTCCAGCACCCCGCGCAATTGGCGTGCCCAGAATTCCGCCACCTGCGGGGCAAGGCCCAGTTCCGCCACCCCGCGCCCCATGAGCGCTTCCGGCGGCCCCAGATAGGGAGCGACGGCGGCGTTGACATAGGTAAGGCGCAGATCGCCACCAAAGCGCATGACGATGTCCGGGGTGTTTTCCACCAGGGCGCGGTACTTTTCCTCGCCGGCGGCAAGGTTGGCCAGGGCCATGTAACGCTCGGTGACGTCCTCGTAGATCAGCAGCAGGTCGCCCGAATCGGCGCGGCTGATGAAGTAGTGGCGCCAGCAGCCGCGTATCTTGTCGCTGTAGAGGAAGGAGGGAAGATGTTCGGCTATGCCGCTGCGCCATGCACGGGCCAAGGCCTCGCGCAGGGTGGCGGCCACCGGGGCGGGCAGCAGGCCGGACAGCAGGCTGCCGGCGCACTCCGCGCGGTTCAGCCGGCTCAGCCGCTCGCCCGAGGGATTGATGTCCAGCAGGGTGAAGTCGGCGCAGTCGTCCCCGTGGGCATGCACGGGGCGCAACACCATCACGCCCGCGTTCATGTTGCGGAATACGCCACGAAACAGTTCGGCATCGCGCCGCAACTGCTCAGCGGGGCCGACGGACTGCCCGTCCGGACCATCTGGGCCAGTTGGCCCGATCTGTCCATTCTGCCCGGCCAGCTCATTCTGCCCGGCCTGTCCGGCCTGTTGACCGCCCAGTTCCGTCGGCTCCGCGTCTTCCGGACATTCGCGGTTGCCCGCGTCATTTCCAGCCTGCATTGCACCGGCCCCTTGCGTCCTGCCGCGCCCGATACCCCCCGGAACCGGCGCAGTCATATCCGACGATGTCACACTACTCAAAAGTCATACAGCGTCAACGGAAAAACCGCACCCATACGCTGTGACCCTGCATCATCGTTCACCGCAGGGGGAAGAACAGGCAGACATCATGACGAACGCCGCACCCCGCCCATGCAGGCAGGATGCGGCGCGGACAAGTAAAGAACCATTTACTTATCAGATATATCCATGCCGTCAGCGCTCCCGGCGCAGCATGGCCCGGGCGTATTCAATCACGATGGGCAGCACGGACACTACAATGATGCCGTAGATGACCAGACTGAAATTACGCTGCACCAACGGCATGTTGCCCAGGAAATAGCCCGCCGTCACCAGCAGGCCCACCCACAGCAGGGCGCCGCTGGCGTTGAACAGCAGAAAGCGCCGGGCATCCATGGCCGCCACCCCCGCCACGAAGGGCGCGAAGGTACGCACCACCGGCACGAAGCGGGCCAGCACGATGGCCTTGCCGCCGTGGCGCTCGTAGAATTCGTGCGCCCGGTACAGGTGTTGGCGGTTGAGCAGGCGATAGTTCTTCTCGAACACGGGCGGGCCGATGTACCGCCCGATGCGGTAGTTCACCGCGTCGCCGACGATGGCGGCGGCCAGCAGCGTGAACGCCAGGGGAAAATATTCCAGGTGTCCGGCCCCGGCGATGGTGCCCGCCGCGAAGAGCAGCGAGTCGCCGGGCAGGAAGGGCGTGACCACCAGCCCCGTCTCGCAGAACACGATCAGGAACAGGATGGCATAGGTATACACCCCCCAGTTCGAGACCAGTTCGAACAGGTGCCTGTCCACATGCAGCAGGAAGGAAGCGAAGGTGGAAAGAATACCCAGAATATCCACGAAAGGCTCCGATGCCGGCATTTCCGGCGCGGTTGCGGTCTGGCCAGGGCCGCGGGAATGCGGCCTTGCCTCTCTACGCCACGCCGCGTCCTCGTGCAAGGGCGCGCAGGGGCACGCAACGGTAAGCAGAGGTTCCCAGATCGGGCGACAGGTACCCCGCATGACGAGGATACCGAAGAGGAATCCCAGGCTGCCCGACCTTTTTCGCGGGTGTTGCGTTTTTTACTTGAAAAGGATTTTCATTTTCACTATGGTTCTTTCAACGAACAACCACAACGACACCCTCACATGCCCACATCACTCCCACGCCTTCCAGCCTCCGGCCTTTCCCGTCCGCCCCGGCCTTGCACCCCGGGGCGGACGGGGAATGCCACCTCCACCGGACACGCGACAGCTTCCGCACGTCCCGCCCTGCACGAGCACGTCATGCGCCAGACGGAACAGTGTAGTCGGGCCGCCTGACGGGTGGCCCCGACACGTACACAGACACGCACACAGATACCATCCATCCGGAGGATTCCCATGGCCAACGTGCTCATCGTCTACGGTTCCACCACCGGCAACACCGCCTGGGTCGCCGAAACCGTCGGCCGCGACATCGCCGAAGCGGGCCACAGCGTCGAAATCCGCGACGCGGGCCAGGTAGAGGCGGAAGGCCTGTGCGAGGGCCGCGACCTCGTGCTGTTCGGCTGCTCCACCTGGGGCGACGACGAAATCGAACTGCAAGACGACTTCATCCACCTGTACGAATCGCTGGAAGCCACGGGCGCGGGCAAGGGCCGCGCGGCCTGCTTCGGCTGCGGCGACAGCAGTTACACCTACTTCTGCGGCGCGGTGGATGCCATCGAAGAACGCCTGTCCGGCCTTGGCGCGGACATCGTGGCCGATTCGCTGAAGATCGACGGCGATCCGCGCACCATGCGCGACGACGTTTCCGCCTGGGCCGGGCGCGTGGCGGCCGCCCTGTAGGGCCGCTCGCGTTCGCACGTCCCACCCCACGCCCATCGCCCGGCTGCCGCGCCGCCCGTCACCATGCCCGGCGGGACCAGTGCGCCTGCCACATCGCAACCCACGGAGAACCATGTCATGACCCTTGCCTGCTCCATCGGTTCCGGCCGCGTGGTGGCCCGGCGCTTCGCCGGGTCGCTACGCCGCCTCATCACCAGTGACGACCGCAGGGAACACGATCTCGCCCTTGCGGGGCGGCCCGGTCTTGCCGGTGTCGACCACGCCCACGGGGCGGACGAGGCATCACGGTCCTCCGTTGCCGACACGGGGTGCCCCGGCGCGTGACGCAAGGCGCCCGAAGCCCCTCGCGGAGCGCCCCTGAAAAGGGCAGCCCGACACGGGGTGGCGGACACGGTGTGGCGAATACTCCACCCGCCTCCCGCGTACGACACAGCACATGACCGAGCCGGGCGGGCGCCTTGCCGCACCGCCCGGCCCCGGAGACTCGCCATGAAAGAGCTAGCTCTGCTCATCACCGCCGCGCTGCTGCTGGAAATCACCGTGGCCACCCTGCTGATGCGCTGACCCGCATCAGGACAAAACGCAGCCCCCTCCCGCCCGCCGGGCCTTCCGCCCGTCCACGCTCCGCACACGAGCCATCCCAGCGCGGTGGCGCACGCCTCCAATCGGCCATCGATCCGTTTCCGCTCCACTCCCCCCTCGGCATTACGCCCGCTCCCGCCTCCTCCCACCCCCTCCCCCCCCTCCCGCTGACCGCCCGGCCATGGCGGGCGGTCAGTCATTCCCATCCGCCCGGCCTGGACAAAGCCTTTGCTACTTCTGTCCGCCCATGGAACTTTTGTTCACAAAATTGGAAGCAGGGCATACCTCCGCGGCAACATTCCGCCATTCCTGCGCCATACGGCAAATGCCGCACATTTTCGCGCCCTCCGGGCGCATTTTCGTCCATATGATACAGACCCCAGCCTTTCTCCCGCCACAATACGGTCGAAAACACACGCAACACCGCATCCAGAATCGAGGTGCACCCGCATTTTTAATTAGAATTAACTTTTTTGTGTTTTTAATTTATAAAAAAATATCATTTTTGTATTTATTATATCAAGAAATCCTGCCAAATCCTGTCCACCTCTCCTTCCGCTCCGTGCCTGGCCCTCCTGCTCGGCCCCACCCGGCCCCTTGCCGCCCAACGCCGGAAACCACCCCATCATCCGTGTCGCGCCCGGGCGCCCGACCGATGCGCCACCCCTGGCATGCATGATGCTTTAACCCCGCCGGTCACGCATCAACCGCAACCGGTCCGACACGCAACGGCCAGAAGGAGACACACAATGAGCGGCACCGCCACACCGGCAACGCTGGAACGCAAGCTGGGCCCCTGGATGCTCTGGGGTCTTGGCGTGGGCTACGTCATTTCGGGCGAATACTTCGGGTGGAACCTGGGCCTGGAGCAGGGCGGCACGCTGGGTCTTGCCATCGCCACGCTGTTCATCATCCTGATGTATCTGTGCTTCACCTTCTGCTACACCGAAATGGCCTGCGCCATCCCCCGCGCGGGCGGCGCTTTCGTCTACGGCACCCGCGCCCTTGGCCGCCAGATGGGCTTTCTGGCGGGCATCGCCCAGGTCATCGAATTCGTGTTCGCGCCGCCCGCCATCGCGGCGGCCATCGGGGCCTACTTCAACCTGTTCCTGCCCGATGTTCCGGCCATGCACATCGCCATCGTGGCGTACGTGCTGTTCACCGCGCTGAACATCTACGGCGTCAAGGCCGCTGCCCAGTTCGAACTGTTCATCACCGTGCTGGCCGTGGGCGAACTGCTGCTGTTCTGCGGCGTCACCGCGCCCAGCGTGACCTGGGCCAACCTGTCCATGAACGCCCTGCCCAACGGCATGAGCGGCGTGTTCGCCTGCATTCCCTTCGCCATCTGGTTCTTCCTGGCCATCGAGGGCGTGGCCAACGTGGCCGAGGAAACCGTGAACCCGCAGCGCAACATCCTGATCGGTTTCGGCTCGGCCATCATCACCCTGGTGGCCCTGGCCGTGTTCACCTTCATCTGCGCAGCGGGCGTTGCCGGGTGGGAGGCCATCGTCTACCCCACCCCCGGAGCCGACCCGTCCGACTCGCCCCTGCCCCTGGCCCTGGGCCACGTGGTGGGCGACAACAGCGTGCTGTACCACATGTTGATCTTCATCGGCCTGTTCGGCCTGGTGGCGTCCTTTCACGGCATCATCCTGGCCGCCGGGCGCGCCGTGCTGGAAATGGGCCGGGTGGGCTACATGTCCCCCATCCTGGGCCGCGTGCACGCCAGGTTCCGCACCCCGGCCAATGCGCTGGTGGCCAACATGGTTGTGGGCATCATCGCCCTGCTTTCCGGCAAGACGGCGGACATCATCACCCTGTCGGTGTTCGGCGCGCTGACCCTGTACGTCATCTCGCTGCTGTCGTTCTTCTCGCTGCGGGTCAACGAACCGAAGATGGCCCGCCCCTTCGTGGCCCCGCTGTACCCGCTGGCCCCCGCCGTGGGTCTGGTCATCGCCCTCGTTGCGCTGGCCGCCGTGACGTACTACAACCTCAAGCTGGCGGCCATCTACGCGGGCATCCTTGCCGTTTCCTACGCCTACTTCCGCCTGTTCGCGGGTTCCGCCGCCGGTCTGGAAGCGGACGACATGGACGGCGCGGCGTTGGCCGAGGCCGCGTCCAAGGACTAGCGCCCGCCAGGCTGGCGCGGGGCGAACGGGACGTGCCGGACCAGCGGCCCTTGCCAACGGCACCTCCCCCCTCCGCCGCCTTATGGACCACACCGGCCCCGCCGCCCCACGGCGGCGGGGCCTTCGCCTTCCCTGCCCCCCGTGGCCGCCACCGGCCGGGGAACCCCGGAGCCCACATGCGCACCTGCACCCTTGGCAACCGGCATTTTTCCTTCCCTTCCCTGGCGGACCTGATGGCCAAGGCCACGCCGCACCGTTCCGGCGACGTGCTGGCGGGCATCGCCGCCGCCAGCGCCGAGGAGCGCGTGGCCGCGCAACTGCTGCTGGCCGACACGCCCCTGACCGCCTTTCTGGAGGACCCCCTGGTCCCTTACGAGGCCGACGAGGTGACCCGGCTGATCATCGACACCCACGACGCCCCGGCCTTCGCCCCGGTACGGTACATGACCGTGGGGCAACTGCGCGAATGGCTGCTGTCCGACCAGGCCGACGGCAGCGCCCTGCGCGCCGTGGCCCCCGGGCTGACGCCGGAGATGGCCGCCGCCGTGTCCAAGGTGATGCGCAACCAGGACCTGGTGCTGGTTGCGTCGAAAATCCACAACGTCAGCGCGTTCCGCACCACCATCGGCCTGCCGGGCCGCCTTGCCGTGCGCCTGCAGCCCAACCACCCCACCGACGACCCCAAGGGCGTGCTGGCCTCGGTCATCGACGGGCTGGCCTACGGCAGCGGCGATGCCTGCATCGGCATCAACCCCGCCACCGACAACCTGCACGCGGTGACGCGGCTGCTGCACATCCTGGACGACGTGCGCACCCGCTACGACATCCCCACGCAAAGCTGCGTGCTCACCCACGTGACCACCACCATCGAGGCCATCGCCAAGGGCGCGCCCGTGGACCTGGTGTTCCAGTCCATCGCGGGCACGCAGGCCGCCAACGCCAGCTTCGGGGTGGACCTGGCCATGCTGGCCGAGGGGCGCGCGGCGGCCCTTTCGCTCGCGCGCGGCACGCGGGGCGACAACGTGATGTATTTCGAGACCGGGCAGGGGTCCGCCCTTTCGGCCAACGCCCACCACGGCGTGGACCAGCAGACGCTGGAGGCACGCGCCTACGGCGTGGCCCGCGCCTACGCGCCGTTCCTGGTGAACACGGTGGTGGGGTTCATCGGCCCGGAATACCTGTACGACGGCAAGCAGATCATCCGCGCCGGGCTGGAGGACAACTTCTGCGGCAAGCTGCTGGGCCTGCCCATGGGCGTGGACGTGTGCTACACCAACCACGTGGAGGCGGACCAGAACGACATGGACGTGCTGCTGACCATGCTGGGCGTTGCGGGCTGCGCCTACATCATGGGCGTGCCGGGGGCCGACGACATCATGCTCAACTACCAGTCCACCTCGTTCCACGACGCGCTGTACCTGCGCCGCGTCCTGGGGCTGCGGCCCGCGCCGGAATTCGAGAAGTGGCTGGCCTCGGTGGGCTTCTTCGACGCGGGCATGCGCCCCAGCCTGGCCGACGGAGCCCCACTGCCGCTGGACCTGCCCCCGGAACTGACGGAATTGGCGGATGCCGACGCCACGGACATCCCCCCAGGCACGGCCAACTGCGGGGGGGCGGCATGACCACCCGCCCGGACAAAACCCGCCCGGACAAGCCCCGCTCGCCCGCCGTCCGGCCCGCCGATCCCGTCGCGGAATCCGCCGCCTCCCCGCTCACGCGGGACGCCTGGGCCGCCCTGCGCGTCCACACCGATGCACGCATCGCCCTGGGGCGGGCCGGGGTAAGCCTGCCCACGGCAGCCTGCCTCGACTTCCAGCTGGCCCACGCCCGCGCCCGCGACGCCGTGCATCTGCCCCTGGCCCGCGAGGAACTGTTCGCCGGACTGGAAACGCTGTTCGGCGCGCTGGGCCTGCCCCTGCTGGAACTGCGCAGCCGCGTGCGCGACCGGCAGGAATACCTCGTCCGCCCCGACCTGGGCCGCAGGCTGGACGATGATTCCTCCGCCCGGCTGCATGCCGCTGCCGCCAAGGGTGCCCCCCGCGCCGACGGCACCCTGTACGACCTTGCCATCGTCATCGCCGACGGGCTGTCCACCGCCGCCATCCAGCGCCAGGCCGTGCCGTTCCTGCATGCCTTCCTGCCTCTGGCCGCCGCGCGCGGGCTTGCCCTGGCCCCACCCTGCTTCGTGGACATGGGCCGCGTGGCCGTGGGCGACGACGCGGGGCAGTGCCTGAAGGCCAAGGCCGTGGCCGTGCTCATCGGCGAACGGCCCGGCCTCAGCTCGCCGGACAGCATGGGCATCTACATGACCCACGCCCCCAGCGTGGGCCTGACCGATGAACGGCGCAACTGCATCTCCAACATCCGGCCCGAGGGGTTCCCCCCGGCGCAGGCCGCCCGCACCCTGGACTACCTGCTGGGCAAGTCGCTGGCCCTGGGTCTGTCCGGGGTCAACCTGAAGGATGACCAGGTGCTGGATGGCGCCGGGGCGCCTGCCGCCATCGCCTGATCCCTCCCGACGCCTCCTTCCGGGCCAGCCCCAATGATCGGCCCGGCGACAACCCGCAACACCCCACGGTTCCCCGCTTGCAGGCCCCGTGCGCACCCCGCCGTACGGGGCCTTCCTCCGCGCCCCCCGCATGCCCCCCCGCGAAAACGATAACGTTCCACCAGGAAAAAAAGACGGCTTTGCCGTCACCATGCGCACATTTACATTTCTTAACCGAATCACGGGTTGAGCCGCGCCGGATGCGGACGATAGCATTTTCATGCACCGGCCCTGCGCGCCACGGGATGCGGCGGCGATCCGCGCTTGCCGACGTCTGCGGCGTGGCCGGTTATCCAGGAGATGGAAATGTTGCCAGCCACCGTCCGTACCGGGACCTGCGTGGCCCTGCTGCTGGCGGGCATGGCCCTTGCCGCCGTGACCGCCCGTGCCGTGGGGCCGCTGCACGCCGCCTTTCGGTCCGATTCCGGGCCCGGCTTCGGACCGCCCCCCCCCGCCGCCCTCGGCCTTCCTGAACATGGGGCTTCCCCCGGCGCCGCCGCCCGCCTTCCCCGCCAACGTCATGCATGGCGCCCCGCCGCCGCCCACGCCGCCCACGGCGGAACAGCGTTCGGCCATCCGCGACATCCGCGCCGCGTTCGCCGCGCGCTTCGACGCGTTGCGCCAGGAGCAGTACGCCGCATGGGCCGCGCTGGAGGCCGCGCTGACCCGCGCCGCGCCCGACCCGGACGAAACCGCCCGCAGCGTCAGCGCCCTGCGCGACGTGACCGCGAAACAACAGGATCTGGCCATCGAAATGCGCCAGCGCATCATCCGGGAAACGGGCATCCGCACGCCGCTGCACGGCCATCTGCCCCCGCCGCCCCCCGGCCTGGCGGGGCACGCCGTCCCTCTTCCACCCCGTGGTGCTGCCGCCGACATGGTTCCCGACTCCGTAGCCGGTCCAGACGCCAATCCGGCTCCCGGCACGCCCCCCACCGGGCCTCAGGGCACGTCGCCGCGCCATCCCGCCCCGCCCCCGGCATAAGACCCGGCATGCAGTTGCCGTCCGGCCACCCTGGCCCCACCGTGCGGGGCCGTGCGCCGGATACGGCCAAGGCGCGGCGTTCCGATGGTCGGAACGCCGCGCCCCATTTTTCACGCGCACGCCACCCGGCGCGGCACGCCGGCGACAGCGCCCCGTCCCCCATCCCCACGGGGCTCACGTTTTTGTGATTCCGGAACTTTTCCGCTTGCCTTCCTCCACGGACCCGCCTATTCTCGCTCCCATCCCGCCGGGTGGCGCTCTGCACATTTGCAGCACCACTCTCGGGCCAGGCCGCAGCCGCCCTACGCCACGCACGCACGACGCGTGCCCCTGGCACAAGGAAGCGCGCGGCACCATGGAAGACATGGCAACGCCATGTCCTGGCCCCCTACAGCGTACACAGGTACCGCATGACCGCCAGCACCGAACACCGCCCCGCAACGCGGCCCACCATGGCCGCCGCGCTCAATGCCCCCCTTCGTCCGGCGCAGGACCCCGCCGACGCGGGCCGGGGATCGGTTTCGGCTTCCGTGGCCCTTTCCGCCCCGTGTGCCAAACGCACCGTGGCCGCTTCGCCCCGCCAGCCCCTGACCGCCACCCCTGAAGTATTCTTGGCGCCCCGTTCCACCGGGGCGTTTTTTTACTTCTATTACTTTTGCCGGGCAGCTTAGGCGGGCGTCTCGCATGGCATGCATGGCCGGGCGCACCGCAGGTGCACCCGGCTTTTTTCATGCCTTGCGGCGGCCATGACCGAACAGACGGAGGAAAGGAACATGACCACGAGGATTCGGCCACCACGGCCCGCGCACCCCGCCCGCGGCAGGCGTCGCCCCATGGCCGCCGCAGGCACGGAACGCGGGACACCGCAGGCCCACCGGCCCGCGCCAGCGTGCCGCACCGGGTGCATCCCGGTGACTGCCGAACGCCGCCGGGACCGGTAAGAACATTTCACGAGGAGGTCCAGCACCCCATGTATGCCCTGTCCGTTCTGCTTGCCTTCATGCCCGTCATCGCCATTTTCGTGCTGCTGCTCGTGTACCGGGTGGCGGCAGACACCGCCGGGTACATCGGCTGGGCAGTGGCCGCCGCCATCGCCTGGCTGTTCTTCGACACCGCGCCCTCGGTCATCCTGCTGTCCAGCGTGGCGGGGCTGGTGGCCTCGCTGCCCATCGCCCTGGTCATGTCCGCCAGCATCCTGCAGATCACCGTCATGCAGGAAACCGGGGCCGTGTCCCGCGTGGTGGCGCTGATGAAAAGCGTGGCCCCCGGCCAGCAGGCCGTGCAGATCATGCTGATCAACGTGGGCTTCGGCATCCTGCTCACCTCGCTGGGCGCGGTGACGGTGTCCATCCTGCCGCCCATCATGCTGGCGCTGGGCTATTCCACCTTCGCGGCCATCATCCTGCCCGCGCTGGGCTACGACGCGCTGTGCACCTACGCCCTGCTGGGCATCCCCGCCGTGGTCTACGCCAACTTCGTGGGCCTGCCGGTGACCGAGGTAGGCGGCTACTTCGCCCGGTTCATGCCCGCCATCTCCACCTGCATCGCGCTGGGCATGCTGTACCTTACCGGCGGCATGAAGATGGTGCGCGAAGGCATCGTGCCCGCGCTCATCGCGGGCATCACCGCCGGCGTGGTGGCCATCTTCATGGCCAGGCTGGGGCTGGTGACCATCACCGGCATTGCCGCGGGCCTTACGGTCATCGTGGCGCTGATGCTGTACATCCGCCTGACGGGCCGCCCCCTGCGCGACCGCACCCTGCTGAACGAGGCGGATCTGGCCGCCGAGCGGCGCCATTCGCTGGCCGCCGCCTGCTCGCCGTGGATCATCCTGACCGTGGTCTCGCTGGTGCTCAACGCGCCGTTCCTGCCGTTCTTCGACCTGACCTTCAAGCAGTGGTCCATGCCGCTGGAGATCATTCCCAAGTCGCCGGAGCGGCTGCGCATCTTCTGGCAGGCCTACTTCTGGGTGCTGGTATGCACGGCGGCGGCGCTGCCCTTCCTGAAGGCCACGCGCCAGCAGGTGGCCGCCTCGCTGGTCAAGGCGGGCAAGCGCGCCGGACGCCCGTTCATGTCGGCCTCGGTGTTCTTCGCCATCGCCTACGTCATGAACCATTCCGGCAAGGGGGCGGACTGGTCCCTGGCACAGCCGCTGCACAACATGGTCTACGTCATGGCCGACGCCTCGGCCATGCTGTTCGGCAAGATGTATCCCTTCGTGGCCCCGTACCTGGGCCTGCTGGGCGGGTTCATCAGCGGCTCGGAATCGTCGTCCATCGCCATGCTGACCAAGCTGCACCTGTCCACCGCCGAAAAGATCGGCGCGTCGGGCCTGGTCATCGCGGCGGCAAGCGGCATCGGCGGCGGGCTTGCCAGCGTCATCTCGCCCGCCAAGCTGCAAAACGCGGCGGCCAGCATCGACCGCATCCGCGAGGCGTCGCAGGCCATCCGGCCCGCGTTCGTCATCTCGGTGCTGATCACCACGGTGTGCGCCGTCATGACCTTGTTCTGGGCCTTTCCCTAGGGGCTGTTTCTAAATTGTCCTTTCGCCCGTTGGCTACGTCAAACTTTGCCTGCCATATCGGTCAAATACGATAAGAGTATACTCCCTCATGGCAGGCTCGTTTTCCTTGCCAACGAACGAAAATCCTCATTTAGAAACAGCCCCTAGCCCCGGACATCCCGCTCCCCGCCCCAAAACCCGAAGGCCGGAAACGCACCCGTTTCCGGCCTTCTCATTTCCCCTGCTGGCGTCCCGCCGCCCGCGCTGATAGCATGGCGGCGCCGTGCCACTCCATTTCCGATGCAGCAGAGGATGCCCGATGAAGTTCCTGCCCTCGCAGATCGCCTTTTTCATGCAAAGCCGCTCGGCCCAGCGCAACATGCGCTTCCTGTTCCGCTTCGTGCTGCTGCTGGTGGCGGTCATCACCCTGTACAGCGTGCTGTTCCACGTCATCATGAACTACGAGGGACGGGACTACTCGTGGGCCACGGGCTTCTACTGGACGCTCACGGTCATGTCCACGCTGGGCTTCGGAGACATCACCTTTCTCAGCGACACGGGCAAGCTGTTCACGCTGGTGGTGCTGCTTTCCGGCATCATCTTCCTGCTGGTGATGCTGCCGTTCACCTTCATCCAGTTCTTCTACGCGCCATGGCTGGAAGCGCAGACCCGACTGCGCGCCCCGCGCGAACTGCCCGCCGAGACCCGCGACCACGTGATCATCGTGGGCGGCGACGCCACGACCCTGGGCCTGGGGCGGGACCTGGCCCAGTATGCCCACCCCTACGTACTGCTGTGCGCCGATGCCCAGACCGCGCTGGACCTGCAGGACCAGGGCTTTTCCGTGGCCGTGGGCGATTACGACGACCCGGAAACCTACCGGCGGCTGCGCGTGGGCCAGGCCGCCATGGTGGTGGCCCTGGACGGCGACGTGCGCAACACCAACGTGGCCTTCACCGCGCGCGAGGCCAGCCCCGACATCCCCGTGGTCTGCGGGGCCGACCAGGACGAGGCCGTGGACATCCTGACCATGGCTGGCAGCACGCACGTGTTCAAGTTTTCCAGCATGCTGGGGCAGGGCCTGGCCCGGCGCACCCTGGCCGGGCACATGCGTACCGGCGTGGTGGGCCGCTTCGACGACCTGGTCGTGGCCGAGGCCCCGGTGATGCGCACCGGCCTGGTGGGACGTTCGCTGCGGGACAGCGACCTGCGCAAGGTTACCGGGGTCAACGTGGTGGGGGTGTGGGAACGGGGCCGGTTCCAGTTGCCGCGCCCCAACGTGCCGCTGGAGGCCAGCACCGTGCTGGTGCTGGCGGGCACCCGCCGCCAGATGGATGCCTTCGACCACTACATCGGGGGGCACGGCGTGAACGACGCACCCGACGGAGCGCGCGAATCGGGTGAACCGGTGAATGCGGGCGGAGCAGGCGAAACGCCCGCCGCCCCTGTATCCGCCGCGCCGGTGCTCATCCTGGGCGGCGGGCGCGTGGGGCTGGCGGCGGCGCGCCAGTTCGCCCGTACCGGCATCGACTACCGCATCGTGGAAAAGAACCCACGGCGGGTGCATGACGATGTCCACACCATCACCGGCAGCGCCGCCGACCTCGACGTACTGGAGCGCGCGGGCATCCGTGAGGCCCCGGCCGTGCTGGTCACCACCCACGACGACGACCTGAACATCTACCTGACCATATATTGCCGCAGGTTACGCCCGGACATCCAGATCATCAGCCGCGCCACGCTGGACCGCAACATCGGCATCCTGCACAAGGCCGGGGCGGACCTGGTCATGTCGCACGGATCGCTGGTGTCCAACACGGTCATCAACCTGCTGAACCCCGGCAAGGTGCTGATGCTCAGCGAAGGGCTGAACATCTTCCGCGCCCCGGTGGCCGTGGGCCTGGCCGGACGCACCTTGCAGGACAGCGGCATCCGCGACGAGACAGGATGCAGCGTGGTGGCCCTGCGCGGGCCGGACGGGCTTTCCGTCAACCCGGACCCCGGCCTGTTGCTGCGCGCCTGCGACGAACTGATCCTGATCGGCGATTCCGAGGCCGAGCGCCGGTTTCTGGAGCGCTACCCGGACGAAGGGGAATGCGAAGAGGCGTAGGATAGCGCCCGGACTGCCCGCCGTCCGCCGAACGGCGCTACCCCAACCCCGCCGCGCGCCACAACAGGCCCGCGCCGGACACGGCGAACAGCCCCAGCAGCACCTTGCGGAAGGCGGCCTCGTCCAGCCGCCCGAAGCACAGCTGCCCCCCGTACAGCCCGGCGGCCAGCGCGGGCAGCCCGGCGCAGAACAGCAACAGGACCCGCCCGGTGAGTTCGCCGTGCAACCCCTGCGCCCCCACGATGCCCACCCCGGCCAGCAGGAAGTACCCGGCCAGGGTGGCCTTCAGCGCATGGCGGCTCCAGCCCTGACGCATGGCCCAGGCCACCACCGGCGGACCGTTGATGCCCACCGCCGCGCCCAACGCACCGCTGACCAGCCCCACCGCCACGGTAGCCGCGTGGCGCAGCGGCGCGCCTGCCGCATGCAGTGACGGGGCGGTGGCACCACCTGCGTCCGCTGCCGACGCGGTGCGGGCCGCGAACACGGTGAACGCCAACACCATGGCCCCCAGCAATCCTTCCAGCCACGCCTCCGGCGCCACGGACAGCAGCCTGCCGCCCACGGCCATGCCCGGCAGCGAGGTGAGCAGCAGCACGATCAGCGGACCGCGCCGCACGTGCCCGAACATGCGGCCCACCAGCGCCACGTTGATGGCCAGCGCCATCAGGCAGCCCAGCGGCACGGCCACCCGCATGCCCAGCACGGCCACCAGCAGGGGCAGGGCAATGACCGTGGAGCCGAACCCGGCGAAGCCCTGGGTGAACCCGGCGGCCAACGCCGCCGCGCTTACCGCGCCCAGGGCGTGCATGTCGTGCAGGTCGCCCAAGCCGGGCAGATCACGCAGTCCGTGCAGAACGGGCAGATCGGGCAGATCGGGCAGATTAGGCAGATCGGGGAGCGCGGGAATGGCGGCACCCAGCGTGGCGGCCAGATTCCCGGCAAGGGATGCGGCCTGCGCGAAAAAGTCGGTCATGCCGCACCCTCGCCGCCGGGGGCGGATTGCCCGGTGCCCATGGCCGCAGCATCGGATGCGTCAGCCCTGGCGGACCCCCGGCGCGAGGCGATGCCCGCCTTCACGCCGTCCGGCCACCGCGCCCCGAACACCTCGTCCATGACCTCCAGCGCGAAGCGGGCGGACACGGTGGCCGGTCCGCCGCCCATCTCGATGCCCACCTCCATCGCCTCCAGCACCTCGGCGGGGCCCGCCCCGGCGATAGCCGCCTGCTCGATGTGCCACTGCATGCACGAGCGACAGTCCAGAACCACGGAAATTCCCACGGCAATCAGTTCCTTGTGGTGTTTCGTCAGCGCGCCGTCCGCGTAGGCGGCCCGCTCCATGTCCAGAAAGGCGGCGTACACGGGGGCGCCCGAAGCCGCAAGCCGTGAATGGGCACGCTTGCGCTGCACGGTCAGCGCGCGCAGTTGGTCGTTCATGGCGGACTCCTTGGTTCGGCTTTCTCGAATCGCACGAGGGCCATCACCCTCTTGCCAGCCGTGATACCCCGTGCCATGTTGCGAGACAAACGAATCGTCGTGAAGTTTGTGTTCACGAAAATCGAACGGAATAAGCACGCCAGCCCCTTACCGACCCGCACCGAGCCCTTACCGGCCCCCTATCGAGCCCGAACCGGCGCCCCCGCCCCACGGGAGCAACGCACGGAGCACCCCATGGACATCCGCCACCTGAAGACCTTTCTGGCCGTGGCCGCCGGGCTCTCGTTCCGCAAGGCGGCAGAATCGCTGCACTACGCCCCCTCCACCGTCACCGCGCAGATCCGCGCGCTGGAAGAGGACCTGGGCGTGCCGCTGTTCGAACGGACGGGCCGCCGGGTGCTGCTCACCGACCACGGACGGCGGCTGCTGCCCCGCGCCCGGCGCATCGCCGAAATGGCCGACGACGCCCGCCGCGCCGTCACCCACGACGCCGATTCCGGCGAGCTTTCCGTGCGCATGTCGCAAAGCCTCGGCATGCTCTGCCTGCCGGAGGCGCTGCGCCGCTTCCGCGCGCGCTTTCCGTCCACGCGGGTGCACGTGGCCACGGCCTCGCGCCACGGCCTTGCGGCGGACCTGCGCCACGGCGAGGTCGACCTGGCCCTGCTGCTGGGCCGCCCCTTCGCCGCCGATGGCGTGGACATGGAAACCCTGCGCCGGGAACCGCTGGTGTGCATCGCCGCGCCCGGTTCGCCCCTAGCCGGTTCGCCGCAGTCCGGGCGCGACCGGGTGACCCCGGCAGACCTTGCGGGTCAGCCGCTGGTGCTTACCCGCCACGTATGGAGCCTGCGCCCCGCCATCGAACAGACCCTGGCCGCCGCCCACGTGCGGCCGGGGGCCGTGCTGGAATGCTCCAGCATCGTCATCGTCAAGCGGTGCGTGGCGGCGGGACTGGGCGTGGCCGTGGTGCCCCTGTGCGCCGTGCGCGACGAGGTGGACCGGGGCGAACTGCGCGCCCTGGACGCCGCCGCCCTGGCGGATGCGCCCCAAACGGATGCCTCACAAACGAGTGCCCCCGGAATACACACATCCCTGTCCGTCCCGGTGCTGCTGGCCCTGCCCGCCCGGCGGCAGGTACCCGCCGCTGCCGCCTTTTTTGCCGGGATTCTGCGCGACCTGTTCCGGCCCTAGCTCCGCGCCCGCAAACCGTTGGGATACTCGCCGACACGACGCCCCCCGCGCCCGGCAGGCTCATCCGCAGACTCGTTCGGCACGCGCATTCCTCACCCGCGCTTGCCGCCACCCCGCTCCAACAGATAGGGCGGAACGGGAAATCCCGTTCCGCCCTTATGCATCATGTATCGTAGTGCCGGTCCTGATCGTATGCGGCCAGCCCGGCGCGTGCCGCCGCGCCGCCAGCCGCTACTTGGCCACGGCCACGCCGGTCAGCGGCTTGCCCTTGTATTCGCCGGTCAGCGTGCGCAGGAAGGACACGATGAGCGCGCGGTCGCCTTCGGGAATGGGCATGCCGGACAGGTAGGCGCCCATGATGCGCACGGCGTCGTCCAGGGTGGTCACGGTGCCGTCATGCATGTAGGGCGCGGTCAGCTCGATGTTGCGCAGGTTGGCCACCTTGAAGCGGTGCATATCTTCGGGCTTCTTGGTGAAGTCCTTCAGGCCCGCGTCGGAACCCAGCGGGTTGCCCCGGTCCTTGAAGTAGTCGGCCTTCAGGTCCGTGTATTCGAACGACTGGCCGCCCACGGCCTTGCCCACGTGGCAACTGGAACAGCGATACGCCTTGAACCGTTGGTAGCCGTCCAGTTCCGCCTGGGTCAGGGCCTTGTCGTCGCCCTTCAGCCACTTGTCGAAACGGCTGTTGGGAGTGATCAGGGTCTTTTCGTACTCGGCGATGGCGTCGGTGATGCCCGCCGCGCTCCAGCCGCCGGGGTACAGGGCCGAGTATTCCGCCGTCAGGTTCGGGTCTTCCGCCAGCTTGGCGATGATCTCGTTCCAGTCCCTGGAACCCATCTCGATGGGATTCAGGGGCGGACCGCCCGCCTGCTCCTGCAAGTCGGCCGCACGGCCGTTCCAGAACTGGCGGGTGTTGAACACGGCGTTGAAGGTGGTGGGGGCATTGATGTCACCGAACTGCTTGCGGATGCCCTCGGCGAAGCGGCGGTTGTCGGTGCCCGCCTTGTCCTCGGCATGGCAGCCGGAACAGGCCAGGGTGTTGTCGGAGGACAGGCGCTTGTCGTTGAACAGCCGCTCGCCCAGGGCCACCTTGCGGGCATCGGTGGGCAACGATGCGGGCAGGGGCTGCAGCGGCTCGTTGGCGCGGCTGGGTGCGGCGCCGGCGGCATAGTGGGCCGCGCGCGTGCCCGCCCCCCATTCCAGGATGGCCTTGCGGTCTTCGGCGTTCAGGCGGCTGCCCCAGTGCACCGCCGTGAACTTGGCCGGGGGCATGGTTTCGTTCAGCACCACCCATTCCATCTTGGCGATGGTGGCCTCGCCCACGGGCTTGTCCTTGGCAGCGTCGACAAGTTCCACGTTCAGGTCCATGGCGCGCAGACCATCGCGGAAATCCTTCTCGATCATCTGCTTGATGCCGGGCACCTTGGCGTAGAACGGCAGATCGTAGTCGCGGCTGTGGCAGGCCATGCACTTGTCGCGCACCACTTCCGACACCTGCCTGAACTTGGCCATCTGCGGCACGCCCTTCACCGGCTGCTTGTCCGCCGGACCCTTTTCGGCGGCTCCCTTTTCGGCGGCTGCCGCGTGCGCTCCCGGCACCGCGTACAAGGTGGGCACGGCAAACCCCATGGCCGCCGCAATGGCCCAACCCGCCAACATCCATGCTGTTCCCTTTCGCATCATCGCCTCCTGTGGCGGGCATCCGCCTGCCCGTTGCCTGTGCGAAACCTCACGAGCGTTGCCGTCTTTCAGGCCTGTGCCGCAAGGTCGCAGGGTTCGATAACACCTTGGATCATTTGGTGACCCCAAATCGTTGAGGGAACTATATCGAAAACCACTATTTTAGCAATAGTAATTATTACTGATATTGAAATTTAGCGTTTGCAGCATAACATATTGATATAAAAAGATGATCAGCGCAGCCAACGCTGGAAGCTTGTTCCGGTTTTCCCAGCCCACGCGCCGCGTTTCAAACACAAAGGAAGAGGCCGCAGCGTTTCCACTGCGGCCTCTTCGAAATATGGTGCCGAGGAAGGGACTCGAACCCTTACAGGATTTCTCCCACTACCCCCTCAAGATAGCGTGTCTACCAATTCCACCACCTCGGCACGGGGAACGACCGTATAGCGTTGGACACCCCGGATTGGCAAGCACTTTCTGCCGTTTTTCCGCACCACCGGGCCGATGCGCGGCAAACCGGCGGCGCGGCGTTTCCGCGGCCTTCTCCCTGCCGCGCTGGGCCGCGGCAAAACGACGCCCGCAATTCCCCGGATGGAGCACACCCCAAAGCCGGAGGCCCAGTTCGCTTCCGGTATCCCCCCCGCCGCGCGTGGGTTGCCGAGCCCGCCAGACGACCGTCCACCCCCTGCCTTCATGTCGCCCCGTCCTCCCCTGTCACTCCAGACATCCCCATGCCCCATGGCAACCCCGGCCCCTGCACGCCGCACCGCCCACCCCGCCCGCGCCCTCAGCGGCTTGCGGTGGTTGCGGGTTTGCATGTACTGTCGTGCCCTGCCTTCATCCGCCGCCGCAACGGCCTTTTCCGGCAGCCCCTTGCGGGCCGCCACGCCATGGCACGGCCTGCGATCGCGCGGCCCCCCGAATCCACATGAACCGTACCCAAGCATGAACATACCCAACTTTCACCCCGCCCCGCAGGCCCGGAACAATTCCGCATCCCCCCATCCCGAATCCGGCGCCCCCGGCCCCGGCAGCATCTTGTGCCTGGACATCGGCAGCGGCACCCAGGACGTGTTGCTGACCATGCCCGGCCTGAATCCGGAAAACTGGCCACGCTTCGTGCTGCCCACGCCCGCCCGCCGGGTGGCCAGGCGCATCGCCGAACTCACCGCCGAGGGACGCCACATCTGGCTGCACAGCGAGAACATGGGCGGCGGCTTCTTCGGCGCGGTGAAGGCCCACGTGGCCGCCGGGCTGCGCATGGCCGCCCATCCGGAAGCGGCCCTGGCCCTGCACGACAACCCGGACCGGGTGCGCGCCCTTGGCGTGGACATCGCCGAATCCTGCCCCGCCGGGTCCGTCCCGGTGCGCCTGGCCGACTACGAGCCCGGCTTCTGGCGCGCCCTGCTGGATACCTGCGGCCTGCCGCAGCCGCATCTGGTGGTGGCCGCCGCGCAGGACCACGGGCACCACCCGCAGGGGTCCAACACCGTGGGCCGCTTCGAGCTGTGGCGCGGCTTCCTGAACCATTCCACGGACGGCCAGTCCGGTGACGGCCAAGCAGGCGCCAACCCGGCCAGCCTGATCTACGACACGCCGCCCGCCCAGTTCACCCGCCTGGCCACCTTGCAGCGGGCCATCGGCGGCGGCCCCGTGGCCGATACCGGCGCCGCCGCCGTGCTGGGCGCGCTGGCACTGCCCGAAGTACAGGCCCGCAGCGCCCGCGAAGGGGTGCTGGTGGTCAACGCGGGCAACAGCCACACCATCGCCTTTCTGGTGTTCCGCCAGCGGGTGTGGGGCGTGTACGAGCACCACACCGGCATGCTGACCACCGAAAGCCTGCTGCACGACCTGAACGAATTCCGCCTGTGCTGGCTGCCCGACGAGCAGGTGCGCGCCGCCGGAGGCCACGGCAGCGCCTTTGCCCCGGACATCCCGCCGGAGACGGAAGGCTTTCGCCCCGCCTTCGTGCTGGGGCCGCGCCGCGAAATGCTGCGCGGGCACGGCCAGTTCATCGCCCCGCACGGCGACATGATGCTGGCGGGCTGCCACGGGCTGCTGCACGGGCTGGACTTGCGCGGCGGGGTTTAGCCCCCGCGCGACCCGCAACCCGAGAGCGGACACGGTCTGCCGTCACAACGCCCGCCAGTTGCAACGCCGCCGCGCACACGGTTTTTTCGGCCAACACGGCCCGCCACGCGGGCAACCATAAAGAGGGGTGCCATGGAGTTCTTCGACATCGCCGAAACCTGGAGCCGCGAGGCCATCACCGCCGCCCAGATCGTCCGCCTGCGCAACACCGTGGAGCAGGCCATGAAGTCGCCCTTCTACGGCCAGCGGCTGAAGGAGGCGGGCGTTACCCCCGGCTCCATCCGCTCGCTGGACGACGTGCGGCGCATCCCGCTCACCAGCAAGGACGACCTGCGCGCCCAGTACCCCGACGGGCTGATCTGCGTGCCCAAGTCGGAACTGGTGCGCATGCATGCCTCCAGCGGCACCACCGGCACCCCCACCGTGGTCTACCACACCCAGTCCGACCTCAATTCCTGGGCCGACCTGATGGCCCGCTGCATGCACATGGTGGGCATCCGCCGCGAGGACGTGTTCCAGAACATGGCCGGGTACGGCCTGTTCACCGGCGGCCTCGGCATCCACTACGGGGCCGAACGCCTGGGCTGCCTGACCATCCCCGCCGGTGCGGGCAACACCCGCCGCCAGGTCAAGCTGGTGCGCGACTTCCGGACCACCGTGGCGCACATCATCCCCTCGTACGCGCTGTACCTGGGCGCCGCCCTGCGTGACGAGGGCGAAGACCCCGCCGCACTGCCCCTGCGCATCGCCCTCATCGGCGCGGAACCCCACACCGAGGAAGCCCGCCGCCGCATCGAGGACATGCTGGGCCTGAAGGCCTACAACTCCTACGGCCTGTCCGAGATGAACGGCCCCGGCGTGGCCTTCGAGTGCGTGCACCAGGACGGCCTGCACGTCTGGGAAGACGCCTACATTGCCGAAATCATAAACCCTGCCACCGGCGAAGCCGTACCCGACGGCGAGGTGGGCGAACTGGTCATGACCACCCTGTGCCGCCAGGGCATGCCCGTGCTGCGCTACCGCACCCGCGACCTGACCCGGTTCCTGCCCGGCGAATGTCCCTGCGGCCGCGTGCACCGCAGGCTCGACCGCATCCTGGGCCGCGCCGACGACATGCTCATCGTCAAGGGCGTGAACATCTACCCCATGCAGGTGGAACAGGTGCTCATGGGCTTCCCCGAAGTGGGCCAGAACTACCTCATCGTGCTGGAACGCGACGACTTCCGCGACGTGCTGCGCGTGAAGGTGGAAATCCGCGACGAATACTTCGAGGAAGACATGCGCAAGCTGCACGGCCTGCGCGAACGCATCACCCGCCGCATCCACGACGAAATCCTGGTCACCCCCAAGGTGGACCTGGTCCAGCACAACAGCCTGCCCAAAAGCGAAGGCAAGGCCCAGCGCGTGCAGGACCTGCGCGAACGCCCCGCGTTGTAAGAAAAAAGAAAGAAAATATGGGGGAAGGGGGAAAACTTTAGCGCGCTGCGGTCGCCATCCGTAAGACTCGCGCTATGCGCTCGCCTAACGGCTGGCGCAAAAGTTTTCCCCCTTCCCCCATACCCCCTTCCCTCTTTCAAAACTTTTCAATTGAGGGGTATGATTCCAATACAACGGGCGACCGGACATGGTCGCGCCACAAACTTCCCACGGAGCCCCATGGACTACATTCTCGCCACCCTGTGCACCATCGTGCTGTTCGGCATGATCGGCCTCAACGTGTTCGGGCTGCCGGGCAACTGGCTGGCCGTGGGCACGCTGGCACTGTGGAAGCTGCTGGCCCCCGCCGCGCCGGGCATGGACACGTGGTTCTTCGTCACGGTCATCGGGGCAGCCGCCGCGGGCGAGGTGCTGGAATTCGGCGTGCAGATGCTGGGCGGCAAGCGCTACGGGTCCACCGGGCGGGGCAACCTGGGGGGCATTCTGGGGGCCATCGCCGGGGCCATCCTGGGCGCGCCCTTCCTGTTCGGCCTGGGCGCGCTGCCCGGCGCGCTGGCCGGGGCGTGGTTCGGCTGCTATCTTGCGGAACTGAGCCACGGACGCCCGCGCGACGCGGCCCGGCAGGCCGCCTGGGGCGCGTTCGTCGGCAAGTTTCTGGGCCTGTCGCTCAAGTTCGCCGCCGGGGCCGTGGTGGCGGTCATGGGCGCGGGGCAGGTCTGGCCCGCGTAGGCTTCTCCCCCTTCCGCCCAACGGACCAAATTAAAAGTTTGAAAGGAGGGATGGGGGTTCGGGGGAAGGGAGGAAAAATTTACAAATTTTTCCTCCCTTCCCCCGATACTCCTGTCTTTTCCCTCTCCCTCCAACCTTCTTCCCCAAACGAAAATGCTGCACAACCTGACGGTGGTACTGGTAAAGACCCGGTTTCCGGAAAACGTGGGCATGGTGGCCCGGGCGTGCGCCAACATGGGCGCGCGCGACATCGTGCTGGTGGACCCGGAACGCTGGAGCGAGGCGGACGGCGACCCGGCCAAGGCGGTGCCGCTGGCCACGCCCAAGGGACAGGACATCCTGTCCGGGGTACGCGTGGTGGGCACGCTGGCCGAGGCGGTGGCCGACTGCGCGGTGGTGTTCGGCACCACGGCGCGCACGGGCGGCTGGCGGCGCGAACTGCTTTCGCCCGAGCGTGCGGCGGCGGAGGCCTGCCCGGTGCTGGCCGGGGGCGACCGGGTGGCGATGGTGTTCGGCCCGGAAGACCGGGGGCTGACCAATGACGAAATCGAGCACTGCCACCGCCTGCTGACCATCCCCACCGCGCCGGAGGCCTCGTCGCTGAACCTGGCCCAGGCGGTGCTGGTGGTGCTGTACGAATGCCTGAAGGGCGCGGCGGCGCACCCGTTCCGCCCCGGCCCGGCCCCGGATTCTCGCCTGGCCAACCACGCGGAACTGGAACTGCTGCACGGCACCCTGCGCGACACCCTGCTGGCCATCGACTATCTGCGCGCCGACAACCCGGACTACTTCATGATGCCGGTGCGCCGCTTTCTGGGGCGCACCCGGCTGCGCCGCCACGAATTCGACCTGGTCATGGGCGTGTGCCGCCAGGTGAAGCGCATGGCCGCGCTGGCCCACGCAACACCCGCCACGGAAGGCACCACCACGAAAGGCCCCCTCCCGGACGACACCGGGACCGCAAACTAGCCCCCGCCACGGCGCCCCACCACCGCGCCACGCAGCCATCCTTTCCGACAAGACGCCACGCAACGGCCCGGCACCCCACCGGGCCGTTGCGCATTTGTTCGACACCGCACACAACCATCCGCCGCAGGCCCCGGCGCTCTCGACCCATATTTTCATCATTCAATTTCAGCGCATTAGAGAAACTTTGCGACGCCTGCGTATGCAAAAATCGATTGACCTCTTGTGAAAAATAGGGCAATCCCCCATCGGAGGAGTGGGGCCTTACGGACTTTTGGGGGACCGTCAACGGGAGGCGACGACAATGCGGCTAGACACGCTCAAGATCACCACCAAGATGTATTCCGGGGTCATCGGGGTGGTACTGTGTACCATCGTGTTCCTGTCCGGCCTGGTGGCCTGGCGTACCCAGGGCACGCTGGACAGGCTGGGCCACGACAACCTTGCCGGGTTCATGGACGCCATGTGCGACGTGGCGTCCATGCAGGACCGCATTGGCGGCGAGGCGCTGCACAACAGCCTGGAGGCCCTGGTCAGCGGGCTGCTGGGCCAGGGCGAACTGCACCTCGGCGCGTCCGGCGCGGCCACGCATCAGGTGACGGACCAGACCACCGGTGCCACATCCACCGTATCCGTGCCGGATTTCGAACTGAGCAGCGACGGCATGCCCCTGCCCTTCTCGCCCAACGCGCTGGTGGAGCGGCACAAGCGCACCGTGGGTTCGGACGCCACCCTGTTCGTGCTGCTGCCCGGCAAACTGCTGCGCGTGGCCACCACCATCACCGATGCCCAGGGCAAGCGCGCCATCGACACCTACATCCCCGAGTCCAGCCCGGTGTACAAGGCCATTGCCGCGGGCAACGACTACACGGGCCGGGCCATGGTCATGGGCAAGCCTTTCCGCACCCATTACCGTCCGGTGAAGGACGCCTACGACAAGGTCGTCGGCGCGCTGTTCGTGGGCGAGCCCCTGCTTACCGAGGCCTTCCGCACCATGTTCGGCCAGGCCAAGGTGGGCGGGCGCGGCTACACGTTCATCTTCTCTCCCGACGGCAACCGCGTGCTGCACCCCACCCGCACCGGCACCAACATTCTGCAAGACGTCTACGGCAAGCAGATGATGGAAACCCGTAACGGGTTCCTGGAATGGGAATACCAGGGCCACAAGGTGGGCTACGTGCGCTATTTCGAGCCGTGGGACATGTACCTGGCCGTGGCCATGACCCGCGACGAGATGTTGCAGGGCGCGGACACCGACATGCTGCGCTGGACGGCGGGCGGCGGCGTGGCGGCGCTGGCGCTGGCGGTGCTGTTCGTGTGGGTGCTGGTGCGCGAACTGATGAAGCCCATGGGGCAACTGGCCGCCTATGCCCGCACCGTGGCATCGGGCGATTTTTCCGCCACCATGCGCTACGAGGCGCGCGACGCCGTGGGCGACACCATTGGCGCCGTCAACGCCATGGTGGCCGAGATGAAGAACAAGCTCGGCTTCACCCAGGGGGTGCTGAACGGCATGACCATGCCCTTTGCCATCAGCGCGCCGGACGAGAAGGTGGTGTTCACCAACGATGCGCTGGTGCAGTTGCTGGAGCGGCCCGGTACCTCCAAGGACTGGGTGGGCAGGCAACTGGACCGCTTCGTGTATGGCCGCGACGTGGACGACATGGCCACCCGCCGCTGCCTGAAAAGCGGCAGCGCCGAATGCAGCCTGAGCGTGGACCTGACCACCGAGACCGGCAAGACCGTGCACGCGCAGGTGGACGTGGCCCCGCTGTACGATCTTGACGGCACCCTCATCGGGGCCTTCACCATCTACGCCGACGTCACCGACCTGCGCACCCAGCAGGCCCGCACCGAGGCCCAGCACGCCGCCATCACCCGCGTGGCCGAGCAGGCCGACGGCATCGCCCGCCAGGTGGCCACCGCGGCGGACGAACTGGCCCGCCAGGTGCAGGACGCCAACGGCGGCGCCGACAGGCAGCGCGCCCGCGCCTCCGAGACGGCCACCGCCATGGAACAGATGAACGCCAGCATGCTGGAGGTGGCCCACAACGCCTCGCAGGCGGCGGCCAACGCCGAGGGCGCGCGGGCCAAGGCCGACGAGGGCGAACACCTGGTGGCCGACGTGGTGCAGGCCATCACCGGCGTGCGCGACCTGGCCGTGGACCTGCGCGCCAACATGGAAGGGCTGGGCCGCCAGGCCGAGGACATCGGCCGGGTGATGCAGGTCATCGAGGACATCGCCGACCAGACCAACCTGCTGGCGCTGAACGCCGCCATCGAGGCGGCCCGCGCCGGTGACGCCGGGCGCGGATTCGCCGTGGTGGCCGACGAAGTACGCAAGCTGGCCGAAAAGACCATGGGCGCCACCCGCGAGGTGGGCCAGGCCATCGCCTCCATCCAGTCCGGCGCGCGCGACAACGTGCAGGCCACGGCGGCAGCCGTGGACGCGGTGATGCGCTCCACCGAACTCACCGAAAAGTCCGGCGGCGCGCTGAAGGAAATCGTGTCCATGGTGGACCAGACCGCCGACCAGGTGCGCTCCATCGCCACGGCGTCGGAGGAACAGTCCGCCGCCAGCGAGCAGATCAGCCGGTCCACCGAAGAGGTGAACATGATCGCCCAGGACACCGCGCAGATCATGTCCCGCTCGGCCACGGCGGTGAACGATCTCGCCGGGCTGGCGGGCGACCTGCGCCGCCTGACCGCCGAGATGCGCGCCTGATCACCGGAAAGGGCCGTTTCGCGGGCGCGCGCGCCTGACGGGGAGCACGCCGCACACCGCGAGCATTGCCGATTCCAGCGCCGGGACCTTCGGGCCCCGGCGCTTTTTCATGCCGACACCATTTCGTCACCCAAGCATGCCATTTTGCCAAAAAACCAAATGGAGGCCGCCATGCATGCCATCCGAGTCCTGTTCCTTTGCGTACACAACTCCGCCCGCAGCCAGATGGCCGAAGCCTTCCTGCGCAAGCACGGGGGCCAGGCCTTTCTGGCGGAGAGCGCGGGGCTGGAACCCGGCCCCCTCAATCCGCTGGCCATAAAGGTCATGCAAGAGGTGGGCATCGACATTTCGGGCGCCACGGCCCGCTCGGTGTTCGAGCTGTTCAGCCAGGGGCGCATGTACGACCACGTGGTCACCGTGTGCGCCGAGGGCGAAGCGCAGTGCCCCCTGTTCCCCGGCGTGGTCCGCCGCCATCACTGGCCCTTCGACGACCCTGCCGGGCTGGTTGGCGATGAAGAGCAGCGCCTGCGGGCCACCCGCATGATACGTGACGCCATCGAGGCGCGGGTGAAGGAATTCGTGGCCTCGTTGCGCGACACGCCCGGGGCCTGAGCCCCGCTCGACCTGCTGTCGGCGCCGCGACGGTCGCGGGGCACGCACCGTCACCATCCCGCCCCGACTGCTCGCGCGGAGACTGTGCATGCCACATGAGAGGGGGGCGCCGCATGGCGCCCCCCTTTGCTGTGCATCATATGGATTCCGTCCGCCACGCGGGCGGCGGAACACGTTGCGGCTAGGCCGCCCCGTTGCCGCCGTTGGCCCCACCAGCGGCCGCCCCGCCAACCTGGTCCATCAGCCGCTCGCCCGCCGGAGTGTCCAGCACGTCGCGCAGGGCATGCACCACGTTCACGTCGTAGCTGTCGGTCTGGCTTTCCAGGGCGTCCAGCACCTTCTCCAGCGGCAGGGCCGGGCGGTACGAACGGGGACGCAGCATGGCGCAGAAGGCGTTGGTAACGGCCAGGATACGGGCATGGGCGGATATCTGCTCGCCGGAAAGGCCCTCGGGGTAACCCTTGCCGTCCTGCCGCTCGTTCATCTGGATGATGGCGGGCAGCACCGGCAGATCGAATTCGATGGAGGACAGCACGTCGCGCGCGTATTCCACGTGGCGTTCCATCTCCTGCTTTTCCTGCGTCGTGAGCTTGCCGGGCTTGTTCAGGATGTCGCGCGGCACGAACATCTTGCCCACCTGCGAAAGGTTGGCCGCCGCCTCCACCGTGGCCACGTCGCGCTCGCCAAGGCCCATGGCCCGCGCGGTCAGGCTGGCCGCAATGCCCATCAGCCGCGAATGGCCCGCCAGATACGGGTCGGTCTGCTCGATGGCCCGCACCAGCGCGTCGATGGTCTGCTGCACCACCCGGCGGTTGCGTTCCTGCGCCTCGACCAGTTCGGTGATATCGTGGAACACCGAAACCACCCCGCGCACCTGCCTGCCGTCGGGGCCGAACAGCGGGGCCTTGACGATCTGGAAGTGCCGCTTGCGCGATTGCAGGTACACCACCTCGTTCACCGTGGCCGGGTCGCCGCCCATGAGCACCTGGGCGTCGGGCGCGGTGATGCGCCGCGCGGTGTCGAAGCCGAATACCGCCTGCATGTCCATGCCCAGCAGTTCTTCCGGGCCGCGGCCCACGGCGCGGGCAAAGGCGCGGTTGACGTACTGGAACACGCTCTGGTCGTCGGTGAGCGAAACGGGGTGCGTCATGGCCGAGTTGATGCCGTCCAGAAGCTGCTTCTGGTCGTCGATGACCTCGAACAGGGCCTTGAAGTCGCGGGCTATTTCGCGCTGCTCGCGACCCACCAGCCACCACCACAGCGAGGCCAGCATGACCACCAGCAGCAGGGTGCACAATACGGCCAGCCCCACCACGGTGCGCTCGCGCTCGGCCAGGCGGGCCAGGGCGAGATCGGCGGGAATTTCCTCCACCGTCCACCATTCGAGGTTCGGCACCTTGCGCCCGGTGGAGTACACCTGCGTGCCGCCATCCACCGAGGTGCGTCGCATGAAGGGCAGGTCGCCGGTTTCCGCGAGGGCGGGCGGGGGCACGTTCTTCAGCCCTTCCTGGGCCGAGGGGGCGATTTCCTCGAACCCGCGCGGGGTACGCTGCACCAGGCGCGACACCTGCCCCTTCTCCACCAGCGGCGAGGCGGCCAGGAACTCGCCCACCTTGCCGGAAATGATCTTGGACAACAGCAGCACCGCCACGGGCCGCGCGCCGGTGGCCGCCTCGAACTGGGGCGGCAGGATGGGCATGAACAGGTCCAGCACCAGCCCGGTCTGGGTGGAACGGGCATGCGAGAAACGCATCCTGCCCGTTTCCAGCACGCTGCGGATGCCGGCCTGCTGGTCCTCGTTCAGCGGCACGGGGGTGGCGTCGGTGGAAATGTAGGTCTGGGCGCGGGTGTTCACGATGCGCCCGGACACGAAGTCGGAATAGGTCACGAACTCGCGCAGCAGGTTGCGCATCAGCGGCAGCTGCGCGGCCAGTTGCGAGATGTCGTCATCTCCGGCACCGGCGCCCTGGGCGGCGCCCGGCTTGCCGCCGTTCTTCCCGGACTGGGACGACTTGTCCGCGTCCTGACCCGGCTTATTCAGCAGCAGGCCCACGTCGCCTTCCAACTGGTTCACTTCCGAGGCGAACAGCCGGAACAGGTCGGCATTGATCAGCCGCGCGCCCTGCTCGGTCATGGAATCCAGCCACAGGTTCACGGACTCCACGCGGGCCAGCGTGAGCACGGACTGGCGCTGGGCAATGTCCGCCTCCAGCTTGTGCCGTGCGTCGGATATGTTCCAGTAGGCACTCACCGTGGCGGCAGCCACGGTAACCCCAAGCACCACGATGCCGAACCACAGAAGCCGCGAACGGCTGGCGGGTCTGTCGCGGTCCGGCGTGCCTGTCGATGCGCTGTTCTCTGCCATGGGTCCTCCACGGTCTGGACAGATTTTTCAATCGGGGTGGGCGGCGTTTTCGCACCGCCGGGGCATCTCCCGACAACCGTTTTCAATGTTGATGCACTCCAGGGGCTGTTTCTAACATAGGATTTCCGTTCGTTGGCAAGGAAAACGAGCCTGCCATAAGGGAGTATGCGGCAGCCGTTATGCGAGTCTTCGAGCATTACGGATGGCGACCGCATCGCGCTCTTCTCGTATTCGACCGCCATGGCAGGCAAAGTTTGACGCAGCCAACGGGCGGAAGGACAATTCAGAAACAGCCCCTATTGCATTCTTCGGGTACCTGGGCCGCCCCTGATAGGGATGTGCGCCCATCGGTATTCTTCGTTTATGGAGTACTGCGGCACGTAGTGCCCGTAGCGCTGGTGCGACAACACCACGTTGGACAGATTGTCCAGCACGTAGGCGTCGCCCCCCGTATACACCACCAGGATGGCATGGGCCAACCGGCGGATGGAGTCCAGCAGGATGACGATGCGCATGTCCGAAACGGGCACGCCAAGCTGCTTCAGGGCAAAATACTTGGTGATGGCGTAGTCTTCGCAATCACCCGACTTGCGCAGGAACTCGATGGGCGCCGCCCAGTAGTCCACCACGCCCCATACTTCGCTGTCCAGCCGGTAGGGCCATTGGTTGAACAGGGAATTCACGTTGCGCAACTTGTCCATGGTGGACAGGCCGCGCCATTCGGACCGCAACTCGCCCCACAGGGCATTGCGCCCGCCCAGTGCCCGCTCCGGAATCAGCCCCGGCGTCTTGCGGTCCACGTTCAGCACCCGGTCCCACTTGGGCAGGTTCTTCAGCGGCCCCCGGAACTCTATGGTGTTGAACAGCCGGATGCCCCGCGAGGCCGACGAGGCGCCCTGCCGGGGTTGGACGGGTTGGGCGGGTTGGGCGGGTTGGGCGGCTTCCGCCGCCTGCTCCGACTGTCCCGGCTGGCCCGGCTGCCTTGGCTGCGCGGCCTGGCCTGCCGATCTCGCCTGCCCGGCCTGTCCGGCCTGTCCGGTTTGTCCGGCCTGTTCCGCCTGGGCCACAAGGGGCGCATCGGGCGGGCCCACGGGGGACGTGCCCACCGGGGACGTGCCCACCGGGGCCGTGTCCACCGCGTCCGTGGACACCGGGGACGTTCCCTTTCCGTCGGCGGCATCGGCTCCGTTCACCTTCGGGGTGGGCGGAGGCACGTCGGGCCTGTCCGACACATCGGGCACATCGGGCACATCGGCCACACCGGCCACATCGGCCACATCGGGCCTGTCGGGCCTGTCGGGAGTATCAGGCGTATCGGGCGTATCGGCAGCAGTGCGCGTTGCCTGTACGGTCGTGTCCGCCCCGGCCACGTCCCGCGCCGGTTCGCCTGCATCCCGGGCGGCAGCTGTCACCACGCCGCGCACCCCGGGGGTGGCGGGCGTCCCGGTGCGTGCGACGGTGCCCGCATCCTGCGTCGGCATCGGTGCTGCCTTGGGGGTGGAACCGACCGCCATGGCCGCGTCGGGCTGCGCTGCGCCCCACGGTCCAACGCCCGCCGCCAGGCTCAAAAAGCATACGGCAAGCAGGGCAAGCACCGGCAATGCCCGCAGGCGGCGCCCGAAACGAGACCATGCCGGGCCATCTGCGCCCGCTCTGCCCGATCTGCCCGGTCTGCCCGGTTCGCCGGGCTGACGGCGCGCACGCGCCCCCCCGGCCCCGCCCGCCGCAACCGGCGGACCGGGATGATGCGGCGCGGTGCCCGCGCCGTTTCCCTCACCCCTGGCCCCTTGCCGCATCAACGCTCCCGCAGGGCATTCTGCTGCGCCTTCAGGATGGGCTTCAGCAGATAGTCGAGCACCGTCTTCTTGCCGGTGAGAATGTCCACCGTGGCGGTCATGCCCGGCATGATGGGCAGGTTTTCGCCGCGATAGGTAATGGCGTTCTTCCTGGTGCGCAGCTTGACCAGATAATAGAACTCGCCCTTGCGGTCCTCTATGGTGTCCGCGCTGATCTGTTCCAGCCCCGCCTCCAGCCCGCCATAGATGGAGAAGTCATAGGCGGTGATCTTGACGATGGCCTTCTGGCCCGGATGCAGGAAGGCAATGTCCGCCGGGCGGATGCGCGCCTCCACCAGCAGGGTGTCGTCCAGCGGCACCAGTTCCAGAATGGATTCGCCCGGCTTCACCACCCCGCCCTGAGTGTTGATGATGATCCGCTTCACCGTGCCGCGCACCGGGGCGCGCAGGTCGGTACGGGTCACCCGGTCTTCACCGGCGGACAGGGTTTCGCGCAGCGAGTTGAGCTCCACGCGGCGCTTGTTGATTTCTTCCACCGCCTGCGAACGAACCTCGGCCTTGCGATGCGACAGCCGCTGCTCCACCTCGTGCACCGCGCTGCGCGCCTTGGGAATGTTCACGGCCAGCGAATTGATGTCGCCGCGCAGCTGGATGACGCGCTGCTCAAGGCTCAGGTAGTCCACCTTGGAGTAGATCTGCTTTTCCACCAGCGGACGGGCGATGTCGCGCTGTTCCTGCGCCACGCGCAGGCTGGCGCCCAACTGGCCCTGCCGTCCCACCATTTCGTCCACTTCCTGGCGCTTCTGCGAAAGCTGGCTTTCCAGCACGCTCAGTTCCAGTTCCAGCTGGCGCTTGCGGGCGTTGTGGATGGAGGTCTGGTCGGCGATCACCTGCGGAGCCTTCTGCACCACTTCGGGCGGATATACCGGGTCCTTGCCCGCCAGTTCCGCCTCCAGGCGGGCGATGGCGGCCATGTGCTCGTACGACTTGGCCACCGCGTCGCGAAAGAAGCTGGCGGCCGATTCGTTGTCCAGGCGCACCAGCACGGTGCCCTTTTCCACGATCTGCCCTTCGCGCACGAATATCTCGCTGATGATGCCGCCCTCCAGGTTCTGGATCTCCTGGATGCGCTGCGAAGGAATGACCTGGGCCTGGCCACGCGTTACCTCGTCCAGCGAGGCAAAGGCCGCCCAGGCAATGAACACCAGCAAGAACACCCCCAGCGAGCCGGACAGCAGGAAGGCCAGCGGATGCCCCTTGCGGTGCAGGGCCGCGTCCACCTCGCTCATGAATTCCAGGTCGTCCCGGCGCACGCCGGGCGCCCCGCCATTGCCCAGCGCGCTGGTGCGGCTGGCCCCGGCAAGGCGCTGGCCAAGGGACGAGCCGCCGGGCGCGCCCATGCCGGGCCCCGCGCCCCCCGGCATACCTGGGGACATGCCTGGAGGCATGCCCGGAGGCATGGACAGGGGCGCGCCGGGAAGTGTGCCGGAAGGAGTGCCGGGAGTGGTCGCGGGTCCCGGCCCGCCCGTCGTGGTCTTGTCATGTTCCATGGTCGTGCTCCGCTGGTGCGCCGCGCATCAGCCCTGTTGCGGTGGTCGCGGTGGTCGCGGTGGTATGGGGGCCGGGGCAGGCGCGCCCGAAAAGCGCGCGGGCCCCGCCGCACGCACCTGATCGCCGCGCAGCGCGGCCAGGACGGCCTGCTTGGGGCCGTCGGCCACCACCCGGCCATGGTCGAGCACGATCAGCCGGTCCACCAGGTCCAGCATGCTCACCCGGTGGGTGACCAGGATCAGCGTCTTCTTGTCCAGTATTTCCGCAAGGCGCCGCTTCAGCGCCATTTCCGACGAATTGTCCATGTTGCTGGACGGTTCGTCCAGTATCAGGACGTCCGGGTCGTGCAGCAGGGAACGGGCCAGGGCCACGGCCTGGCGCTGCCCGCCCGATAGGGCCATGCCCCGCTCGCCCACCGGCATGCCGAAGCCCGCCGGGTGCCCGCGCACGAAATCGACCACCCCGGCGATGGTGGCGGCACGCAGGATCATCCTGTCGTCGGCGTTGGGCACGCCGATGGCGATGTTGTCGCGCACCGAGCCGTAAAACAGGTAGTTGTCCTGGGCAAGGTACCCCACCCGCGAGCGCAGGTCGGCCATGTCCATCTGGCGGATGTCCACCCCGCCGAAACGCACCGCGCCGTCACGCGGCTGGTACAGCCCGATGGCCAGGCGCCCCAGGGTGGACTTGCCCGAGCCCATGCGCCCGATGATGCCCACCCGTTCGCCGGGGCGGATGGTGGTGTTGACGTTCTCCAGCGCCAGCCGCTCGGAGCCGGGATAGGCAAAGGACACGCTTTCGAAAACCATGGAATGTTCCAGCGGGCCGAAATCGACGTAGGGACGGTCTTCGGGGCGCTCGGTGGGCAGGTTCATGAGCATGTCCAGCGACTTCAGGGCCATGCGCGACTGTTGCAGCCGCGCCAGCATGGCCGCCACCTGGCTCAGCGGGGCCATGGCGCGCGAGGCCAGCATGTTGCAGGCGATCAGCCCGCCCATGGTCAGCAGGCCGTCCGAAATGCGGTACACGCCCCAGATGATCACCGTCACGCTGACCAACTGGGTGAACAGGATGGACATGGTCACCGAGATGTTGGCCAGCCCCTTGGAATGGGCGTTGGACGAGGCGCTCATGCCCACCACCTTTTCCCAGGCGTGCTGCATGCGGCCTTCGGCCAGCGACGACTTTACCGTTTCCAGCCCGTTGATGATCTCCACCAGCAGGGCGTTCTTCTGCATGCCTTCCTTGTAGCCCGCCTCGGCCACCCGCTGGAACGGCAACTGGAGCAGCATGCCGATGCCCACCACGATGGGCACCGCCAGCATGGGCACCACGCCGATGGGCCCGCCGATGAAGCACACGATGAGCACGAACAGCACCAGGAAGGGCAGGTCCACCAGCGCCAGCAGCGTGGTGGAGCCGAAGAATTCGCGCAGCGATTCGAACTCGCGCAGGTTGTTGGCCAGCGACCCCGTGGAGTCGGGCTTGGCGTCCAGGCGCAGGCTCATCAGCTGGTTCATCAGGCGGCTGGCCAGCACGATGTCGGCGTTGCGGCCCGCCACGTCCACGAAGTAGCTGCGCAGGTTGCGCAGCAGAAAATCGAACACGTAGGCGATACCGATGCCGATGGCCAGCACCCACAGCGTTTCCGTGGCGCTGTTGGGCACCACGCGGTCGTACACGTTCATGAAGAACAGCGGGCTGACGATGGTCAGCAGGTTCACCACCACGCTGGCGAACAGCACGTGCTTGTAGATGGGCAGGAAGTGCAGCAGCGTGTCCCAGAACCAGCGTTTGGCCTTCAGCAGCTTTATCTCGCTGGCCCGGCGGTCCAGCTTGCCTTCCAGCCGGGCGAACATGGCGTAGCCGGTGTACTCCTTGGTCAGTTCGTCCACCGGCACGGAACGCGGCTCCATGCCCGTTTCGGGAAACAGCACCTCGGCCTTGTCGCCGTTCAGGGCCAGCAGCACGCAGGCCTTTTCCTGCCGCAGCAGCAGGATGCACGGCAGGGTCAGGGACGAGATGCGGTCCAGGGTGGGACGGTACACCACGCTGGACGACATGCCCGCCGTGCGCGCGGCGCGGATGCAGGCGGAAGGATGCACCGGCCCGTCGGACATGGGCAGCCCGGCGACGAGGAACCGCGTGGACACGGGCTTGCCGTGCAGGCGGAAAAGAAAGGCCATGCATTCGATGAGCGGCGGGGTGTAGTCCACGTCGCCCGGATCCAGCCCGCGCATGTCGGGAATGCCGCCCTGCGGCACCGGGGGTTCCAGCGCGGCGTCAAGCTGCGGGCTTTCCAGCGCGGCGGCGGCTGCGGCCGCCGCATCGCGCGGGATGGCGGAAGGCGGCGGGGGTGGCACGGGACGCGGCGCGCCCACGGCGGGAATGACACCTTCCGGCGCGAAGGCGGCGGCGCGGTCGGGGTCCGGCGACAAGGACGCGCGCGAAGCCGGGGCGGAAGGTCCGGGCACGGCCCCCTTGGGTGTGCCAGGCGGAACGGAAGCGGCAGCCGCGCTCCCCAGGCTGGCCGGGCTGGCCGGACTGGCGGGACTGGCCAGACTGGCGGGACTGGTCGCCGCAGGCTGGGAATGTTGGCCTGCCTGCACGGACGCGCTGCCTGCGGGCTTGGCGGCCACATCGGAAATCTTGGAACCACTTTCGCCGGGCCGGGCTCCGGGTGCGGCGACGACAGGCTTGGACGGACCAAGCGGGCCAGCCGGGCCAGTTGGGCCAGCCGGGCCAGTTGGTCCAGCCGGGCCAGCCGGAGCCGCCGGGGCAGTTGGTGAAGCCGTTCCCGCGGGCCTGGCACCGTCGCCGCCCCCCGTCTTGCCGGGCTCGCCGCCGCTGCCCGTGCCGGGGCGTCCGGCAAAGCCGTACGAAGGCCTCGCGGGCCTGTCGCCAGTTCTTTCCGGAGTTCGTTCCGGGGTCCGTTCAGCAGGTCTGGCCGCCGGAGCATCCGCCGTTTTGCCCGCGGCCCTGTCCGGTGTCTTGTCCGGTGTCTTCTCGGGGTTCCGCTCGGAAAAACGCGACGGGGGGCGCTCGGCGGGCCTTGCCGCATCGGGACCTGCCGGACGCTGGGCCGCCTTGTCCAACGGACCATGGGCACCTTGGGAACCGGGTGAGCTCGGGGAGCTGGGGGAACCGGTGCCGCCTGCACCAGCGGGAGAAGGCCGCTCGCCCGACCGGGCCTCCGACCGCGTTTCGAAAGACGCCCCCAAGGCCCCCGAAGGCGAAAGCCCCGCGGCAGGAGAAGGATCCCTGCCGGACGTCGCCTTGTCCGGCTCCTTGCCGGGTTGCGTGATTTCGGGACGGGCGGAGGGCGGGGAGGAAGGCTTGTCTGACACGGCGGAACCCCTCATGAGGTGGATGACCAACGGCGCGGCGAGGGTACGGCAACCGCACCCCCTTCCGGACATTTCATCATATACGCGCGGGCACCCTGCCGCGCAACCGGATTATGCCGATCTTCCCGGTCACTTCACGTGGTGGTGTCCGCAACGCCATGGGACGCGACCATCCCCGCGCGCCCCTGGTAGGGAATTCCCTCCCCGCCAGCAACAGACCGCGCTTGCCGCGCCGCACCAACGACATCGAAATCCTGTTGCAAACCAACAACACTCAGCAGCATGCATGCATCTTTGCGTAGGGATAACCCTACCATACCGCAATACGGACCTCGCCACCTCCCCATCGCGGATTGCGCGCCATTACAATACGACACGGCATGCTCCCGTGCGAAACTGAAATAGCTGTAATTCTCATGCGCGCTTTTTATGCACCACCATGTCTCCCCTTCCATTTTTCCGCGCACGGGCGTGCATTTGCTTGCGCAGGCGCACTACAGAATGTACATGCTCAGGACCGGTCTTCCAAAAACCCGATATCGTCCAACGCCGCAGCGCACGGGTTCCCTGCGAAAGGGCGCTGCAACCCACCCGGCGCCATCGCGCACCGGACTTGACCGCACAACCCGCGCCGCAAGGCGCGCAGCTTCATGAGGCAGCGATGACCCGTTCCCCGCAGGGTGCCGCCGGGCGCGGCACCGCCCCCGCCACCGAGCCCGTCACGTTGCTCCTGCCCGCCGCCGGGCAAGAGCTTCATTTCGACGCCAACGCCGACTCCCGCTTCGCCCTGGGCTTTCCCACCGACGCCGCCACCCTCGACCGCAGCGGCGACGACCTTGTCTTCAGCTTTCCCGACGGCGGCCGCATCGTGCTGTCCGGGTTCTTCGAAGGCAACAATGCCGACCTGTTGCCGGAATTCAGCCTTCCCGATGGCGGCACCGTTTCCGGCTACGACTTTCTGACCGCGCTGGAACCCGACCTCCTGCCCGCCGCCGGCCCCGGCGCGGGCGCGGGCGCTGCCGGCGGCGGCGTGGGCGACTACAGCGACGACCCCGGCAGCCTCATCGCCGGGGTAGACCGCCTGGACCCGCTGACCCCGTTCTTCTGGAACAACGCCGTGGAACCCACGCTGGACGCCGAAGGACCGCTGGACACCGCGTCCGGCACGCTGACCTTCACGCTGCTGCCGGTGAATCCCGACGGCAGCCTGGCCGCCATCCTTGGCGGCTACGAGGACAACCGGCCCGGCCAGCACCTGGACCCCACGGGCGGCCCCGAGCAGTCGTTGCAGATCACCGTGGTGTTCTCCCCGGCGGACAACGAGGTGCTGACCCAGCTCACCCTCACCGGCTTCCATGAAGGCACCACCATCAGCATCGGCGACCCGTCCTTCGGCCCCGGCAGCTTCGTGGTGACCGGCCCCGGCCAGGTCGTCACGCTGACCCCGGCGCAGATCGCGGCGGGCGTCTTCGTGCGGCCACCGGAAGACAGTTCGGCCGACATGAACCTGTCGGCCACCGCCGACATCCGCGACCCGGATTCCGGCATGACCGGCGTCATCTCCGGCAGCTTCACCCTGGTCATCGACGCCGTGGCCGACAAGCCCGGCCTGGATGCCACGGCGCAATCCGCCCCGGCTGCCGAGGAAACCCCCGTCACCGTGCATGCCTCGGCCACCTTCACCGACCTGGACGGCTCGGAGCGCCACTTCATCGAAGTGCGCGACATCCCCACCGACTGGGTGCTCACCGGCGCCCTGCCGCAGGGCTGGGTGATCGTGGACCCGGTCACCCATCAGCCCACCACCGTGCCTGTGCACGCCCTGGGCGAAAACACCACCTACACCCTGGTCATCGAGGTGACGGACGCCACCACCGCCAGTTACGGCGGCATCAATTCCGGCGACAGCGCCAGCACCGGCACGGACCTCACCTTCGACCCGCGCGACTGGTCCGACGAGCGCTGGGGTGACGGTACCCCGCACGACGGCGAGGACGGCACCACGCTGACCGTGGCCGCCGTGGCCCGGGAAACCGTGGCCGATGGCGAACTGGCCACCGGCAACAACATTTCCGAGACCACGGAAACCGTCGTGGTCTCCCGCACCGAGGACCATCCGGACATCACGCCCGAAGGCGCCACCGGCCACGCCCTGACCCTGGTGGCCGACGAATCCGCCGGGTTGCAGCTGTACGGCGCAAAGGGCGACGTGGACCCGTCCGGCCCGTCCGGCCCGTCCGGGCTGTCCGGGCTGTCCGGGCTGTCCGCCCCGGTCAACGCGGTGCTGGCGGGCCTTGGTCTGTCCGCCGCCGATGCGCTGTCGGCCACGCGGGGCACCGTGACCTTCGACCTGCATTCCGACGGCAGCGCCGAGACGGCAGGCAACCAGGCCTCGCCCTCTGCCGTGTCCATTGCCTGGGACGCCGCGCAGGCCGTGCCGGAAAGCACCGTGCCGCGCACCGCCTCGGGCGCGGACATCACCCTGGTGGTGGACGAAAGCGACCCGCACGTGCTGCGCGGCGTGTACACGGAGGGCGGCACCGAGCACACCGCCTTCGTGGTGGTCATTGCCGATGCGAACCTTTCCGGCGCGGGCACGGCCACGGTCACCTTCGTGCAATACGCCCCACTGGCCCACGCAACCACCGGCAATCATAATGAAGGGCTGGGCCTGCCCGCCTTCCGGTTCACCGTCACCGACGACGAGGGCGACACCGCCTCGGCCACGGTGCAGGTGACCGTGCGCGATGACGGCCCCACCGCCAACGCGGACAACAACGCCTTCGACGAAGCCACGGTGACCGCCATCGACGGCAACGTGCTGACCGGCGAAAGCTCGCACGGCACGCACAGCACGCCCGACGCACCCGGCACCGACGGCTGGGCTGGCACCGACGGGGGGACGGGCAGCGGCGGCCCCGTGACCGGCTTTTCCGTGGTGGTGGGTTCCACCACCTACAGCGGCCTTGCGCTGGACACCCCGGTGACCATCCTCAACCCCGGCAGCTCCGTTCCGGCGGGCACCTTCACCCTGCACGCCGACGGCAGCTACACCTTCACCCGCGCGCCGGGCCAGGACATCGCCGATTCCTTCACCCTGAAGGTGAACTACACGATCAAGGACGGTGACGGCGATTCCGCCTCGTCCACCCTGACCCTGAAGCTGAACGCCGCGCCCACCCTGCAACTTTCGCTGACCGGCGATTCGCAGGCATACGAGGACCCGGCCTACGGCGCCCGCGTGAATCCCGCGGGTTCCACGGGCGGCGCCGACGGCTGGAACGCCAGCGGCGACAACAGCCACGACATCGCCACCTACACGGTCAACTGGTCCTACGCGGGCGGGCACGCCACCGGCGGCACCTTCGCCGCGGGCACCTTCGCCTTCGACGTGACCCTGAAGGACGGCACCGCCAAGTTCGACGCCGACACCACCAACAACACCACCATGACCAACACCGGCGACGTGACCTGGGCCGTGCCCGACGGCAGCGGCGGGTGGACGGCCATGACCTTCAACCTCACCACCGCCGACGGGCGCGCCGCACTGGTTGCCGTCCTGAACGCGGACCTGGCCGAACGCTACGGCAGCAACGCCGAAGGCGAAAGCTACGTGCGGGTCAGCGGCGTTTCCGCCGACGGCAAGACCCTGACCTTCACCGTGCTGGACGGCTGCCCGCTGGACGACGCACTGCCCGTGCGCGTGGCCGCCATCGACGACAGGCTGGGCGACAACAACGAAAACTACTCGGTGCAGATCGGCAACATCCACCCGGCGGAAGACACCCCGTCCACCATGGATGTGGTCATCGCCGGGCAGCGCAGCCAGACCACCACCGTGTACGACGAAGGCAACGCGGCGGAAGGCGACGGCTTCCGCGTGGGGCTGGAAAGTCCGGTGCCCGCGCAGGAAAGCGATGGCACGGTCCAGCTCACCGTGGTGCTTTATGAAAAGGACGACGACCAGCACACGGTGAACGAAGGCCCCGCCCAGAACATCACCGTATCGCTCAAGTTCGGCGCCACGGGCGACTCCGCCGGGGCCGACCAGGACTACTTCACCACCACCTCGTACACCCTGAAGCCCTCCGACTGGACGTGGAACGCCACGGAAGGCCGCTGGGAAGCCAAGGTGCCGGTGAAGCTGGCGGACGACCGCCTGAGCGAGGGCAGCGAAAGCTTTACCGTGAAGCTTACCGGAGTGTCCGGGCACGAGACCGGGCTGAACGACGCCAGGACCACCGCCACGGTGACCATCACCGACGACACCGCCGCAGGGCACGAAGCGAAACTGGACGGCCCGTCGCTGGAATACTTCGGCCCGGAAACCGTGGTGCGCGAACCAGTGGCCCCCGGCGAATCCGCCGAGTTCGCGGGCGGCGTCAACACCACCGGCGCGGTGGATACCGTGGGCTACACCATCATCCTCACGGAAGTGGCCGCGCAGGACGTGGTGGTATGGCTGAAGCTGGGTTCGGCAGGGCTCGGCACCGACTTCCGCACCGGCACCGGCCTGCACGCGGCATCGGAAGTTTCCGGGCTGCCCGGCTACGCCAGCCGCCCCGAAGGGGCCGACTACTACGTCATCGTCAAGGCGGGCGAGGCATCCGCCCGGTTCACCGTGGACATCCTGCACGACCACGACACCGCCGGTGACGGCCATGGCGTGGACACGGGCACGGACACCGTGTCGTGGACCATCGTGGACATGCAGGGCAGCGAGGTGCGCTTCACCCCCGGCGAATCCGGCTCCACCAGCACGGAGACCATCGCCGACGACATGCGCGGCCCGGTGGTGTCCATCACCGAACTGGACGCCACCCAGAACACCGCCGAATCCACCACCACCATCAAGGTCGGCCTTGGCAACGACGCCGACGGCCACGCCACGGCCAACGAGGACGTCACCGTCACTGTGCAGATGGTGTACAGCGACGGCAGCGTGCACGAATACACCGTGACCATACCCGCCGGGCAGGACACGGGCAGCCTTACCCTGCCCATCCCGCACACCGACTACTACCACGTGCGCGTGGTGGGCACCGATGGCGGCGAAACCCGCCATGACGACGGGTTCCGCTTCGTGGACGTCACCGGCCCCGGCGGTGGCGGCGGCACCGACCATGGCCGCGTCACCCTGGGCCTTGCCGCGCACGACCTGCCGGAAAACGCCGGCCACGACGGGGTGAACCAGGCGGTGTACACCGTCACCGGCAGCCTGTCGGACAATTACCGTCCCCTGCAGAACGGCGACGTCAGCTTCACCCTGAAGGCCTACGACAACAGCGCGCACAGCCCGGACGACTACACGGCGGGCAACGTGACCGTGACCGTGGATTCCGGCCTGATGGTGCTGGCCAAGATGTCCGCCACCGACAGTTTTTCGGTGGACGTCCTGGAGGACGGCACGGCGGTGTTCACCATCCCCGACCTGCAATTCCTCGGCACGCACAGTGTGTCCATCAGCTTCGCGCCGGACGGCACGGCGGCCATCACGGTGGACGGCAAGCCGGCAGACGGGCTCATCGCCACCCTGATCGAAGATCACCTGCTGCACGGCGCGGTGACCGTAACCGGCCCGACGCCCATCGTGAGCGTGGTGGACGACCACCGCGTGGAAGGCAACGAGACCTATTCCGTGGTGCTGTCCAACCTCAGCGGCAACGCCACCGTGGCCGGTGACGGGCACGGGGCCATGGACAGCGCGACCATCATCGACAACGACGCGCCCACGGTGCAGGTGACCGTCACCGACCACACCGGCGCGCAGACGGACACCGCCACCGAAGGCCAGGCCCACCCGCTGACGGTCACCGTCAGCCTGGTGGACGCGGATGGCCACCCCCTGGCCCTGGGCGACGGCCCGGTGACCTTCCAGCTGACCTTCACCGGCACGGCGGAACAGGGCAAAGACTTCGCGCCCTACACCACCCTGGTCACCATTCCCGACGGCGGGTCCGCCGCCTCGGTGCAGGTCAGCCTGCCGGACGACTACATCAGCGACGGTAATCGCACGTTCGTCGTGACAGCCACCCCCGTGGCGGGCGATCCGTACAACGGCTACCCCGCCGGATTCATCGGCAGCGGCAGCGGCGCGGAAGTGACCATCGCCGACCACGTCAACGGGCCGGACGTCACGCTGACGGCGTCCGCTACCAGCATCTCGGAAAACAACGGCTCTGCCGGCTTCGTCATTTCCATGGACAAGGCCGTGGAAGAGGACGCCACCTTCACCGTGCGCGTGGACTTTGGCCCCGGCATGACCGAGGCGGATCTGGCCGGGGTGAAGATAGGTTCCGCCGCCGTGTCCACCGCCGGAATCACCAAGGTTCTCGGTGCGGACAACGTCACCGTGGTGGGCTGGGAATTCCAGGTCACCGTGCCCAAGGGCAGCGCGGGGGGCGGCGCCTTCAGCGTGGTGGCCAGGAACGACTACGAGACCGAAGGCAAGGAAACCTTCACCGTGTCGCTGGTGGACAGTCACGGGGGCGAAATCGGCAGCCTTGGCGCGGCCCATACCGTCACCGTCAACGACACCCTGGACGGTCCGCAGGTGTATCTGGACACCAAGGGCGGATACGGCACGGCGGAAGAAGGCGGCAGCGCGGAACTGCACATCGGCATGACCAAGACCGCCGTGGCCGACTTCAGCGTGGACCTTACCGTGCAAACGCCGGAATTGCTGGCGCCCGGCTCCACCGCCACGCTGTGGATCAAGACCGCCAGCGGCGACTGGCAGGCCGTGGACACGGCCGTGGCCATCGGCGCGGACGGCTCGCTGCGGGTCACCGTGCCCGCCGGGGCCGTGGACGCCAAGGTGCAGTTCGACCTGGCGGGCAATGGCGTAGTGGGCGACACCTACACCTTCACCGTCACCCTGGACGGCGTGGCCGACGGCGAAAGCGCGGTGCGTTCCGTGGGGTCGCTCACCTCCACCTTCGCCGAGGAAAGCCACAACGCCATCACCTACCAGCTCACGGGGTCCGCGCCGGACAGCAACGCGGTGGTCACCTACACCCTGAAGGGGGTGGCCTTCGCCAACGTGGTCTCGGTGACCGTGGACGGGCAGGCCGTGGCCATCACCAACGTGGGTGGCAAGGCCACCTTCTCGGTGACCGGCGCGGCGGGCGCGGCCATCTCGGACCGCATCACCGTCACCTTCAAGGACGCCGGGGCCGCCGCCGACAAGGCCGCCCTGACCATCGGCAGCAGCGTGCGCCTGAGCGCGGACATCGCGGTGGCGGACACCACCCCCGGCCTTGTGGCGGCAGCGGCCACGTTCATCGCCCTCACTGGCGATGAATCCGCCCTGGCGGCCACGGGCGTGCTGCACACCGGCGACCTGCTGGCGGGCGTGAACGACCCCAGTGCGCACACGGAAGGCGTCGGCTTCGGGGCCAATGCCTCGGCCGCCGACGGCATCGGCCACGCCGATTCCGGCTGGACCGTGGACACCGCCAGCGGCGAGCTGCACTACAGCCTCACCGGGGACGGGCACTACACCTGGACCGCGCACGACCTGGGGGATGCGGCGGACAAGGCCACGGCAACCCTGACCACCCACGTGCAGACGGGCAGCGTATTCGACGGCTCCGACGACGCGCACGGCATCGGCCTCATCGTGGTCGGGTCCGGCCATGGCGACACCATCACCGGTTCCAGCGGTGACGACCGCATCCACGGCGGGGCGGGCGACGACCACCTGTACGGCCAGGGAGGCAACGACCATCTGTATGGCGGGGACGGCAACGACTATCTGGACGGCGGCATGGGCGTGGACACCCTGCACGGCGGGGCTGGCAACGACACCCTGGTGGTGCACGACACCAACGCGGACCACGTCATCAACAGTTCCGACTTCAGCGGACTGCACGGCGGCGACGGCTACGACACCCTGATGGTCGACGATGCCGGGGTGACCCTGGACTTCACGCACATCGACAGTGGCACGGTAACCGGCATCGAGGCCATCGACCTCACCGCGTCCGGCTCGCAGACGGTCACCCTGTCGGCGTCGGACCTGCTGGACCTTTCCTCCACCATGGATACGGGCAACACACTGACCATCAGCGGCACATCCGCAGATCAGGTGAACCTTTCCGGCTCGGGCTGGACCAATACCCACACCAGCCAGACGGTGAGCGGGGTATCCTACGACGTGTATACCGGCACCTCGGGTTCGGAAGCCCACACCCTGCTGGTGCAGCACGAGATCATCGTGACCACCACCGGGTAACGGGCGCCCGGCCCATACATGAACGCAAAACGGGCCGCCCCGAAAGGGGCGGCCCGCTTCATTTTCTGTCCTGACCTGCCTGGGGATGTCCCAAGGCCGTGCGGCGGCTAGGGGCTACCCGCCGAGATAGGCCTTCTTCACTTCCGGGTCGTTGAGCAAGGACTCCGAGGGGCCCTGCGCCACGATTTCGCCGGTGTCCAGCACGTAGCCGCGGCTGGCCACCTGCAAGGCAAGGCGGGCATTCTGTTCCACCACGATGATGGTCAGCCCTTCGCGGTTCAGTTCCTTGAGGGTGCGGAACATCTCGTACATCAGCAGCGGGGCCAGGCCCATGGACGGTTCGTCCAGCAGCAGCACCTCGCAACTGGTCATCAGCGCGCGGCCCACGGCCAGCATCTGCTGCTCGCCGCCGGACAGGGTGTCGCTGCGCTGGGTGCGCCGCTCGGCCAGGCGGGGGAACAGGTCGAAGATCCGTTCCAGGTCCCGGCTGATGGCCGGGTCGTTCTTGCGGGCGTAGGTGGCCAGCATCAGGTTTTCCATCACCGTCAGGTTGCCGAAGATGTGCCGCCCTTCGGGCACCAGCGCGATGTGCAGCTTGCTGACCACGTCGTGCGGTTCCACGTTCAGCAGCGACGTGCCCTTGAACAGGATGTCGCCGCCGCTGACCTTGGGCGCCTCCGGCGGGGGCAGGCGCATGATGGACTTCAGCGTGGTCGATTTGCCCGCGCCGTTGGCCCCGATGAGGGTGACGATCTCCCCTTCGTTCACATGGAACGAAAGGCCGTGCAACGCCTCGATATTGCCGTACTTTACGTAGAGATTCTCGATGGAGAGCAGCATCAGATCGTATCGTCTCCCAGGTATGCCTTGATGACGACCGGGTTGGACTGGATTTCCTCCGGCGTCCCTTCGGCAATGGTGCTACCGAAATCGATGACCTTGATCCATTCGCACAGGCTCATGACCACCTTCATCTGGTGCTCGATCATCCAGATGGCGATGTCGAACTCGTCGTGAATCCAGCGGATGAGCTTGATCAGCCCGTCCACGTCCGCCGAGTTCAGGCCCGCCGCCGGTTCGTCCAGCAGCAGCAGCTTCGGCCTGATGGACATGGCCCGGGCAATCTCCACCCGGCGCTGCAACCCGTAGGGCAGGTTGCGGGGCAGTTCGTGCGCGGCGTCCTTCAGGTCCATGGCCTCCAGCATTTCCCAGGCGATGGCGTCGATGTTGCCCTCGCTCCTGGTAAAGCGACCGGTACGCAGAAAGGCGTCCCAGATGGTGTAGCCCAGGCGGTGGTGCTGGGCGATGCGGATGTTGTCCAGCACGCTCATTTCGTGCCACAGCCGGATGTTCTGGAAGGTGCGGGCAATGCCCCGCGCCGTCACCTGGTGCGGGCGCAGGCCCGCCGTGGGCTGGCCGTCGAAGATGATCTGCCCTTCGGTGGGCTGGTAGAACCCGGAGACCAGGTTGAACACCGTGGTCTTGCCCGCGCCGTTGGGGCCGATGAGCGCGATGAGCTTGCGCTCTTCCAGCGATATGTTGAAGTCGGAAACGGCCTGCAGCCCGCCGAAGCGTTGCGTCACGCCTTTCATTTCAAGCAGCGGCATGTCCTCGTTCCCCTATTTGAACGTGTAGAAGCGGCGCAGTTTCGGGAAGACGCCCGAAAGCTCGCGGTTGCCCATGATGCCTTCGGGCCGGAACTGCATGAGCAGGATGAGGATGAGCGGGATGAGCACCCACTTCCACACCTGGCTCAGTTCGTACCCGGCGGGCAACAGGTTGACCGCGTGCAGGGCCGCATCCAGGCCGGGAATGACGAAGCGCAGCGATTCGAGCAGCAGCGTGAACAGGATGGCCGCCATGACCGAGCCGGACAGCGAGGCCATGCCGCCAAGGTAGACCATGACCAGGCCTTCCGTGGACTTCAGGATGTTGAAGGCCTGCGGGTTCACGTAGCCGTACACGTGGGCGTACAGCGCCCCGGCCACCCCGGCGAGGCCGGACGACACCATGAAGGCCACCAGCTTCACGTGGTTGGTGTCCACGCTCATGATCTCGGCGGCCACCTCGTCCTGGCACACGGCGGAAATGCCCTTGCCGTAGGTGGAATTGACCAGGCGGCGCAGGATCCACACCGAGAACAGCGTGCCCAGGATCACCCAGATGAACATCCAGGGAATGTCCACCATGTCGCGCATGCCGTTGATGACCCGCTTCATGCCGTGAAAGCCGCGCGGGCCGCCGATGATGTCCAGGTTCTCGATGACCGAGATGACGATGTAGTTGGCCGCGATGGTGATGATGGCCAGGTAGTCGCCCCGCGTGCGGAACGAGGGCAGCGCCACCAGCAGGCCGAACACCGACGAGACGAGCCCGGCCACGATCAGCACCACCGGGAACAGCATGGGGGCCAGTTCCGGCGGCAGCAGCGCGTCGCCCACCAGCTTGTTGGAGGTGAACAGCACCACCGAGAGCACGGACGAGGCATACGCCCCCACGCACATGAACCCGGCGTGCCCGCACGAGAACTCGCCCATGTAGCCGTTCACGACGTTCAGGCTGCTGGCGAAGATGATGTTGATGCCCATGAACATGAGCACCGTCTGGGTGTACTGGTCCATGACGTTGAACTGGGCCAGCAGCACAAGGCCAAGGCACAGCGCCGCCAGTGCGGCGTTGAGGGTGTATTTCTGCATGTTCGCGTATCCTCTGGCGTGCGTCGCGGGTTAGATCTTGGTGGTCTTTGCCACGCCGAAGAGGCCGGTGGGCCGTTGCCACAGGATCATCAGCAGGATGGTGAAGGCGAACAGGTCCCTGAAGGTGGAGGGCAGGAACGCCGCCACCATGATCTCGATGAACGCCAGCAGGAAGCCGCCGATGAACGCCCCGCGAATGTCGCCGATGCCGCCCACCACCGCCGCGATGAAGGCCTTCCAGCCCACCATGGCACCCATGTAGGGGTCGAGAATGGGGTAGGACATGGCGAAAAGCAGCCCGGCAAGGCCCGCGAAGCCCGACCCCAGCACGAAGGTGAACACGATGATCGAATCCAGCGGAATGCCCATCAGCGGCAGCGCGAACTTGTCCCACGCCACCGCGCGCATGGCCATGCCGATGCGGGTGCGCGTGACGATGAACTGCAGCAGGAAGAACACCAGGAACGCCGTGATGATGACCCACATCTTCAGGTTGGTCACCGACACGGAACCGAAGGTGTACACCACCTTGTCCACCATGTCGGGCAGCTTGCGCCGGCTGGCGCCCAGCAGGGCGAGGTTGCCGTTTTCAAGGATGAGGCCGCACATCAGGGCGGTGATGACCACGTACAGCCGGTGTGCACCCTTGCGCCGCAGGGGGCGGTAGGCGATGCGCTCCAGCGTCACGCCCACCCCCGCGGTGAGCAGCATGGTCAGCGGCACGGTCAGCGCCAGGGCGGCCCAGCCGGGCAGGTTGAACACCCCCAGCAGGTCGCCCAGCAGCAGCGAAGAGACGAAAAATGCGATGTACGCGCCCACCATGAAGATGTCGCCGTGGGCGAAGTTGATGAGCAGCAGCACGCCGTACACCAGGGTGTAGCCCAGGGCGATCAGTGCGTAGAAGCTGCCCCACTGGAGCGCGTTGAACAGGTTCTGGATGAAGATTTCCACAGTCCCGAAACCCTCCGTGGAACGGTTTGCCCCTTGGCGCGCGCCGTGCACGCGTCAGGGGGGCAGAACACGGGCGGCGCGTCGTGCGCGCCGTCCGTGAAAGGTGATTCGTATGTTCCGCTTCGCAGGTGCCGGATTCCGGATGGGAACCCGCGCAGGGCGGCACCTTGGCCGGGCGGCAACCCGGCGCGCCGCAGGGCGGCGCGGATGGAAGCGGAAGCCGCGGCATGCGTGCGGCGGAAAAGGCCCCGCGCGGCCCATGGGCCGCGCGGGGAATCATCATGCTACTTGGGGCAGACCGATTCGGCGAAGGTGAATTCGCCCTTCTCGCTGATCTTGACGACAACCGCGCACTTGATGGGGTCGCGGTTTTCGTCGAAGCTCATCTTGCCGGTGATGCCGTCGAAGCTCTTGATGTTGACCATGGCGTCGCGCACGGCCTTGCGCATCTTGCGCACGTCCGTATCAACCTTGCCCACGCTCTGGATGGCCTGCAGCACGAGGCGGGTGGCGTCCCAGGTCAGCGCGGCCACGTCGTCGGGGATGTAGCCGTACTTGTTGTTGTACTTGTCGATGAATTCCTTGGTGGCGCCGGTGGCGCCGGCGGCGGCGTAGTGGGTGGAGAAGTACTGGCCCACGCATTCCTTGCCGCACAGGTCCATCAGCTCGGCGGAACCCCAGGCGTCGGAGCCCATGAAGGGGCCCTTGTAGCCAAGGTCGCGCGCCTGCTTCACGATAAGGGCGACGATGTTGTAGTTTTCAGGCAGGAAGATGAAGTCGGGCTTGGCGGCGATGACCTTGGTCAGCTGGGCCGAGAAGTCCTGGTCCTTGGTGCCGTGCGATTCCATGCCCACCACGGCGCCGGCGCCGTGCATCTTCTCCCACTCCGCCTTGAAGAACTCGGCAAGGCCCTTCGAGTAGTCGTTGGAGATGTCGAACAACACGGCGGCCTTCTTGGCCTTGAACTGCTTGGTGGCGAAGTTGGCCACCACGGGGGCCTGGAAGGGATCCAGGAAGGCGGCGCGGAACACCCACGGACGGCCCTTGGTGGTATCCGGGTTGGTGGACCAGGGCGAGATCATCGGGGTTTCGTTGTCGTTGGCGACGCCGCCGGCGGGCACGGCCTGCTTGGACGACTGCGGGCCGACCACGGCCAGCACCTGGTCGCGCTCGATGACCTTCAGCATGGCGTTGACGGCGGATTCGGGCTTGGCTTCGTTGTCCTCGAACACGAATTCGAGCTTGTACTTCTTGCCGCCCACATCCAGGCCGCCCTTGCCGTTGATTTCTTCGCGCAGCATTTCGGCGGCAAACTTCGAGGCCTCGCCCACCTTGGGGATGTCACCGGTCAGGGGGATGACGAAGCCGAGCTTGATGGTGTCGGCGGCGAACGCCTGACCCGACAGCACAAGCAGAAGTGCCAGCACGAGCAATACTGTCTTCTTCATCTTTGCCTCCTCGCAGGGAAACTAGGGTTTTTGATAGCGGTTTAGTACCGTAATCAGACCATGAAGGGAACCGCTTTCTTCAATAATGTCTTTTTTGTAAACATATAATTATTTAAATATGTTATATTTTAACCATTTTGTCACCAAAAATTATGCCGTCATACTGGACAGTTAGCCAACCATAAGGCATCATGCACAAGATGCCACGCGGCAGGAGCCGCAACGAGGCCACGCGCCGCCCAATGCGCCGCATGCCGTGGTAATCCGGCATGTTCCGGCATTCCGACAGTGTTTTCACCCCGGCCACCACCCCGACCCCACAGACCAGTGCCCGCTTGACACGACAAGATTGTTCATTCAACCCATCCTTGCCATGCACCATCTGAGCGCCCTGCGCTTTCACAAGTTCAGCCCCGGCGGCAACACCACCATCCTCGTCACCGATCCGGTGCCCGCGCCCCTGCGTGCCGCCGTGGCGGCGGAACTGATGGGCGAGCATCACGTGCACGCCGAACAGGTGGGCTTTGTCACGCTGGCAGGCGTATACCCACGCATCGACATGATGGGCGGCGAATTCTGCGGCAACGCCTGCCGCTCGCTGGCAGCGCTGCTGGCGTTGAAGCAGGTGCTGCATGCCGGTCCCGGCGGGCTCATGTCCGGCGAGATCGCCAGTTCCGGAGTCTCCGGCACCCTGCCGGTACGAGTGGTGCACACCCCGCACGGCCCGGACGCCGCCGTGCGCATGCCCCTGCCGTCCTCCGGCATCCCCCCGTCCCCCGCGCCAGCGGACACGGCGAAAACGGGCGAAAGCCAGAAACCCCGGAACGGCACCGCGTTCCAACTGGTGCAGCCGCTGGCCGAAGGGCTGGAACTGGTGCGCCTGCCGGGCATCGCCCACCTGCTGCTGGACGCCTCCGTACATCCCTTCCCCGGCGACTGGCAGGCCCAGGCCCGCATGCTCATCATCCGCCACGGCCTGGCTGGCGAACCCGCCGCCGGATGCATCTGGCACCACGGCCCCCTGGCGGCCCCTTCCATCACCCCGGTGGTCCGGGTGCGCGACACCGACAGCACCCTCCTTGAGTCCGCCTGCGGCTCCGGTTCGCTGGCCTACGGCCTGCACCGCGCCGCCATGGTCGGCGGCGAGATCGCGCTGAAGGTGCGCCAGCCCAGCGGCGCCGTCATCCGCGTTTCGGTCAACCGCCGCGACGGCCTGACGCCAGAGGCATGGATAGGCGGCACGGTGCGCCACGTGGCCAGCGGCACCGCCTACCTGTACGACACTCCGCGCGCGTGACACCGGTGACGCCCCGACCTCCGCTCGCACTGCTTTTCCTGCGCCTACAGCGTGTTATCGAACACCTGCCACCTGCCCCGATTGACGGCGTCGTAACCTTTCCGTAACAATGCATGCACGGGAACCTCCCGAAATCACGGAGGCTCGCCCTGTCCTTTCCGGTGCCGTCGAGATGCGGCTGCCGGAAGTACCGCAACCTTCACGGACGCACGGCGTCACTGCGACATATCCATGGCATTCCGCACGCTTTTCTTCGACCAGCAGGACCACGAGCTCTTGCTCATGGTCAACAAGGTGCTGGAGAAGACCCGCACCCCCAGCCCCTTCGTGCGCAAGCTGTTCGATGCCAGCCTGCACCCGCACGGCATCAAGGAGCTTTCCGTCTCGCGCGAACTGCGCGTGGCCTACGCGGTGATCAATCTGCTGGACTCGCTGGAGGCGGGCCTGGCGGAAGACCGCCTGCTGGCCCTGCAGACCCTGCGCGACGAGGTGCTGTACAGCGCGCAGACGGGCCTGCGCCGCAACACGGCGCGCGTGCTCATCCAGATCATGAAGGACCTCGTGCGCGCCCACGGCGATACCTGCCGCCAGCTCAAGCTGGCGCACGACTTCCGCCGCGCCGCCTCGGGCAAGCCGCGCATCGTGCGCGCCCTGCTGGCCCAGTATCACCTGCTGGAAATGCCGGAAGAATGGAACCAGCTGGCCTTCGACAACCACGTGCACGACGCCAACACCAAGGGCCGCAAGAACCCCACGCACCTGATCATGGATGCGTGGATCAAGGGCATCCGGCACCTTACGGTGATCTATTACAACTTCGTGGAGTCCGCCGCCGCGCGCGAACTGATGCAGGCCGCGGACATCATGGGGGTTTCCGTCCGCATCGGGGTGGAATTCCGGGTGCCCGCGCGCAACAGGTACGCGGAGCTCATCTGGGTGCCGCGCGGCTTTTCCGATTCGCAGGGCTTCCTGTCCTTCCTGGCCGAAACGCCCACCCAGCACCTGATGCAGGAAGGCCGCAAGGCCTCGCAGTACCTCGCGGAATACGTGCTGCAGGTGTTGCGGCGCTACAACGAACGCCACCGCCGCGCCATCAACGAGGAATTCGGGCTGACCCTGGAGCCCCTGCACCGCGAAGAATTCCTGGCCTTCGTGGGCACGGGGCAGGCATCGCTGCTGCACCTGGCCGAATTCATCCACAAGCGGCTGGTGCCCGCCTTGCAGGGGCGGGTCGAGGAACTGCGCGACGAATGGTCCATCGCCACCCAGCCGGAACGCGAGGCCATAGAGGCCCTGGTGCAGCGCCTGGACGGACTGGATGCCGAGACCGTGCACGACCTGTGGCTGTCCCCGGACTGCAACCCGGACATTCCCTCGCCCTTCGTGCCCCATGAAGGGGCCGACGTGCCCGACATCCTGCGCACGCCGCCCCGGGCCCTGCTGGACTGGCTGACCAGCCTGCACAGCGGCTACCGCATCACCCTGAACCTCTCGGAACTCACCGTGGCCGACGTGCTCGAGCTGCTGTGGGACTGCGAGGGGCTGATCACCCACCTCGAACTGTTCAACCTCAAGGACTGGGCGGAAGGCGACGAGGCCCACGTGGCCAACATCCGCGCCATCAACGAGTTGCAACTGGCCATCAACAGCGGCAGCGCCCCCCGGCTGAAGCGGCTTATCCGCGCGCTGATCCGGGACTACGCCGAAACCGGCGGGCTCGATGCCCCCGAGCGGTGCGAAAAATTCCGCCGCATCCTGCGCAACATCCCACGGTTGCAGGCGTTCTACAAATCGGTGCAGCTGAAATCGCGCATCGGCAGCGATTCCACGAGCCGCTCGCACCGGGTGCACGGCATGGGCCTGGTGTTCCGCGAAACCCTGCCCCGGCGCGCCCAGAAGCAGATCGACGACCCGCGCGACACCATGCGCCAGATCATCCCCGTGCACACCGAGGTGTACCTGCGCGAAAGCATGCTGGAACGGCGCACCCCCGTGCTGCCCAGTTCCACGCTGATCAGCCTGATACGGCGGCTGCCGGGTTGTTCGCGCTTCGGCTTTCGCCGGTCGCGCGAATGGGTGGTGCGCACCGACACCTCGCGCGTCACCCCGCGCGGCAACATCGCCACCCTGGGGGGCTTTGCGCGTAGCGGCGGCAACGGCCTTTCGCTGCACATGCGCGGCGGGGCCGTGTGCAAGCGCTGGATGGGCATGCGCTACCTGAACACCGGCGTATCCAACGCGCTGAAGGTGCTGGCCGGGTTCATCCCCGCCGTGCTCTCGTTCATGCAGACCCAGGACAGCCTGCTCACGGCCATGCTGTGGACCACCATCTGGTTCGGCATCACCGGGGTGCGCAACGTCATCCAGGCCGTGACGGGCGGCGGCGGCGTAAGCCGGTCGCCCCTGCTGCGCTGGAACGACTACGTGAGCTGGAGCCGGATAAGCGATTCGCTGCTGTTCACGGGCATTTCCGTGCCGCTGCTGGAAAACGTCATCCGCGTGCTGCTGCTGGAACAGGGCTTCGGGATGACGGTGAGCAACAACCCCGCCCTGGTCTACGCCGTCATTTCGGCCGCCAACGGGGCCTACATCGCCGCGCACAACATCTACCGGGGCCTGCCCAAGGAGGCGGTGCTCGGCAACATCTTCCGCAGCGTGCTGGCCATCCCCACCTCACTGCTCTACAGCGAGATGCTGGTGGAACTTCTGGTGCTGATGCACGTGCCCAACCCCACCGCGCTCATCCAGCCCTATGCGGCGGTCATCTCCAAGATGGCGTCCGACACCATCGCCGGTGCCGTGGAAGGCTATGCCGACCGCAACAACAACATGCGCATCCGCCGCTGGGACTACGAAAGCAAGCTGCACCAGCTGTTCGACACCTTCTCCAGGCTGGAACTGCTGTTCCCCGAAGAAGACGTGCTGGAACTGCTCTCGCAGCCCAAGCAGTTCATCCGCGCGGTGGAGGCCGAGGCCGAAGACCTGGAGCGGACCATCATCATCAATGCCCTGGACATGATGTACTTCTGGATGTACCAGCCGCGCGCGCGCAACGTGCTTTCGCTGCTGGTGCGCGACATGTCGCCGGAAGAAAAGGCCATCCTGGCCCGCTCGCAGATGGTGCTGACCCGCGAGCGCGAGGTGAGCCAGCTGTTCGTGGACGGCATCGTGGGCAAGAACTTCTCCAAGCCGCTGGCCTTTTTCCTGGACCGCAACGTGGAGTACCTGACGGCCATGTCGCGGCTTACCGGCGTGGACACGGTGGGCAACCGGGTGGCCTCTCCCGTGTAGCCGTACCCCTTGCCGGGCTTGCGCTTTCGTGCCATACAGGCCGCGCGAGCCGCGGCTTGTCCGCCTTTGCTCGCCCCACTGGCCCCGCTTCGGCGGGGCTTTCCTTTTGGCGCGCACCGCGCCCGTCCCGAGTCCGTTCCGCCCCATCCCTCCCCCGTCCCGCACCGTCACCCCGAGGTGACCCCGTAACTTTCCGGTGCCGCCTTGTGCGAACCCGCAAGCTGCCCTACCATGCAGAGTGAAATACCGTCTCGCTGCACCGGTTTTCCAAACCGCCGGGGACGAGGCACACCAGCATCGACGACAACGCGGGCAAGAATGCAGGTTCCCCCGCACAGGAGGCGCACATGTCCACAGCATCCGAAACATCCAAGGCCATCTTTTTCCACGAAACCGGCGGGCCGGAAGTGCTGCGCTGGGAAGACCACACCCCCGGCGCGCCCGGCCCCGGCGAGGCGCTGGTGCGCCACGGGGCCGTGGGCCTCAACTTCATCGACGTGTACCATCGCACCGGGCTGTACCCGCTGCCCGCGCTGCCCGCCATCCCCGGCATGGAAGGCGCGGGCACCGTGGAGGCCGTGGGCGACGGCGTGACCGAGGTGCGGCCCGGCGACCGGGTGGCCTACGCGGGCAACCCCGTAGGCGCCTATGCCGAACGCCGCCTGATTCCCGCCCACCGGCTGGTGGCGCTGCCGGACGACATCGACTTCGTCACGGCTGCGGGCATGATGCTGCGCGGCATGACCGCGCGCTACCTGCTGTACGGCTGCCATCCGGTGACGGAGGGCACCACCATGCTGGTGCATGCGGCGGCGGGGGGCGTGGGGTCGCTGGTGGTGCCGTGGGCGCGGCACCTGGGGGCCATGGTCATCGGCACGGCGGGCGACGAGGCCAAGGCCGAGCGCGCGCGGGCCAACGGCTGCCAGCACGTCATCCTGTACCGGCAGGAGGACGTCGCGGCCAGGGTGCGCGAGCTCACCGACGGGCGCGGCGTGGACGTGGTGTACGATTCGGTGGGGCAGGCCACGTTCATGGCCTCGCTGGACTGCCTGCGCCCCATGGGCACCATGGTCTCGTTCGGGCAGTCCTCCGGCGGCGTGGAGCCGTTCAACCCCGGCCTGCTGGCGGCCAAGGGCTCGCTGTTCCTCACCCGGCCCAGCCTGATGCACTACACCGCCAGTCGGTCCGACCTGCTGGCCCACGCCCGCGACCTGTTCGACGTGGTGCGCGCGGGCATCGTGCAGGTACAGGTGAACCAGACCTTCCCGCTGGCGCAGGCAGCCGACGCCCACCGCGCGCTGGAATCGCGCCGGACCACCGGGTCCACGGTGCTGCTGGTGTAGGGGGACAGAAGAGAAAAGAAAACCGCCGGGGTCAGCTCCGGCGGCGGAAGGGCAGGCGCAGCAGCGCCCGCAGGCGGTTGCGCCACGGGGTCAGGCCGGTATCCGCCGGAAGGAGCAAGGCCCCGTCACGGGGGCGCACGCCCTCGGCCAGCAGTTCGCGGGCGGCCAGCGCGGCCCCCTTGCCCGTCAGGCCGCGGCATTGGGCGAAGTGAGCCGCCTTGTCGTGACGCACGTGGCGGATGAGCACCCGGCAGCAGGTGGCCCCGCAGTCGGCGCGAAAGGCGTCGTGCATCCGCCGGGCCAACGCGCGGCCTTTTGCGCCGCCCGCGCCGCGCTCCGGCCTGCCCCGGAACAGCCCCACGGCGGCCACGGCGCCGCTCAACGCGCCGCAGGTGCACCCCGCGCCGCCCATGCCCTGGCAGAACGGCGTGCCCAGCGCGGCGGCCTGGTCCGGGGAAAGGGGGCCGCCCAGCGTTTCGGCCACGGCATGCAGCACGGCTTCCGCGCACAGCAGCTGGCGGGTATCGAACAGGTTCTCGGCCCGGCGGCGGATGGCCTCGACTATCGGATCGGCCGGGGCAGGCCCCATCAGACCGACCGGGGCGGACGAATCGCCATCCGGCAGGGGGCGGGGGGCACCGCAGGGGGCATCAGGGGACATCGAACAGTCATCTGGCGCGCCATTCCCGCACGGGACACCACCACCGCAGCCTTCGTCCCAACTGCCGCAGGCAAGATCGCACGCGTCCGGACAGTCGGCGCGAGCCGCGCCATCCGCGTCGGTATCGGGGTGGGTGTCTGTCTTCATGCCAGTCCTGATATGCCGCGCCATGCAGGCGGGCAAGCGGTAAGTCCGCGTCCACCTGTCCGGGGCGGCCAACGGCAGAAAAGAAAAGGCGGGGCGCCGCGTGGTGCGCCGCCCCGCCGGAATCGGCTAGTTGATGGACTTCACGGGGAACTGGGCTTCCTTCCAGGCCACGATGCCGCCGGGCAGGCGGTACACCTTGGAGTAGCCCAGCTTCCTGGCCCACACCGCGCCGTTGTGCGAACGGGTGCACTTCACGAAGCCGCAGTAGAACACCAGCGGGCGGTCCTTGTCCGGGCCGAGCAGCTTCTCGAAGTCCTGCTCGCTCTTGTCGCCGGTCTCGGTCATCTTCCATTCCGGCATGTCCGGGATGGGGAACAGGAACTGCACCGCATTGGGAATGTGGTTCTTCTTGTACGAATCCTCGAAGGGCATGGTGTCCACGATGAGCATGTCCTTGCCCTCGTCCTGCCACTTCTTCAGCTCCGCCACGGTAAGCAGCTCGTAGCCGCCCTTGGCGGTGTCGCGCGCCAGCTTCACGGCCTTGGCCTCCAGGTCCACCTCGGACGGCCCGGCAAACGGATTGTTGCACCCGGCAAGGCCAAGCGCGGCAAGCAGCACCAACGGGGCAACCAGCTTCTTCAGGGACATCGCAACCTCCTCAAGAGTTTATGGAACGAAATCTTTCACCCATCCGCCTTCGCGCCGGGCAACCGGGCGTTCAGGCCATGCGGCGCAAGCGGCGCCATGCGTACAGGTAGGCCACCCCGGCCAGCAGCACGAGGTCGCGCAGGAACGCACCCCGCAGGGCCGAGCCGTCCTGCACGCCCTCGGGCAGTTCGCCGGGGGCGAAGCAGCCGCAATCGCCAATGGACAGCCCCGTCGCCAGCGCGTATCCCAGCACGCCGAGAAACAACAGGCACATGGCGGCAATGGCGGCCAGGCTGCCGCGCACGGCAAACAGCAGGCCCACCCCGGCGAGCACCTCTGCCAGGGGCAACAGCAGCGCCATCGGCCCCACGGCCCACACGGGCAGTATCCCGTAATGGTGGATGATTTCGGCAAAACCGCGCACGTCGGCCAGCTTGGCCCCGCCCGCCGCCACGAAAACCAGCGCCAGGGCCACGCGCACCACGCGCTGGCACCACACGCCGGACAACAGCCGCAGCACGGGGCCGACGAACGTGGCGCACACGCCGGACGACGCGGTAACGTTCCCGGCAAGCCGCCCGGCGTACCCGCCCCCCTCGCTGCTGCGTGACGAGGCATTTCCTGATAGCATGTTCCGGTGCTTACAGAGCAACGCCCCTGCGTCAAATCGATTGTTCCAATCCGTTGACATGAAAAATATTTGCATGGACAATACATCGCCCGGCACGCCCGCCGACGCGCCGCCGCAGGGCGCGGCACTGCGCGAGGGCTTCACCACCGGCTCCGCCCTGGTCGCCGCCGCCCTCGCCGCCCTGCGCCTGCTGTTGCGCGGCGAGAGCCCGGACAGGGTGGCCGTGCCGTTGCCCCCGTTCACCGCCGACTGCGGAAACAGCGGGGATGGGGGGGACAGCGGAAGCTGGGGGGGCCATGCCGCCCCGGCTGGCTGGCTGGACGTGCCCGTGCACGAGGTGGCGCGTCGCGGTGCAGAGCACGCGGACATCCGCGCGGCACTGGGCGTGGTGATCAAGGACGGCGGCGACGACCCGGACGCCACCCACCGGGCGCGCATCGAGGCGCTGGTGGAATGCGCCCCCGCAGGGATGGCCCTGCCGAAGCCGGAGGTCGGTCACGTCCTGTCCGAGGTCGATGCCGGACCGACCGGATACGGCCTGCCCGATACACCCTACCTGCTCCTGCCGTTTCCCGGTTGCGATGCCTCCTCCGGTGGCGCCCCTGCCATCACCGCGCCGCAGGCTCCATCTTCGCCCGCCCCCCGCCCCCCGCACGACGGGGTCACCGTGCTGCTGCGCGGCGGCGCGGGCGTGGGCCGGGTCACCCTGCCCGGACTGCCCGTGGCCGTGGGTGAACCGGCCATCAATCCCGAACCGCGCAGACAGCTGGCCTTTGCCGTGCACCGCGAATGCGCGGCGGCGGGCTGGCGCGGCACGGTGCGCATCACCGCACGGGTGCCCGAGGGCCAGCGTATTGCCCGGCACACCCTGAACCCGCGCCTGGGCATCGTGGGCGGCATTTCCATCCTGGGCACGCGGGGCACGGTGCGCCCCTACAGCCACGATGCCTGGCAGGCCGCCGTGGCCCAAGGACTGGACGTGGCCCGCGCCGCAGGGCTGACCGAGGTCTGCCTGTCCACCGGGCGGCGCAGCGAAACCCTGCTCATGCGCGCCTACCCCACCCTGCCGCCGCTGGCCTTCGTGCAGGCGGCGGACTTCGTGGCCTTCTCGCTGGCCGCCGCCGCCCAGCGCGGCTTTGCCCGCGTGGCCTGGGGCTGCTTTTTCGGCAAGCTGGTCAAGCTGGCGCAGGGGCTGCCGCACACCCACGCCCATACCGCGCCGCTGGACCTGCCCCTGCTGGCCCGATGGTCCGCCGATGCGGGCGCGAGGGCGAACACTTGCGCGGCGGTTGCCGCCGCCAACACCGCCGGACAGGCCCTGGAACTGCTGCTGGCCGACCCGGCCCACCCCGCCGTGCTGCGCGCCCTGGCCGAGCGGGCCCGCGCCGCCGCCCATGGCTGGACAGGCGGGGCGGAAAGCGTCACGGTGACGGTGCACCTTTTCCACATGGATGGCAGATGTCTGGTGACGGCATGACGTGCGCGACGCCCCCCCACCCCACTCCCCGCACCGGGCAGGCCGATGCCGCGCCCGCAGCGAGGCATCCCGTCACGGTCATCGGCTGCGGGCTGCATGGCACCCCCCTGCCGCCCGGCCACGCCGCCGCTCTGGCGCAGGCCCAGGTGCTGGCGGGCGGGGCGCGCCTGCTGGAATCGTTCCTGGAACATCCCGGCCAGCGCATCGTCATCGGCGCGGCGCTGGACGCGGCGCTGCAATCCATGGACGCGTGCCGGGAACGCGGGCTGCGAGTGGCCGTGCTGGCCGACGGCGACCCCCTGTTCTTCGGCATCGGCGCGCGGCTGGCGATCCATTTCGGCCCCGACGCACTGCGGGTGCTGCCCGCCGCATCCTGCCTGCAACAGGCCGCCGCCCGGCTGGCCCTGCCATGGCAGGACGCGCGTTGCGTTTCCCTGCACGGCCGCAACGATTACCGTCCCCTCGCCTCGGCCCTGCGCCGCGCCCTGCACCAGGGCGCCCCGGTCTGCGTGCTGACCGACGGCCACAACACGCCGGGGGCCATCGCCCGCTTCCTGACCGAACGCGGGGTGACCGGCCTGCGCCTGCATGCCTTCGCCGACATGGGCAGCCCCGGCGAGCGCCACGTGACCTTCGCCCTGCCCCATGACATACGCGAGACAGGGGATCAGGCCGCCGGGCAGGAGGATTTGGCAGAACTGGCGGAACTGGACGCATTGGGCGGCAACAGCACGGTCCTGCTGGTGCCCCGCGCCGCGCCTTCTCTTCGTCCCCGAACCACGTCCCCCCGGGATACGGGCGGCTCCCCCGACCTGCCCGTGCTGGGCATCCCGGACCATGATTTCGCCGTGCAGGCCCGACTGATCACCAAGTGGCCGGTGCGTGCCGCCGGGCTTGCCGCCCTGCGCATCGCCCCCGGCCATACCGTGTGGGACCTGGGCGCGGGCAGCGGCGCCGTTTCCGTGGAGGCCGCCGCGCTGGCCCGCGACGGCCTGGTGGTGGCCGTGGAACGCGACCCGGCCCGGGTGGCCCTGATCGAGGAAAACCGCCGCCGCTTCCGGGCGCCCAACCTGCAGGTGGTCCACGCCGCGCTGCCGGGCTGCCTCGACGCCCTGCCCGATCCGGACCGGATATTCATGGGGGGCGGCCTGGGAGGCGGCGGCCATTCCCCGCAGGCGGACCCGCTGCTGGATGCCGTGTGCCGCCGCCTGCCCCCCGGCGGACGGCTGGTGGTGCATTGCGTGCTGCTGGGCACGCTGGAACGGGTGCGCGCCGCGCTGGTCCGGCACGGCTGGCCCGCCGAAGTGGCCTGCATCCAGGCCAGCGAGGCGGTGCCCCTGCTGGGCGACCTGCGCCTTGCCGCCCTGAATCCCGTCTTCATCGTGGCGGCCACCCGGCCCGAGGGCGACGCGGCATGATCCCGCGATCCGGCATCCTGCCCGCTCCGCCAACCATGCTGCTGGCATTGCTGTTGCTGCCCGTGCTGCTCTTGCCGGAGGCGCCCCGTGCGCGGGCAGCCGAAATCGTCATCTCCGGCGGCAGCCCCGCCACCGATGCCGACGCGCCGTTGCGCGTGTTCATCCTCGACCAGCCCCCGTGGTCCTGCGGCTGCGGCGGCACCCCCTCCGGCGGAGCCGTGGAGGTCACGCGCGCGGCAATGCGCAGGCTGGGCCGCATCGTGGAATTTCAGGTGCTGCCTTTCAACCGGGGGATCGAACTGGTGGCCCAAGGCAGGCTGGACGCGGTCCTCGGGCTGTATCGCACCCCGGAACGCGAGAGGCGCTTCCACTACACCAACGTGCCCCTGTACGACGACGAGGTGGTGATGCTGGTGCGGCCCGTTTCGGGCGATGTGCCCGCCCGCGCCGACCCGGATTCCGGCATCATCCGCGACGCCGCCCTGTATGGCGGCAAGCCGTTGGCCACGGTGCTGGGCTACAGCTACGGCCCCACGCTGGACACCCTGTTCGCCCAGAAGGGGCTGATCCGCCTTTCCCCCGTCTACTCGCTGGAAGAAGGGGTGCGGGCACTGCTGGACGGCCGCGTGGGCGGCGTGCCCGGCGACCGGCAGACACTGCGTGCGCTGATGCGCCGGCTGCCCCCCGGACACGGCCTGGAACTGGCCGGGCCACCCTTCGACTACGTTTCCGCGTACATGGCCTTCGCACCCACCGAACACAACAGGACGCTGGCGCGCGACTTCGACCGTGAACTGGGACGGATGCGCGCCTCCGGCGAATATGCGGCCATCATGGCCGACGCCTTCAGGACACACGATGCCCACCCCAAATGACGCTTCCGCCCCTGCCGCCTCGGCATCCGCCACGCCCGCCCCATCCGGGCGGGGCCACGTATGGTTCGTGGGGGCGGGCCCCGGCGACCCGGAACTGCTCACCCTGAAGGCCCGGCGGATCATCGCGGAGGCGGACCTGGTGCTCTACGCGGGTTCGCTGGTGCCACCCCAGGTGGTGGCCTGCGCCAAGGCGGACGCACGGGTGATCGATTCCGCGCCGCTCACGCTGGAACAGACCCACGCCCTGCTGCGCGAAACGGCCCTGGGGGGCGGCATGGCCGCGCGGGTGCACACCGGCGATCCTTCATTGTACGGCACGGTGCGCGAACAGATGCGCCTGCTGCACGCGGAGGGCATCGCCTGCTCGGTGGTTCCGGGAGTGACGGCGGCCTTCGCCGCCGCTGCCGCCGCCGGGGTGTCGTTCACCGCGCCGGAGGTCACCCAGTCGCTGGTCATCACCCGGCTGGAGGGGCGCACCCCGGTGCCCGACGCGGAACGGCTGCGCGAACTGGCCCGCCACGGCAGCGCCATGGCCGTGTACCTTTCCGCCGCCACCCCGGAACGGCTGGAAGAGGAACTGGCGGCGGCGGGCGTGGCCCCGCGCACCCCGGTGCTGGCGGCCCACCGGGTGGGCTGGCCCGACGAGGCGCTGGCCTGGACCACCGCGGGCGAACTGGCCGAAACCGTGCGGATGCGCGGCCTTTCGCGGCAGACGGTATTTCTGGTGCTGCCCGGCGAGGCGGCGGGCGAGACCTCGTCGCGCCTGTACGCGGCGGACTTCGCCCACGGCTGGCGCGACATTTCCCGCGCGCACGAGGACGGCGGCCAGCATTCGGAAGATTGAGGTCCCCCGTCGGTGCCCGATCCGCGAACATTGCGTGACAATGCCGCGCGCTGTTGCATCGCCGTGCGGATGCAGGCATCATGACGGCAGTGTCCCTGCCCGTTCTTCCTGGAGTCCCCCGCCCGCCAACGGGAGGTCCCATGCGTCTCACGGACATGCCCCGTTCGCTGTCCCGCGGCCTGTTCCGGCTGCTGCTGGCGCCGCTGCGCCCCTCGGCCCGCGCCTTCTGGCGCGAGGCCCTCGCCCGCCCGCACGGCAGTTTCCTCGAAGCCCTGCACGGCTATATCTACCTGCGCTGGCCGCTGTTCTACATCGGCATGGGCACCGGGCGGCATCCGCTGGCCCGCTGGCTGGCCGGGCCGCTGGCCCGGCTGGGCGGCCTGCTGGGGGTGTGGGGCACGCGCGAGGAATTCGGGCCGGAATTCGCCCAGAGCTACCACGGCAAGGTCATGCCGCCGGGCACCGTGCCCCGGCTCATCGCGGTGGAACGCCCCGTGGCCACCACGGTGCCGGAAACGGTGCTGCCCTTCCGCATGGCGCGCGACATCATCCTCGACAATGCCGACGCCCTGGCCCTGCTGGACTGCCCCTGCCGCCTGACGAAGGAAGACCACTGCACCCCGGTGGACGTGTGCATCCTGGCTGGCGGCCCGGTGGTGGACTTCGTGCTGGAGCATCACCCGGACAAGGCCCGCCGCGTCACGCCGGACGAAGCCATCCGCGTGGTGGAGGCGGAAAACCGGCGCGGTCACGTCGCGCACGCGTTCTTCAAGGAGGCGGTGCTGGGCCGCTACTACGCCATCTGCAACTGCTGCACCTGTTGCTGCGGGGCCATGCAGGCCCACCGCGAAGGCACTCCCATGCTGGTTTCGTCGGGCTACGTGGCCCGCGTGGACGCGGACGCCTGCACCGGCTGCGGCCAGTGCGCGCGCATCTGCCCCTTCGATGCGGTGCGCATGGCCGACAGGACCGCGCGGAGGGCTTCGCCGCAGGATGGCGGACCGGGCACCGCCCCCCTGCCGCAACGCCACTTCGATACCCGGTGTGCGACAGGATGTGCTCCAGGGCCCGATGCGGGGAGTGCCACGGGGCCCGATGCGGGACATGACGCGGGACATGACGCGGGACATGACGCGGGGCCCGGCGTCCGGCCCGCCGCCCGCCATGCCGTCATCCCTGTCATCCCTGTCATCGATACCACCGCGTGCATGGGCTGCGGGGTATGCGAACTGCGGTGCCCCGGCAAGGCCCTGTACCTGGAACTGGCCCCCGGCAAACCCGCGCCGCTGGTGCTGCCGGGCGAAGCGGCCCCGGTGTCGCTGCACCACCCCGACCTGACTGGCCACCATCCGCCCGGTACGGGGCACGGACAGGACACGTGCCGGAGCGGACGGGGCGCAAGCCGGAACGCCCCCGGCGGCACCCATGCTCCGGGGTAGCCGCCGTACGGTCCGACAGCCGGAAACGGGCAAGGCGGTCAGCGGCAAAACGTGGCGCAAACGGCACACCGCAGCGCGATACCGCACGCGCTTCACTTTCACGAGCATTCACGCTAGTATCCACGTAATATTTCGGGGCATTGCGCACCATCCACGGCACCGTGCCCCCGGTGGGCCGTGGCCGCGCGGAAGGATGCCGGAACCGCCCGGCACGCGGGATGAACCCCACCGGAAACGCAGGAGCAACCATGCGGCGCATCGGCAGACGACGTTTCCTGAAGCTGGCCGGAATCACCGCGCTTACCGGTGCAACCTGGGCCCTGGCATCCACGGTTCCCGCCCTTGCGGCGCAGGATGCTCCTGCCCCGCGCCCCCTCACCGTGCCGCCACCCCCGCCGCGCCCCGTGGCCGGGCTGCAATCCGCCGCCAGCTTCGACACCCCCCTGCCCCTGCCCGGCGACCATTCGTTCATGGGGCTCATGGACGGGGGGGCACGCATCGAGCTTTCCGCCACGTCCGACCCGCGCCTGCCCACAGACGACATCCCCCCCGCCCCGCCGCTATGCCTTGAAACCGAGCATGCCCGGCGCCCCTACTGGAATCCCACCTTGATCCTCCAACGTGGCGCCTCGCTGCGGGTCCGTCTGGTCAACCGGCTGGACGCCCCCACCCTGCTGCGCTGGCACGGCCTGCTCGCCGACTGGCGCATGGGCGGCCACCCGGTGATGATGCTGCTGCCCGGCGCCAGCTTCGAATACCGCGTCACCCTGCGCAACCGGGCGGGTATCTATCCCTACCACGCCATCGCGCCGGGGTTCTCGGGCCGCCAGACCCACCAGGGCATGGCGGGGCTGTGCATCGTGGACGACGAGGAGGAACGCGCCGCGCTGGCCACCATGGACATCGAACCGCTGGGGGCGGGGGGCACCGGCGCCTTCCAGGCCAGCCTGCCCGCGCCGGGCAGCGGCCCCTCGGACGTTCCCCTGCTGTTCCAGGACCGCCGACTGGACCGCAACGGCGTGCCGGTATACGCGCCCGGCCTGGACGACCGGATATCGGGCCTCGTCGGCGACGTGCTCACCATCAACGGCGTGGCCGGTGCCTGGCTGGGCGTGGTCACGCGCATGTACCGCCTGCGCCTGGTGAACATGTGCAACGCGCGCATCCTGCACGTGGGGCTGGCCCGCTCCGACGGCGCGCCGCAGCCCTTCACGCTGATGGGCACCGACGGCGGCATGCTGGAACGTCCGCTGCCCCTGCGGCGCCTGTTCCTGGGTCCCGGCGAACGGGCGGACATCCTGGTGGATCTGCGCGCGGCAAACCCCGGCGACGAATGGCATCTGGTCAACCTGACCTTCGACCCCATGCGCCGGGCCGGTGCCGCCTCCGGCGGGGCCGGGGCTCCCGGCGAAGGCGAAGCGGCGCGTCTGCTGCGGCTGCGGGTGGTGCAGCGCGTGGACTACGACCAGCCCCTGCCCGTGCGATTGTGCGAATTCCCGGCGGCGCCCCCCCTGCCGCAGACACCGCCGCGACGCCTGCATGTCTCGCGCGGCGAGGTGCTGGGCCGCCCTTCGTGGCTGCTGAACGGGCAACCGTTCGCCCTGCGGCACGACACGAACGCGGACCTGCCGGACGGCTTTCCGGCGTTGCGCGTGCCCGCGCGTACGACCGAGATATGGGAGCTGTCCAACGACCCGGCATCCATCCCCCATGCCCTGCACCTGTCGGGCTACCAGTTGCGGGTGCTGGAGCGGCGCGGCAGTCCGCCCCAGGTGGCCGCCCTGGCCGTGGCCCCATCCGGGTGTTCGGCCACCGACACCGGCATCAAGGATACCGTGCTGGTCTGGCCCGGAGAGACGGTGCGGGTACTGGTGGATTTTCGCGATGCCCCGCCGGAGACGCAGCGCGCCGCGCTGTATTCCCGCGTGCTGGAATGCCTGGATGACGGGATGGTGCAGGATGTCGCCGTGCCCTGAGGAGACGGACGCCGCCGCTGACGCCGCCCGGAATGCCGCCCGGAATGCCGCCCGGAATGCCACGGACGACGCCGGAGGCGGCACCAGGCTGACGAACGGCTTCGCCACCGGGTCGCGCACCCGGCGGGGGGTGCCGTGCGCGGTCCGCTGGCTGCTGCTGGGCGTGGTCCTGCCGGTGTTGGCCGCCGCACTGGCCTTTCCGCCCGGTGCCCTGGCTGCCGATGCCCGGATCGTCGATGCCCGGACTGCCGATGCCCGGACTGCCGATGCCGGACCAGCCCTTGCGGTCCGGTCCCCCCAGCCCGCTTCCCCACCGCTGCACGTGCTATGCGATGAAGACCTGCCACCCTACGCCTACAAGGAGAAGGGCGCGCAGTCCGGCGCGCGCGGCATCTACCCGGAACTCGCGGCGGAGGCCTTCCGCCGCATGGGCCTTGCGGCAGCCATGGTGCCCACGCCGTGGGCCAGGGCCATGGCCGAACTGAACCTTGACTGTGCGGGAGAGCGTTCCGGTGGACACGTCGGGGGGCCCGTCGGGGTGTGCGGCCTGTACGCAACCGCCCAGCGCCGGTCGGTGCACGACTTTTCCGCGCCGCTGTTCGAAGAACGCCTGCATCTGGTCCTTCCGGTGGGCACGACGATACCCGAGGCCCTTGCGGGATCTGACGGAGTGGCCCCTGCGGAACCTGACGGGGTGGCACCCGCGGGGCTGGGCGGGACGCCGCTGGTCGCGCTGCGGGGCATGCGGCTGGGCGTGGTGCGCGGGTGGAGCTACGGCGACACGCTGGATGCCGCGCGCGAGGCGGGCGCCATCGTCACCGAGGAAGCGGGCAGCGAGGCCCAGAACCTGCTGAAGGTGGCCGGGGGACGGCTGGACGGCGCCATCATCACCCGCGAAGGAGCCCTATGGCTGCGGGACCGGCTGGGGCTGACCCGTCTGGTGACCATGGCCCCGCGACCGCTGGCGGTGATGCCGGTGCATCTGGCCTTTCGCAGGCAGGACGGGCAGCACCACCTGCTGCGCGCCTTCGACGCGGCCATCCGGGACATGAAGGCCGACGGCAGCTATGCCCGCATCGTGGAGCGCGCCCTGAACGGGCACTAGGACAGGCACGGCAACAGCCAAGGCTTGCCGCCCTCGCCCCGCCCCCGTCACGGACAGGCGCCAGTGGGTGCGCGCCGCAACGGACCGCGCGGACAAAAGCCGCCCCGGCGCATCGCAACGTCCGCGACGGCGGCACCGCCATCGGCACCGCGTTCGCGCGGAGATTGGCGCACCATCGACGTCAGCGCCGGCCCCGGTGCGGGAACGGCGGCCCCCTATCTGCGCAGCGTGGCCACCAGCCGCAACGGGTGCAGCAAAAGGTCCAGTCCGTCGCAAATATGACGCACGGCCACGTCGGCGGCGCACAGTGTCTGCACCGAGGCCCCCTCGTCCCCCATCACCGCCACGGAAAGCCCCGCCTCCAGCAGCATGAGCAGGTCGTTGCGCCCGTTGCCCATGGCTACGGTGCGCAGCGAGCCCAGGTCGGCCACATGGCGCCGCTTGGCCTCGTCCTGCATGCCGGGCGGCAGCACATGCAGACGCACCGGCAGCCCGGCCAGCGCCGACGCCACGGAACCGAAGGTGTCCGCCGTGACCACGTGCACGGTCAGTTCACCCGCCAGCCGGGTGATGCGTTCGGCCACGCCGTCCACCAGCGCGCCGGAAGCCGCGATGGTGCCGTTGTAGTCCAGGACCAGATGGTCCAGTTCAAGGGCCTCGCGGCCCGGAATCTCCAGTCTGAGCATGTCGTCTACCCCGGTTGCGCGTCCCTTTCCGGCGGGCACCATGGCTTGCTTGCGGCCCCTCCCGCTGTCGCCGCCCGCGCGGTGCGCGCTTCGTCCCTGTAGCCGGTTGCGTCGGGGGTGGCAACGCGTGCGGACCCGCCCGCCGGAACATGGGGCCGCGCCCCCCTGTCCGCCCGGAGCCCCCCTGTCCGTCCCGAACACGTCCGGAACACGTCCGGAACACGCCCGGCGCTGTCCCGTGCCCAACCCGCACCCAACGCGGCGCGCCCGGAATGCGGACCATACCCCAGCCCTTCCCACTGGACAGCCCTTGCACGGGGGGCTAGAAACCGGACGACGCGCCGCCTCCCGGCGCGCACCCCCGAAAAACACCCCTTCGTGACGGAGGAACCATGGCGTCCATCACCGGCGCTCTCATACTGGCAGCGGGCAAGGGCACCCGCATGCATTCCGACAAGCCCAAGGTCTTGCAGTCCATCCTGGGCGAACCCATGCTGCGCTTCGTGTACGACGCGCTGGAGCCGCTGTTCGGCGGCAACCTGTGGACCGTCATCGGCCACAAGGCCGACATGGTGCGCGCGGCGTTCAAGGGCGAGGACCACCGCTTCGTGGTGCAGGAAAGGCAGCTGGGCACCGGGCATGCCTTGCAGGCCGCCTGGGAAGAACTGAAGGCCGCCGGACTTGACCGCGTGGTCGTGGTCAACGGCGACACCCCGCTGCTGCCCACCTCCACCGTGGCCACCTTCCTGAAGGAAGCCATGGACGCGGACGTGGCCTTCATGACCCTGACCCTGTCCGACCCCGGCGCGTATGGCCGCGTGGTGCGCCACAACCGCCGCGTGGTGGCCATCGTGGAGGCCAAGGACTACGACGAAACCCTGTACGGGCCGGAACCGGACGAAATCAACGCGGGCATCTACTGCCTGCGCATGGACGCGGTGGAAAAACTGCTGCCACGCCTGACCAACGCCAACAAGAGCGGCGAATACTACATTACCGACCTGGTGGGCCTGGCCGTGGCGGAACGCATGGACGTCATCGGCGTGGAATGCGGGCAGGACCCCAACCTGCTGGGCGTCAATGACCCGGCGGAACTGATCCGGTCCGAGGCCCTGGTGCGCGCGCGCATCGCCCTGAACTGGATCGAGAAGCGCGTGCTCATCCACGCCCCGGAAACCGTGCGCATCAGCCCACGCGCGGTGCTTGAGCCGGGCGCGGAAATATACGGCCCCTGCGAAATCTACGGGGCGTCGCGCATCGCGCGCGCGGCCGTCGTCCATTCGCACTGCTGGCTGCGCGACGCCGTGGTGGCCGAAGGCGCCACCGTGCACCCCTTCAGCCACGTGGAAAAGGCCGAGATCGGCCCCGACTGCGTGGTGGGCCCCTACGCCCGCCTGCGCCCCGGCGCGGTGATGGAGGAAGGCGCGCGCGTCGGCAACTTCGTGGAAATGAAAAAGGCCCGCCTGTGCAAGGGGGCCAAGGCCAACCACCTGACCTACCTTGGCGACGCGGAGGTGGGCCCCGGCGCCAATATCGGCGCGGGCACCATCACCTGCAACTACGACGGGGTGCACAAGCACAAGACCGTCATCGGCGAAGGGGCGTTCATCGGCAGCAACAGCGCGCTGGTGGCCCCGGTGACCATAGGCGCGGGCAGCCTGGTGGGGGCCGGTTCCGTCATAACCAAGGACGTTCCGGACGATTCGCTGGCCATCGCGCGGGGCCGCCAGACGACCCTGCCGCGCCGCAGGAACTCTTGATTTCACGCCGTGAAACGGCTAGTTAACAGACATGGAACTGATTGACCTGCTTGAAACCCGCGTCACGGCGCTCCTGTCGCAGCTCGAAACCCTGCGCGAGGAGAACAGCCGCCTTCGGGAAGAGGTCGAAGGCGGGCTTTCGGCGCTGGCGGAAGAGAATCGAATCCTCAAGGAAGCCCTTGACGAGGAGCGCACCGTGAAAGATGCGGTGTTGACGCGCATCGACGCGCTGCTGCTCCGCCTCAAGGACCAAACCGGCGACGCCTAGGCGCGTCGAGGCCCCATGCGTACTTACAACCTCACCGTCCTGGGGCTTGAGGTTTCCTTCAAGGCCGAGGCCGACCCCGCAAGGGTCGAAACCGCCAAAGCCCTGGTGGAAGAACGGTTCAACAGACTGAAGTTCCACGGAAGACAGCTCAGCAAGGAGAAGCTGCTGACCTTTCTGGTTCTGGGACTGGCGGACGACCTGTTGCAGTCTACCCAGCAGAAGGACGAAATGCGTACCCGCATGGAAGCCCTGCTGGCGAAAATAGAGGAATCCGCGTAACTCCCGTTGCGCGGATGCATAACGATCCCTGGAGTGTGCGTGATTGATTTGCCATCGCTGACCTCACAAGAAGAAAACAGGGAACCTGTACGGCGGACCGGTGTGCATACCCGGCCCCGCGCCGGGGAGCCTGAAGGCCCGCCCGAGGTTCCCACCCTGACATAGTCAGGTCCTGCTTTGGCACATCACACGGCGCTCCGGGGCTCGCTCATGCCCCCTCGCCCCCAACAAGGCCCGCCCGTCGGGGAATCCGCGTTTAGCACAAGAGTGCGCGGACCCCGGCGACGCGACCGTCCGTCCCCTCCTTGCCCGAGCTCCCGTCTTCCCCGTGCTCATGGAATCGGCACGGTGACTTGGTGCGTCTTGACGCCGCGGCACTGACCGCCGTTCCCCCACCGGGGGGCGGCCCGCGCGGCCCAATGGCGCGCCCGGCCCGATTGCCGGACGCTACATCGGACGCAGGTCCGACACCATAACGGGAGTTGCAGTATGGGGCTCATCGAAATCATCTACGTCGTCGTGGGAGCGATCATCGGCGCGGCATCGGGCTATGCCCTGCACCGCTATGTCAGCTCCAAGCGCATCGCCGATGCCAACGAACTCGCCAAGCGCATCGTCGAGGAAGCCCGCAAGGAAGCGCAGGCCCAGAAGAAGGAAATTCTGCTCCAGGGCCAGGACGAAATCTTTCACCAGAAACGCGAACTGGAACACGAGTTCAAGGAACGCGAACGCGAACTGAAGGCCCGTGACCGCAAGATGCAGGAACAGGGCGAACGCCTGGAGGAAAAGCTCGAAAAGGCCACCGAAAAGGAGCACGAAGTGCTGGCCGCCGAAAAGGAGCTGACCCGCCGCGAACGCCATCTGGCCGGCATGGAGGAACAGATTTCCTCCCGCATCGACGAACAGGAACGCCGCCTTCAGGAAATATCCGGCCTGACCGCCGAAGAGGCGAAGTCGCGTCTTTTCGAAGACATCGAATCGCGCACCCGTCACGAAGCCGCCAAGATGATCCGGCTCATCGAAACCGAGTCGAAGGAAACCGCCGACCGCAAGGCCAAGGAAATCATCGCCAACGCCATCCAGCGCTACGCGGGCGACTACGTGGGCGAGCAGACGGTAACCGCCGTGACCCTGCCCAGCGAAGACATGAAGGGCCGCATCATCGGCCGCGAAGGGCGCAACATCCGCGCGCTGGAAGCGGCCACCGGCGTGGACCTGATCATCGACGACACCCCGGAGACGGTCATCCTTTCCGCCTACAGCCCGCTGCGCCGCCAGGTGGCCAAGATGGCCCTGGAACGGCTGATCCAGGACGGGCGCATCCACCCCGCGCGCATCGAGGACATCGTGCGCAAGTGCGAGCAGGAGCTTGATGTGCAGATCCGCGAGGTGGGCGAACAGGCCACCTTCGACGCGGGCGTGCACGGCATCCACCCCGACATCGTGCGCCTGCTGGGCCAGCTGAAGTACCGCACCAGCTTCTCGCAGAACGTGCTGCAACACTCGCTGGAAGTGGCCGCCCTGTGTGGCATGATGGCCGCCGAACTCGGCATGGACATCAAGAAGGCCAAGCGCGCGGGCCTGCTGCACGACATCGGCAAGGCCGTGGACCACGAGGTGGAAGGGCCGCACGCCATCATCGGCTCGGACATCGCCAAGAAGTACAACGAAAGCAAGGAAATCATCCACGCCATCGCCGCCCACCACGAGGACACCCCGCCCAAGTCGGCCCTGGCCGTGCTGGTGCAGGCCGCCGACGGCCTGTCCGGCGCCCGCCCCGGCGCCCGCAAGGAACTGCTGGAAAACTACGTGAAGCGGCTGGAAGACCTGGAGAACATCGCCACCGGCTTCGAAGGCGTGGCCAAGGCCTACGCCATCCAGGCGGGCCGCGAGATCCGGGTCATGGTCAACTCCGACAACGTGGACGACGACCAGACCTACATGCTGTGCAAGGACATCGCGGGCAAGATCGAAAAGAACCTGACCTACCCCGGCCAGATCCGGGTTACGGTCATTCGCGAACGGCGCGCCGTGGGCTTCGCCAAGTAGCCCGCGCGGCCCTGTGCCGCAGACCCCTTCCCCCGCACGCACACACGCAGACCCGATAAAAGCCCGGCCCATGGCCGGGCTTTTTGAGGCTGTTGACAACGTCTGTTTTGCAAGCCTCCGGCGGCCAAGGGGCTGCCGCCCCTTGGAACCCCGCATTTTGTATTTCCGTAATATGCAGGAAATACAAATAAAAGCTTTATGGGGAGGGGGTACGGCGGAGGAGACCCTTTTCCAAAAGGGTCCCTCCCCCGCAAGAATCCGGGTTTGTCAGCAGCCTGGAAACGCCGCCGAAATTGGACTGTCGGCGGCATTTTGCTTCTCTGGCAGGCACTACGCCCGTCGCAGACACGAGAGGCGTTGCATAGTGCGGCGGAGGCATTCCTCCATCAGCCCGCGGAATGGCCGTCACGGCTCCAGATAGCGCTGCACGATGCGGCGCAGGGTGCCGTCCTCGTCCATGTGGCGCAGGGCCACGTCCATGCGGCGCACCGTCTCGTCCGGCACGGTGAGCGGCCAGAACACGTGCACCGGCAGTTCCAGCCCCACGGGCACCGTGCGCAGGCGCGTCGGCATGGCGGGGTCCGGCAGGCGCAGGGCGCCAGCCTCGCCTACCAGCGCCACCTGCACCCGGCCCGCCTCCAGCTTGCGCAGGCACAGTGCCTCGCTGGGCGCGGGGTCCAGCTTCCAGCCGCCGTCCATCAGGGCACCGTCCAGCGGCGGCCCGTAGTTCCACCCTTCCACGATGCAGATGCGATACGGCTTCAACTCGGCCACGCGGGTGGCAGCAACCGTGGAATCCCGCGGCAGCACGGCCACGATGCGCTCCAGATGCAGGGGCAGGCTGACCCGCCACTGTCCGCGCGCACGGGTGGTGGAAAAGGCACCGCCAAGGGCCGCCTCGCCCGTTTCCAGGGAGCGCAGGGCACGCGTCCACGGGGCCACGCGAATGTCCAACTGCACGCCGGATCGGCGCACGGCCTCGCGCAAGATTTCCGGATACAGTCCGGCGGGCCGTCCGGCGTCATCACGGTAGGAAAGAGGGAAATGCTCGTCGTTGCACAGCACCACGGGGGGCGCGGCACTGCCCGCCACCGGATACGCCAGCAGCGTCAGCACCAGGACCACGACCATGCGCAAGGCCGGCATGGATCGGTGCGGCAGCAAACCCCATGGCAGCATCATGGGTTCCCCCGACGATACGGAAACGCCCCGGCGTTTGCCTCGCCGTGCGCGTTTTCGGTGGCAGGTCCCCACGCCCATCCCCCCTGCGGAGAGGCATGCCGGACCCACTGGGGCGCCTCCGGCGGCAGCCGCTGAGTGTCCGCCCAGTATTATAGTGAGCTATGATGCCCCGGAGTGATTGTCAATCCTGCGCCTCTCGGGCGAACAGGGGCAGGTCTGGCAGGCCCCCGCCGGCCCGGCCAGACTCGCCAGACGGGCCAGACGGGCCAGACTCGCCGGACAGGCTGGCGGCCTTTTCCAGCAGCGCGCGGATGGCGGCGCGGCCCTCGT
>JAITSV010000065.1 GCA_031287575.1 Desulfovibrio sp.
ACAAATTGTAACGCTTTGAAGATGAAAGCGGCTGACGGCAAAATGCGTTTGACGGATGTTGCCGATACCGAACAGCTTTTGCGCATCATCCAATCCATCCCCTCGCCCAAGGCCGAGCCCTTCAAGCTCTGGCTGGCGATGGTCGGCAGGGAGCGCATCGACGAAATCACTGATCCGGAACTGACCATTGACCGCGCCTTGGAAGCTTACTTGCGCAAGGGCTACAGCCGGGAATGGATCAACCAGCGGCTTCAGGCCATTCAGGTGCGCAAGGAATTGACGGATGAGTGGAATGACCGGGGCATAAAGGAAGGCGCGGAATACGCCATCCTTACCGACGAGATCACGCGGGCCTGGGCCGGTATGAGCACCAAACAGTATAAGAATTTCAAAAGATTGAAGAAGGAAAACCTGCGCGATAATATGAGTACCTTGGAACTGGTGCTCAATATGCTGGCCGAGGCCACGACTGCGGAAATTTCCAGAGCCAAAGAACCGGAGACCTTTGAAGAAAGCCGCAGTATAGCCCAGGAAGGCGGCGGCGTTGCCGGGGAAGCCCGGCGCAATATCGAACAGCGCAGCGGCAGGTCGGTCATTACTCCGAAAAACGCGCTCGATTTTACCGAAGTTTTGGGCCGGATCATCGAGGATGGAGGCGGTGGTCAGGATTGAACCCCCTACATGCTGACAAACTGTTGGTAAAATTGTTGGTAAATTAACTGTTGGTAAAAAGTTTTGTCAAATTAAACAGATATGTTACTGTGTTTTTTCAACGCCGTCCCCCGCACCAGCGCGCCGCGTCGTTCCCCCGCAACGGGGCAGGGCAGGGGCGCCGGGCACCAACAAGACTTTCACAAGGAGCGCAGCACCATGGAATATACCGTCGAAGATCTTTCCCCGGTCAAGAAAAAGGTCAACATTTCGGTGCCGGTTGAAGAGGTGGAGGCCGCCCTGTCCGCCGCCATCGCCATGTACCGCACCAACATGAGCCTCGACGGGTTCCGCAAGGGCAAGGTGCCCTCGAATCTGGTCGAAAGCCGCTTCCGCAAGGAAATCTACGGCGAGGCCACCCAGGACCTCGTCAACGTGCATATCAATGAAGTGATGACCGCGCAGGACGCCAACCCCATCTCGCGCATCGACTTCGACGGCGGGCAGCTGGAACGCGGCACCCCCTTCGAATACAGCATCTCCTTCGAAGTGCTGCCCGAATTCGACCTGCCCGACTACGACGGCTTTGCCGTGGAGCAGGAAAAGGCCGTGGTGGACGCGAAGGAAGTGGATGAAGTCATCACCCGCATCCGTACCAACATGGCCGAACTGGTGCCCGTGGCCGAAGCGCGCCCCGGCAAGGACGGCGACGTGGTGGTGCTGGACTTTGCCGCGTTCGAAAACGGCCAGCCCGTGGACGGCATCAGCGCCGAGAATTTCCAGATGAACCTTGGCGACCGCCAGGCCCTGGAAGACTTCGAGAACCTGGTGAAGACCCTGGCCCCCGGCCAGGAGGGCGAAGGCCCCCTGAACTTTCCGGCGGACTTCATCAACCCCGACTTCGCGGGCAAGAGCCTGACCGTCAAGGTCAAGGTGCACGCCGTGAAGGAACGCCGCCTGCCCGAGGCCAACGACGACTTGGCCCAGAAGGCCGGTGGCTTCGAATCCATGGACAAGATGCGCGAGGCGGTCACCTCTTCCTACATGCAGAGCCGCACCCAGCTGGTGAAGGCCACCGCCCAGAAGACCATGCTGGACAAGCTGCTGAAGATGGTGGATTTCCCCCTGCCCGAATCCATGGTGGACATGTACGTCGGCCACCTGCTGGACGACATGCGCTCCAAGCTGGAACGCCAGGGCAAGAGCATGGAATCCCTGGGCAAGAAGCCCGAGGAACTGCGCGCCGAAGTGCGCCCCGAAGCCGAGCAGGTGACCCGCACCCAGATCTTCCTGCTGCGCGCCGCCCGCAAGGAAAGCGTGGAAGTGAACGAGCAGGAGATCGACGCCCAGCTCCAGCAGATCGCCGCGCGCTCCGGCCAGGACTACAATGCCCTGAAAGACTACTACATCAAGAACAACCTGATCTTCTCGCTGCGCGACCGCATGCTGGCCGACAAGGCCATGGACGCCATCTACGAGAAGGCCACCGTGACCGAGGTGGAGCCCGCCGCGAAGTAGCGGCCGCTTTGCCCGCGCACGCGAACCGGCCCGCCCGGTTCATGGACGCACGTTCGGAGCAGGGGGGGTGCACCCGCACCTTCCCTGCCCTTGTTTTCGCGGGTGTTTCGTAAAGCATCGCGGCTTTCGGCCGACAAGACGGGGGAAGGGCGCGCGGTGGCGGGTTCCCCCGGCACGGAATGCGGGGACACGGCCTTGCCGTCAGCGGCGCCCCGCATCCGCATGCAGATGGCCGGGAGGCCGGGCCGCCACGGGCGCCTTGTGGTGCGGGGCGGTCTTCTGCTATCCTTCGGGCAACGAGTCAGTTCCGCACCGGCCACGCTTCCGTCCGGCGGCTGTTCAGACCCTGTCTGGACACGTTCGGACCGATGTGGCACGCGCCGGGACCGGGTGCGCGTCAGCAGCTGCGGTTGGTCGTCAGCGGGGCTGCCAGCGGTACCGACACCCGGACCAGCACCCGGACCAGCATCCGGACCCTGCGGACCGACAGGATCCGGCATCACCAACACGCCCGGCACACACGGCGGTTCACGCCGATACACGCAGGAGAGGCACATGCCAGTTCCCATAGTCATCGAGACCTCGGGCCGTTCCGAACGCGCCTACGACATCTATTCGCGCCTGCTGAAGGACCGCATTATCCTGCTCGGCACCCCCATCGACGACCAGATCGCCTCGCTCATCTGCGCGCAGCTGCTGTTCCTCGAATCGGAAAACCCCGAGAAGGAAATCTACCTGTACATCAACTCACCGGGCGGCGCGGTGACGGCGGGCATGGCCATTTACGACACCATGCAGTACATCACCTCGCCCGTGGCCACCCTGTGCCTGGGCCAGGCCGCCAGCATGGGCGCGCTGCTGCTGGCCGCCGGTGCCCCCGGCATGCGCCACGCCCTGCCCAACAGCCGCATCATGATCCACCAGCCCTCGGGCGGCTTTTCCGGGCAGGCCAGCGACATCGACATCCAGGCCCGCGAAGTGCTGCGCATGAAGGCCAACCTGAACGAAATCATGGCCCGCCACACCGGCCAGCCCGTGGAACGGGTTGCCGACGACACCGAGCGTGATTACTTCATGGGACCCGCCGAGGCCAAGGAATACGGCATCATCGACAGCATCCTCACCTCGCGGCGGGATGCCACGCAGAACCAAGCGAAGTAGGTACATCATGGCCAATACCAAGGGCGGCTCGGATCGCGAGCTGCGTTGTTCCTTCTGCGGCAAGGGGCAGGACGCCGTGCAGCGCCTCATTGCCGGGCCCGGCGTCTACATCTGCGACGAATGCGTCTCGTTGTGCAACGAGATCATCGCGCAGGAGCACATCACCGAAACGGTGGAAGAGGGCAAGCTGCTCACCCCCGCCGAGATCAAGGCCAAGCTCGACGAATACGTCATCGGGCAGCACCAGGCCAAGAAGATCCTGTCCGTGGCGGTGCACAACCACTACAAGCGGGTTTTCTTCGCCAGCGCCCTTGGCGGCGAGGTGGAACTGGAAAAGAGCAATATCCTGCTCATCGGTCCTTCCGGCAGCGGCAAGACCCTGCTGGCGAAAACCCTGGCCCGCGTGCTGAAGGTGCCCTTCGCCATCGCCGACGCCACCACCCTGACGGAAGCCGGCTACGTGGGCGAGGACGTGGAAAACATCCTCGTCCAGTTGCTCCAGAACGCCGACTACGACATCGAGGCGGCGTCCAAGGGCATCATCTACATCGATGAAATCGACAAGATCTCCCGCAAGGGCGACGGCCCTTCCATCACCCGCGACGTGTCGGGCGAAGGGGTGCAGCAGGCCCTGCTGAAGATCATCGAAGGCACGGAGGCCAACATCCCGCCCAAGGGCGGGCGCAAGCACCCGCAGCAGGAATTCATCAGGATGGACACCTCGAACATCCTGTTCATCCTCGGCGGGGCGTTCATCGGGCTGGACAAGCTGATCGGGCAGCGCATCGGCGGCGGGGCCATGGGCTTCGGCGCCAAGGTGGCCAGCCGCAAGGACCTGCCCTTCGGCGAACTGCTGGGGCAGGTGCACCCCAACGACCTGGTCAAGTTCGGCCTGATTCCCGAATTCGTGGGCCGCATCCCCGTGGTTACCCACGTGGAGGAACTGAGCGAGGACGACCTGGTGCGCATCCTCACCGAGCCCAAGAACGCGCTGGTGCGCCAGTACCAGAAGCTGTTCGAGCTGGACAAGGTGAACCTGCGCTTCACCGCCAACGCGCTGAAGAGCATCGCCAGCCAGGCCATCGAACGCAAGACCGGCGCGCGCGGCCTGCGCAACGTCATGGAATCGGTGATGCTCGACATCATGTACAAGCTGCCCTCGCAGCAGGACATCAAGGAGTGCGTCATCAACCGCGCCGTGGTGGAGAAAAGCCGCGAACCGGTGATGATCTACCACACCGAGGCCAAGACCGGCTCCTAGTGAATGCAACGGCGCGGTCCGCAAGGGCCGCGCCGTTATGGTTTCGTCCCGCGCGCCGTGCGGATGCGGCCCCATGAATCCCATGGGCTCCCCGTCATCCCGTCGTCCTCGTCGCCATTGTAGTCTGGGGCCCCCCTTCCCCCATTCCGGGAGAAACTTTCACAGGGGGGAATCCGTGCATCGGCCATCCGGCATGGCGCCAACTGCGGATTCCGGATAGGTACCCCAATGGGTACCACGGTGATTCTCCGGGTGCCCCTCCGATGGATGCGTTGACAACGGGAATCGGGACACTAGTTTGTGTGCATTGCGCCCCGTCTCGCACGCGGGGCTCCCGCGCCCCCTTCCGGCGCGCGGGCACCCGGCGGCCCTTGCCGCCGTTCTGGAGGAATGAATGAGCGATTTCGACGTTGATGGCGAAAAGGCCCGTCCCGTTCTGGACCTGCCGCTGATGTCGCTACGCGAGGTGGTGATGTTCCCGCGCTCCATCGTGCCCCTGTTCGTGGGGCGCGAGGCGTCCATACGGGCCATCGAGAACGCCATCTCCGATTACGGCAAAAAGATATTCCTGGTGGCCCAGCGCGAGCCCGAAGTGGAAAAGCCCGGCGGCGAAGACCTGTTCGAGGTCGGCACCGTCAGCAAGATCCTGCAACTGCTGCGCCTGCCCGACGGCACCATCAAGGTGCTGTTCGAAGGCCTGTACCGTGCCCGCTGGGAAGCCCTTGGCGAAGAAGGCGAGGGCGACTTTCCCCGCGCCTCCATCCTGCCCCTGCGCGAATCCGACGCCCTGACCGCAGAGTCGGAGGCTTTGGTGCGCGCCACGCAGGAAGCGCTGGAGGAATACAGCAAGATCAACAAGAAGCTGGCGCAGGAAACCCTGCTGGCCATCACCGCCATCAACACGGCGGGCCGTCTTGCCGACGCGGTGATGCCCCACCTGAAGGTGGACTACCGCAAGAAGCAGGAAGTGCTGGAACTGGAAGACCCGGTGGTGCGCCTTGAAAAGGTGTACGAACTGCTCCAGGGCGAGATTGCCATCTCGTCCATGGAAAAGCGCATCAAGAACCGCGTCAAGAACCAGATGGAGCGCAACCAGCGCGAGTACTACCTGAACGAGCAGATCAAGGCCATCCACAAGGAAATGGGCCGCGAGGAAGACCCCCAGGCCGAGGTCAACGAGTTGGAACAGCGCCTGGCGGAAAAGAACATGCCCGACGAGGCGCGCGAGAAGGCCCTGCGCGAGATGAAGAAGCTGCGCCAGATGCCGCCTTCGTCCGCCGAGTACACTGTGGTGCGCAACTACGTGGACTGGATTCTCGACCTGCCGTGGAACACCCTGAAGGAAACCGAGATCGACATCGAGAAGGCCCGTACGGTTCTCGACGCCGACCACTACGGCCTGGAAAAGCCCAAGGAGCGCATCCTTGAATACTTGGCCGTCCAGAAGCTGGTGAACCGCCTGAAGGGCCCCATCCTGTGCCTTGTCGGCCCCCCCGGCGTGGGCAAGACCTCGCTGGCCAAGTCCGTGGCCAAGGCCACGGGCCGTGAGTTCGTGCGTCTTTCCCTGGGCGGCGTGCGCGACGAGGCCGAAATCCGCGGCCACCGTCGTACCTACGTGGGTGCGCTGCCCGGCAAGATCATTCAGTCGCTGAAGCGGGTGAAGTTCAACAACCCCCTGTTCTGCCTGGACGAAATCGACAAGATGAGCATGGACTTCCGGGGCGACCCTTCCGCCGCCCTGCTGGAAGTGCTGGACCCCGAGCAGAACAACACCTTCAACGACCACTACCTGGACATGGACTACGACCTGTCGCAGGTGTTCTTCATCACCACGGCCAACAGCCTGCACTCCATTCCCCTGCCGTTGCAGGACCGCATGGAAATCATCCGGCTGCCCGGCTACCTCGAGACGGAAAAGCGCCGCATCGCCCGCGATTTCCTGCTGCCCAAGCAGATCGAGGCGCACGGCATCAAGCCCGAGAACGTGAAGATGTCGGACAACGCCGTGCTGGAGATGATCCGCACTTACACCCGCGAGGCGGGAGTGCGTAACCTCGAGCGCGAACTGGCGGGCGTGTGCCGCAAGGTGGCCATGCAGATCGTCGAGGCCGATGATCTGGACAAGACGGTCACCGTTACCCGGCAGAACCTGTCCCAGTTGCTGGGCGTGAAGAAGTTCCGCTACGGCGAGCGCGAGGCCAACGCGCAGGTTGGCGTGACCACCGGCCTTGCCTGGACCGAACTGGGCGGCGAACTGCTGATGGTGGAAACCGCCCTCATGCCCGGCACCGGCAAGGTGGTCATTACCGGCAAGCTCGGCGAGGTCATGACCGAATCGGCCAAGGCCGCCCTGTCCTACGTGCGCTCGCGGTCCAACATGTTCGGCCTGCGCAGCGACTTCCACAAGGACATCGACATCCACGTGCACGTGCCCGAAGGCGCCACCCCCAAGGACGGCCCCTCCGCGGGCATCACCCTGGCCACCTCGCTTGTTTCGGCGCTGCTCGGCGTGCCCGTGCGCAACGACGTGGCCATGACCGGCGAGATCACCCTGCGCGGTCGCGTGCTGCCCATCGGCGGCCTGCGCGAAAAGCTGCTGGCCGCGCACCGGGGCCTGATCACCAAGGTGCTCGTGCCGCGTGACAACAAGAAGGACCTCAAGGACGTCCCCGACGAAATCCTCAAGGACCTGACCATCACCTTCGTGGACCACGTGGACGAAGTGCTGCCCCTGGCTCTCGAAAGCGAGGCCGAAGCCATCTTCTCCGGTCGTGCCGACGAAGGCCTGCCGCTCTTCCGCACCCTGCGCGAAGGCGCTGGCTGCGACGTGACCCCGCCCGTGTCCACCGCGCACTAGCGTGGCGGGAGCAAGGGCTATTTGATGCAAGAATAACCGGG
>JAITSV010000009.1 GCA_031287575.1 Desulfovibrio sp.
ACCCGATGGGCGGAAAATCCTTGAGCAGCGGCATGGCCGCCGGGTCCGTGGATGCCCCCGAAGCAGGAGGGGGCACGGCAACCGGCGCGGGATAAACCGGGCGACCGCCCGATTGCCCCGATGTGCCAGCCGCGCCAGCCGTAGTGGACATCGCCGTTGCCGCCTGCGGCGCCATGGCCACCGCCGCGCCGGAGAACGCCTGCCGCCGTCCGGCGTACTGGCTCCACGGGTCGCCCTGCCCGGCCATCATCCTGCGCGTGTCGCCGCGCACCGGCAGGTGGTACTCGTAGGCGGCCATCACCGCCGCGTCATCCAGCCGCACCACCCGCAACGAAACATAGGCCGTGCCGCCCGCCAGCGAATAGGTGCCCACCAGCGCCGCCTGGGCGTCGTATTCCGACTGCATCAGCCGGGTGGCGTCACGCGAGAGCAGAAATTCACCCTGCGGGGTGAAGGTCAGGGCCCGGCCCATGCGCGCCTCGAGCACGCGGTAGCCGTGCTGCCCCAAGCGCGAGGCCACCTGCTGCATGGTCACCCGCCCGAAGGGGGTGCTGCGTTCCAGGTTGTCCACATCGGCCAGGGTGGCCACCAGAATGGGGCTGCCCGTGCTCACGCGCGAGGCCATCACCGAGTGCAGGGCATCGGCGGCGTAGGTGTTGGCGTTGAGCAGTTCCGACCCTTCCGGCGGGTTGACCAGCACCGCTTCGGACACGGCGGGCTGACGCGCCGCGGCGCCCACGGGACCGGCATCGGCCCGTGCCGGAACGGCGTGCAGGGCGAGGGCCACCAGCCCGACGGCAAGCGCCATGGTCCGCAGCACGAACTTCTGGGCTGGCAGCCGTCCTGGCACAGGGGCGGTCAGCGGGCCCCGGAACTGTCTGGAATATATACTGGATGCGGGCATGCTTCGCCTCCCGGTCCGTGCGGTTGCGCAAGCGCTGGGCTGAAATCCGGCAGCCCACGCCAGCGGCTGTTCTGTATGAGCTACCTGTTGACCATGGGTACGCTGCGCGTCCGAAAGGGCCGCACGGTATGGCCGGGCGCGTCGGGGTCCACGTACTTGCCGAGTTCGTCCCCGCGCACCACGAAACCGTCCGCCGCATGGATGACGTAACGGTTGCCGTGCCACATGGTGGTGGTCAGCACCACTTCCCACTTGGCGTCGGGGCTGGCCGCCGCCTCGGACACCGGCCGTTGCGCCCCCACCGGCACGGCGTGCACCGCGAAGTCCAGTTCCACCGAATCGTCCTCCGGCGCCAGCGTGACCTGCATCCCCCGCGACACCAGTTCGGTGGCCAGCAGGTTCTGGTAGGCCAGCGCGAAGGGCCGGGCGTTGGGCGGGCTGATGCGGATGGGCAGGGCCACGAGGTCCCTGCGGTCGTCCAGGGCCTTGTACACGCGCAGTGCCGTGGCCGTGGCCATGCGGCTCCAGTCGTCGGGTTCGCTGAGGGAACGCCCGGAACGGGTATCGGAAAAGGGCTTGTCGGGCACGTTGCGCGGCGGCGGCGTGGCCGCCGGACCGCACAGGCCGGGGGCGGCAGGGGCGGACACGGCACAAGCCACGACCAACAGCAAAATGCGGGCAAGGCCACGGAATGCACGGGAACGACGACGCATGGGACTACCTTCCGCAAAGGGTCGCGGCGGGGTGGGCGCACCCCGTCGGAAACCTCATCGGCCGGATGGCGTTTTGCTTTAGACCGCCCGGCGCGTCCGGGTGTCGGCATGTGGGGGCGCCGAATGTGAAGCGGAGAACCGCCTGGCCGCCGCAGGTGCCCGCAGATGCGGAGGGGATGGGGCGCTCTCCGGCGGCTGGCGCCAGGCACGCGGCGGAAGACTACTGGCCGAGCACGGCGGCAAGGCGGGCCAGGGCCGTGCGCAGATGGCTGACCGCCGCCGAAGCCTCGTCCGGCCCAGAGGAGCACGGCGTGGCGGAATGCAGCGCGGCAGCGCTCAGCGTGGAGGAATGCGGCGCACCGCCGTCCGCGCCTTCCCGCTGCCGCAGCAGTTGTTCCAACCGGCTGGCGGCAAAGCGCACCTCTTCGGCCCCCACGTTGGCGGCCTCGCTCTTCAGACGGTGGGCATGCTGGCACATGGCCGCCGCATCGCCGTTGCCCCAGGCCTTGGTCAGTGCGTCCAGCATCCCGGCCACCTCCACGGTCATCAGCGCCAGAAGCTGGCCGTAGCTTTCGACATCCAGTTCCAGACGGCGCATGGCTCCGGATCGGTCCAGAACGGGATGGTCCGGTACGCCCGGGTCCGGCAAGCCCGAACCATGGGAAGCCAGGCCCGACAGCGGCTGGCCTGGCGCAACCGTATTCGCCACGGGGCTGTCGCCAGTCGTGCTGCCAATATCTTCCGGACCGGAGTGCCTCCGGTTCGCGCTGTTCGGATTTTCGTCCTTCATCCGTCTACCCTTCTTCCTGAAGGTGATATCACCCAGCTGATAGCCCCAACGGCGTGCGCAGGCAAGCAAAAGGCGCCCCGGGCACCTTGGTTTCCGCGAATTTCGTGGCACGATTTCAAGGATCGCGCACTTGGCGTTTGAATTTTGCAAAAAAAAGATGCATGCCAAAAGGGCAACACGCAGGAGGCCCCATGCTTAGCGAACAGACCCGGATTTCCGGCCGCATGCCGCTGCGCGGCATCGTTTCCTCCGACACTACCGCACCGTCCGCAGCCACGGCTGGCGTGACCGACATATCCGGCATGTCCGGCATGTCCGGCATGTCCGGCATATCCGGCGCACACGGTGCCTTCCGCATGCCTGGCCGGGCGATGACGCGCAGGGGGCACCACGCGGCGGCGCTGTTCGCGGCACTGCTCATGGGCGCCATCCTGCTGCTGGGGCAGGCCACACCGGCCCTGGCCCACCGGGTGAACATCTTTGCCTGGGTGGAAGGCGGTGCCATCCGCTGCGAAAGCTCGTTCAGCAGCGGCAATCCCGCCCGCGACGCCAAGGTTACCGCCGCACTGGCGGGCAGCGGCACGGTGATGGGCACCGCCGTCACCGACGCCAAGGGACGCTGCGCCCTGCCCATCACCCCGGAACTGCGTGCCGCCAAGACCGACCTGATCATCGAGGTGCAGGCGGGCGAAGGCCACCGCAACACCTGGACCATGCCCGCCGAGGAATATCTGGCCGCGCCTGTGGTGGAAGGCGAGGCATCGCCCGCCGTCGCTACCGCATCGCCCGCGCCCCCCCAGGCCGCCCCGGCGCAGGACGCCCCAAAGGCCGCCGCCTCAAAAGCCTCCGCCCCTGTCCCCGCAGCCGCGCCTTTCTCGGGCACGGCAGTTGACGAGGCCGCCCTGCGGCGCATCGTGGCCGAGGCCGTGGCAGAACAGGTGGCCCCGTTGCGCCATTCGCTGGCCGCCATGCAATCCGGCGGGCCCCGCATGGCCGACGTGGCGGGCGGCATCGGGTACATCGTGGGATTGGCGGGCATTGCCCTGTGGGCCCGCTCGCGCCGCCGCTGACAGCAGGAAAAGAGAGCGGGCAGACGTCGCACTGCCCCCCGCGCGCATATCCCGCAGACGTCCGCACCGTGCAGGCTCGCATCACGCAGGCCAACGTCACGCAGCCTCGTACCATCCGGGGGGCCTGCGCGGTGCGACACCCCGCCCCCCCCTGCTCACCGTCTTGCCAGCCGACCGCTTGTCCCCGCACGCCCCTCCGCAGCGTCCGGACAAAGGCCGCCATCCTCCGGCGCCGGGTTGCGCTTGCCCGCGAAACCGCCTATGCACCTGCCGTTCGCGCCCAGTGGCGCGCCACGCAACCCACCGCAGCGAGGCACCATGGCCGCTTCCGACGCCAAGAAGCTCAAGAAACGCATCGCCGAAATCCGCCGCCGCAAGGCCGAGCGAAAGATGGACCCCTTTTCGCAGCTCATCCATGACTTCTGCCGTCCCCTGCTGGCCGTGGCCGAAGAACTGAGCGGCCCGGAGAACGCCGTGAGCCTGGGCGTGTTCGCGTGGAACGCGGCCTTCCTGCCCGATGAACGCTGGCAGGCCAACCTGCGCCTGTCGCTGGTGCGCTTCGACCTGACGGACGACGCGCAAGAGGCTCTGGAAGGCATCGTGGAGGAAATGATCCGCCAGAAACGGCTGATGTTCCCGGACGACCGCCGGGTGGTGACCCGCTTCGACGTTACGGCGCGGGACGGCAAGGTGTTCGTGGAGGCGGCGCAGCGCACCGCCACCAGGGAACTGATGCCTCATCTGCGCCCGGAATACGCGGTGACCGAGCCCGGCGCCGCGAACGACATGGCGGACGATGCCGCGAATGACGCAGGGACCGGCTGCGCGGGGTGCCCGTCTTCAGGGGCTGGTGGGGCTGGCGGATGCCCGTCTGCCAGAGCTGGCGCGGCATGCCCCTCCTCCATGCCGCCGGGTACGTTGCTGCCGGGTTCGATGCTGCCGGAACAGGATATGCCCCAAGCCACCACGGATAACGCTCCCGAAGCTTCCCCGACCGACGATACCCCCGACGACAAGGACTAGCTCCGCCCATTCAGGGAAACCCGCCGAAACCGGATGAGGGTGCGGGGACCATGGCCCCGTCTTTCGGCATCCCCATGCCGGACCGGTTTTCGCTGCGGGGGAACCGGTATTTCCAGCGTACCCGCCCCGCCAAGCCGGTGCGCGCCCTATCCCTTCAGCCCGTCCATGTCGCGCGCGGCCTCGTTTGGGTCATCCCCCGCCGCCAAAGCGCGCAGTACCCGCAGGTTGCGGCGGTCCTCTGCCAGATCCTTGCCCTTGTGGGTTTCCAGCACCATGGGGTGCCCCGCAAAGCGCGGGTCGCGCACCAGCCGGGCAAACCCGGCGGCCCCCACGTGGCCCAGCCCGATGTGCGCGTGCCGGTCGCTGCGCGCGCCGCACGGAGTGGCGCTGTCGTTGACGTGGAACAGCCGCACCCGCCCAAGGCCCACGGCGCCCTCCACCGCCGCCATCAGCCGCGTGTAGCCTTCCTCCGTGGCCAGGTCGTACCCGGCGGCGCAGGCGTGGGCCGTGTCGATGCACATCCCCAGCCGTTCGCGGGCCGGGCAGGCATCCACGATGCGGCCAAGATCCGCCACGTCGCCCCCCAAGCAGGTACCCTGTCCGGCGGTGTTTTCCAGCAGCACGCCCACGCCATCGGCATGGGGATACAGACGCCCCGCCGCGTCGAAGGCCTCGGCCAGCCGCGCCGCCACCCGGCGCGCGCCATGCGCCACGGCCTGCCCGACGCGGCCTTCCAGATGCGCACCGGGATGCAGCACCACCCACGGGATGCCCAGCAGCCCGCACCGCCCGATCTCCGAGGCCAGCCCGCGCATCGAGCGCGCTCCGGCGTCCTCCTCGGGCGAGGCAAGGTTGAACAGGTACGAGGCGTGCGCGGCCACGAAGCCCCCGCCCCAGTCGGCCACGGCGGCGCGAAAACGCAAGGCGTCGTCATCCGTGGGACAAGGCACCTCCCACCGCCGCTGGTTGGCCGTGAACACCTGCAGGGACTGCGCACCTACCGCCACGGCGTGGTCCACCGCGCGCCAGAGCCCCCCGGCCACGGACATGTGCGCTCCGAACAACGGCATTGGCCATCACCCCGTATCATTGAATGTTGTCCGCAATTGCGCTGCGTGTGGCGTGCACGCTCCGCCGCATTGCCGTTCCGTGCCGGTCCGTACCACCCCGTGCGGCTCCGTGCATCCATGCCATTGCGTGCGGACACGCCGCACCATCGCGGGACGGCAAACCCCCGTGGCGCATGGACGCCCCCCTGCATGGCGGCGCGGCCCATGCACCCCGCATGGGGGGCCCCTACCACATTCCCTACCAGAAGATTCAGCGTTCCACCCAATATCGCACAGTGCATGAGCGTGTTAGACAGGCATCATCGAAGGAAGCCGCGAACCGCGTCTTCCTTCCCGAACATGCCCCCGGAACAGCCCCCGGAGACGGTACCCCCGCTTCTGCCACCGTCTCCGGGGGCACTTTATTACCCGGTCGACAACATGCTGGCAGCATGCGCGGCGTGTTGCAGACGGCACTGTGCGTGCATGGCCGCATGACGGCGCCAAGAGCGCCTGGTCGCATGACGGCGCCAAAGGCGTCTGGTCGCATGACGGCGCCAAAGGCGCCTGGTCTCACCCCCGATAGCCGAACAGCAGGCGCAGCAGCCTGCGCGCCCCGGCGGAAAACAGCACCCGCGACACCACGTTGCCCGCCGCGCGGGCCGAAATCTCGCCCAGCGTGGGATAAGGATGCACGGCCCCGGCCAGCGCGGAAAGGCGCACACCGCCGCCCAGCACCGCCACCCATTCGTTCAGCACCTCGCCCGCATGCGGCCCCACGGCCTGCACGCCCAGCACCCTGCTGCTCCCCTTGCGCAGCACCAGCTTCAGACGGCCTTCGGGCGTGCCCTCGGCCAGGGCGCGGTCGTTGGCGGCAAAGGGCTCCACGTGCACGTCCACGGGCAGGCCGCGTTCGGCGGCCATGCGTTCGTTGCAGCCCACCGAGGCCAGTTCCGGATCCGTAAAGGTACACCACGGCATGCGCGCATGATCCGCCCGGCGCGGCAGGCGCAGCACCGCATTGGCCACCACCACCCCGGCCTCGTGCCCTGCGGCGTGGGTGAACTGCCACTCGCCGGTCACGTCGCCCGCCGCGAAAATGTGCGGCTGGCCGGTGTGCATGCGCTGGTCCACGCTGATGCCGCCGTGCTTGCCCGTGGTCACGCCCGCCGCCGCAAGGTCCAGCCCGGCGGTTTCCGGCACGCGGCCAAGGGCCACCAGCAGCCGGTCCGCCCGCACCACGAGCGGCCCCCGCCCCTCGCCCCGGGGCACTTCCAGTTCCGCCTCCACCCCCGCACCGGCTTCGTCATTTCCATCAGGCCCAACGGATTCGCCAGATTCTCCAGGCCCGCCAAGTCTGCCATGTCTGCCAGATATGGCAGACACGGCGCGCAGCATCTTCACCGTGGCCCCGGCCAGCACGCGCACCCCGTCGGCGGCCAGGGCGGCATGCACCACCCCGGCCATGTCCGCGTCGTCGCGCGGCAGGACGCGCGGGCCGCGCAGCACCATGGTCACCCGCGACCCCAGCCGGGCGAAGGCCTGGGCCATCTCGCAGGCCATGGGGCCGCCGCCCAGCACCAGCAGCGAGGCGGGCAGCGCGTCCAGCGAAAAGAGTTCGCGGTTGGTCAGGAAGGGCACCGTGTCCAGCCCCGGCAGGGGCGGCAACTGCGCCGAGGAACCCGTGGCGATGAGAATGCGCGCGGCGCTTACCCGCCGCCCGCCGATGGCCACGGTGTGTTCGTCGCAAAAACGCGCCGGGCCGAAACGCACGTCCACCCCCAGCGCGGCGAAGCGCTGCGGTGAATCGTGGCGCTGGATGACGGCCTGCACCTCGCGGATGCGCCGGGCCACGGCAGCGAAGTCCACCGCATCCAGTTCCGGCGCGGGCAGGCCGAAGAACGCGGCGCGGCGCATGACGTGACGCGCCCTGGCCGTGGCCAGCAGGGTCTTGCTGGGCACGCAGCCGTGGTGCAGGCAGTCGCCGCCCAGGGCGGGTTCCCGCTCGGCCAGCACCACCCGCGCGCCGAAACGCGCCGCGCCCGCAGCCGCCGTCAGCCCGGCAGCACCGCCGCCGATGACCAGCAGATCCGCGTCATGCCGTGGGGTCCGGGCCATGCTCGTCCTCCTTGCGGGCGTCGTGCCGTTTTTCCGCAGCAGGGCCGCTGCCGGGTGCCGCGCCCCGCGAGCGCACCCGGTCCAGCACCTTGCGCGCCACCAGCGGGAACACCCCCAGCAGGGTCATGGCCGCCAGCAACCCCGGTGACAACACGTCGCCCGGAGATGCCACGGCGCCCAGTTCTCGCCCGGCATTCACGTACACCGCCGTGCCGGGCAGCATGCCCACCAGCGACACCCAGAAATAGGTTCGCACGGGCATGGCCGTCAGTCCCATCAGCAGGTTGACCAGAAAAAAGGGGAACGCGGGCACCAGGCGCAACCCGAACAGATAGAACGCCCCGTCGCGGGCCAGACCTTCGTCCAGGCGGGCCATGCGGTGCCCGAAGCGGCGGCGCACCGCGTCGCGGAACACGTAGCGCGCGCCCAGAAAGGCCAGGGTGGCACCCACTGTGCTGGACAGCGAGGTGGCCCACAGCGCCGTCCAGAAGCCGAACACCGCCGCGCCCGCCAGGGTCAGGGCCGTGGCCCACGGCAGCGACAGCGCGGCGGAGGCCACGTACACCGCCATGTAGACCCCCACCGACAGCACCGGGCTGGCCTCGTGCCAGGCCACCAGTTGCGCCTGCGACGCCTTGAGCCGGGCCAGCGACAGCCATTCGCCAAGGCCCGACCACCACGCAGCCGCCAGACATGCGGCCACCGCCGCCAGAAGCAGGGCGCGCCGCGCCGCATCGGTCCATCCCGGACGCATGCCGTTCCTTTCCGGTTTGCCGGGCCGCCGCTGTCCGGCGCCCGGAGTGGAGTCAGGGGTGCCGGTCAGGGCACACGCCTTCAGGCACCATGCCGTTCAGGGCACACGCCGTTCAGGCACCATGCCGTTCAGGGCACACGCCGTTCAGGGCGCCGTACAGGGCCGCGCCCAGCAACCCCGCGTCGGGGCTGCGCACCAGGCGCACCGGCACCCCGCGCAGCAGTTCGGCGTGGGTATCGCTTTGGCGAAAGGCTTCGGCAAAGGCCGGGTGCGTCACCAGCGCGGGCGTGGCCGCCGCCACGCCACCGGCGATGAACAGCCCGCCCAGGGCCAGGGTTTCCAGCACGTAGTCGCGGCAGGCGCGGCCATAAAACCGGGCGAACCACGACAGGACTTGCGGCAGGACGTGATCGGGACCGACATCACCCTTCCCGGTCGTCAACCGGGCCGCCACCTCGGCCGGTTCCAGCCACTGCCCGGCATGGAAGGCGTACAGCAGGCGCAGGCCGGGGCCGGACACCACCAGATCGCCGATGACCTGCCGTCCGGTGTGGGCGCGGACGAACGTGGCAAAGGCCATTTCACGCTCGTCCGTGAAGGGGAACAGGGCATGCCCTCCTTCCGAGGGCAGGGCGCGGGGCGGCATGCCGTCACCGGACGCGGGCAGCAGCAGGCACTTGCCAAGGCCAGTGCCCGCGCCCACCACGGCGATGGGGGCGTCCGGCACGGGATGCCCGTCCAGCACGTCCAACATGTCCAGCACGTCCGGCACATGCGGCACATGCGGCACATGCGGCACGACCGGCGCCGCCGGACGCAGGCAGGCGTAGGCCTGGGCCACGAAATCGTTGATCAGCAGCACCGGGGGCAAGGGCGGCATATCCGGCCCACGCAACGCCGGGTCGTCCAGGTCCACCGTCCAGGGGATGTTGGGCGGGGTGCAGCGGCGCCCGCCGCGCACCGGCCCGGCCACGGCCAGCACCAGCAGGGACGGGGACGTGAACAGCCCCGGCTGCTCGGCGGCGGCCCGGCGCAACAGGTCTGCAAAGGACGCCGTACACGCCGTGGGCAGGCGCACCGAGCACAGGCGGTCTTGCGGATGCGGCATATCGCCGCGCGCCAGCCCGTCCGTCTCGTACAGGGCAAAACGGCTGTTGGTGCCGCCTATGTCCGCCGCAAGCACGCGCATGCGCCGTTCTCCTTCCGCGCGGGTTTGCCGCGCGGGTCACTTGCTCCGGTCCGCGCGGGGCGGCCCGGAACGCCCCGGCGCACGGCGCGCGTTACGACAGACCGGTCAGCGCCCGCAGAAAGGCGCTGGCCTCGGGCGACACCGCCAAAAAGCTCAGCCGCACGTCGTTGCCGGTGCCGCGCACCACGCGGGCGGGCAGGCCCATTTCCTCGCCACTGGCGTTCTGCACGAACAGCGTGCACACGGTGCCCTCGGGAAACTTGCCGCGCACGGCGCAACGCGCGCCGGTAAGGCTGACGTCCCAGGTCATCACCGAAAAGCCGTATCCGGAAATCTCGATGCGCCCCTTGTACCGCCCGGCCACGCGGGCGGCCCGCCTGCGTTCGCCGCCGGTCTTGGCGGCGGATGCGGCTGGTGCGGCATCCTGCTGTTTCGCTTCCATCCGTGTTCCCCTCCTGCATGGCATCGCCACGCGCGGCCCCTGCGCGCGGCGCGCCCTCTGATGTGCATCGGACGCACGGCCGCCCCATATCGGGCCATGCGTTCCCTGTCCGTGATTCCACAGTGCCTGTCCGGGCGCTGAAGCAACCAGCCGCCCAAGTGTGAACGCCAATCCGGGTGTCAGTCAGATCGAGGGTCAGACAGACCGAATGCCGGCCCGAAGCGTGTCCGCGAAAAACGTCATTCCTGTGCCTGTTCCACGCGGGCCATTGCCTCGGCTGCCCGGTCCCGCCGTTCACGCCAGACGCGTCGCGCCAGGGCACGCAGGCTGCGCGCCGCGGCAGCGGGCGGTGGCAGGTCCGGCAGCTCCGGCAACTGGGGTACGCCCTCGTCCAGACGAGGCAGGGCCAGCGTGGCGTCCAGCGCGCACGAATATCCTTCCATGCCGCTGCCCGCCACCCTCAGCTTTTCCTGCCCCTCCACATCCAGCGAGCGGGCCATGCCCAGCACGCACGAGGGTGAATGGTCGCTGTTGGCCTTGTCCACCATGCGGTTGATCTCCGCCGCCCACTGGCGGTACCGCCGATAGCCCAGCCTGCGTACCTTGCCCGGCCTGCCCGGCACGATGGCGGCCGCGCCGTTGACATAGTCGTCGAAGGCGCGCCAGGTGTCCCCGTATACTTCCAGCAGCAGCTTTTCATACCGGCCGGAGCGGGTCCAGGCAAAGGGCACGTCGCGATGCGGGCAGGCCTCCGTGCCGCCCGCCAGACGCATGAAGTCCACGGGCACCCCCAGGGCGTGCCACAACTGCCCGGCCATGTCCGGCCCGGTAAGCAGGTCCGCCAGCCATCCGGCGTGGCACAAGGCGCGCTGAGCGGCCCGGCGCAGTTCATCCTCGCGCGAGCGGAACAGCTCCATCTCTTCATCCACGGCCTTGCGGGCGGCAAAGAAGGTCTCGGCCATTTCGCTGAGCACCTCGTCCTGCAAGGCCGAAACCATTTCCTCACGCTGGTCGGTCATCGCGTCTCCATGACTGCTGGTCGGCCACCAGAGTAGCAGCGTGGGCAGCCCGTAGCAAGCGCGCCCCTTGCCGGAACCGTTTCCTCGGTGGTAGCCGGACGGAAGGAGCGGCGCATGTCGTGCCGCCCGCCTGCACAGCCCGCAACGGAGACCAGATGCCCCACACCCCGCACGCCGCCCCCTGCTCGCCGCATCCTGCCGATGCCGCCTTATCCGCCGGACCAGACCAACCGGATCCGGCTGTCGGTGACACACACGCCCGCGTCCGGCTGCTGGGCCAGCGCCTGACGGCATCGGGGGCCACCCTGTCCACGGCGGAATCGTGCACCGGCGGACTCATCGCGGCCCGTTGCACCGACGTGCCGGGCAGTTCCGCGTGGTTCACCGGCGGCGTGGTGGCCTACGCCAACGAGGTGAAACGCGACGCGCTGGGGGTGGACCCGGACCTGCTGTCCGCCCACGGCGCGGTGAGCGAGCCGGTGGTGCGGGCCATGGCCGCCGGGGTGCGCCGCCTGATCGGCACCCGCCTTGCCGTGGCCGTTTCCGGCGTGGCCGGGCCCGATGGCGGCACCCCGGAAAAGCCCGTGGGCACGGTGTGGCTGGCCGTGGCCGATGGCGAGAACGTGCAGGCCGAACGCTTTCTGTTTCCCGGCGACAGGGCCGCCGTGCGCAACGCCACGGTGGATGCGGCCCTGAACATGCTGCTGGCCCTGCTGCCGGACGCATAGCCGGACACCTGCCGGACAAGGTACCGGGCAAGCAGCCGGACGCCTGCGGCGGCGACATGCCATGAACAAGGACGTGCCATGAGCGGAAACGGGCGAACCGCGCAGGAAAAGGCCCACCACAGTGCCCCCACCACTCCGGACACGCCCGGCACGCAGCCGCAGCGCACGATCCGCTGTTTCGTTGGCTTGCCGCTGCCCCCGCAATGGCAGGACCGGCTGGCCGCGCTGCGCACCGACCTGCATGCGGCCTGCGCCAGCCCCGAAGGGCGCGACCCGGCACTCGCCGACCTGCTGCGTCGCCTGCACTGGACGCCCCCCGGCAACTGGCACCTGACCCTGCGCTTTCTGGGCGACGTGCCCACCCCCCGTTGCGACGAGGTGGCGGACGCGCTGCGAACCATCCGCTTTGCGCCCGTGCAACTGGCCGTGGACAAGGCGGGAGTGTTCCCGGCCAAGGGTACCCCGCGCGTGCTGTGGCTGGGGCTGGCCCGAGGCGCGCCGGAATGCACGGCCCTGGCCACGGCGGTCAACGCGGCCCTTGCCCCGCTGGGGTTCGCGCCGGAGGACCGCGCCCTTGCCCCGCACCTGACCCTGGCCCGGCTGCGCGAGGCGCGGCGCGAAGTCAGGCAGCGCAATGGCGCGGCCCCCGGTGAGGAGGCCCTCCTGCCTTCCTCCCGATCGGCGGCGGACGCGCGTGATGCGCTGCTGGCCGCCATCGACGCCCAAATCAACCTCGCCCAAATCAACCTCACCCGGACCAGCCGGTCCGCATCGCCGTGGCCGGGCTGCATCGTGCGTGAAATGGTGCTGTGGCGCAGCGACCTTGGCGGTGGCCGCCCGGTGTACACGCCCCTGGCCGTGCTACCCGCGCGGGAATGACGCACAAGTGGCCACCGGATGAAAAAGCGACGGAGAAGGCCCTTTCACCCCCGGAATTCCGCCCGAACAGGGTGTGTCGCAGCCCATCTCCCCTTTCCGATGCCGCTTGTTTGAATTCCTTTCTTTCCGGCTGCTTCTTCCCCTTCCATCCCCGCAAGAAATGAAAAACGCCGCACCCGAAGGTGCGGCGCTCGTGCCGCTGTGCCATGCCCTGCCCCCGCCGGAGCGGAAACGGACATGATATCGAGACAAATCAGGTTTTTCCGCTGGGGACACCCGCGAAAAAGACGATGTGCCTTACGAGGCGTAATCGCCCCGATTGAACTTGAACTTCTCCGTGGCGGCCATCACTTCGAGTTCGTTGACCACCGACGCGAGGCCTTCGTGGTCGGAAAGGTTGGACATGTTCTGCTTCAGGTCGCGCAGCGAACTGTCGATGCCTTGCAGCATCGAATAGGCACCGCGCAGCCCACTGGAGGATGTCCCTTGCCCCAGTTCGCGGGCGTAGGCATCCCAGTTGTTCAGCAGACCGTCCAGTTGCTCCATGGCCTGGTCGAGGCCGGTCGAATCCGAGGCGGCGTCAACGCTGTCGACTCCGTCAACGCCGTCAACGCTATCCGGGGCCGAAACCATGAGCAACGGGTCGATGCCCGCAGCCCCCGGCGGCACCACCGACGCAGCGGACTGCGCCGATTCGGTTCCGCCCAGCTCCTGCGAGAGCACCGCACCGAAGTCGCCGACGGCATTGGCGCCGCCGGTGGTCTTTCGCTGCGTCGACTCCTGCCGTTGCAGGGCCTCCAGTTGTTCCGTGCCGATCTTCATGACGTCCCCCATGTCAGGGATGTAGCGCATGTCGTGCATGCAGGGTACGCCCGTGTCCAAGCAAGAACCCTGCCACGGGGGGTCACGCGCACAACATACTGAAATTTATAGCTTGCGCCCACGCACAAGGGGCTCACAAAGGCGCGCAAGGCGGGAAAAAGCTGCCGGGCGGCACGGCTTGCCCACGAAGGGAACACTACGCATCAAATCGACCCTTGTCTATTTCGCCCTCAAAGCATACTGTAAGTATACGAAGAGGTTCAGACTGCCACCCGGCCCCGCGAGGGGCACGGAACCCGTAACCTGGGAGAAACACCATGAAGGACTTCAAGAAGATTCTCTGCGCGGTGGACTTTTCCGAGCACAGCAAGGACGTCGCCGAATATGCCGCCTCTCTCGCCAAGATGACCGGCGGGTCGGTGGTGGTGCTGTACGCCGCCCCCTCGCTCAGCCAGTACGTGGGCTTTCACGTGCCGCCGAACTCCATCGAGAACTTCGTGGGCGAAATCGTTTCCGGCGCGGAAAAGGCCATGGAATCGTTCGTGGCCGAAAACTTCCCGGGCATCAAGGCCGAGGGCCGCATCGTCACCGGCTACGCGGCGGAAGAAATCCTGGGCATCGCCGACAAGGAAGGCGCGGACGTGATCATCATGGGCACCCACGGCCGCAAGGGCCTGGACCGCATCCTGTTCGGCTCGGTGGCGGAAAAGGTGGTCAAGAGCGCCCGCCAGCCGGTGCTGACCATCCGTCCTTCGGCGTAGTCGGCCGCCCGGTTTCGGGCCGTCCGGCCCTATCCGCCAGCTTCGGACCTCATGTCCGTGCCGTGCAGCGCCGGAGGAAAACACGCACCTTCCAAGGTGCCGAGTGCCCACGCTAACGACGCCAACAACGTTGCATGAAGAACAGGGGCCGCCGCGAACAGTTCGCGGCGGCCCTTTCCGTTTCTCAGCGTATCAGCTCGGGCATGCAGGCCCAAGTTCATGACGGACGGGCATCCGCCCCCAGATATCCGCCGTGACGCTACGCCCCGACTGAATCTCCGGCTCCTGTCGATGCCGCGTCCCCGGCATCCCCGGTTTTCGTAGCCTCGGCCCCCGCATCCGGCGGTGCCTCGCACACTGCGTCATCCATGGCCACGCGCGGCAGGATGAGCCGCACCGACCGTTCGAAAAACAGATAGTCCCACGCCCAGTTCACCAGCACGAACAGCCGGTTGCGGAAACCGATCAGATAGGCCAGGTGCACGAACAGCCACAGCACCCATGCCCCCAGCCCGGAAAAGGCGAAACGCCCCAGCCGCACCACCGCCGCCTGCCGCCCGATGGTGGCCATGGCCCCCTTGTCGCGGTACCGGAAGGGCTTGGCCTTGCCACCCTTGAGCAGACGCAGCACGTTGGCCGCCGCGTGGCGCCCCTGCTGGGTGGCGTTGGGGGCGATCATGGGCGGGTTCTGCCCATCCGGCAGCGCAAGGTCGCCCACCACGTGGATTTCCGGGTGCCCGTCCACCTGAAGGGTGGGCAGCACCGGCACGCGCCCGCCCCGCCCAACGGGCAGGCCCATGGCGGCGGCCACGTCGTGCCCGCGCACCCCCGCCGTCCAGGCCACGGTGCAGGTGTCGATGCGCAGGCCGTCGCCCAGGCGCACGTCGGTGGGGCCAACCTCGGCCACCCCGGCCCGGGTGCGCACTTCCACGCCCATCAGGGCCAGCCTGTCACGGGCGTAGGTGCGCAATTGTTCGGGAAAGCCGGTCAGCAGACCGTCCGCCGCTTCCAGCAGCACGATGCGCGGGGGGGTCTTTCCCGCCAGTTCCGGAAAGTCGCGCGCCAGCGGGGTGCGCACCAGTTCCGCCAGCGCCCCGGCGAATTCCACCCCGGTGGGGCCTCCGCCCACCACGGTGAAGGTGAGCAGCGCGGCGCGCCGGGCCGGGTCTTCGGTCAGGCTGGCCCGCTCGAAGCAGGCCAGGATGTGGTTGCGCAGGCGCACCGCATCTTCCAGCGATTTCAGGGTATAGGCATTTTCCGCCGCGCCCGGCACCCCGAAGAACGAGGTCAGGCTGCCCGGCGCAAGGATGAGATGGTCATAGGGAATGTCCGGCCCGTCGGTGTGCAGCACACGCCGGGCCGCGTCCACGCCGCGCACGTCCGCCAGCGCCACGCTGACCCGCTGCTGCCCCCGGAACACCCCGCGCAGGGGATAGGCGATCTGCTCCGGTTCGATCTCCGCCGCCGCAACCTGATACAGCAACGGCAAAAAGGTATGGTAGTTGTTGCGGTCCACCAGCACCACGTCCACCCGGCCCGAACGCGCCAGACGCCGCGCCGCCCACAGCCCGCCGAAGCCGCCCCCCACGATGACCACGCGGGGCCTGCCGGTGCCGCGCGCAAACCTGTCCGTATCGTTCCGGCCGATCATGTCCGCCTCCGTGTGCGCTGTCCCGCGTGTGTCTGTCGCAATATCGGGTCGCCCTGCCGACCGTGCGCATGCGTGAACCGGCGTGAACCGGTGCGAATGCCACCGTTTGCCGGGCCGCGCTCCGGTGCAAGGCCATCCTTCACGATATACGCACCCGGCGGGCCACGGCAAGAGGCAGGACAAAAGGACGCTTCCGCGAAAGGGCAAACGCGCCGCCCCTCGCCCGATCCGCCGTGCCGCCAGCCCCGTGCCGCCCCTTGCGCAGTGCGGGCGCCTTGGACTATCTGAGGGGTCTTCCGCGACGGCGGGCGCACCCCGCCCCGCCGCGCGCCCAACGAAGGAGCATGTTGTCCCCATGTGTGCCGACAAAACAGCCAGCGCAGGCGTCCCCACCGGGCTTCCGCTGGCCTCGCCCAGCGCCGTGCGTCCCGAGGTGTGCGGGTTCAAGCCGTACACCCCCGGCCTGTCCATCGACGAAATCCGCGACAGGTACGGCCTTGCCCACGTCATCAAGCTGGCCAGCAACGAAAATCCGCTGGGCACCTCGCCCGTGGTGCAGCATGCCCTGCGTCACAAGGCGGACCTGGCCTTCCGCTATGCCCAGTCGGGCAACCCGCGCCTGACGGCGGCCATCGCCGCGCATCACGGCGTGCCTGCGGAACGCGTGGTGGCGGGCAACGGCTCGGACGAGGTCATCGACCTCATCGTGCGGGTGCGGGCCGTGCCGGGCGTGCACAACGTGGTGGCGTTCAACCCGTGCTTCAGCATCTATGAGTTGCAGACCCGGCTGGCCGGTGTAGAATTTCGCCAGGCCCCGCTGGCGGCGGACTTCTCCTTCGACTGGGACGGCCTGCTGGCGCTGGTGGACGATGCCACCGCCGTGGTATTCGTGACCACGCCGGACAACCCCTCCGGCTTCTGCCCGCCCGTGGCCGACCTGGAACGGCTGGCCCGCGCCCTGCCCCCCGGCTGCCTGCTGGTGGTGGACGAGGCGTACATGGATTTCTGCGAGGACGAGGCGGCCCACTCGCTGCTTTCTCGCATCGACGAATTCCCCAACCTGGCCGTGCTGCGCACCTTTTCCAAAAGCTTCGGCCTCGCCGGGCTGCGCCTGGGCTACGGTATCCTGCCCGTGCAACTGGCCGATTACCTGCGCCGGGTGCGCCTGCCGTTCAGCGTGAACATCCTGGCCGAAGAGGCGGGTCTGGCCGCGCTGGCGGACGACGTGTTCCGCACCGAGACCCTGCGGGTGACCAGCGAGGGACGCGCGGCGCTGACGGCGGGGCTGACCGCGCTGGGCTGCCACGTGTACCCCAGCAAGGCCAACTTCGTGATGTTCCGCCCGGCCCCGTCCTCCCCATCCTCTTCTTCTGGCGGCGCGGCGCACCTGTTCGAGGAACTGCTGCGGCGCGGCATCATCATCCGCCCGCTGAAAAGCTATGGCCTGCCCGACCTGTTGCGCGTCAGCGTGGGCAGCCCGGACGAGAACGCGGCGTTCCTGAAGGCCGCCGGGGAGATCATGGCCCATGCCTGATACCTGTCGCGCCTGCCCTTGCGCGGGCAACGCCGCTGCCGCCAACGCTTCGCCCGCCGCTGCCCCCACCGTCCCCGTCGTCACGCTGGACGGCCCGGCGGGCGTGGGCAAGACCACCCTGGCCAAACGGCTGGCCGACGCGCTGGGCGTGGCCTATCTGGACACCGGGGCCATGTTCCGCACCCTGGCCTGGAAGCTGGGCCCCGGCGCGCACGAACTGCCGGAAGGCGACCTGCGTGCCCGGCTGGAAGGCTTCCGCTTCGCGCTGTCCGGTGCGGGCGGAGCCTCCGTGCTGTCCTGCAACGGCGAGCCCGTGGGCGAGGAAATCCGCACCGAGGAAGTGGCCGCGCTGGCCTCGCGCATCGCCACCCTGCCGGTGGTGCGCGAACGGCTGAAGGCCGCGCAGCAGGCCTTGGGGGCCGCGTGCGCCCTGGTGGTGGAAGGCCGCGACATGGGTACCGTGGTGTTTCCCACGGCGCGCCACAAGTTCTTCCTGGACGCCACGCCCGAGG
>JAITSV010000078.1 GCA_031287575.1 Desulfovibrio sp.
CGCCTCGTGCGCGCGGGCCGGGCGCGCTACATGTACGCCCCGGACGGCACGCTGCGCTGCCGTGAAGAAGGGCGCTCCAGCACGTGGTTCTACTATGGCAACGGGGGCAACGGGGGCAACGCCGCCGGGGGCACACCCCATGCCTCCCCCGATCCCTACAGTCCCCACGCCCCCCATCATCCCCATGCCCAGCTTGCGCCCGTGGCCCTCGATTCGGTGGTGCTGCCCGGCGGCGACATCATCCGCTACCGTTTCGGCGACAACGGCATGCCCTTCATGGTGTTGCGCAACCACGCGCCCAGCGAGGAATACCAATGGCTCGACCCGCTGCGTCTGGCCCGCTTCCGCGACCACCGCACCGGCTCGGACTACACCTTTCATTACGGCGGGGGCCGCGTGCCAGAGGCGGTCACCGCGCGCGGCCCCGCGCTGGACAGCCTGGACGGCAACCTGCTGGACCCGTCCATCTTCCGCAAGGCCGGGAAACCCGCCGCGCCGCAGCGTTCCGTCACCTTCCGCATCGGGTGCGACCATGTGGGCACGCCAAAGGCGCTGCTGGCCCCGGATGGCCGCGTGGTGAAGCGCATGGAATACGACAGCTTCGGCAACCCGCTGCTGGACACCTGCCCGTACTTCTTCCTGCCGTTGGGCTTTGCCGGGGGGCTGGCGGACCGGCACACCGGCCTCGTGCGCTTCGGCTTTCGCGACTACGACCCGCGCACCGGACGCTTCACCGCGCCCGACCCGCTGGGCGACACCGGCGGCGACCACGACCCCTACGACTATTGTGTGGACGACCCGGTCAGCGCCTTCGACCCGCTGGGGCTCATCGGGGAAGCCATCATCAGTCAGGGATGGGACGAATCGAAGCACCCGCGCAACCCGGACGGCACATTCACCTTCTCCAACGGCGGCGGGGTGATGACGCTCGAACACCGCCAGCCCGTGCTCCCTCTGCCGGAGGGCAGCCTGACGCGTCCCCCACGGGTACTCCCTGGCATTTACCCTGGCGAAGTGATTCTCAAGCCGTTCGGCCCAAGACGTGGCAATGAATTCACCCTAGGCCTCCCCACCGGCAGATCCGGCCAGCAGCAACCGAACGGCCAACAGTCCCCGGACTCCCGACTCTACCCCGAACAGCGCCCCCGGCCCTCGGAAGGCTACACCCCGCCGCTGGGACGCGGCGGCTCGGGGCGAGCAGAAATCCGCACCTTGCCGCACTACAATGACGGCAGATCGCCGTATGCCGAAAACCTGTTGATGGCCAGTAACGATTCGGGGCAAAATTCTACCACCTCGCAAAAGACACCGGAAAAAGAAGGGCAAGAGAAATATGACCTCATCAAAAAACGCATCAAGCAGGATGGCGTTGACAATGACCCCCTTGGACACTTGTACGCGGCTCTGACATTTCTGGAGGGAAGTGGGAAAAATGGAGATTGGGAGAATCCACAGCCACACTTCCCCGGCGGCAAGAGTTCCTATACATTTGCGCTAGGCGTTGATTCGAAATATCTCACTGAACAAGACATTTCAGAATTCGAACGACGAATGGGGCCAGAAGCAAGCAAAGACAGTGCTGAAATATTACGAAAATTCGCAGGCAAAGACCAACGCGAAGCAGCAAAAGTTCTTGCGCAATACAGATCGGACACGGGGAAAAATCCAGAGATCACGACTAAACAGGCAAGCACGCTTTCCCGCATCAGCATTGAACGCAGACGAGATGCAGCACGCCAAAAATTTGACCAAGAATCTCCATCGGCAGATGGTTCCAGCAATTTTGATAAACTACCAGTTCAGGCCCAGACCGTCGTCAGCTCCATTGCCTACCAATATGGGACAACTGGTGCAGCAACGGGCAAACTGAAACCTGTCTGGAACGCGATCAAGGTGCAAGATTGGGAGACTGCCAGCAACAAACTACGCAACTGCAACGACGGTTATGCATCACGCCGTCATGTCGAAGCCATGCTGCTTGACGAAATCTCCCGCGAACGTCAAAAATAGGAAAAGGCGTACGCAAAACAAAGCGCGCCGCGCGGATACCGGCTCCCCTTCCGCGCGGCGCCTCAACCAGCGAAGCGGTACCCCATGCCCCATGCCCTCGCCCGCCTGCTCGGCATCGTCTTCCTGCTGCACTGCCTTTTTCCCACCACGGCGCCCGCGCGTGACCGCCTGAACGTTTCCACCCCGCATGTGCCGACCATCGTACGGGAATGGAATTCCGCAAGGATGCCTGCCGGAGCTTTTGCCCCCGGCCTCTCCGTCATGTCGAAGCAGACGGAAGACAGATGCGGCGTATACAGCGGAACATACACGCCCGCGAACAAAAGCCCCATTCCCGTTGTCTTCTGGGACATACCAACGTGGCATGCCGGTATATCCGCAACAGACGGATACATGTGCCCCAGAAACGCGCCCGCCTGCATGCGCTACTCCCCGGATGCAACCCACCCCATGCCGCCCTTTCCGGATTTTCGTCCTGCCGCGCCCCAATCTGCCGCCGCTGACGCAGGGGAGCCGCCTTCTCAAACGCAGTTCTCCGGCATGGACGAATTCTTCGAGCATGGCGGAAGGGACTTCAACACCATTCCCGGTGTTGCCGCCCAACTGGCGTACATCCTCCCCCCGCCGCATTTTCTGCTGCTTCAGGAAATGGAAGGACAGTGCGCCCGGACCAGCAGGGGCGGCATCGCCTGCGGCGGCCATTTCAACCGGCAACAGGTGTTGTATGGGGCGCTGCTTGTCGCCCCATCCGGCAGGGTGGATGTGTTCTTCTACGGTTCACGCAACAATGGGCGCATCCGCAACCTGGCCTGGCACTATACCAATGACCGGCAACATCCGGACTCGCTGCCGCCAGACCTGAATGAACTGGTGGGTATCTGGGATTTCGACGGTTGGCCGCCCCTCGTCCTGTCCGCAACAACGTGGCTGCACGCCAGTGCCCCAAGGGTAAAGGCAGTTACCCCGCCATCACCTGCCTCCGCTCCGGACTGGACGGCTCTTGCCTTCTGGCAAGGCAGGCGCCCGGTGTCTGCCACCTCCACAGCGCGCTGGACCATGGCTGGCGACGCCAGGGACCGTACATGGCTGTTCGATGTCACCGCGCGGCAATCCGAAGAAGGCCCTGCGGTCTTCACCGGCACGTACGCTGCCAGCAACGGAGAACACGGCACGGTTGCAGGTTCGCTCCACCGGGAATGGTACAATGAAAACGACGTGCTGACCGTCTCCACCTGCCCGGATTCGCAGCCCGCCTGTGCGACATGGCGCGCCCCGTTCAGCAACGGCCTCGTCCCCCCTGCGCCCACGAACGATGACGGCCCCGAATACCCGGCCTATGTATATTTCAACAGCCTCCCCGGTCCGGCTCACCGGGCAGGGGTACCGATGCGGCCCTTTGCCGGGCTTGCGCATCTTGACGGTCTTCCTGCTGACGCCGTCTACACCATGCCCGGCGTGGCCGCCCAGCTTGCGGGCATCCTGCCGCCCCCTCTTTACCTGCAATTGCGGGACTTACTGGCAAGTTGCACGCGCACCAGCACGGGCAGCCTTGCCTGCGGAGGCACATTCGATCGGCAGCCCATGGAATACGGGGCCATCGTTCTGGCCCCTTCCGGGAGAGTGGACGCCTTCTTCCACGACAACCGCAACAACGACATTCCCCCCCGGAACTGGCACTACACCAACGACCGGCAACATCCGGATTCCCTGCCCCCCGACATGGACGAAGTTCTTGCGGCGTGGGACTTCTCCCCGTACGCAAGGCCCACCGCCATGACCGACTGGTGGCATGCCAGCGCGCCCGGCAACCGCGAATAGCGCATCGGCAACGCTCCCCCCTCCGCTTCGCCTGCGGCGAATAGCCCGTCCCAGCCTGCGCAGGGGCCGCCGGGCTGCCAGCACTGGATGCACTGAAGGCCACTCCGGACGTGCCATCCGCCTTGGCAACCTTCGGCTCCCACAGGCAAGTACCGCTGGATACACGGCCTTCCCCGCCCTTTGAGTTCCGCCCGGATTTCGGATAGGGTTCCCCCGGCGCATGGCGGTGGGGCGCGACCCGTCCAGACTCCATTCAGACGTCGCCGGGGTCCTGCGGCAAATCCGGCTGGGCTGAGCAGGGCCCACAGCACCGGGCGGCGCCGGGCCGGACCGCACGCCGTGCGCATCCAGTGCCTCGCCTGCGCCACATCCTGTCCGCATCCGGATTCACCCGGCGCACAGTCGGGCCGCGCAGCGCACTGGGCATCGGGGACCACACTTTCGGGGGCACGCAACGGGCACATGAACAGACGACGGTTTCTCATCGCCGCGTGCGCTTGTGCGCTGCACCTGGCCGCCATGGGCACCGCCCTTGCCGGGTCCGGCGTGCGCCCCGCCGTACGTCCCGCCCTGCGGCGCGGCAGCGGGCCGCTCGGGTCCGCCGCGTCCCCGTCGGGCACATCGGGCGCCGGGTCTTCCCCGTCCCCGGCGTCTGGCCAGCCTGCATCAGGCCCCAAAAATTCCCGCCCCCCGCAGGACGACGACCTTGTCGCCCAGCAGACGGACCATTCCGGCGACCTGGACGCGCCCTCCGGCATCGACGACGCCGTGCGCGACTACCTGTTCAAGATGCGCCGGTTCGACAGCCCCCACCCCAGCGACATCACCCTGCCGCCCCAGCGCACTCCCGTGCTGCACGCCGCCACCGACAGGCTGGGCCGCCTGGAACGCACCGTGGGACACGGTTTCTTCTACCTGCTCGGCTTTGACGAGGCGGTGCGGGTGGCCCGGCGCTACCCGGCCGTGGGCGCCTTCAGCCCGCAGGAACTGGCCCTCATCGACGAACTGTTCCATGCGGACGCATCTGCCTACGGGTTCATGGGCATGAAGCCGCTGAACTCGCTGACCGCCACCATTCCCTCGCGAGAGGTGTACAAGGTGCCGGGCATGGGCAACTACGTCTACCAGGGCGAGCCGCGCGCCACGTGGGAAACCATTCGCCGCCTGCTGGGCGAGGACGTGGTGCTCACCTCCGGCGTGCGCGGCATCATGAAGCAGTTCCACCTGTTCCTCACCAAGGCCTCGGCGTACGGGGGCAACCTGTCGCTGGCCTCGCGCTCGCTGGCCCCGCCGGGGTATTCGTTCCACGGCATAGGCGACTTCGACGTGGGGCAGCGCGGCTACGGCGCGCGCAACTTCACATCCGCCTTCACCGCCACCCCGATATTCCGGCGGCTGGAGGAACTGGGCTACATCACCCTGCGCTACCCGCAGGACAACATGCTGGGGGTCCGCTTCGAACCCTGGCACATCAAGGTCGCCACCGCATGATGACGCACCGCACCTCACTGCGCTCCACCGCACGCCGCCACGGCGTCCGCCCCTGGCTGTACTGTCTTGCCGCGCTGCTCTGCCTGCACGCCGCGCCCGCGCTGGCGGCATCGCCCGCCCAGGCCAAGCGGCCCGCCACCACGCAGACAGTGGCCTCCGCCAGCCCCGCGCCCGCCGTCATCACCGCCGTGGACCTGGCCAAGTCCCCGGCCCGCCACACCGAACTGGACTTCAACCTGTACAAGCTGGGCACCGGCAACGGCCCCACCGTGCTGGTGGTGGGCGGCATCCAGGGCGACGAGCCGGGCGGCTTTTCCGCCGCGTCGCTGCTGGTCACCCACTACGCCATCACGGGCGGCTCGGTGTGGGTGGTGCCCAACCTCAACTTTCCCAGCATGATCAAGCGCTCGCGCGGGCCCAACGGCGACATGAACCGCAAGTTCGCCGCCCTGCGCACGGACGACCCGGAATACGACACCGTCTGCCGCATCAAGGACATCATCCTCGACAAGCAGGTGGACCTGATCCTGAACCTGCACGACGGCAGCGGCTTTTACCGCCCGAAGAACGAAGGCCCCATGCGCAACCCCATGCGCTGGGGGCAGAGCGTGATCATCGACCAGGCCACCCTGCCCGGCGCGCGCCACGGCGACCTTGCCGCCATGGCCCAGAAGGCCGTGCGCGAGGCCAACGGCGGCCTGCTCAGCCCCATGCACGAGTACCACCTGAAGAACACCCGCACGGCCGAAGGCGACCACGAGATGGAGAAGACCCTGACCTACTTCGCCATCCGCCACGGCAAGCCCGCCTTCGGCATAGAGGCCAGCAAGGACTTTTCCACCGAGCAGCGCTCGTACTACCATCTGCGGGTGCTGGAATCGTTCCTGCGCCAGATGGGCGTGGGCTTCAAACGCGACTTCGCCATGACCCCGCGCGGCGTGCTTGCCGCGCTGGAAAGCGACGTGGCCGTGGCCTTCTTCGACCAGCGGCTGTACCTGCCGCTGGACGACGTGCGCGCCTCGCTGGGGTACATCCCGCTCAAGAAGGGCGAAAAGGTTTCGTTCACCGCCACCAAGCCCATCCTGGCCGTGGTGGACGAGGACGACGGCTACCGGGTGTTCTACGGCAACCGGGCGCTGACGCGCATCACCCCCGAATGGCGGGAATACACCGACGGCCCCGGCTCGCTCTCGCTGGACGTGGACGGCCGCAAGCTGGTGGTGCCCTTCGGCAGGATGATCACCGTGCGCGACACCTTCACCGTGCACCCCGTGGACGGCTTTCGCGTCAATGCCATCGGCGCGCAGGTGGCCCGGCCCGATGCGCGGGACGACAGCGAATGCGACGTGCCCATCCGCAAGAAAGACTTCCAGAACCGCTTTTCCATCGACAAGTCGGGCAACATCTACCGGGTGGAAGTGTACCGGGGCGAAAAGTTCGCGGGCATGATCCTGGTGCGCTTCGAGGGCGGGGCCAAACCCGGCAAGCGCGACATGCGGCCTTCGGTGGCGGGGAAGGAAAGCTTGCTGGGCTACTGACCGCGCAAGGGTCTTTTTGCTTCTGCCTTCGTCAGAACACCTTTTTTCAGGTCGAATACAGCAAGAGCGCGCTGCGGTCCCCATCCGTAAGGTTCGCGCTGCGCGCTCACCAACGGCTGCGGCATGCTCCCTTCAAAAAAGGGCGTTCTTCCTCGGCAGAAACAAAAATCCCTCTTGCGCGCCTTTGCGATTACAACAGCCCCTGATCACCATGATCGGGGGCTGTTTCCGTTCCGGTCCTTCGCGCAAAAATATTTCGGCACCTAACGAATTCTCCTTGACCATGGCCGGCGCCTGCCTATATTCATCTAGTTAGGCACCTAATCAAAACCGATGAAGGAGACACATATGAACATTTCCACCACCGAAAAACTGTTCCACCAGCTGCATTATTGCATGAATCTGCTGCACCGGGGCCATGGTCCCCATGGCCCGCATGGCGGTCGCGGCGGCGCGCATCGCGGGCAGGGCCGGGTTCTCGCCCTGCTGGCCGAACGGGACGGACAAAGCCCGCGCGACCTGGCCGCCCTGCTGCGCGTGCAGCCCCCTTCGCTCAGCGAACTGCTGGACAAGCTTTCGCGCGACGGCAGCATCGAACGCCGCCGTCACGAGGAAGACCAGCGCATGAGCGCCGTGTTCCTGACCGAGAAGGGCCGGGCCATGGTGGACGAGGTGCGCCAGGCCCGCAAGGACGCGGCGCAAGCCACCCTGGCCGGTCTGACCGCAGAGGAGCAGGGGAGCCTTTCCGCGTTGCTGGACAAGCTCATCGCCTCGCTGGAGGCCAGGGACGACGAAGCCGGGGGCTGCCGCCGCATGGGCGGACATGGGCATGGACACGGCCGGGGCCGCCACGGCTGCTGCGGGGGCGAGGACGCCGCCTCGGACGGGCATGAAGGACATGGCGGACATCATGGCCATGGCCCCCATGGGCATGGACATCACGGCCCGCATGAACACGGCCCGCACGGGCATGGTTGCTGCCACGCGGCCCCCGGCCCTGACGGCCCCGAAGCCCGCGCCGATGCGGAAGGTGAACGCGGCGGATGCTGCGGGCATGGTCGCGCCGGTCACGGAGGGCGGGGTGGTCACGGCGGTCACGGGCGCGGAGGGCATAGTGGTCGGGGACGCCACGACGGGTTCGGCCCGCACGGCCAACGCGGCGGTCAGGGACCGGAAGTCGAAACTTGCGCCGCCCGCGACACCGACGCGCCGGAAACCTTCGCGCCTGAAAACTTCGCGGGGGATGCGGAACGCGACGCCTGATCACGGCGCACATCCGCGCACATCCACGAGCCAAGGGGCACCACGGCAACGGCCGGAGTGCCCCTTGATTTTTTCGGCATGGCGCGCCTGATGCAAAATGTCGCGCCCTGCGGGGGCTGACTGCGCCCCGCATGCGCCGTCGCGCTCCGTCCGCCGCTTTACGGCGCCCTACGGCGCGTCGCCGGGAAACACCACCCGCCCGGCCCGCGACAGGTCATACCCCTCGAAGCCGTCGGCCAGGGCGCGGAAGCGCGCGTCCACCAGCATGCCCAGAAACAGCTGCACCCCCCGGTCGAAGTAGCGGGCGCGGGGCACCAGCAGATCGAACCGCTCGCGCTGCACCGGTACGAAGCCAAGGCCCAGCAGCCCGGCCACGGCGCGGATGCCGGGGGCCGCGTCGGCCCGGCCCGCCAGCACCTCGATGCCCGCGTCCAGATGGCGGCGCACCTCGGTGCCATAGCCGGGGATGCGCATCGGGTCCGCCCCCACGCGGGAAAGCTCGGTGTCGAACAGCAGCCGCGTGCCCGTGCCCAGCGGCCTGTTGACCACCCGCAGCCCCTTGCGCACGATGTCGCTCGCATCACGCACGGCGTTGGGGTTGCCGGGCGCCACCAGATAGCCCTGCTCGCGGATGCAGAAATTGACCACCGCCGGGGCCTCGTCCAGTTCTTGCCGGGCATGCCCGAAATTGTAGTCGCGGGCCGACTTCCCCCCCCCGCCGCCCGCACCGCTCCGGGCCCCGTCAGGCGAGGCCGCACCGGGCGCGGCAGGCGCTGCCGCGTGGCCGGGGCCGCCCTCCATCAGGTGGCTGGCCGCCATGTGGCACAACCCCTCGCGCATGGCCCGCAGGCCGCCCATGCTGCCCAGGTTGGCGAAGGCCGCGATGTGGCCGGGGTTCAGGTCCGCGAACAGGCCCATGGCCTTGTCCAGCAGCAGGTCGTTGCTGCCCGCCAGCACCAGCACGCCGCCGCCGGGCTGCACCGTGCCGCCCGCGCGCTCCGGGTGGTTCACGGTGTTGTTTTCCAGCCACTGCTCCACCAGATGCGCGGGGAACAGCCACTTGCCGGTCACCTTGGTGGCGGGCAGGCCCTTTTCGGTGATCAGGCTGTAGATCATCTTCTCGTTGACGCCGAGCACCTTGGCCACCTCGCGGGTGGAAAGCAGCTGCTTCACGGATGCGCCTCCTGCGGGCTTGCGTACGGGGAGCGGAGGGTATGCGGTGCGCGGGCCGGCATGACCGGCCTGACCAGCATGACCGGCCTGACAGGGCCTGCCCGCCACGGCGAACCGGGCAGGCAAGGCCGCGCCACCATGGCGGCCAATGTAGCCGCACTCGCCCGGCGGTGCAACGCATGGCGCCGGTTGCCGCCCCCGCCACGCCGCGCAACGCCACGCCGCAGACATCGCCACGTCACGGCGCGTCACCCGCGCCACATCTAGTCCTTGCCATCATGCCGGGCTTGGGGTAATGGGCACACTCCCGTTACGCGCCCGGCATTCCGAGACCTCGCCGAACTCTCGCCGATATCTCGTCAGGAGTTCACCGGGCGCACGTGGACACACCCGCCAGGCAGCAGCGCACGCGCCGTATCAGGCCCGCACCCAGGCCGCAGCCCCCGGCACATCGAAAATTTCCGCACGCACCCGCCCGGCCCCGTGTGCCGCATTGCGCGACGCGCCCCGCCGGGCTACGCTGTGCCCCATCGGCGGCCCCGCCGCCCTCCCGTCATCCCATGTCATCCCACAGTCAGAGAACGCCATGCCCATAGCCCAGCCCCCCGCCCCGTCCGCGCCCGTCACCACGCATCTGCCCAAGATCGCGCTGGTGGGCCGCCCCAACGTGGGCAAATCCACCCTGTTCAACCGGCTCATCCGCGCCAACCGGGCCATCACCCATGACCGGCCCGGCGTCACCCGCGACCGCATGGAAGGCCAGGTGCGCTCGCGCGGCAAGCAGACCTTCGCCATCGTGGACACCGGCGGCATCACCCTGGACGCCCACGCCGCCGTGGCCCAGGGGCCGGAAGGCATCCGGGGCTTCGAGGCGGAAATCCTGCGCCAGGCGGAAGCCGCCATGGCCGAAGCCGCAGGTATCTGCCTGGTGGTGGATGGCCGCGACGGGCTGACCCCCTTCGACGAACACCTTGCCGCTCATCTGCGCCGCGCGGGCAAGCCCGTGCTGGTGGTGGTGAACAAGGTGGACGGCGTGGAGCGCGAAGACGAAATGCTGGCCGAATTCCACGCCCTGGGCTTTCCGCTGCTGCCCGTTTCCGCCGCGCACGGGCACAACGTGCGCGTGCTGGAAGACGAGATGCGCGAAATGCTGCCCGATGAGCCCGAAGAAGAAGGCGCGGAAGAAGGCGACGACGCCGACGACGCGGAAGACTTTGATGCCCCCGAGGGCGAAGGCGATACGGACAACACCGGCGACGCGGAAGGCGACGAACCCTCCGCCGAACCCAAAGGCCCCCCCTACGACCCCACCCACCTGCGTCTTGCCATGCTGGGCCGCCCCAACGCGGGCAAGTCGTCGCTGGTCAACGCCCTGACCGGCCAGCAGCGCATGATCGTCAGCGACATGGCCGGCACCACCCGCGACAGCGTGGACGTCAGCTTCGAGTCGGGTGACAAGACCATTACCTTCGTGGACACCGCCGGGGTGCGCCGCCGCTCGCGCATCACCGATTCGGTGGAGCGGTACAGCGTCAACGCCTCGCTCAAAAGCACCACCAAGGCCCACGTCACCCTGCTGGTGCTCGACGCGCTGCAAGGCGTCACCCAGCAGGACAAGCGCCTGGTCGACCTGCTGGACGAACGCAAGACGCCGTTCATGGTGCTGGTGAACAAGATCGACCTGGTGCCGCGCAAGCTGCTGCCGGACCTGGAAGCCTCGTTCAAGGGCATGCTGGAATTCTGCCCCCACGTACCGCTGCTGTACGTTTCCGCCAAGTCGGGCAAGGGGCTTGGCCCCGTGCTGCCCATGGCCGAACGCGTCCGCGCCGAGTGCCACGTGCGCGTGGGCACCGGCCAGCTCAACCGGGCCATGGAAGAGGTGCTCACCCGCCACCAGCCCCCGGTGGTGCGCCGCCTGCGGCCCAAGTTCTTCTACCTGACCCAGGCGGAGACCAACCCGCCCACGTTCGTGTTCTTCGTCAACGATGCCGACCGCATCCAGACGCCCTACGCCCGCTACGTGGAAAAGTCCCTGCGCCGGATGTTCCGCATAGAGCACGCCCCCATGCGGGTGCGGTTCCGCTCGTCGCACAAGAAGAAGGGCGAATAGCGCCGCCTGGCCCGCCATCAGTTGGCCCGCCTCAAGCGGGGCCGCGTCCGGCTGGCTGCCTCGCCCTCCCCTGCATTTTCCCGCCCCGTACCGCTCGTCTCCTGTTGCCACGGGGGTCGGGCTGTGCGGGGCGGCTGCGTTTCCCTGCCCGCCGCGTGCGGCAGTTTTCTCATATCCCCCGCCAAGCCTTCACCTTGCGGCCCATCCCGGCTACAGTGCAGGCCGACAGGAGGCCCCCATGCCCCAACCTTCCCCCACGCCGTCGTCTCCCCCGCCCTTTCCGGAACAGTTGCTGGAAGCTGCCCGCAGGATGGCCGCCCGCGCCGGGGCCATGTTCCTCGCCACGTGCGGCGTCCTGGGCCGGTTTCTGGCGCGCCACGTGTCCGGCCGGGCCTTTTTCCGGGCCTTGCTGCCCGCCGCCGCGGGCATGTTCCTGGCCCAGTGCACCATGGCCCCGCTGTCCGCCGTCACCGCCGCGCGCGAGCAGACGCTGCTGGCGGAGGCCCGCGACAGCCGCCTGGCCGCCACGGTGACCGCGCTGGCCCAGGCCCTGGGCGAACTGGCCGCCACCCAGCCGGACGAAAACGCCCGGCGCGAACTGCTGGTACGCGCGGTGGACCCGGTGCGCACCAGCGCCGCCCACTGGGACTACGTGTTCCTTTCGCGCGGCACGGTAAACGTGCACACCCCCACCCTGCCCGACGCGGGCGGCGTGGACTTCGGCACGGCCACCGACGCGCACGGGGTGCGCTTCGTGCAACGCATGATGGACACGGCCCGTGCGGGGGGCGGCTTTACCGGGTGGACGGCGGACCTCGGCGAGGGCCGGTCCGAGACGCGCCGGGCCTACACCCTGGCCGTGCCCGGCACCGACTACTGGCTGGGCGCCTGGGCCCCGGCGACGGTGGGCCCGGGCACTCCCGGTCATCCTGAACAGGCCGAGCGGGCCACCCCGCGCGCCCTGGAATTCCATGCCCTGCGGCTGGGCTGGCTGGCCGCGCTGGGTGTGGCGCTGCTGGTGGGGGTGCTGGCCCGCCGCCGCGAGGCCGCACAACGCTGACGCGCCGGGACCATCCCACCGCCCTGCGGCACGCCCCTTGCTGTCGTCCGCTTTTGCCCCGCGCCGCGACACTTTCGTCGCATGGCGCCCCGCGCCGCGTTGCGCACGCCGTTTTTGTCGCTTCCGACACAGGAGCCCCCGCATGAAAAGCCTCGACGACCTCATCCAGTCCGTCAGGAACATGGGAGAGGAAGACCGCCAGCCGCCTCCTCCCGCCGATCTGCTGTTCTACGCGCCCTGCCCGGTGAAGCTGGCGGTGAAGGACGCCCTCGACGCGCTGGCGGACGCTCTGGCGGACGCGCAGGCTGACGCGCTGGCCGCCGCGCACGCGGCCACGGGCGCTGGTGACGGCAATCCCCTGACCATCCACATTCCCATGGGCTGCACCTCGGTGGACCCGTACGACCCCCTGCACCGCGAAACAGACCCCGACCACCTGCCACGGGTCATCGCCTCCATCGGCTTCGGCGACTTCTTCCGGCGCGGCTTCGTGGAGCGTTTCGTCAACGCGGGGGTGTTTGCCGCACCGGAACCCGAGGGCGTCACCCCCATGCACCGCGCGGCGGGCATCGTGGACCCGGACGGGCGCTACCTGGTCTACGGGCTGACCCCGTACATCTTCCTCATCGACCGCAAGCGCCTGGGCGATCTGCCCGTGCCCCGCCGCTGGGCCGACCTGCTGGACCCGCGCTACGCCGGACAGGTGAACATGTGCGGCGACGGCGACGACATGGCCGACGCCGTGCTGCTGTCCATCCACAAGGACTTCGGCATGCCGGGCATTGCCCGGTTTGCCGCCAACACGCGCGGGCTCATGCATTCCTCGCGCATGGCCAAGTCCGGCGGCGCGCCGCAGGCCGGGGGCATCTACATCCTGCCGTACTTCTTCGCGGAAACCACCCGCCAGCCGGAGCACATGCTGACCGTCTGGCCGGAGGACGGCGCGGCGGCCAGCCCCCTGTACATGCTGGCCAAACGAGACGCCCGGCCCCGGCTGGACCGGTTGATCGACTTTTTCGCCACCGGGTTCGGCCGGATAGAAAGCGCCCGCTGGTTCCTGCCGCTGACCGGGCCGCTGCCGGAAAGCCTGCCGCAGGGGGCCGCCATCAAGTGGATAGGCTGGGATTATATCCGTTCCACCGACATCACCGCCCTGCGCGACCGGCTGAACGGCGAATTCCGCCTGCTGGTGAAGGCACGTGAAGGGCAAGGCCTGGGAGACGCGGCATGCGCCTCGTGACCGTGGCCGGGCCGCCCTCGTGCGGCAAGACAGCGGTGCTGTCCCGCGCCTGCGGACAGCTGGCCGCGCAGGGTGTGCGCACGGCGGCGGTCAAGTTCGACTGCCTGCAAACCCGCGATGCGGACGCCTACGCGGCGGCGGGCATCACCGCCGTGGCCGCGCTGTCCGGCGGGCTGTGCCCGGACCACTTCTTTGCCACCAACCTGGAAGAGGCCTGGGACTGGGCCGCCGGGACGGGGGCGGAGTGTTGCGTCATCGAAACCGCCGGGCTGTGCAACCGCTGCTCGCCCCACCTGCGCGGGGCGCTGGCCCTGTGCGTGGTGGACAACCTGATGGGCATCGACGCACCGGAAAAGATCGGCCCCATGCTGCGCCTGGCGGACCTGGTGCTGGTGACCAAGGGCGATCTGGTCTCGCAGGCCGAACGCGAGGTGTACCGCCACCGCATCCGCCAGATGAATGGCCGCGCGCTGATCCGCCACATCAACGGGCTGACCGGGCAGGGCTGCCAGGAACTGGCCACGGTGCTGTCCCGCGCGCCGGACATCGCCACGGTGACGGACATGCGGCTGCGCTTCGCCATGCCCGCCGCCGTGTGCTCGTACTGCCTGAGCGAGACGCGCATCGGCGCGCGCTACCAGAAGGGCAACGTGCGCAAGGCCGAATTCGCCGCCGTGCCCGCGCGCGACCCGGAAGGCGAGGCCGCCTACGCGGCGGGCGGGCCGAACGGGTCCAGCGGGCCAAACGTATCCGGGGAACGCCCATGACGCCCGCAACCCGCGCCAACGGTCCCAATCCGGCAGACTCCGCGCCTCCCGCAACCAGTGACGCCCCGGTGCTGCACACCCTCACCGTGCTGGCCGGGCACGACAAGTCGGGCCGCGCCGAACACGCGGACGTCACCTTCCGCCCCGGCGAGGTCACGGCCCTGCTCGGCCCCACCGGCTCGGGCAAGAGCCGCTTCCTGTACGACATCGAATCGCTGGCCGACGCGGACACCCCCTCCGGCAGGCGCATCCTGCTGGACGACGCCGTCCCCGACGCCGACCGCCGTTTTGCCCTGCAAGGGCGGCTGGTGGCCCAGCTGACCCAGAACATGAACTTCGTGCTGGACATGCGCGCGCTGCCGTTCATCCGCATGCACGCTGAAAGCCGCGCCGTGCCCGACCCGGACGCCACCGCCCGCGCGGTGCTGGCGGCGGCCAACGACCTCGCGGGCGAGCCGTTCGGGGATGACGCCCAGCTCACCCAGCTTTCCGGCGGGCAGTCGCGCGCGCTGATGATCGCCGACGCGGCCCTGCTCAGCTGGTCGCCGGTGCTGCTCATCGACGAGATCGAAAACGCCGGGGTGGACAAGCGGCGCGCGCTGGACCTGTTGCTGCGCAGCGACAAGATCGTGGTCATCGCCACCCACGACCCGGTACTGGCCCTGTCCGCCGACCGGCGGCTGGTGTTCGAGCACGGGGCCGTGCGGGCGGTGTTGCGCCGCACCACGGAAGAAGCGCGCCTGCTGGCGCACGTTGCGGCCATGGAGGACCAGCTTTCCGAAATCCGTGCCCGGCTGCGCCGGGGCGTGCCCGTGGCCTGAGGCCGGGACACGCGGCGGCGACACCATGACACCACGGGGCGGCGCGCGCGTCAGTGTGGTGATGGGCAGGCACTCTGGCTTCCGCGCGCACAATCACCACACCCTCGCGGTGCGGGCGCGGCCGCGCATGCCGCGTGGCGCGCCGTGCGCGCCGTCCCCCGGAAAGGGACGAAAGGACGACACATGGACAACCGGGCAACGTTCGTGCTGGTGCACGGGGCGTTTCAGGGCGATTGGGTCTGGGCGGAAACGGCGGCGGCACTGCGGGCCATGGGCCATGCCGTGCACGTGCCCGCGATGACCGGGTGCGGCCATCTGCACCACGGCCTGAGGCAGGGCGTGACCCTGTACGACCATGTGGCCGACGTGCTGGACTACCTGCGCCTGCACGACGTGCGGAACGCGGTGCTGGTGGCGCACAGCCTGTCGGGCATGACCTGCGGGGCGGTGCTGGCCCGCGCGGCGGGCACGCCGCATGCCCTGCGCCGTGCGGTATACGTGGATGCCATCATGCCGGAGCGGGGCCGCAGCTTCGTGGACACCGCCGGGCCGGGCCTGCGCGCCATGCTGGACGCCCACCTGACCGACGGCTGGCGGGTGCGCCCCTGGCCGCTGCCCGCCTTCGGCGTACCGGAAGGCAAGGCGGCATGGTTCGCGGAACGGCTGCGCGACGTTCCCGCCGCCGTGTTCGAAACGGTATTCGAGGATGACTTCGCGCCCGATCCGGCCAGGATGTCCTTCATTGCCTGCCGGAACACCCCGGCCCCGTTCATCCGGGCCATGGCCGACAAGGCGCGGTCACTGAACTGGCCGGTGGACGAACTGGATTCCGGCCATATGCCCATGGTCAACTGCCCGGCGGAACTGGCCACCCTGCTGGACGCCCACTCCCGGCTGGGCTGAGGAAGACCCCGACGCGTCACGGCGACACACGGCACGCGACACAGGATGCAGGATACGTGGCGTCGGGCGACAGTAGCGCCCGGCGCCGCACATGCGTTGGGGGAAAACACGAAAAACCGACGCCCTTCGGAAGGCATCCGGAAAGGCGTCGGCAAGCGTGCGCGAGGAGGGGGCGGGTGGCTATCCGTTCGTGCCGGTGGGCAGCCCCGGCAGCACCAGGGTGCGGGGGCCTGTCAGGCGGGCCTTGACCCTGCGGTAGGTTTCCGGAAGCACGCCGAAGCGGTAGGACCACAGGGCGCAACGGTCGCGGGCGTCGCAGGTGCGCACCTCTGCCCGTTCGCCGCCGCAGCAGGCGATGCAGTAGCGGCGGATGGCCCGCACCGGGCGTTCGTCGGGCAAGGTCTGGGCGATGAGCGGCAGCGCGCCGGGCAGCGGGTCGCCTGCCGGGTTCCCTGACGGACCGGCGGGTACCCCGGCCACGGGGTCCGCGTCGGCATCGCCGTCCCCGGCCGGGTCATGCTTGCCGCCATTGGCGCCGCCCGCCACGATGCCCGCCAGCCGCCATGCGTACAGGCCGCAACGCGTGTCCGGGCACAGCCGCACCTCGCGCGCGACGCCGCCCTGACAGTCCAGGCAGAAGCGGCGGATGGCGCGGATGGTCTTCACGTGCGACATGGCTCCTCCCCTACACGGTTTCTCCCGGCCCCGCCACGGGTTTATGCGCTCCGGACGGTGGTTTCCCGCCGCTTTCCGCCCGCCGCCGCACCCGGATGCCCCATGCGAACGGCCCGCACCCCCGAAAGGGCGCGGGCCGTGATCATGCCGTGGGTCTGACGTCAGGCGTCAGGCATTAGCTGGACGAGCCGTTGGTCAATTGATCGATCTGCCGCTCCAGGGCCTTGGCCAGCCCGGCCAGCTTCAGCACGGCCCCGGCGGCCTGGTTCATGCCCTCCGCCGTTTCCGAGGCGATGCGGCTGATGTCCTCCACCGCGCGGTTGATCTCCTCGCTGGTGGCGGACTGCTGCTCGGCGGCGGTGGCGATGGAGCGCACCTGGTCGGAGTTCTCCTCCGAAAGGGACACGATGCGCTGCAACGCCTGCCCCGATTCGCGGGCCATGCGGGTGGCCTCGGTCACGGCGGCGGCCGCCGTTTCCATGCCCTTGATGTTGTTGCGCGCCCCGGCCTGAATGGACTGGATGGCCTGGCCCACTTCCTTGGTGGCGTTCATGGTCTTTTCGGCCAGCTTGCGCACCTCGTCGGCCACCACGGCGAATCCGCGCCCGGCATCGCCCGCGCGGGCCGCCTCGATGGCGGCGTTGAGCGCCAGCAGGTTGGTCTGGTCGGCGATGTCGGAAATCACGTCCATGATCCGGCCAATGTCCTCGGCCTGCTTGCCAAGGGTGGTCATTTCGCCCTGCAGGGCCTGGGCCTGCTCGTGCACCTGGCTGATGGCCTCCACCGCGCCGCTGACCACCCGCTCGCCCTCCTGGGCCTTGGATTTGGCCTCGTCGGCGCTCTGGGCGGAGCTGCCGGAACTGCGCGCCACCTCAAGCACGGTGGCGTTCATTTCCTCCATGGCCGTGGCCGTCTCGCCCGCGCGTGCGGACTGCTGTTCCGCCCCGGCGGAAACCTGCTCCACCTGGGCGGACAGGGCCTCTGCCGCCAGCGACACCTGCTGGGCGATGGTGGAAGCCTCTCCGGCCACCGAGGTCATGCGTCGCAACAGGTCGTTGACCCGTGCTTCCTGCTCGCGGGCCTCGGCCAGGGCCGTTTCCGCGCGGGAGGCATGGGCGTCGGCGTCGGCGCGGCGCTGGTCGGCCTCCTGCATCTTCAGCTTCAGGTCGCCCACCATGGTTTCTATGGCGCCCTTCACCTCGCCCAGTTCCGAGGTGTAGTCGCCCTCGGCGCGGGCATCCAGGGCTCCCCCGGCCACCTGCCCGGCAAACTGGCGGATGCGCAGCAGCGGCCCGATGATGCCCCGGTTCAGGATCACCCAGATCACCGCGAACAGCAGCGCCAGCACCAGCACGGTCCACCCGGCCACGGCGATGCGCGCCTGCATGACCTGCTCATGCGCCTTTTCCAGCGAACTGATGACCACGAAGGCGCCGTGGGTCTCGCCCACCCTCCAGCCTTCCTTGGTGCCGCCCACCACGTCGGGGGTTCCGGCCGGGTCGCCGTGGCAGAACAGGCAGTCCTTGGTCAGCTTGATGGGGCGGAAATAGTAGATCTTGTCCGGCGTGCGGATGACCTTTTCCGTCAGATTGCCGCGCTCCATCTCCTGCATGGCCGAAAGTTCCAGCGGAGTGGGCGTGTTGGCGGGGTTGCGCGGCTGCACCTTGGGCACGCGGAATTCGTAGCCCACCTGCGCGGCGTTCTGGGCGGCCATGCGCATGGCGGTGACCACGGGCACCGCGTCCATGATCTTGTCCTTGGGCAGCTCGTCCAGCGGGCGCATCAGCCCGATTTCGAGCTTGCGGCCCATCTCGTTGCGGGTGGCCTCGGCCATGAGCACCACGGCCCGGCTTTTCTGGAGAATCGCCTCTTCAGCCCCGGTACGGATGTCGTCCACGCGCTGCCAGGCCATGATGGCGGCCACGATGACCGGCCCGGCAAGCGCCACGATGAGGATTTTCCACTTCAGGCTGAGATTGCGAAACATGGCCCCTCCCAGGGATGACGAACATGCGCGTCCGATATTCGCGGCGCGTCTGACGCGGGCGTAGCGCTATCAGGAATCACTGTCAACAAGCAGGCAGGGGATTTCCCGCGGACTCCCGACAAGAGCCTTTCTTCAAGGGTGCTTATCGGCAGAACGCCGGGCATGACTTTAGCCGGGAAATGCGATTTTCCGGTGACGATCCGCATCATTCACCGGCGTGCCGCCCGCGGCCAAGGGAAGGGACAAACGAAAGGAGGCAAGCGGGAGGGGACGAACCGGTGCCCGTGCCGACCACGAAAAACGCGGGCGCCGCAAATCGCCCGCGTCATCCGTTGTCGATCGCCAGCGGGATCAGGCCCCGCGGCGCTCCCACAGCTTCATGTCGCGCATCTTCTTGCGGCGTTCACGCTGCAACGACTTGCAGACCAGGGGAGTGCCCTTCTTGTAGCCGCACTTCTCGCGGTACGTCTCGGGCGTGAGGCCATGCGTGTTCAGGTGCTTCTTGGTCAGGATCTTGAACGACTTGCCGCACTCGCAGCAGGTGATGGACTTTTCCTTGATGGCCTTCTTGGGGTCCATCCCGGCACCATCGCCGCTTTCGGGCAGCGCACCACCTTCGCTCAGGGTCCGGATGCCCTCCGCAAGGCGCCGGACCATGGTGGTGATCTCGTCTTCGGTCATGGTCCGGACACTGGCTTGCGCCTTCACGATGTCCAGAGCCTCCTTCAGATAACTCTCCGTCATTGCCGCTCCTTTGATGTTTGATGAACATGAGGCATGCACGAAACTCGTTTCGAACCTACGATAATCCTTCCTTCGGGGTCAACCACAATCGGTTGCGTCTTCATGCGGCGCAGCAAGGCGCATCTCGAAACCAGCCCGCGATGTACGCACCATGTGGATGATGCAGAGTGCTCGCTGACGCAATCACGGGCACGGTATCGCATCGTGTGCAATTGCCTGCACGATTCGCCCCGGCCAGCCATACGGACATTGTGCGTACCGCATGGCGTACGCCATGCTTGTTACGGCCACGCGGCCTGCACGCGGGCAGCCACTGTTGCGCGGCACACCAGTACCTGCGTCGCTGTGGGGCCGCGCGGACCTTCGGCCTGTGGACCTTCGCCGCCAAAGCCCGTACCATGCGGCAAACCCATCGGGAGCCCCGCATGAAGTACATCATCTTCGAGGACTTTTCCGGCCACCCCGTGCCGTTCATCTTCCCGCACCGGGTGGACCACGCGGACATGCGCGAACAGTTGCCCTACACCCGCGTGCTGTCCGCCGGATACGTGGACATGGTGGACGGCGCCTTCCGGTGCCACGGCGGCGCGCCGGAATTGCAGGTTTCGGCGCGGAACGGGGACGCGGCCATCATCGCCGCCAAGTTCGCCCCCCGCCTGCCCGGCGAGGCCGACATCGCATGACCCGCCCGGCGGCGCGCGACGCGGCGCCCGTGCACTCCCCCATGCAACCAGCCATGCAACCACCCGCGCCCTTGCCCGTCCTTGTGGTGGCGGGCACCCACAGCGGCTGCGGCAAGACCACGGCCACGCTGGCCCTGATGGCCGCCCTGACCCGGCGCGGCCTGCGCGTGCAGCCCCTGAAGGCCGGGCCGGACTACATCGACCCCGGCCTGCATGCCGCCGTCACCGGCCACCCCGGCTGGAACCTGGACGGCTGGATGTGCGGGCCGGAAGGGGTACGCCGCTCGTTCGCCCGCGCGGTGCGGGCCGGGGAGCCGCACAACGCACCCCACAGCCCACCGGACATCGCCATCATCGAAGGCGTCATGGGTCTGTACGACGGCGCATCCGCCGACGGCGGGCAGGGTTCCACGGCGGAAGTGGCCGCCCTGCTGGACGCCCCGGTGCTGCTGATGGCCGACGTGCGCGGCATGTCGCGCTCGGCGGCGGCGCTGGTGGGGGGGTACACCCGGTTCGACCCGGCCCTGCGCTTTGCCGGGGTGGTCTGCAACCGCGTGGGCGGTCCCGGCCACCGCGACCTGCTGCGCGGGGCGCTGGCCGCCCACTGCCCGGAAACGCCCCTGCTGGGCCTGCTGCCCCGCGACGAGTCCCTGGCCCTGCCCTCGCGCCACCTGGGGCTGGCCCAGGCGCACGAAGTGGAATGGGCGTCCCTGGCCACCCGGCTGGCCGACTGGTTCGAGGCCGGGCTGAGTGCTGCCGGGCAAAGCCTGGACGGCCTGCTGGCCCGTTGCGCGGCCATGGCCCCCGCGCACTCCGGGGGCACGGCACCCGGCGGCGCCAACGGGACACCGGAGCATCTGGTCACGCCCCCGTCGCCCGCCGCCACCGCCACGCATCTGGAGGAAGGCCCGGCGCGCCGGGTGCGCATCGGCATCGCCCGCGACACGGCCTTCTCGTTCCTGTACCCGGAAAACCTGTTTCTGCTGGAAGGCGCCGGGGCCGAACCGGTGTTCTTCTCACCCCTGGACGACGCCGAACTGCCGCGCGGCCTCGGCGGGCTGCTGCTGCCCGGCGGCTACCCGGAACTGCACGCCGCGCGCCTGGCCGCCAACGCGCCCATGCTGGCCTCCGTGCACGCGCTGGCCGCACAAGGGCGCCCGGTGCACGGGGAATGCGGCGGCTTCATGTACCTGATGCGTGCCATCACCGACGCGCACGGCACCCGCCACGCCATGACCGGCTGCCTGCCCGCCGCCTGCCGCATGGATGCGCGGCTGCGCGCCCTGGGCTACCGCGAAACGGAAACCCTGGGCGCCTCCCCTTTCGGCCCGGCGGGCACGGTGCTGCGCGGCCACGAGTTCCACTATTCGCACCTGGAACCCGCACCGGAAGATGCCCCTCCCGGCCCTGCCGCCCACTCCGCCCAGTCCGTGTGGTCCCTGCGCGACCGCAACGGCACCCCGCTGGGCCCGGAAGGACTCTGCGCGGGTTCCGCATCCGGCTCGTACGTGCATCTGCATTTCGGCTCCAACCCCGCCGCGGCGCGCGCCTTCGTGGCTGCCTGCGCCGCCCCCGGAGACATCCCATGCCCCTGACCCCCGACGCCCCCGCAAACGGCGGCGCTTCCGGCTCCATCGACGCGGACCCGCGCCTGCAACCCGCCTTCACGCCCGACGCCATCGAGGCCCGCTCCTTCGCCATCATCGACGAGGAAGCGGGCGAACCCAAGCCCTTCACGGGACGAGCCTGGGAAGTGGCGCGGCGGCTGGTGCACACCTGCGCCGACTTCGACATCCTGCCCCACCTGCATCTGCCGGACGCGGCCATAGAGGCAGGCGTGGCCGCCCTTGCGCGCGGCTGCGTCATCTACACCGACACGGAAATGGCCCGCGCGGGCATGCCCCTGCGCCGCCTCACCCCGCTGGGCTGCACCGTGGCCTGCCTGCACGCCCTGCCCGGCACGGCGGAACGCGCCCAGGCACGCGGTACGACCCGCGCCCGCGCCGCCATGGAACTGGCGGGCGACCGGCTGGGCGGGGCCATCGTGGCCGTGGGCAACGCCCCCACCGCACTGCTGGCCCTGCTGGACCACCTGGCGGCGGGCGGCCCGCCCCCGGCGCTGGTGGTGGCCATGCCGGTGGGATTCGTCAATGCCTCGGAATCCAAGGAACTGTTTCTGGAGCGCGCCGCCGCGCTGACCCAGTACGGCCCGCACGGGTTGCCCTGCCTGGTCCTGCGGGGCCGCAAGGGCGGATCGCCCCTGGCCGCCGCCACCGTCAACGCCCTGGCGGAAATGGCCCTGCGCCAACGGGGGTGACCCTGCCGGGCAGGAGATTGCGCGCCGCCTGCCCCCCTCCCGACGCCTGCCGCATCCCGTCATGTGTGGCATCGCCACGCGCAGTGCCGCCATGCGCGGCGCCCGGTGCATCTGGCGCACCCGGCGCACCCGGCACACCCGGACCACGCCACTCCGGTTCTGGCGGGAGACCCCATCTCACGTTCTTGCGCAACAGGCACACACTTTGCTATCCTGTACGACAGGCGTTCCGTTCCCTCGCCGGAATGACGCCACATCGCACCGGCCTCGCCGGTCCAACAAGGAACCTGCATGACCCACGATCCACGCCTTGAGGGCGACGCGCACTCGGCTGCCGACACCGACGAAACCCCTTCGTCCGCGCCTGCCGCTTCCGACGTGCCCGCCCCCGCCGTCGCTGACGCCCCCGGATCCCCCGACGCCCCCGGCACCACCGCCGCCGACACACCCGGCACCCCGGCCCCCGTGGCCGCTTCCGACGCCCCTGCCGAAGGCACCCCCACCGAAATTTCCGATCCCGCGCCCGCAATCCCCGCAGACTCCGCCGACCCTGACGCTCTCGCCGCCCTTGCGGACGACGAAGACCCGGCCCTGCGCCTTGCCGCCGAGATCACCCGCATCGACGAACCCGAAGACGCGCTGCCCCCGGTAACCCTGACCGACCTGCCCCCCATGATGCAGGAAGCCGCCGCCCGCGCCGGATGGACCAACCTGATGCCGGTGCAGACCCGCGCCCTGCCGTACATCTTCGCCAAGCGCGACCTGATGGTGCAGTCGCGCACGGGCAGCGGCAAGACCGGGGCCTTCCTGCTGCCGCTGCTCGAACGCCTGTCCCCCGAAGAACCCGCCGTGCAGGCCCTGATCCTGGTGCCCACGCGCGAACTGGCCTTGCAGGTGGAATACGAGGCCCGCGTGCTGTTCGAAGGCACCGGCCTGAACGTGGCCGCCGTTTATGGTGGCGTGGGCTACGGCAAGCAGATGGACGCCCTGCGCGACGGCGCCCATCTGGTGGTGGGCACTCCGGGCCGCGTGCTGGACCACCTGCTGCGCCGCACCATGAACCTGGACCGCATCCGGGCGCTGGTGTTCGACGAAGCCGACCGCATGCTGTCCATCGGCTTCTACCCGGACATGAAGGAAATCCAGCGCTACATGCCCAAGCGCCGCATTTCCGCGTACCTGTTCTCCGCCACCTACCCGCCCCACGTGCTGAACCTGGCGGGCGAGTTCCTGAGCGAACCGCGCATGCTCAGCCTGAGCCACCAGCAGGTGCACGTGGCCCAGACGCAGCACCTGTATTGCGAAACCAAGCCCATGGACAAGGACCGGGCGCTGGTGCGCATCATCGAGTCCGAGAACCCCACGGCGGCCATCATCTTCTGCAACACCAAGGCCAACGTGCACTACGTGACGGCGGTGCTGCAGGGCTTCGGCTACAACGCCGACGAACTTTCGGCGGACCTGACCCAGGCCAAGCGCGAACAGGTGCTGGGCAACCTGCGCAAGGGCGGGGTGCGCTTTCTGGTGGCCACCGACGTGGCCGCGCGCGGCATCGACATTCCCGACCTTTCGCACGTCATCCTGTACGAGCCGCCGGAAGACCGCGAATCGTACATTCACCGCGCCGGGCGCACCGGCCGCGCGGGTTCGGCGGGCACGGTCATCTCGCTCGTGGACATCATCCAGAAGCTGGAATTGCAGCGCATCGCCAAGCACTACAAGATCGACATCCAGCATCGCCCCACCCCCGACGACGAGTCGGTGGCGCGCATTGCCGGTGACCGGCTGACCGCCCTGCTGGAAGCGCGCCTGCGCGCCCGCACCGGGCTGGAACGCGAACGGCAGCAGCGCTTCGCGCCGCTGGCCCGTGCCCTGGCCGGGGACGACGAGCAGCTGGCTCTGCTGGCCATGCTGCTGGACCAATACTATCAGGAAAGCCTGCATGCGGCCCCGCCCATGCCCGCCACCGCCCCGGCCCCCCGGCAGGACCGCCGCCGCGACGAGCGGCGCGACGAACGCAGGGACGAGCGCAGGGACGAGCGGCGCGAAGAACGGCGCGATGACAGACGTGATGCCCGACGCGAAGACCGTGACGGGCGGGATGGACGGGATGGTCGTGACGGGCACCGCCGCGACCGTGACCGCCGTGACGAGCGCCGGGACGAACGCCCGGAGGAACGTAAGGGCGAACGCCGGGATGAACGACGCGACGAGCGCACACCCGCCGTGGCCGCAACGGATGCCCCCGCCAGCGCCGAAAGCCCGGAACATCACGCGGAACCGCGTGAAGACGGGCAGGCCCCCCGCGAGGGACGCCGCCGGTCGCGGCGTGGCCGTGGCCGCAAGCGCCGCCGTGACGCCGAGGCCCGCACCGCGCAGGAAGACGGGCAGGCCGCCGACGCCACTCAGGATTACGAGGACGACATCGTGGACGGTGCGGACGGCGCCGACGATGCACAGGATGTCGGCATGACCGCTGCGTCCGAAGCCCCCAAGACGTCACCCGAAGCGCCCAAGCCGCGCAGGGAAGCCCGACCCGCCAAGAATGATGCACCCGTTGCATCCGTTGACGGCGATGCGGAAGATGCCCCGGCAGCCAAGCCCGCCAAGGCCAAGCCCGCGCGCCCTGCCCGTGGCAAGGCGGCCAAGGCGGCCCCGGCGGCCCCGGCGTCCACTGACATGTCCGATGCCAAGGCGACCGGTGACGCATCCGGCTCCGTTGAGTCCGATGCCACAGAGGCCAAAGACGCTAAAGACGCCAAAGATACCAAAGACGAGGCCGTAGCGGCCAAGCCCGCGCGCGGCGCTCGCCGGGGCAAGGGCAAGGCCGACACCGCCAGCCCCGAAAAGGGCAAGGCCGCGACCGCAGGCAAAGCCGCGACCGGGAGCAAACCCCGCGCCAAGGCCCCCGAAAGGGACGAGGACGAAGACGACGGCAGGCCCCTGCTGCTGGAAGACTACCTGAGCGATGACGACGACCGCCTGGATGACGTGCGCGGCTCCTCTGCGTCGGTGGGTAGCGTGTTCGGCCAGCGGTTGCCCTCCGGGGCCAAGGCGCAGGCCCAATCTGGCCAGTCTGGGCAATCTGGGCAGTCTGTCCAGCCCAGAGGCAAGGCCGCCGCGAAACCCAAGGCAGCCCCCAAGGCAGCCTCTGCACCGGTACAGCCCGTGCTGACCCAGGCCCTGGAAGGCTCCGACGCGTTCGACGACGACTTCGACGACGACTTCGACGACCAGCCCGGCGGAAACGAGGCGCAGGACGCCGCCCCCGGCAACGCGGCCACGCCCGCCAAACGCCGCAGGCGCCGCCGCCGCAAGAAGCCCGCCGGTGCCGCGTCCGAAGGTGCGGACGCCGGTACGGCACACCAGGCGGAGGCCGACGCCGAATGAGCTCTGGGCCGCTGCCGGGCATGAGCACATCGCCCGCCTATACCGTCGACGAGGTCATGGACAACTTCGCCGCCCTGCTCGATTCCTTCGACTTCACGCCGGAAATCGACGCCATGGGCATCGGACGCATGCAGTTCCTGCGGCGCAAACGCGCGTTGCAGGACCTGCGCGCGCTGTTCATCGCCCTGTGGCGGCTGGCCCTGCGCAGATCGTTCCCGGACGACCACGGGGTGATCTTCGAAACGTTCCTGGAACGCTTCCAGCAGACGCCCACGCGCAACGCCGCCCGCAAGGAGGCCGCCGCGCTGACCGAAAAGGTGCGCGGCTACGTGGGCATGCTGGAACACAAGGGCGATGCCGACTTCTCCGAGGCGGCCCACCACCTGGTGTCGCTGCTCTCGCTGGGCGATGCCGAGGCCAAGGCCCTGCGCCTGCGCCTGGCCCTGCACATCCGCTCCACGTACAAGCTGATCTTCGACAAGCTGATCTAGGTTCGGGCTGCAATCGGCCCCTTGCACCGCACGATACGACAAAGGGGAGGAACCGCGAGGTTCCTCCCCTTTTCATTTTCATGGGATACATCACTTTTCACCAGACTCGGATACCCCGTCGATCTGGTTGTTTGCAGGGGGTGCGTCACGAGCAGGAATTTTGTTCTCTGCCAAGGAAGAACAGTTTTTTATGGAGGGAGTGTACTCTTCTCGTACTCGACCGGAATAAAAAACTGTTCTGACGCAGGCAGAGGGCAAAAGGACGCTCGTGACGCACCCCCTAGAATTCCCAACCAGCGGAAAGGCCGAAGAGATGCGCATCCCCATCATGGAAGCGCACGTCGTAGACGGTGCCGTCATCGCTGCGCACCTCGCCGTCGCGGCCCTTGATCCACAGGTAGGTGTACGAGACGTCCACCCGCCACGGCCCGTCATGCAGGCCCACGCCCACGCTGTACAACTGGCGGTCGTTGGCGGGCACCAGAAAGTCGAGATGGTCGGGGTTCACGGGTTCGCAGTCGTAGACGTAGCCCGCGCGCAGATCCACCATGTCGGTCAGGCGGTACTCCACGCCAAGCCCCAGCCGCCACACGTCGCGCCATTCGGTGGTCTTCACGCTTTCGGTCACGCCGGGGGCCAGCGGATCGCCGTAGCCGATGCGCAGTTCGTCGTAACTGCTCCAGAAGGTGCGGGTCACGTCCAGGGCCACGCTCCAGCGGTCGTCCGGCTCCCACGCCACGCCCACGCGCACTTCGCCGGGCAGGGTCACGGAGCCTTCGGCATCGGTGTCCCTGAACCAGGACGCCGGAACCGCCGCCCCGTTCCTGTCGAAGGTGGCCCGGCCTTCCAGGTCCTGCTTGATGGGCGTGCGGAAACTGGCCCCAAGGGACACGTTGTCGGTGGCCTTCCACCAGGCGCCGCCGTTCAGTCCGAAGCCGGTCGAGTCGCCCTTGACCCTGCCGTCGATGTCCGTGGCGCCCACGGCGGTGGCCTGCTTCTGGTCGTACTCGAACCACATGGCCTCGACGCCGAAGCCGAATGCGAAATCGCCGTTGCGCACGCCCAGCACCGGGTTCACCGACATGGACTGGATGTTCACCGACTGCAATTCGGTGCGCCCCGCCCAGCCGGACGGAAACTCCGTGCCCAGGCCGAAGCGCGAGAAGGTGCCCACGCCCAGGAACAGGTTGTCGTTGATCTGGGTGGTGGCGTAGGCGTGCGGAATGGTCCACATGTTGGATTCGGTATCCGTGGAACTTCCGTTGACGTCCGCGGTTACCTGCGGCGCCACCACGGTGACCCCGGCCAGGGCTTGCGTGCCCTCCAACTGGGTGACCAGGGCGGGGTTGAAGGCGATGGACGAAGGGTCGGCCCGGCGCGCCGTCATGGCGCCGCCAAGCGCGTTGCCCCGCGCGCTGAATTCGTACATGGCGAAGCCCGCGGCTTCGGCAAAAGGGGACCATGCCGCGACGCAGAGCAACGCGGCCAGAAGAACACGGAACACAGTGCCTCCGATATGCATGCGGCCGGAAATGGCCGTGCGACAACCCGGCGCGCACGCCGCCCGAAACCGGGCCGCGTTCCCTCGCGCGCCAAAGGCGGACGGCTGTTGGCCGCCCTTGTCCACATCGTGCAGTGCCGAGCGGAAACATGTAGAAACATTTGCGGGGCATGGCAAGGACAAACGCGTTGGGGGGCGCGGAGCTGCGGCCTTTTGGCCGCCTGGGGCGGCCGGGGGGAACGCGCCGGGCAGGGGCGGGCTGGTGACGGGCTGGCAGCACGCAAAAACGCCGCGCGTGTGGCGCGGCGTCAAAAGAGGCGGGCGGAGGGGGCTCGCAGGGCGATACGCCCTACGTGGTCACGTGACGCTGATCCACCGGCAACCGCAGGGTGAACACGGTGCCCCGCCCCGATTCGGATTCCACGGTAAAGGTGCCGCCGTGGTTGGTGGTGATGATGAAGTAGGACACCGAAAGCCCCAGCCCCGTCCCCTCGCCCACGCTTTTGGTGGTGAAGAACGGTTCAAACACCCTGCGCCGCACGTCCTCTTCCATGCCGGGGCCGTTGTCGGCCACGTCGATGCGCAGCATGCCGCCCTCGTGCCGCAGGCTTACCGAGATGCGCGGCGGGTCGGGTCTGTCGCCGCGCAGGTGCATGGCCTGGGCGGCGTTCTTGAACAGGTTCAGCAGCACCTGTTCGATTTCGGTGGGCATGCACGGCAGGTCGGGCAGGTCGGGCGCGAAGTCGCGCACGATGTCGATGTGCCGAAAGTCGTACTTCTTCTTCAGATCATAGTCGTTGGCCGCCAGTTCCAGGGTGCGGTCCACCAGATAGGGCAGCGACACCCGCTGCCAGCGCGATTCGCTGCGGCGGCTGAATTCCAGCATGTTGGACACGATGTTGGCCGCGCGGTTGCCCGATTCGCGGATGCCCTCCAGAAAGCGCAGGATGCCCCGGCGGTCCAGGTACCCCCGGATGGCATCCATGGAACAGCCCGACTCTTCCGCCGCCGCCACGTTGGGGGCGAAATCCGGGTCCAGCCTGCGCTGGATGTTCTGCGCCCCTTGCAGGATGCCGCCGAGAGGATTGTTGATCTCGTGCGCCATGCCCGCCGCAAGGCCGCCCACCGACAGCATCTTTTCGGTCTGCACCATCATTTCCTCGATGCGGATGCGGCCGGTGATGTCGTCCAGGCGGACCACGGCGCCAAAGGTGCCCCGCGAAACCACGGGGTAGATGACGATATCGAAATAGCGGGTGACTCCGGGTCCGGGCACGGGCGTCTTGTCCAGCGAGATGGTGCCGCCCTCGGCGATGGACCGGCGGATTTCGTCCAGCAGAAAGCCGAAGTCGGGCAGGGCCTCACCCACGGGGCGGCCAAGCACTGCGTCGCGCGAGAGGCCGGTGACGCGCTCCGCCGTGCGGTTCCACAGGGCGATGCTGCCGGACTGGTCCACCCCCACGATGATCGAGGGCATGGCGTTCAGGATGTTGTCGAGGTTGTTCTTGGCCTCGCGCAGTTCCTGCTCCACTTCCTTGCGGGTGGTGATATCGGTATGGGCTCCGGCCATGCGCACGGGCACGCCGTTGGCGTCCCACAGGGCCGCGCCGCGCCCCAGGATCCAGCGGTAGCTGTCGTCCTTGTGGCGCATGCGGTATTCCACCTGAAACTCGGGCACGCGGCGGGCAAGATAGTCGTCATGGGCGTGCAGCACGGTATCCAGGTCGTCGGGGTGCACCCTGTTCTTCCATTCGTCCAGCCGGTTGGGGACTTCGTGGTCCTCATGGCCCACGATGGATTTCCAGCGCGGCGAGAAATAGACGGTGTTGGTGATGAGGTCCCAGTCCCAGATGCCGTCGCTGGTGCCGCCCACCACCAGGGCGTAGCGCTCCTCGCTGGCGCGCAGGGCCAGTTCGGTCTGGCGGCGGCTTTGTATCTCGTCCTGCAACTTGGTGTTGATGGCGTGCAACTCGTTCTCGCGCTGCTCCACCTGACTGCACATGCGCGAAAAATTCTCGGCGATCTGGGCCAGCTCGGCATGGGCGATGGTACTCATGTCGTAGGCAAAATCGCCCCGGGCGATCTGGTCCATGCCCGACTGCAACGCCTCCAGCGGGCGGCGCAGAAACACGCGCAGCAGCACCCCGGTAGAGGCCAGCAGCACCACCAGCACGCTGCCCATGATCAGGGCGCTGGCCTTCAGCAGCCGCTCCAGGCTGCGCCGGTATTCCTGCAGGGTGACCACCATGGACACCCTGCCGATGGTCTCCGACTCGAAGCGCACGGCCCGTTCGCGGAACACGGAGGCATCGGGGTCCGCGCCCTTGCGCACCCGGAACAGGGTGTTGCCCTGGGCGTCTTCGATGTGGATTTCGTTGATCAGTTCGTACTGCGCGAACACCGAACCGATCTGGTCCATGGTGCGCGCGTCGAAGTTCCACATGGGAATGGACAGGATGTCGGCCAGGCGGGTGATGTATTCGTCGGCCTTGCGGTCCACCTCGTGCAGCATGTCGCGCGAAATCTGCACGTAGACGAACGAGAACAACGCCGCCACCACCACCAGCACCATCACCACGAGGCTCACGGTGAGGTCGCGCGACAGCGAGCGCCCCTTGATGATGTCCGGGACGGAGAGTCCTTTGCTGGCGGTGGTATTGCTCATGCGCGCGTCATGTCCCCGTCGCCTGTATCGGAAGGGCGCGGCCCGCGCGTGGCGCCCGTGCGGGGGGACGCGCGGGGCGGACGGCGGCGCATCGGCCTTCAGGTTTACGACAGCCTACACGATGCGCCATGCGATGGAAAGAGCGCCGGGGCAATGGCGCAACGGAAACGCCAATTCCCGTGCGGAGGGGTTGCTCCCTTCCAGCCGGTCTGCCTGGCTGGGCAGGCTGGCTGGCAGACTGGTGGACACGCGGGCTCGGGCGGGGACACGCGGCCAGCCGCATACGCCGCGCCTGCCTGCTGCCCGCCCGGTCTGGCGGCATGGACGCAGCATGGCTGCGCGACGCTTCCCGGCGTTCGGACGGGCTCCCGGCAACCTTGACTCGCCGGGGGTTCTGGGCAAAGTTGTGGCGGCCCCGCGACCGGAAGGCCCCCGCCCCGGTCCGGTCGGTCCGAGCGGACCTATCGGACTGATCGGGCTGATCGGACTGGTCGGACTGATCGGTCCGGCCGGGCCAACGCGGCCCTCAGGCCCGCCGGTCCGCACAGACGGGCCGCACCGCCGCTCCCACCGCCACTTCCCCCACATCTGGAGGACGACATATGGGTTTCTTCAGCGCCATCAAGAAATTGTGGACGCCCCGCGAGGCGGATGCGCCCACGTCCTCGTCGGCAGCACCGGCAGCAGTTCCACGGGAAGGCGCCCCTTCGGCTCCGGACGCAACCGCCTCCGGCACAACCGGCGCAATGGGCGCACAGGACGCCCCCTGGCGGGCGGACCTGGCCCGCGCCCTGCGCCAGTCCGAGCCGCGCCTTTCGGTCTGGCTGGGCCACGTGCTGGCCGGCGTGGACGAGGTGAACGAGGCGGACGACACGTTGTGGGAACGGCTGCGCTTCCTGTTCGCCGCGCTGGAAACCCCGGAGGCCGAGGCGGAAGCCTTCATGGCCGACTTCCGGCGCTGGCTTGCCGCCATGGACTACCGCCACGTGGGCGACTTCCGCTCCGAGCTGCAATACCGGCTGGCCCTCGCCCTTGACCTGGAGGACGAGGAGGATGAGCGCAACCGCCTGTTCCTGAAGCTGACCGAGGGTCTGGCACGCACGCGCGAGCAGATCACCGGCCGCATCGACGCCCTGCTGGCCTCGCATGGCCGCATCGACGCGAAGTTCTGGGAAGAGCTGGAAGAAATCCTGATCATGGCCGACGTGGGCTTCGAGCCCGCCATGCAGTTGACCGGCCGCCTGAAGGAACGCGCCTGCAAGGCGGGTACCGACGACCCCGCCGCCTTCCGCGACCTGCTGCGCGAGGAGTTGCAGGACATCTTTCGCGCGCCGCGCCGCATCACCGCCGTGACCCCGCCCGAGGTGGTGCTGATGATCGGCGTCAACGGCGTGGGCAAGACCACCACCATCGCCAAGCTGGCCCACCGCGCCCGCATGCAGGGCAAGAAGGTGCTCATCGCCGCGGCGGACACCTTCCGCGCGGCGGCCATCGAGCAACTGGAAGTGTGGGCCAAACGCGTGGGGGCGGACTTTCACGCCAAGTCCGCCGGGTCCGACCCGGCCGCCGTGGCCTTCGAGGCCATGGACGTGGCCCTGGCGGGCGGCTACGACATCGTGTTCGTGGACACGGCGGGCCGCCTGCACACCAAGGTCAACCTGATGGAAGAACTGCACAAGATCCGCCGGATTCTGGAGCGCAAGCACCCCGGCGCGCCGCACCGCTCCATCCTGGTCATCGACGCCACCACCGGCCAGAACGCCCTGTCGCAGACCAGGCTGTTCAACGAGGCCTGCGGGGTGGACGAAATCGTGCTGACCAAGCTGGACGGCACGGCCAAGGGCGGCATCGTGGTGGCGGTGGCCATGCAGTTCGGCATTCCCATCACCTTCGTGGGCCTTGGCGAAAAGATGGAAGACCTGCGTCCCTTCGACGGCGGCGACTTTGCCCTGGCCCTGCTGGGCGTGGGCCGGGAAGAAGGCCGACCGGACGCCGAATAGGCCGACACCGAATCGGCCCAACACCGAGTTTCCAGCCCCCCGCCCCGCATCTTCGGGCGGAATGTGCGCTGTCCCCCGCATGGGACGCGGACATTCCGCCTCTTCATTTCCCCGCGCCTCCGGCCGCCCGTCACGTGACGGCAGGCCGGAAACCGGCTATGCCAGATCCACGGGGCGGAGCATTCCAGACGGCAATCCCGTGCCGGGTCCAGCCCGTCGTGGTTCGCCATCCGCGCGAACCGGTCCCTTCCCAGTGCTCCCCCCAGGAGGACACCCGCATGACCACAGCCCTGCATCCATCCCCCACCACCTCGCTGCCGCGCCGCATGGCGGCCAGCCTGCGCGACCCGGTCAGCGGCCTTACCCACTGCATCGCCGCGCTGCTGGCCGTGCTGGGCACGGTGCTGCTGGTGGTGCGCGCCGCCTCGCCCCTGCTGCCATGGCACGTGGTGACATTTTCCGTCTTCGGGACGTCCATGGTGCTGCTGTACACGGCCAGCACCCTGTACCACTGGCTGCCGCTGCGGGAGCGGGGCGTGCGCCTGATGCGCCGCGTGGACCATTCCATGATCTTCGTCTACATCGCGGCCACCTACACGCCCATCTGCCTCATCCCGCTGCGCGGGCCGTGGGGCTGGTCGCTGTTCGGCTGCGTGTGGGCGGTGGCCGTGGCGGGCATCTTCACCAAGGTGTTCTGGCTGCACGCGCCGCGCTGGGTGTCCACGGGCATCTACCTGGGCATGGGCTGGATGGCGCTGGCGGGCATCTACCCGCTGGTCATGAACCTGCAGGCCGGGGCGCTGGCCTGGCTGGTGGCGGGCGGCGCGTTCTATTCGGTGGGCGCGGTGATTTACGCGCTGAAGCGCCCCAACCGCTTCCGGCACTTCGGCTTCCACGAGATATTCCATCTGTTCGTGATGGCGGGCAGCTTCTGCCACTTCGTGGTCATGTATTCCTACGTCAGCGTGCTGTAGGGGCGGCGTCCCCGCTTCCCGCTCCCCACGCGGCGCGCACCGCGTCGCGCAGGGCGGCAAGGGCCGGTTCCTCGGCCCGCGCGGCGGGCGCCGCGAAGGCAAGCGTCACGTGGGCCACGGGCCGCTCGCGCAGGGCCAGGCGGCCTTCGGCCACGGCGGCGCGCGCCTCGGCCTCGACCATCACCGTCAGCCCGGCGCCTCCGGCGGCAAGGGCGCACAAGGCGTCCTCCTGCTCGGCCACGGCGGCCACGGTGGGCTCCACGCCCACGGCGGCGAACAACCGCTCCATCACCGGGCAGAACGGACATTCGCACGGTACCCACAGCCAGGGCAGGGCCGCCAGTTCGGCCAGGGAGCCCGACTGCAGCACCTCCGCCCATTCCACCGGACCGATGACATGCAGCCCGATCCGGGCCAACGGCGTCACGGCCAGCCCTTCCGGTGCCGTCACGCCTTCGAACGGGGCGCCGCCCGCCCCGCCATCCGATCCGCCATCTGCCCCACCTGTCGGGGTCTTATCCGCCAGATACAAAAAGCCCGCGTCCAGTTCGCCGGACCGCAGGTCGGCCACCACTTCCCAACTCATGGCCCGCGACAGGCGCAGCCGCACGCGGGGCGCGGACTGGCGCAACAGGGCGTGCGCCGCGTCCACCCGCAAAAGATGCGAGGCCGCGTGCAGGGCAAGGGTCACCTGGCCCTCCGGTTCGCCCCGCAGGGCCAGGGCGCGCGCCCGCAATTCCTCGGCCCCCGCCAGCACCGTGCCCGCCCGCTCGCGCAGGTCGCGCCCGGCGTCGGTCAGTTCCATGCCGCGCGGGGTACGCCGGAACAGGGCCACCCCCAGTTCGTCCTCCAGCGCGCGGATGTGCGCGCTGACGGCGGGGGGGCTGGCGTGCAGCCGTTCCGCCGCGCGGGTCAGGTTTCCGGTGTCCGCCACCACGGCGAAGGTGCGCAACTGATAGAGTTCCATGCTTCTCCCCAAGCCTGCCGCCCATGGCAGCCTGTCCGCAGACTCGCGTCCGTCTGGCGGATTGCGCCTGTTTGGCCGACCGCGCCCGGCTGGCGGACTGGCCGCCTTCGGCTTTTCCGAACCCGCCACCGGAACATGCGAATGGCCACGCGAACACCACGGGCATACATTCCGGCATCCGATGGCCACCCGAAACATGCAGGAGGACGCAAATGGGATGCAAGGGCTATTTCGATGCCGTGGCGGACAACTGGGACACCCTGCGCGCCGGATTCTTTTCCGAGGCCGTGCGCGAGGCGGCCTGCGCGCGGGTGCCCCTGGCCCCCGGCCAGGCCGCGGCGGACGTGGGCGCGGGCACCGGCTTCGTCACCGAGGCGCTGGTGGCGCGGGAGGTGGCCGTCATGGCGCTGGACGCCGACGCCGCCATGCTGGACGTGCTGCGTCGCAAGCCCTTTGCGGCGGGCGGCCCCGGCCTGCCCCCCGTGGTCTGCCGGGTCTGCCAGGGCAACGCCCTGCCCCTGCCCGACGGCGCGGTGGACCATGCCTTCGCCAACATGTACCTGCACCATGCCGACGACCCCGGCGCGGCCCTGCGCGAAATGGCCCGCATCGTCCGGCCCGGCGGCCGGGTGGTGCTGACCGACCTGGACCTGCACGACAACGCCTTTCTGCTGCGGGAACACCATGACCGCTGGCCCGGCTTCCGGCGCGGGGACGTGGCCCGCTGGCTGAGCGCGGCGGGGCTGTGCGACGTGCGCGTGGAAGACGCGGGGGGCACCTGCTGCGCCACGTCGTCCTGCGGGTGCGCCAGCGCCAGCATTTCCATCTTCGTGGCCTCGGGCACCAGGTAATCCCGCCGGACAGGTGGGCCACGGCGGCATGGCCGCCCCACCGCCAGCCCCCGGAACGGCACGGGGCGGAAGAGCCACGCTCTCCCGCCCCGGAAAAAGGCACCGCCGGGCACTCCCGGCCAGCGCGGCTAGATCGTGTAGTCGATGGCCTTGCGGCTGGCCACGATCTTCTTGATGAAGTCCACGCATTGCACGTGCTCGGGATGTTCGGCGTAGGCCTTCAGCCCTTCGGCGTCGTCGTGGGTGGACACCAGGATGATCTGCACCGGCTCGGTGGTGGTGCCGAGGAAGGTGGTGCTCACTTCCAGCCCCTTCAGGCTGGGAATCCTGCCCATGAGCGGGTCGAGCATGGCCTTCATCTTGGCGGCGTTCTCGGCGGCGGAGGCGCCTTCGGCCTCGTCCTTCAGGGTCCACCAGACGATATGCTTGAGCATGGGAAACCTCGTGCGGCGTTGGGGTTTGGATGGTCCCTCCCGTATGCGACACGACGGGCTGCGTGGTCAACCGGTGCGGGCATGCGCACCCGCTGGGGCATATGCCGCACTGCATCGCAGCGCCGCCCGCCACGGCAGGGGGCATCACCCGTGCCCCCCTCCCCTTGGCCAGCATCCCGCCATCGACGGCGGCACCCCGCCACCGGCCTGTCCGTGTCCCCGCGCCCCCTGTGTTCCCCGTGCCCTTCATCCCCGCACCCGCGCCCCGCCACTGCAACGCCATGCCGTCCGCCCCCGTCGGTGACGTTACGGCGACACCCAGCATTCCCCGCCCGCCGCCGCGTCGCATGGGATTGCGGCGAATCCGGCTTTGCCGTACATCCGTGAAGTCTCACATGAAGGAGCTTGCATGGAGTTGCAGACGCTTACCCTCAGGCGGGTGCTGGAACGCAGCGCCGAACTGTACGCCGACCAGCCCGCGCTGTCGCAGATCGGTGGCACGCCGGTCACCTTTCGTGAACTGCTCGAACACGCCACCACGGTATCCGCCCTGCTGGCGGAACAGGGCGTGGCGCGCGGCGACCGGGTGGCCATCCTGTCCGAAAGCATGCCCAACTGGGGCATCGCCTATTTCGCCATTACCGCCATGGGCGCCATTGCCGTGCCCATCCTGCCGGAATTCCATGCGGATGCCGTCCACCACATCATCCGCCATTCGGAGGCCAAGGTGGTGCTGGTCTCCGAGCGGCTGTTCCCCAAGCTGGAGGACGGCCAGTTCGACACCCCGCCGGAGCTCATCCAGATAGAGAATTTCCACCCCGTGCAGCAGGGCGCCACGCGCGACAAGCTGCGCGAGCTGAAGGAACGCGGCCTGCGCGAATTCCGCCGCCTGCGCGACAAGGCCATGCGCTTCACCCACCTGGCCGCCGAAGAGCCGGGAGAGGACGACGTGGCGGCCATCATCTACACCTCCGGCACCACCGGCCATTCCAAGGGCGTGGTGCTGACCCACCGCAACATCGTGTGGGACGCCGACGCGGTGAAGAGCATCGTGCGCATTGCCCCCGGCGACCGCATGCTGTCCATCCTGCCCCTGTCGCACACTTACGAATGCACGCTGGGCCTGGTGCTGCCGGTGCTGAACGGCGCCCACGTGCACTACATGGACAAGCCGCCCACGGCGCGCGCCCTGCTGCCCGCGCTGGCCCAGGTGCGGCCCACGGCCATGCTGTCCGTGCCGCTGGTCATCGAAAAGATCTTCAAGTCCGCCGTGCTGCCCAAATTCACCGATACCTGGCTGAAGCGGCGGCTGTACGCACTGCCCTTCGTGCGGCGCAAGCTGCACGCGATGGCGGGCAAGAAACTGCTGCAAACCTTTGGCGGCGCGCTGCGCATCTTCTGCATCGGCGGCGCGGCCATCGCGCCCGACGTGGAACGCTTTCTGCGCGAGGCGGGCTTTCCGTACGCCATCGGCTACGGCCTGACCGAAACGTCGCCCCTGGTCGCGGGCTGCGGTCCGTCGGACACCCGCCTGACCGCCACCGGCTGGCCCCTGACCGGAGTGGAAGTGCGCATCGACGCGCCCGACCCGGCCACCGGCGAAGGCGAAATACTGGTGCGCGGCCCCAACGTGATGCGCGAATACGCCAAGGCGCCGGAAATCACCGCCTCCGTGTTCACCGAGGACGGCTGGTTCCGCACCGGCGACCTCGGCAAGTTCGACCGCGACGGCTACCTGTACATCAAGGGCAGGCTGAAGAACGTCATCGTGGGCCCCAGCGGCGAGAACATCTACCCCGAAGAGGTGGAGGCGGTCATCCAGCAGTCGCCGTACGTGCTGGAATCGCTGGTGTTCCAGCTGGACGGCAGGCTGGCGGCGCGCATCCACCTGGATTACGCGCGGCTGGACGAGGAATTCGGCGGCCTGCCCGCCACCAAGGCCCGCGACAAGGTGGCCGCCCTGCTGGAAGAACTGCGCAACGACGTGAACACCAAGGTGTCCACCTTCGCGCGGCTGCACAAGGTCATCGAGCAGACCGAACCCTTCGAGAAGACCCCCACCCACAAGATCAAGCGCTACCTGTACGTGGAACAATAGACGGCGCCAGATATCGCCGGATCGCGCCGGGCATGGGCGGATTCGCCGGACGGCGCGGGATGCGGGCCAGCGTCCGTCATCCCCGCATCAGGGGTCAAATTTCTTGGCCGCCTTCCGGGACCGGGAAAGACAGGTTCAACTTCCTGCACGCGGGGCAGCGTCGCAACCCGACGCGGCACGCACACAAAATCCATATAATTCAAATGTGTTGCATAGCGAAACCACCAGCCGGTGCACCTTGGCACGCCTCGTGCAATAAACCAGACATCCTTCCTTTCTTTGCATGACGCAGAAATCGGCTTGCGGGCGGTCCGCAAGCCGTTCTGCGTTTTGGGCCATCGCACACCCGATAGTGTCCGCTTTTCAAGCCGGACGCTCTGGGGTATCCGTCAGGCAGACGGACACCCTCTGCCCGCGCCCCGCGCGGCACACCCGGCCATATCATGGGATTCTTCAACGGCGGAAAGCCCCGTGCAGCCGCCCCTTCCGCAGCCGCCCCAAAGGCTGGGACCGCGTCGCACCCGGCCCAGCCCGCTCCGGGCTCCGGACCGGAACGCGAAGCGGATAACGCCACACGCCCCGGCCCCGCCAGGGTGGACACCCCTGCCGCATGGGCGGACGCGGAACTAGCCCGGCGCTTCGCCCAGGTGGACCTGACCCATCCGCTGCTGGCCGAACTGGCGGGCTGGACACGCGCACGCCTGCTGCGCGATGGGCAGCCGGACATGGCCCGCACGGCCCGGAATCCTTCCGGCGCCTCCACTGGCACCTCCACTGGCGGCCGCGCCGCCACGGCCCAGCCCACCGCGCCGCACCCCACGGCACTGCGAGCGGACGCGCCCTCGCTGGCCGCGCTGCTGGCCCGCCGCCCGGCCCTGACCACCCCGCCGGAAGTGGTGCAACGCCTGAGCGCGTTGGTGACCTCCGACGACGCCACCCCAGACGACGTGGCGCGCGTCATCCAGCACGACACCTACCTGACCGCCGCCGTGCTGCGCATCGCCAACAGCCCGCTGCATGCCCCGCTGGTGCCGGTGGAAACGGTGCAGCGCGCCGTGATGATGCTGGGCATGCGTCAGATTCTCAGCCTGGTCACCGCCGCCTCGCTGATGCGCCTGATGACCCCGCGCGACGTGGCGGCCCGGCGCACCTTCTGGCGGCACGCGGCCTGCGCGGCTACGGCGGCCCGCGCCCTGGCCGTGGCCTGCGGCGGGGCCGAGCCGGGCCGGGCCTTTGTCGCGGGCATGCTGCACGACATCGGCCATCTGCTGCTGATGGGCAACCTGCCGGACCTGGCCGCCCAGATATCCCGCCGCGCCCTGGAAGGGGCCATGCCCATCCAGGTGGCGGAGCGCCAGTTGCTGGGCTACGACCACTGCGACATCGGCCGCCGCCTGCTGGATGCCTGGCGGCTGGGCGATGCCGTGGCCGAAGCGGCGGCAACCCATCATGAACCGGATGCCCGCGCATGGACCGACCTTGGCCTGTACGTGCATCTGGGTGATTATATCGCCATGGCCCTGGGCTACCACATGCCGGGCGACGAGTTGTTGCGCCAGCCCGCGCGCGGCGCGCTGGACCGGCTGAACCTGGCCCCGGCGGCCTTCTCGTCGCTGGTGGGCCATGTACTGGCCGACACCGAGGCCATGGAGCAGGCCCTTTTTGGCGAGTCGGCGGCCTGACGGGAATACCCGTGGCGCAATCGTCGGGGCCTCGTCCAAACCTGACCGGCGCTGCTTCCCTTCGGGCACGGCACCGCCATGCTCCCCCGGCGCACCGCCATCCCGGCTGCGCCCCGCGAATCCTTCCACTCCCTAAACGCAACAGCGGCGTGCACGGTCTGCCCGTCCACGCCGCTGCTCATTTCACGTTCGCTCCACGCAGACAAGGCAACGCCCTGTCCGCGCGGGTACAATCCCTGCTACTTGCGCGCCCGGCCCGCGTGCGCGGTGATGGCCGCCTGCACCCGCGCCTGCGGCCCCACCAGCACCGCCCCGGCCAGCAGGCCCGCCAGCAGTCCCCAGAACGACGAGCCCACGCCCAACAGGCTCACCCCGGACACGGTGACCAGAAACGTGATGATGGCGCTTTCCCGGTGCACCGGGTCTTCCGTGGCCTGGGTCAGCCCGCCCAGAAAGGCCCCCAGCAGGGCAAGGCCCGACACCACGGCCACCAGCGCCTGCGGCAGGGCCGTGAACAGGTCCACCAGCGTGGCCCCGAAGGTGCCCACCAGCACGTAGAACCCGCCGCAGAAGATGCCCGCCCAGTAGCGCCGCGCCGGGTCCGCGTGGGCTTCCGGCCCGGTGCAGATGGCGGCGGTGATGGCCGCCAGGTTCACCCCGTGCGAGCCGAACGGCGCCAGCAGGGTGGAGGCAACGCCCGTCCACGTGACCAGCGGGCTGCCCGGGGTGTCGTAGCCGGATGCGCGCATCACCCCAAGGCCCGTGGCGTTCTGCCCGGCCATGGCCACCACGAACAGCGGCACGCCAAGGCCCAGCAGCGCCCCCATGGTGAAGCGGGGCATGGTGAACACCGGCACGGCGGGTGCGGCACTCACCGCGCCGAACGAAAGCTGCCCGGTCAGCCCCGCCACCAGCAGGCCCGCCAGAAGCGGCAGCAGCACGGCGTAGCGAGGAGCCAGGCGACGGGCCGCCAGCCATGTCAGCAGCATGGGCGCCACCAGCAGCGGCGCGGCCTGCATCCGCGAGAACACGTCCACGCAGAACCGGAACAGGATGCCCGCCAGCATGGCCGACACCACCGCCCTGGGAATGCGATCCATGAACGCGGCGAACAGCCCGGTGACCCCGAACACGGTGATGGCCACGCCCACGGCGATGAACGCCCCGATGGCCTCCGGATAGCTGTAGGCGGTCCATCCGGCGGCCAGCAGCGCCGCGCCGGGGGTGGACCACGCGGTGATCACCGGCACGCGATAGCGCAGGCTGAGGCCGATGCCGGTCACGCCGCTGGCCACGGAAATGGCCCAGATCCAGCTGGACAGCTGGGCCTGGGTCAGCTGGGCGGCCTCGGCGGCCTGGAACATCAGCGCGGCAGGCCCGGCGTAGGAAACGATGACCGCCACCAAGCCCGCCACGAGGGCGGAGAGCGACGATTCGGACAGGATGCGCCTCAGCATGCGGACCTCCCCCGAACAGAGCCGGAAACAGGGCGGGTAACTGGCCGCGAGGCGGCAGGCATGAGACAGGGAAGCCTGACAGGAGTGCCACAGGCAGCGTGGCACATGGTGTTGCAGGCGCGCGCGACGCAACGCATGCCTGCGGCAAGGCTGGCGCGGATGGCGCGGCAACGTCGCACGACAAGACCGGTGCGTCTGCGGCGGGCTCCGTGGTCCGTTGCGGCATCAACGCCGCCGAATCGGGGAAGGATTGCGTGAAAGGCCATGAACAAGCACATGGGCGGCCTCCGGACAGGCTTCCCCGGACGGGGAAGGTGGTTGTCGGCATCGTGTCCGATGCGGCCCAGGCGAGCGGCGCTAGCAAATGCCGCGCTCCCTCGTGGTGTTGCTCCACTCTCTCGCCAGTCGCGCGGCATCATGATGGTTATTGGCGGTGCTAGCCCTTTGCCCCCGGCTTCGTCAAGCCAGTCATGGAGGACTCCCTAATAACGCATATCTAATAGCGGGAAAATGTTTGCGCATATACGGTGGACCAAACAACCTCAACCCAAGGAGTTCATCACCATGTCAGCGGAAGCAATCCCGCGTGCAGGTCCCGTTCGCGCAGCACGCCTGGGCAGCGCACTCACCCTGAGCGCGCTTGTCTTGGCCCTTCTCGCGGCGTGCGCCCCTGCCACCACCGTTAGCGGCAAATTCCACGACCAATTCCAAGTCAATCCCCTGGCATCACGCACCATGGCCAAGTCCGGCGATGGCGGAACCGAACCCGCAAACGGCCAAGCGCGCCCCTCGAACACTCCCGTATTTGCCATCGACCTCGATACCGGCAAATTGCCAGGCACAAGCGTAACTGCCGCCATGCTGGGCACCACGAGCGAGATCGGTCGAAACCGGGTCTGCGAGTACATGATCTACCTCTCCGACCAGATCTGCGGAACGCACAAGGCAGAAATCTACGCAAACGCCGCCGCGCTTCAGACAGGGTTCTCGGGCCTCGGCACCATCCTCGGCGGGCTGGGTGCCATCGTGACGGGAGAAACCGCCGCCCGTGCCCTTGCGGGCAGCGCAGGCATTGCAAGCGGCCTCGGCTCGAACATCAACGAGAACATCTACGGAAATTTTCTGGCACCGGCCATTGTGGCGCAGATCGACAGGCAGCGCGATGCAAAACTGTTGGAGATTCGCTCCCTCGAAACGAAACCTCTCGCTCAATACCCGTTCGACGCCATGGTCAGGGACGTCAACGCCTATCACGAATCCTGCTCGTTCTATGCGGGGGTATCCGGGCTTACCGGCGAGAAAAAGCGCCTGCCGACGCAAGAGGAACTCATTGGCCGCATGCAGGTGCTGCGGCAGCAGATGCGCGCCAATGACGAAGCGGCAGATCCTTCGAAAGCCTCGAATGCCACGATAAAGGTGCTGAACGACGCCAACGCGGCCCTTGGCGACCAGTTGAAGACAACCATGCAGCAACTGACGGCTGGGCTGCCCGGCGGCGTCATGGCCCCTCTGCTACCCGTCGAGACAAAGGACGCGCAAGACAATCGCCCGAAGCCTCCTCCCCCCGCCGCACAGCCTGCTGCCCCCGGTCCAGCTGCCCCAGCCGGAGCCCGCGCGTCTCAGTCACCTGACCCGGCGCCGACCCGCCC
>JAITSV010000067.1 GCA_031287575.1 Desulfovibrio sp.
CGGAGCCGCCCGCCGTGATTGCCGTGCGATCCCCCGGCGCGCCCCTTGCGCGGTGAGGGCGGGCATGGCACATCCGTGCGGTCGGCACGGCCTTTTTCCTTCATCATCAGCATGCCCACGCGGCGCAGGAGCAGTACATGGTCACCATCGGCACTCCCAACACCTCCTCGGCAACCCGTATCCTGCTGCTCGGCTCCGGCGAACTGGGCCGCGAGGTGGCCATCGAGGCCATGCGTCTTGGCGTGGAAGTGATTGCCGTGGACCGCTACCCCAATGCGCCCGCCATGCAGGTGGCCCACCGCAGCCACGTGGTGTCCATGCTGGACGGTGCGGCCCTGCGCCGGATCATCGAGGCGGAGCGCCCCCACTGCATCGTGCCCGAGATAGAGGCCATCGCCACCGAAACCCTGCTGGAACTGGAGAAGGAGGGCTTTCGCGTGGTGCCCACGGCCCGCGCCGCCCGCCTGACCATGGACCGCGAGGGCATTCGTCGCCTGGCGGCGGAGGAACTGGGCCTGCCCACCTCGCCCTACCGCTTTGCCGCCACGGAAGTGGAATACCGCGAGGCCGTGGCCGCCGTGGGCCTGCCCTGCGTGGTCAAGCCGGTGATGAGCTCGTCCGGCAAGGGGCAAAGCACCGTGCGCGCCGAGGCCGACGTCATCAAGGCCTGGGAATACGCCCAGACCGGCGGGCGCGCGGGCGGCGGCAAGGTCATCGTGGAAGGCTTCGTGGACTTCGACTACGAGATCACCCAGCTTACGGTGCGCCACGCGGGCGGCACCACTTTCTGCGATCCCATCGGGCATTTGCAGAAGGACGGCGACTACCGCGAATCGTGGCAGCCCCAGCCCATGAGCCAGGCCGCCCTGGCCGAATCCCGGCGCATGGCCGAGGCCGTTACCGGCGCCCTTGGCGGTTGGGGCATCTTCGGGGTGGAACTGTTCATCAAGGGCGACACGGTGTACTTCAGCGAGGTTTCGCCCCGCCCGCACGACACCGGGCTGGTGACGCTGATTTCGCAGAACCTCAGTGAATTCGCCCTGCACGCGCGGGCCATTCTGGGGCTGCCGGTGCCCGCGCTGCGCCAGAACGGCCCCGCCGCCTCGTGCGTGGTGCTGGCCGAAGGTGACAGCACGTCGCCCAGCTACCATGGCATCGAGGCCGCCCTGGCCGAGCCGGACACCGGGCTGTGCCTGTTCGGAAAACCTGAAGTCCACGGCAAGCGCCGCATGGGCGTGGCCCTGTCCCTTGGCGCAAGCATCGAGCAAGCCCGCGAGAAGGCCCGCCGCGCTGCCGCCGCCGTGCAGGTGGAACTGTAGCCGTTGGCGCAAACCGCAATCTGACGCACCGCATGCGCCCGCTCCGGGGAACCGGGGCGGGCGTTTCGCGTTGTGCGGGGGGCGGGAAGAATATGCGGAGCAGGCGAGTGGACAGGGCGCAAGGCGGGGGTGGGGCAGACCAAGCTGGCCAAGTAGGCGGGTCAGGCGTGGGCGGGTGCAGCTTCGAATGGAAGAGCGTTGCCGCGCGTCGCCCCGGCATTCGGTGCGCCGCCCCCCTTTTCAAACGTGCAGCGCGCCGCTATGGTGCGCGCCATGCCGAACCAGACCGAAATTTCCACCGCCATGGCCCCTGCCGACGCCCCGGCTTCCGCGCCTGTCGCCGCGTCCTTCTCCGCGTCCTTCTCCGCATCCGGCCCCATCCCCGCCGAAACCCCCGGCACCTTCCGCATCCACGCCACCGACGGCGCGGCCCGCACCGGCGTGCTGCACACCGCGCACGGCACGGTGCGCACGCCCATCTTCATGCCCGTGGGCACCGTGGGCAGCGTGAAGGCCGTGGCCCCGGACGATCTGGACGCCATCGGGGCCGAGATCATCCTCGGCAACACCTACCACCTGTACCTGCGCCCCGGCGACGAACTGGTGGCCCGGCGCGGCGGCCTGCACGGCTTCAATGCCTGGAAGAAGCCCATCCTGACCGACAGCGGCGGCTTTCAGGTGTTCAGCCTGTCGGCCCTGCGCAAGATCACCGAACAGGGTGTGGAGTTCCGCTCGCACCTTGACGGGTCCAAGCACCTGTTCACGCCCGAGAAGGTGGTGTCCATCCAGCGCAACCTGAACTCGGACATCATGATGGTGCTGGACGAGTGCGTGCCTTACGGCGCGGACAAGCCGTACACCGAAAAGTCGCTGGCCCTCACCACCCGCTGGGCGCAGCGTTGCCGCGACGCCTACCCCAGGGGCACGGCGGGCAACCTGCTGTTCGGCATCACCCAGGGCGGCTTTTTCAAGGACCTGCGCGAACGCTCCATCGGCGAACTGACGCGGATCGATTTCGACGGCTTTGCGCTGGGCGGCCTTTCGGTGGGCGAATCCAAGCCGGAGATGATGGACATCCTGTACCACAGCGCCCCCCTGCTGCCCGTGGACAAGCCGCGCTACCTGATGGGCGTGGGCACCCCGCTGGACATCATCAACGGCATCGCCGCCGGGGTGGACATGTTCGACTGCGTGCTGCCCACCCGCAACGCGCGCAACGGCACGCTGTATACCTCGCTCGGCAAGATCAACATCAAGCGCAAGGAATTCGCCGAGGACGACGGCCCGCTGGACCCGGCGTGCACCTGCTACGCCTGCCGCACCTTCTCGCGCGCCTACCTGCGCCACCTGTACGTGGCCAAGGAACTGCTGGCCTTCCGCCTGAACTCGGTACACAACCTGACCTATTTCCTCGACGTGGTACGCGGCGCGCGCGCGGCCATCGCCGAGGGGCGCTTTGCCGCGTACAAGGCGGGGTTCGAGGCCATCTATCCGGAAGAGGTGGTGGCGTAGGGGGTACAGGGCGCGCCGCCCCACCCCCGACTTGGCCGACATGGCTGGCTCGGCCGACGTGGCTGGCCGGGTCAGCTTCGCCAGACTGGCTGGCCTGACCCTCTCGATCTGGCCCGTCTGGCCTGTCTGGCCTGACCCGCCTGGCCAGCAGGATTGCCCGGATTACCCGAAATGCCATGAGGCCGTCACGACAGCGTGGCGGCCCCATTCGTTTCTGCGTGCGACTGGCGGATTCGTCCTGCCTGGTCCTGCCTGGCGCGGCCTGGCGCGGCCTGGTCCTGCCTGTTCCTGTCTGGCGCGGCCTGGCTCTGCCTGACCCTGTCCGCTCAGGCCGCGTCCTGTCCGTTCCCGGCAGCGTCTCCTCCGCCCCTGCCGACAGTGTCTTCGGCACAGGTGGGCGTGGCCCGCTGGGCGCATACCCGGTTGCGGCCTCCTTCCTTGGCGCGCATCAGCATCTGGTCGGCACGGCGGATCAGGTCGTCCAGCGAATCGTTGGCTCCCCGGTATTCCGCCGCCCCCACGCTGACGGTGCACCCCACCCACGCATCGCGCACTGCCACCGGGGCGTCCTCCACGGCGGCGCGGATGCGTTCCGCCGTGCGCAGGGCGCGCTCCAGCGCCGTTTCCGGCAGCAGCACGCCGAATTCCTCGCCCCCCAGACGGCCGATAAGATCGTTTTCGCGCAGGGACAGGCCCATCACGTCGGTGATGTGGCGCAGCACCATGTCGCCCGCCTCGTGCCCCCAGGTGTCGTTGACGGCCTTGAAGTGGTCGGCGTCCAGCAGCAGCACCGAAAGCGGGCGGCCGTAGCGCTGGGCGCGCGCCGCCTCGTCTTCCAGCCGGGCCATGAAATGCCGGCGGTTGGCCACGCCGGTCAGTTCGTCGGTGGTGGCCAGCTGTTCAAGGCGCAGGGTGTCTTCCACCTGGTCGGTCACGTCCAGGAAGAAGCTTTCCACCTCCGGTGCCTCGGGCGTGCCGGTGCGCCGTGCGTACAGCGATATCCAGATGGCCTCGCCGCCGCGCCGGTACCAGCGCAGCCGCTGGCCGGTCACCACCTCTCCGGCGGTCAGGTCGTCCAGCATGGCCAGGCGGTCCATGGGTTCGGCGTACAGGGGGATGACGGAATCATCCAGCAGGGCGCGGGCGTGGGCCACGTCGCGGAAGCCCAGCAGGGCCGCGCCGTGCCGGTTCAATACGTTGATGGTGCCATCCCGGGTGGTGCGGAATATGCCGATGGGCGCGTTTTCCACCAGTTCGCGGTGCTGGCGTTCGGCATGGCGCAGGGCGGCTTCCGCGTCGCGTCGGGCCGTGACCAGTTCGTTCAGGTGGCGGTTCAGCGCGCCGAATTCGTCGCGGCCGGTAAACAGGTTGCGTACGGTGAAGTCGCCGCGCGCGACGCTGCGCATGTATTCGGCCAGCTGGCCCACCCGGCCGGACGCCCCCGCGGTCGCCACCGCGAACAGCACGGCGAACAGGATGAGCATGCCGCCGATGGCGAGGATGGTGCCGTAGCGGATGGGGGCCACGGCGCGCAGCAGTTCTTCCTGCGGCACCAGCAGTACCAGCCGCCAGCCGGGGCCGGGCACGGCGCGCACGGCGGTCAGCACCCGGCCTTCGTCAATGTCCAGATAGGTTGCGCCGTTGCCCGCGTTGTCACCGATGGTGCCGCCGATGGCCCTGTCCGTCCCGTGGGCCGCGTAGATGCCGCGCGCCAGGTTGCGCAGGGGGGTGGTATCCACGCGGTCGGCCAGCGCCGTCCCCAGCCCGGTGGAGGTGACCGTCCGCCCGTCGGCGGTGAGCACCAGCAGCCCGCTGCCAGAGGGCAGGGCCACGCCGGAAAGGATGTTCCGCAGCCCGTCGGTGGTGATGTCCAGGCCAAGAACGCCCAGCGGTTTCCCGCCCGCAGGATCGTCCACGGTGGCCACGGTGCTGACCACGGTCTTGCCGGTGATGAATTCGGTGTAGGGATCGGACCAGCCCACCACGCCGGGGTGCTCCATGGCCCTGCGGAACCACGGGCGCGTTCTGGCGTCGAAGCCGGGTGGCAGTTCGCGCGGGGGCTGGATGGCATGGACCCGCCCGGACAGGTCCGCGAAATAGACGAAGTAGGCTTCGGCACGCAGCCGCAGGAAGCTGGACCAACTGGCCATCAGGCCCTGATGGTCGTAGGGGTGCCCGGCAAGGCAGGCCACCACGCGCGGGTCCTGGCGCAGGCTGGCCACGGCGCGGGCGTATTCGCCCGCGTACTGGCTGACGATGGCGTTGGCCAGGGTGTCGGCTTGCAGGGCCATGGCCGATTCGGCCCCGTGCAGCATGACGTTTTTGGCGCGTACGTAGGAGAACGTCCCGAGCGCGACCAGCGCCAGGGACGAAAGGATGGCAAGAAGCAGCAACAGGCGTTGCCGTAAGGGGATGACCCGCATGTCGGTCCTCGCGCCAGGAGGGGAGGTGGCGCATGGTCAGTGACGCTCGTCAGGGCGCATGGCCAGGGGCGTGGCCGAACGTTGCGGAAACCTACAGGATGCAGCGCCATGCCGCAAGCATTCCGCAAGGGCGGGCGCCGGTTGGCGGACGGGCCGGGCCAGGGCTTGGACGATCCGGGCATTTGCCCCGGAGCGACCCTTTTCCCCGTCGTGTCGTCCTTTGCCATACGGTATCCGCAATGCCACCGTGCCGGGGTTCCCCGGCACCCTTCCCGCCCGGCCCGGCCCCCGCGCTCTTGACGAGCCGTGTTGCGGGTCTTTTCTTTTTCTGCAGCCACGTTGCCCGCATGGCGCGAGTCTGATAGGGCATGCATAAGGTCGGGTATCTCCATTCGCCTGCTGCCGCGAGCCATGGACCCCCGGCCAGTGCGCGCCTTCGGGAGGGGAACGGGGCGTCCGCGCGGCGGACGGTCCGGTGCCGGGGCCGTGCACCGTCACGGCCGTTCACCGCCCGCGACACCACAGGGCAAAGGGGCAAGGGGGATAGCCATGTCCAACCTCTCCGGAAAGTCCACCACCCAGTCCGGGATGCACGATGCCCCCGAAAAGGGGGGCACCGGTCAAGCTGCCACCAGTTCGACCCGCAACCGCCTGTCCACTTCCAAAAGCCCTTACCTGCTCCAGCACGCGAACAACCCCGTGCACTGGCACCCGTGGGGCGACGAGGCCCTGCAACGCGCCCGGGACGAGGACAGGCCGCTGTTCGTCAGCATCGGGTATTCCACCTGCCACTGGTGCCACGTCATGGCCCACGAATCGTTCGAGGACGACGAGGTGGCCCGCCTGCTCAACGACGCCTTCGTGTGCGTGAAGGTGGACCGCGAGGAACGCCCGGACATCGACGCCGCCTACATGGCCGCCTGCCAGATGCTGACCGGCACCGGGGGCTGGCCGCTGACCATCATCGCCCTGCCCGACGGACGCCCCTTTTTCGCCGCCACGTACCTGCCCAAGCATTCGCGGCCCGGCCGCATCGGGCTGATGGACCTGGTGCCGCGCGTGCTGGAGGTGTGGCGCCACAAGCGCGACGACGTGCTGGATTCCGCCGGCAGCATCGTGGATCATGTGCGCCGCCATGCCGAGGCCATGCTGCGTCCGCCCGCCGATGGCCGTCTGCCCGGCGCGGGCACCCTGCACGCCGCCTGCGAGGCCATGGCCTCGGAATTCGACGAGGCAAACGGCGGCTTCGGCACGGCACCCAAGTTCCCTTCGCCGCACAATTTGTTGTTCCTGTTGCGCTGGGCGCGGCGCAACGGCCATGCCGCGGGTCACACGGTGGGGCAGGCCTCGGGCCAGGCTGCCTCGACGCAGGCCGGGCCTCCCCGGGCGGGTTCCGGACCGGGCGCGGACGAGCCTGGAGGTGCAAAGGCCCTGCGCATGGCGGCGCAGACCCTGCGGGCCATCCGGCGCGGCGGGATCCACGACCACGTGGGCTACGGTTTCCACCGCTATTCCACCGACGCCCGCTGGCTGCTGCCCCACTTCGAGAAGATGCTCTACGACCAGGCCATGCTGATGCTGGCCTATGCCGAGGCGTGGCTGGCCACCGGCGACGGCGAGTTCCGCCGCACGGCGGAAGAGACCGCCGCCTACGTCCTGCGCGATCTGACCTCGCCCGAGGGCGCATTTTACAGCGCCGAGGACGCCGACAGCGAACTGGACGGCGCGCACGGCGAGGGGCTGTTCTACACCTTCACCCTTGCGGACATCGAAGAGGCCTGTGCCCCGCTGGACGTGGGGACGGACGTGGGGGCGGACGGTGACGGAGACGGCGCCGCCCATGTCTCCGACCCGGATCCGGCCTACGTTTCCGACGCGGACCTGACGGCCCGGGCCTTCGGCTGCACGGCCTACGGCAACTACGAGGACGAGGCCACCCGCAGCCGCACGGGCCGCAACATCCTGCACCTGCCCCGCTCGCCTCGGGAACTGGCGCGCGATCTGGGCCTGCCCCCGCGCGAGGTGGAGGAACGCCTGGAAGCGGCCCGCGCCGCCCTGTTCGACCTGCGCGCACGGCGTCCGCGCCCCCATCTGGACGACAAGGTGCTTGCCGACTGGAACGGTCTGGCCATTGCCGCCATGTCGCGCTGTGCCCAGGCCTTCGACGCGCCGCATTTGGCGGAAGCCGCGGCCGCGGCGGCGGACTTCGTGCTCGCGCGCATGGCCACGCCGGAAGGACGGCTGCTGCACCGCTGGCGCGACGGCGAGGCCGCCGTGCCCGGCCTGCTGGACGACTATGCCTTCATGATCTGGGGGCTCATCGAACTGTACGGCGCCACCGGCGAGGTGCGCTGGCTGCGGCGCGCCCTGCGCCTGCAGGAGGTGCAGGACACCTTCTTTCACGACGCGGAGGGTGGCGGGTACTGGATGACCCCGGCGGACGGCGACGCCCTGCTGGTGCGCCGCAAGGAAGGGCACGACGGCGCGTTGCCCTCGGGCAACGCCGCCGCGCTGTTCAACCTGCTGCGGCTGGCGCTGCTGCTGGGTCGGCCGGAATACGGCGAACGGGCGCGGGGCGTGCTGCGCGCCTTTGCCACGCAGGTGCGCCACCATCCCATAGGGTCCACCATGTTCCTGTGCGGGGTGGATTTCGCGCTCAGCGGCGGGCGTTCGGTGATCGTGGCGGGCGAGCCGGACCAGCCGGATACCGAGGCCATGCTGGCCGCCGTGCGGGGCACCTATGCGCCCACCACGGTGCTGCACCTGCGCACCACCGACAACGCGCGCGACCTCGCGGCGCTGGTGCCGTTCACCGCGCACCTGGCCCCGCTGGAGGACCGCGCCACGGCCTGGCTGTGCGAGAACTACGCCTGCTCCCCGCCCATCACCGATCCGGTGGAGTTGAAGGACCGGCTGTTGACCGTGCGCCCCCTGGCGCAAGGATAGGGCGGCGGCATTGGCTGTCGGGCAATACAGGGGGCGCGGGCCCGCCGCGTGCATTGGCCGGACAGGCTGGCCGGAGCCTGCCTAAGGGGGCAGCCGCGTTCCCGTGCGGGCTGGCCGTGGACTGTTTACGCGAACGGTGTGTTTTGTGTGAAATGCAAGTATGTTATGACACCGCTTGCGTTTCCTCCGTCAACCGGATACACCCCCTGTCACGCTTGGTTTCGGATGACGACAGCAGGAGAGACCCCAGCCGGCGGCAAACGGCATGGGGCGCCGACGAAGTGAATCTTTCAGGCGAAAGGACTGCTGCCCGACGAACCTCTGGAGAGCCTCCATCCGTGGAGCACCGAAGGAGCAAACCGCCCGTGTCCTCGCAGGGAACCGGGGCGGCGAAACTCTCAGGTAAAAGGACAGAGTGCCACGCGTGACTCCGGTCGGCATGCGTCCGCCGCGCCCCGTGCGCGGCGGCTCCCGCCCGCGACCCGGCTGACTGGCCGATCCCTTGCGATCGTGCCCGGTGCCGGGGGGCCGCCGGAACCCACCGTGCCCAGGCAGACCCGCCCCGCGCGGGCTGCCGTCCTCCGCTTCCACACCGGCTTTCCCGGCAGGCGAATCCGCCATGCTTTCCGACACCCTGGTGCCCGTACACCCGTGCCGGAAACGTGCGCATTCGTTCCGCCGCATGGGGTCGTCACGAATGCGTGCCGGAATCTTGCGTGGCGGAACGTGCGCGCGGCGGCCCAGCTGCCGCCGCGCGGCACGTCCGTGAGGCCGCCGCCGTCTGGCGTGGCCGCAACGCGAAGTTGGCAACGCCCTGTCTCCTGGGCGAGTCATGTGGTCGCAGGCCGGAGGGGCGGTCCCTTCGGCCTGTCGCCGTTTATGGGAGTTGCTTGGACCTTGCTAGTGCCCATACACCCTTGGGCAACAGCTTAGTGTCTTTTAGAATTCCCTGATTTCTCAGTTCCTGAGCAGCCCAGCGAATATCATACTGCCACGTGTAAAAGAGTTCTCCTGATTGTTCCAGTTCGTCGCGGTGCATTTCCCATACAAGTTTGCACAACTGTGGAATCGTCCCTTTGCCGTCATTGCGGTCTAGGGCATCCAACAGCCATGTCTGGAGATCGTTTTTATTCGCCATACTTCTCTCCTTGTTTTGAAGTCGCAGGCAGGTGGTACAGCACGAAGTGGGGCAGGGGCGTCCACACCGGGGTGCGCGCACCGGCCGCTGCCAGCGCTTCGGCTGCCCAGGTGTTGCAGGTGCGCACGGGGCTGAAGCGCCCGGTGGCTTCGAAAAACAGGCTGCCAGGCCCGTAGCCCGTGCCGCCGTTTTCCGGCGTGGCCCCGCTTCCCTGCGTGGTCCCAATGCGCACGGGGCGTCCGTCGGCGTCGCGGTGCAGGCTGGCCGCCATGAAGGCCACAAGGTTCCGGTAGCCCTGCCGCGACAGGTGCAGGATGCGGGTATCCGCGTCGGGCAGCGGCGGACCGGGCATCACCTCCACGTGCAGGGCGGCAGGCGCGAGCGCCAGCGCCCGCAGGGCCACACCGGGGCGCATCCGGTCCCAGGTGGGCGTGGACAGGTAGAATTCCCGTGCGCCCCAACCTATCGCAAGATGGGCGTTGCCCGGCAGGTGGAGCAGGGCTGGCTGGCTGTCCGCTCCACTGCCTGACTCGCCGTCCGGCGTCTTTTCCGGTCCGTCGCCGGCCCTGCCGCCAGTCCCGCCATCCAGTCCCAGCACGTCCGCCAGTCCCGGTTCCCCTGCCACCCGCGCGGGCAGCACGATGTCCGCATGCACCCCGTTGCTGATCACATGGATGGTCACCGGCGGGGCTTTGCCCGTCGCGGCGTCCGCCATCCCTGCTTTTTCGCCGCCCGGCATGCCCGGTGTACCCGGTGCATCGGACATGTCCGGTGGGGTGGACGCAGGCACGCCGTTCATCTGTTCCGCAGCGTTGCGCGCTACGCCCCCGGACAGGCAGCAGACGGGCAACGGCAGCCCATCCGTGGGGCGCGGCATGGTGCCCAGCACGGCCACGGCCAGCATGTATCCCAGCGGCAGCAAGATCAGGCCGCGCAACGTCCATGTCAGGGCATGGAGCAGGGCATGGAGCAGAGGGCGGCGCGGCGGTTTCGGCGGCTGGCCGGGATGCGGCGGGCGGGACGGCATGATGTTTTCCTGCAGCGGCACGGGGGAAGGGGCAAGCAATGGTCATGGTATTCGTAACCCGGTGGATTGCCAAGGCATCGGGTCAGGGCGCGTGATATCGATGATAATACGCGGTGGTTTTTCGGAAAATCATTTCACACGGGCGTCCATTTCAGTGTACGCTGGCGGCAGGATTCTCTCCTCCCATCCCAGCCCGGCATCATGCCGGGGCGCGGCGGGCTTGCGGTCACCCCCCTTCACCCTCAAACCGCAGGAGTGGCACCATGCAGGAAATCAGACTGCACCGTAACGGGCGCGAAGACCTCGTCTTCAGCGGAGAACATCTGGCCACGGTGGATGACCGCGAATGGATGGGCATAGCCCCCAACTGGTGGGAACTGGCCCTGTACCGGTCCGAAGCGGGGGGCTTCGTGCTTTCCTCCGTGTTCTATCTGAACTTCCCGCGTCACCGGGTGCTGCGCGGGGCCGTGGTGTTCCAGGATATCACCGACGTGCGCGACTACGTGGTCAACGCGTGCAACGGCCCCTCCATGATCGCCGACGGCCTGCTGGGCCGGGCGCGCAGGCGCATCCGCCAACTGGACGACCCCATTCCGCCGCTGCCGCAGTTTGCGCCGGTATCCGACTACGAATCCTTTGGAGAACGCGAGATTCCCTATGCATGACGACACACGGCACGTGCCGCGCCGTCGGTTCCGTGGAGGAATGCGGCGCGGCGCCATGCGAAACGGCGGCTCTGGCCGCCGTTTTCCGTTGCCGGGGGGATGGTTCGGGCGGTCTGGCAGTTGGCGGGCGGATGCGGCGAGTGCGGGCCGCTGGTGGTGCGCCGGGCGGCGGGCCGCAACGTCGGTGCTGTCTGTGGGGCGGACTGTCTTTGGATCGGGCGGGTTGCGGCTCAGGCGGCACGTGGTCCGGACGCGGCCTGCATGTAGGGGTGGAACTTGGTGTCGTCGTCCAGCATGTGGCGCGCCACCACCTCGTGGGCAATGACCCCCAGCGCTGCGTCAAGGGGAAGGTTGGCGTGCTCGTAGCGCGCGGCCAAGTCACCCGCAGCCTCCAGCAGGGAGGCGTGCAGTTCCGCGTGGTGCTCGGCATCGGGATAGCCCCGGCTGCGCAGCACGGCCTCCTCGTCGCGGAAATGCTCGGCAAGGGCGGTGAGCAGTTCGTGGATGATGGCCAGGCAGGCGGCGCGGGGGGCGTTGTCCAGAAAGGCGGCCAGCAGCCGGTTGACCATCTCGAACAACTGGCGGTGCTGGGTGTCGATGCGCGCCTCGCCGCATTCGTACGAACTGCTCCACACAAGGCGCAGCAACTCGCCCGGCACGCGCAGCCCACCGTGCGGACAGGCCAGCAGGAGCAGGGCTTCCGGCGCCGTGGCCACCCTGTTCCGCCCCTTGGACTTGGCCCGGTACAGGGCCCGGTCGGCCATGTCGACGATCTGGTCCGGCGTGGTGCCGTGCCCGCCGCGCACCGTGGCCACGCCCACGCTGACGGTGACGTGAACCGCCGGGGTATTGCCGGGATGGACGATGCACAACTCGGCCACGGCGCGGCAGATGCGTTCGGCCAGTTGGGCCGCCCCCGCTTCCGCCGTGCCGGGCAACACGCAGGCGAATTCCTCGCCGCCGTAGCGGGCCACCAGATCGGGCGCACGGTGGACCACCGTGCGCAGGGTGTGCGCCACGGCCCGCAGGCAGGCGTCACCCGCCAGATGGCCGTGGATGTCGTTGTAGGCCTTGAAGTTGTCCACATCGACCATCAGCAGCGACAGCACGTCTTCCGAACGCTGGGCACGGCGCAGTTCCGCCTCCAGGGCACAGTCCAGGCGACTTCTGTTGAACAGTCCGGTCAGGGGGTCGTGCATGGCCTTCCGTTCCCACATCTCGCGGCTGCTGTCGGCGCTCAGCAACTGGCGGTTGTGCAGGGCCACCCCAAGGGTGACCATGGTGGTGCTGCACAGGAAGGTGGCCAGCAGAAAGGCCGCCTCGCCCGTGCTGGGCATCTGGAAGGGGCCGAAGCCCATGGTGGCGCCGTAGGCCACGGCCATCATGGAAGGAACGAGGGCCAGCATCAGCCCGTGCAGGCGGGCATTATAGGCCAGCAGCACCAGCAGGGGCATGATGAAGTAGATGCACCCGCCATACCCGTTGAAGGACAGCAGGAGAAACAGCAGGTTGCCCCCCAGTACGCCCCCCACCCAGCGGCATTCCCTGCCGGTGAGTTCGCGATACGCGACGCAGGCCCGGTACAGCGGATAGACCAGCAGCAACCCCAGGCACACCGCCATGACCAGCGTGGCGAACAGGTGGCCGGCCTGGTTCCACGGCAGGTATCCCCCGGCGGCCTGTTGCAGGGCGATGACCCCGCCCCCGGCCACGGCGGCGGGCAGGCAGACCCTGCCCACGGCGCGGAACAGGTCGGGGACGCTTGCGGGAGGCGCGGAGAATGCGCGTTGCAGCAGCACGGCGGCCATGCCCCCGGCAAGGGCGTCGGATACGGCGGCGGACAGGGCACAGGCCAGGGGCGGCGCGGCGTGCCCCACGGGCTGGACAAGCAGGGCCATGGCCAGCGAAAGGACCGCGATGAGCGGCATGGACTGCCAGCCGGTGCGCAGGCACACCACCATGGCCACCCCGGCCCCAAGGCGCAGCGGGGTCAGGTTGTGCACGCCCAGGGCAAAGACGTTGGCGTCCAGCCAGGTGGCGGCACAGTAGGCGGCAAGGGCGGCGAAAAGCCAGGCGGCACCGGTGGAGGGCCGGGGCGCGGTGGTTTTTCCGGATGCGGGACGGTCCATGACGGAAGGCTATACGCGATTCCCGGCCGTGGGCAAGGTGGTGGAATGCCCACCCCCAGGTCGGCCCGGACCGGTCGAAAGCGCGCCGGGCACTGTGATGCGGGGGTGGGTGCGCGCTGTGTTTCGTGGAAGTAGCTGTATCGGATGCGGAGATTGAACAACCCGTCTGGAAAATGGACTGCAATGGTGGCCGGTTGGGCGCACATGCAAGAGTATGGGTGAAAACCCCCATGGGGGTACCCGCAGCCCCCGTTGTCGGCTACCCGTGCAGTTGCAGGAACACCAGCCGGTCCAGCACGTCCAGCAGTTCCGCGTACAGGCCGCCGCTGGCCATGGGCGGGCCGAACAGGGCGGCGCGCTGTTCCTTCAGGCTCTGGCGCGAGACGGTTTCCGGAAAGGTCTTGGACAGGGTCATGGCCAGCCGCTCGGCCAGCAGGTAGCCGGTGACGCCCTTGTGGAACAGGGCCAGCCGGTCCAGGAAGTCCGCCTTGCGCCCGTGCCAGTAGTCCTCCGCGGCGGGCGTGGGCGGGGTGGACACGGCGGTGCACACCGCCGCGTGCAGGTTGTTCAGGTTGGCGCCGGGTATGCCCGCGCGCCACCCGATGAGCCATGAATTGCGGCGGAAGAACAGGCAGTGGTTGATGCCGATGGTCACGATGTCGTCGAACAGCGCGCGGGCGCGCAGCAGGCCGTCGTCGTGCCAGCGGGCGGGCAGGGCGTCCAGTTCCCACGCGGGTACCAGCGGGTTTGCGGCGCGCAGGCCGCAGGAGGGGGGGGCGGTGTTGCCGGGGGGAGCCGGGACACCGGGGACTCCGGGAGCGGGCGGGCCGTCGGTCAGGCGTTCCACCAGATGCGCCAGCCACAGGTTGGCCTGGGGCGATTCCGGCGTTTCCAGGTGGGTGTAGCTGAGGGTGTAGCTGCCCGCGCCGTACCTGCCGTGCAGGATGCACGGCTGCCCGGTCAGAAAGGTGGGCCGCAGGCGGATGCCGTACAGGTCTTCCCACTCGGCGAAGGTGCCGGGGGGCAGGGTGTCCAGGGGCAGGTCGGCCACCCAGAAGTCGCTGCCCGGTTCGGTGTAGCGGGCCAGGATTTCCACGTCGTGGCCGTCTTGCGGCGCGAAGCGGCCCGGCCACCACACCGGCAGGGCCGGTTCCGGTGGCAGGGCGGCGGGGGTGAGCGGGTGCCCCGCGCTGACCGTGGCATGAATGTGCCCGGACACGAAATGCTGCATGCGGTCTGTGAACGACGCGCGCGACCACGGGCACAGCCCAAGGCCGTGTTCGCCGGTAAGGCCAAGGCCCGCGCCGCCGCAGAAGCCAAGGTAGCTGCCGCCACCGGCCACGTAGTCGCGCACGGCCTGCATGCCTGTCTCGCCCAGGGCGTCGGCCTTGAGGCGCGCGGTACCGCCGGGCACCAGCAGCAGGGCGGGGGGATTGCGGGAAAGCAGGCCGTCGGCTATCTCTTGCGCCCGCACCAGCCGGTACGGCAGGCCCATGCTTTCCACCGCACGCCAGGCCAGCAGCCCCCAGACGTGGGATTCGTCCCAAAGTATGTGAAGGGTTGACATCTCTCTGCCGCTCATTAGGGTGGGGAAGCCGTTTTACCGGGGGCATCGCCGGGCCTTGCCGTCGTGACGAAACGTCCGCGCGGCATGCCCGGCGCGGCGTTTCGCCGTGTCCGGGTGGCCGTTGTGGTGCCCGTAGCGGGAGACCGTCACGGGCCGCCGCCGCGCGCATCGCCCGCCGGTGCGGCACCCTACATCATCTTTTCCGGAGATTACAACATGTCGGACAACGCGCTGCCCAAGGGCTACGAGCCTCGGGACGTCGAATCCCGCTGGCGTGCCCACTGGGAGGGGAACAACACCTTCACCCCCGACCTGGACGCCCCCGGCGAACCCTTCTCCATCGTCATACCGCCGCCCAACGTCACCGGGGCCCTGCACATGGGCCATGCCCTCAACCTGACCATCCAGGACATCCTGTGCCGCCATGCCCGCCAGAAGGGCAAGAAGGTGCTGTGGGTGCCGGGCACCGACCACGCGGGCATCGCCACCCAGAACGTGGTGGAACGCGGGCTGGCCAAGGAAGGCAAGGGCCGCCACGACCTGGGTCGCGAAAAGTTCATCGAGCGGGTATGGGAATGGCGTGAGGAATACGGCACCCGCATCCTGAACCAGATCCGCGCCATGGGCGCCTCCGTGGACTGGACGCGCGAGCGCTTCACCATGGACGAGGGCCTTTCGCGCGCGGTGCGCCAGGTGTTCGTGAAGCTGTACGACGACGGCCTGATCTACAAGGGCGACTACATCATCAACTGGTGCAACCGCTGCCACACCGCCCTGGCCGACGACGAAGTGGATCACCTGCCGCGCAAGGACCACCTGTGGCAGCTGCGCTACCCGCTGGCCGACGGCAGCGGCGAACTGGTCATCGCCACCACCCGCCCGGAAACCATGTTCGGCGACACTGCCGTGTGCGTCCACCCCGAAGACGAGCGCTACACCGCCTTCATCGGCAAGAAGGTGAAGCTGCCCCTGACGGACCGCGAGATTCCGGTCATTGCCGACAACTACGTGGACCGGGAATTCGGCACCGGCGCGTTGAAGGTCACCCCCTCGCACGACCACAACGACTGGGAACTGGGCCACCGCCACAAGCTGGAATTCCTTCAGGTCATCGACGAGAACGGCGTGATGAACGAACACGCCGGCATCTACGCGGGCCTGACCAAGGAAGAATGCCGCAAGCGCGTGGTGGCCGACCTTGCCGCCCAGGGCGTGCTGGTCAAGGAAGAGGAACTGGACCACAGCGTGGGCCATTGCTACCGCTGCAAGTCGGTCATCGAGCCGCACGTGTCCACCCAGTGGTTCGTGGCGGCCAGCAAGATGGCCCCGCGCGCCCGCGCCGCCGTGCCCGCCGCCACGCAGATCTTTCCCGACAACTGGGAAAAGACCTACTACAACTGGCTGGACAACATTCGCGACTGGTGCATTAGCCGCCAGATATGGTGGGGCCACCGCATTCCCGCGTGGACCTGCGGCGACTGCGGCAAGCTTATCGTGGCCGTGGACGCGCCGGAACGCTGCACCTGCGGTTCCGCCAACCTTACGCAGGACGAGGACGTGCTGGACACGTGGTTCTCGTCCGCGCTGTGGCCGTTCTCGACCATGGGATGGCCGGACGACACGCGCGAACTGAAGACCTTCTACCCCACCTCGGTGCTGGTCACCGGCTTCGACATCCTGTTCTTCTGGGTGGCCCGCATGATGATGATGGGGCTGCACTTCATGGACGAGGTGCCGTTCCGCCACGTGTACATCCACGCCCTGGTGCGCGACGCCGAAGGCCGCAAGATGTCCAAGTCCACGGGCAACGTCATCGACCCGCTGGAAATGATCGACAAGTACGGCACCGACTCGCTGCGCTTCACCCTGGCGGCCTTCGCGGCCATGGGGCGCGACATCAAGCTGAGCGAGGAGCGCATCGAGGGCTACCGCCACTTCGTCAACAAGCTGTGGAACGCCGCGCGCTTCGCGCTGATGAACCTGCCCGACGACGAAGTGCCCGCCCCGGTGGACCTGGACAGCGTGCAGGGGTTGCACCACCGCTGGATTCTGCACCGGCTGGAAGAGATGAAGGAATCCACCGACGCCGCCATCGTGGGCTACCGCTTCAACGATGCGGCGCAGGGCATGTACCGGTTCATCTGGAACGAGTTCTGCGACTGGTACCTGGAACTCATAAAGCCCGACATGCAGGCCGGGGGCGAACGCAAGGCTGCGGCGCAGCACGTGCTGCTTACCGTGCTGCGCGAAACGCTGACCCTGCTGCACCCCATCATGCCGTTCATCACGTGCGAAATCTGGGCGGCCCTGCCCGGTAACGCGGGCACCGACCTTGCCGTGCAGCCCTTCCCCGCCGCGCGCCCCGGTTGTGTCCGGGCAGAGGACGCAGCGCGCATGGAACTGGTGCAGGGCGTCATTGGCGCGGTGCGCACCATCCGGGCGGAACTGAACATCGCGCCCTCGCTGCGCCTGACCGCGCTGGTGCGCACGGCCAACGAGCACGACCGTCAGGTGCTGGAAGAAAACCGCCAGATGCTGCTGGTGCTGGCCCGGCTGGAAAACGCCGAGTTCGGCCCGGCCATCGAGGCGCCCAAGGCTTCGGCCAGCAACGTGGTGTCCGGCAACGAGGTCATCGTGCCGCTGACCGGCGCCGTGGACTTCGAGGCGGAGCTTGCCCGTCTGGACAAGGAACTGGGCAAGATCGAGAAGGATCTGGTGCAGGTCAACAAGAAGCTGGCCAACGAGAGCTTCGTGGACAAGGCCCCCGCCGAGGTGGTGGCCAAGGAGCGCGCCCGCGCCGGTGAACTGGCCGACGCCAAGGCCAAGCTGGAGGCGTTGCAGCAACGCTTCCGCGAGGCCATTGGCTAGTTCGGGAAAAGTATGAAACGGGGGGGGGGGGGGGGGGGGGGGGGGGGGGGGGGGGGGGGGGGGGGGGGGGGGGGGGGGGGGGGGGGGGGGGGGGG
>JAITSV010000026.1 GCA_031287575.1 Desulfovibrio sp.
GCCGTTGGCCGCATGATGGACATGACGCATCCCTGAGGGGGCCGTAATCTCGGGGGGCGCCGCGGGGGGCGTGGGGCTGCGTGCCCCACGCCCCCGACCGGCGCATCAGCCCAGAATCCGCGCGCGGGTCTGGTTCATGTTCTGCTGGATGGTGTCCATGCTCGACAACGTCTTCTGTATGAGTTGCGACAGGGATTCGTCCAGATCCTTCATGGCATCCCGTGCGGCGCGCATGCGCTCGATGTCGCCGTCCATCTCCTTGATGGCCGCGTCGAAGAAGCCGCCCACGGCCTGGCCGATGCCCCCGAGCGCCGAATTCATGCCCTGCGCTCCGCTGTTCAGCACGCCGATCTGGGCATTGGTCCGCGCTTCCATGGCGGCGGCGGAACTGGTGAACGAGGCGGACATCTTCGGCAGGTTGTGCGACTCCGCGATGGCTGCGCCCTCGCGGAAATTCCCGGCCTGCTTCATGCCAGAGGCCTGCACGCTCATGACGGCGAAGCCCTGCGCGATGCTGAGCGCCCCGGAAACCACGCCCATGACCAACTGGGCCACGGCCTTGGAGCGCATTTCGTCGGCCTGGTCGTTTATCCGGTCCACTATGGCCTCGGTCTGCTCCTTGCGGATGTCGGCATTCTGCCTGCGTTCCTCGGAGGTCAGCGAGGTGATCAGCGACATCAGGGTGGCCCCGGGCGAAGGCGCCATGCTCAGTGACCCCAGATGCGTCAGCGCGTTCTGGTGCGGCAGGACAAGGCGCGGCAGTTCGGTGGTGACGCTGCCCACGGCGTCGGAAAAGCTGCTTCCGGCGTTCACGGCCCGCAGCAGCGCCATGTCCAGCGCGGCCACGTCCACGTTCTCGCTGCGGGCGGACTGCACCAGCGCGTCGTACTGGGTGGGATTGAATCCGGGAATGTCCCGGACATTGGTGATGTTGGCCATGACTCTGCTCCTATGCCAGGGCGGGCGCACCGCCCAGGATGACCGTCTGCGCCTCGGCGTTGTCCTTCACGATCTCGCCCACCTTGCCCATCAGGTCCTCTGCCCGCTGCATTTCGGACTCCAGGAAATCGTGTTCCATGTCGATGGCCTGGCGGATGCGTTCGAGAATGGCGTCCAGTTCCTTGGCGTCAGCCTGCGACGAGGCGATCTTGTAGTCGATGACCGCCCCGGCGATGGTGCCCGCGCCCGTGCCCACCGCCACCCCGGCGCTGGTGAACTGGGCGATCTGCTGCGCGCGCGAGGCCACGTTGAGGGCGGTTTCCGCCGCCTTGGACGACATGTTCGCGGCAGAGGCCCCGGCGTTGGCAAAGCCCGCGCCCAGGCTGAGCGCCACCGAGGCGGCCGTCACCACCATCTGCATGGCGAATCCGAACCACTTGGCCGTCTCGTCGTCCATGCCGCAGGCTTTGCCCAGTTCGGTCATGCCCGCCATGAAACTTATCTTGCCGCCGGAGGCCTCGCTCATGATGGCGTCGACGGTCATGGCGGCGGCCATCACCCCCGCCGCGATCAGCAGCGGATTGCCGGTGGCCACGCCCACGGCGGTGGTGGCAATGGCGGCAATGGCCCCGACGATGATGCCGATGATCTTGAACGCCTTCAGGAAGCCGTTGAGCACGGATTTGGAGCGCATTTCCTCCAGCTGCTTGGCGATCTGCTCCAGCCGGTCCTGATTGACCTTGGCCTGCTCGGCTGCCTTGCCCTTGATCTGGTCCACGCCAGCCTGGCAGGCTTGGCGCCGCTCCGCGTTGCCGATGGCGGCCATGAGCGTTTCAAGGGCCAGGGCACCGGCAGGGGCGGCAGGGGCGGCAAGCACCGGCAGGTCGCCCGTGGTGCCTCCTCCCGCGCCGTCACCGGCAGGGGGCACCGCGCCGCCAACGGCGGTACGCTGCACGGTCACGTCGGCATCGGCCACGCCCGCCACACCGCCAGCGGCCCCCAGGCCGCCGATGGTCAGGGCGCTCATGCGTCCTCCCCGGCCAGCAGGTCGAGCATGGCCTTGGCCTTGCGGTGCATGACGGCATGGGCCTCGTTGGCGGGGTCGCCCATCACTTCCACCCCCGCAAAGGTCGCCCTGGCATTCTCCTTGTCGCCCAGCTTCATGTAGCACAGCCCGGCGTGCACGAAGGGCGTGGGGTCGGAAAGGGCGCTGGCCATGCCCGCCATGCCGTAGGCATCAATGGCCGCGGCATGCTGGCCAAGGGCCTGGCGGCACCCGGCAAGGCCCATCCAGTAGCGTTCGTCGTTGTGGTCGTAAAGGCACAGCGCGCGGAACATGGTTTCCGCGTCGGCGTAGCTGCCCGCCGTGTACAGGTTGTAGGCCAGGGCGTAGCCCGCCTCCAGCTGTTCCTGCTGCACGTTGCACACTGCACCCACGGAGGCCCCCTGAAAGAAGCCCTCCACCATGGTCTTCAACTGCTCTTCGCTGAACTGCGGCGCGGCGCCGGCTTCGCTGTTGGGACGCATACAAACTCCTCGAACGAATCTGGGTAGGTGGACGATCGGGATACCTGTGCCTGGCTACGGTGCCGTTGGGGCCGGACAGCGGGCGGCGCGCGGCGCGCTAGCGGCCCGTGGCCAGCGACTGCAAGGTCTGGTTGCCCTGCTGGATGGCCGAGTTGGCACCTTGCAGGTACGAATTGTACTGGCCCATGTAGTCCTGCACGAAAACCATCAGCTGCTGGGTGTCGGTGCCCAGTTGGTCGCGATAGGCGGTCAGCGACTGGATGTTGTATTCCCACTCGTCCTTGTTGTGATGGTCGTCGTTGCCCTTGGTATCATACTTCAGGCCGTTCTTCTGGAAGTAGTCCTTCATGTCGGCGGGCATGTCGGTGCACTTGTCGCCGGCCTTGGCCTGGTTTTGCAGGTCGCGCGCCTTGGCGATCATGGCGGCGCATTCCTTTTGCGCTTCCTGGCTCTTCTGGATCTTGTTGATGTTTTCCATGGCCCCGTTTTTGGCCAGCTGGGCCTGGGCCAGGTTCAGCTTGGCGAACAGCATCTGCAGGCTGCCGGTGGGGCCAAGGTCGATGGAATCCATGATCGACGAAACGCTGCTGTTGTTGTTGACCTGCGACATGGGAAACTCCTTTGGATTGCGTGCGGATGCGGGCAAGAGCGCCCGAAGGCATGCGTACTGGAGCAAACCGGCTTTGAAACGCTCCACCCGGCGTGGCCGACGGAAGTGACATCCGCCTGCGCCTTGCTGGCGCGCCCGGCGTTGCATGCGCCGGGCGGCAGAGCTTTTTCAAAGCGAAAATGCCCTACAGGCGGACGGCGCCCCGGCGGCCCGCGCCGGGAGCCTTGGCCGTGCCGGAGGCGGCGGGACGGCCCTGGGCGGCCCTGCCTTCGCCTTCGCGGCGGGCGGCTTGCTGCGCCGCGTCGAACGCGGTGCGCACTTCGGCGGGCAGCTTGGCCATGTCGATGGAATCAAGATCCGCGGCGGCGATGCCGCCCGACTTCATCTGCGCGTCGAACTGGGTGTTCAGCCGGGACAGTTCGTCCTCAAGCTGCCGCAACTGTTCCTGCTGATCCTCGAAGTCCTTTTCGGTGAAAGCCATGGTGTCCTCCTGCCTGGTGAAGTGAATGAGCCCGCCATTGCAGCAAGGATGCCAAACCCGACCCCAGGCGCGAACTCCTTGTCCGCGCGGGCTTCGGCCCCGGACATCCGGACCGCTGCAAACCAACTTGCCATCCCCGATCCAACAACGTTAGCACACGAAAGGCAGTCTGCAAAAAATATGGGCATACAGAACGCGCGCCGCGCAAGGGGCACCGGGCCGATGGCGCGCGAGTGGGACAAAAATGCGGGCAGGGGCTGCGCAGGTGCACGGTGCGCGAAAACGCTCCGTCAGCCACCCCGAAACGCAGGCGGGCAAGGCGGCGCCCTCCATGCCGCACCGTTTCGCGCGGGGCGCGAAACACGGCGCCGCCGCCTGTTTGTCATGCACGCACTGTTGCCGAATATCCCGTTACTGTGGCATTTTCGCCTCGGCGTTCATTTTTCGAAGTGCGCGCCGCAATCCACTGGTGTCCAGTTACCAAGGTCGCCGCGTCACGGCAAGAGCCTGACCGCAAAGACGTGTTCCTCGTCATGGCGTGATTCTCGCATGGGCTGCGCCAACGCGGCCACGGCCAAGGAGAGGACGATACCCATGAGCTTCGATTTTCGTGTCAACGCCCAGGCCACTTCCGCCACCGTGGGCGGAGCGCGGGGCGACAGGCAGGCGGCAGACGCGGCCACCGGCTCGCTGCTCGGTCGCACCGCCACGGTTGCCGAATCGCCCATGTCGCTCCTGGCCGACGCCGCCGAGGAACTGACCTTTGGCGCGGACACCACCGACGACTTCGAACTGTCCGAGCGCAAGGAACGCCAGGGCACCGAAGACGCCCAGGCCGAGCGCGTGCAACTGTACAAGGAACTGATGCACCAGGCGGGCAAGGGCCAGGCCCTCGACCGCCTGAAGGACGGCCTGCGTGCCAAGCAGGGCAAGGAAGACGCCCTGCGCGAGGCCCTTTCGCACTTTCCGGACCCCAGCGACGCCTGGGCCGCGCTGTCCGATGCCCTGCGAGAATTCGAAGGTGACCCGGACGTGGCCCCCGGCACGCTGGAGGGCATCCGCGCCGCCATTGCAGAACTGGAAGCCACCCAGGGTCCGGCCATCCGGGCCGGGGTGCAGGGGGCGCTGGCCTCTGCCGGGTTCGACGCGCTTGGCGGCACCGACGAGTTGCGCGACCTGTACCGCGATACGGTATGCGGCTTTTCCTCCGTCGAGCAGGTGTTCGCCCATCTGACCGAACGGTACGGCGAAACCAGTTTCGACACCGCGGTGGACTTCCTGTACCGGGCGCTTGGCAACGACCTTGCCTCCGATGCGCCCAGCATGGAAAGCACCCACCTTGAAAGCGTCAATACCAGCCTTGGCCAGTTGCGCCTGCTGCACAGCGCCCACGCCCTGTGCGCGGACGTGATGTCCCGCTGGGAACGGGTGCACGGCGTGTCCGACTGCCCGCTCACCTCGCGGGCGCTGCTGGAGCAGATGGTGTCCCTGCGGTCGGAAAATTTCCTGGGGGCCATGCATATCGAACGCATCGCCACGCAGGCCAGGGCGCCGGACATCGAACACGAGGTGCTGTTCCTGCAAGAGATGCTGCGCATGGCCCGCTCGGTGCCGCCGCAGTTGTTCAACGGCGTGCAGGGGCGCATGAAGCTGCTCGACGCCGTGCAGGAGGCCGTGGACAAGGCCATAGAACGAGAAGACGCCTGGCTGGCGGCACAGGATGGGGAACAGTGATGTTGCAAGAGGCCATCGCATCATTCGGACAGCGCATGGGCATGCCCGGGCTGCAACTGCCCGGGGCCGACCCCGCGCGGCCCGACGCACCGCGCCTGATAGCCCTGGACGTGGACGGCATGGGCCGCCTGCACCTGGAGGCCGCCGACGGCGAACTGCTGATCTATCTTTCGCGCCCGTTTCCCGCGCACGACGCGGACATGCCCCGGCGCATGCTGGCCCTGTGCCACTACCGGCACGCCCGGCCCCTGCCCTTGCAGGCCGGTGTGCACGCGGGGCAGGCCATTCTTCTCACGCGCCTGCCGGAGCGGCTGGCCACCGCCGCCGCCATGGAAACGGCAACGGACCTTCTGGCGCGCATCATGGATGAAGCAACCGGCAGGAATGGTGGCGCATGAGCCGCAACGTAGGCATTTTCGACGGGTCGCTGGGCATCCAGACCGTGCTGGACGTGGACGCCGGGCGCGACCCCATGCCCAAGGCCCGCCCCCTGGCGGCCAGCGTGCTGCGCGAGGCGGGGCTGGAAGAACTGTACGCCCCCCGCAACGCCCGGCAGATCGTGGAACAGGCGCTGTGCCCGCCCGTGGGTGACGGCGAGATGCTGCGCCCCGACGTGTTCGGGGCCAACCTGAATGCCTGCCTCGACGCGCTGTCCATGGAACGTGACCCCGCCGTGCGCGAGTTCGTGCGCAACGACCTTGCCCCCCTGCTGGAAAACGCCGAACTGCTCCGGGCCTATGCCGGGCTGATGGTGGGAGGCTAGCCGTGCCCGTCGCCCCGGAATGCCGCAACACCCTGCACGTGCTTGGCTATCTCTTTCTGCGCATGGGCCGCAACGACAGCGCCCGCCGCACCTTTGCGGCGCTGGCCGCCGTGCTGCCGCCCGACGCCCCCCGCGCCGAGGCAAGCCGGGTGCACCGCTGCCTGGCCGCCGTGGCCGTGGCCGAAGGCGACGGTGCCGCCGCGCTCGACCACCTGCACGCAGCCATGGAAGGGGTGACCCTGTCATCCGCCGACGCCGCCCTGCACCTGCTGCGCGCCCAGGCGCTGTGGCAGCAGGGGCGGCAGGACGAGGCGCGCACCGCCATGGACACTTACCGGCACATGGCGGGGGTGCAGGCATGAGTATGCTTGCCCGCGCCAACACCGCCGTAAGTGCCGTTACCCGGCACAACGACCTGGCCATCGTCGCCCTGCTGGTGGTGGTGGTTGCGCTGATGATCCTGCCGCTGCCCACCCCGTTGGTGGATACGCTGATCGGCGCCAACATGGCCCTTTCGTTCATCATGCTGATGATGTCCATGTACGTGCGCAGCGTGCTGGACTTTTCGGTGTTTCCCACCATGCTGCTGTTCACCACGCTGTTCCGCGTGGGGCTGAACATCACCACCACCCGGCTCATCCTGTTGCAGGCCGACGCGGGCGAAATCATCTTCGTGTTCGGCGACTACGCGCTTGGCGGCAACTTCGTGGTGGGTGCCGTGGTCTTCGTCATCCTGACCATCGTGCAGTTCCTGGTCATCGCCAAGGGCGCCGAACGCGTGGCCGAAGTGGGCGCGCGCTTCACCCTGGACGCCATGCCCGGCAAGCAGATGTCCATCGACGCGGACATGCGCGCGGGCGTCATCGACATGGAGGAAGCCCAGCGCCGCCGCAACATGGTGTCGCAGGAAAGCCAGATGTACGGCGCCATGGACGGCGCCATGAAGTTCGTCAAGGGCGACAGCATCGCCGGCATGATCGTGGCCGTGGTCAACATCGTGGGCGGCACGGTCATCGGCATCACCCAGCACGGCATGACCGGGGCCGACGCCCTGCACACCTACGGCATCCTGACCATCGGCGACGGCCTGGTCTCGCAGATACCTTCGCTGCTGGTGTCCATTTCGGCGGGCATCCTGATCACCCGTACGGGCGATTCGGGCGGCAACGTGGGCGCGCAGATCGGCGGGCAGATCTTCGGCCAGCCAAAGGCGCTGCTGATGGCGGGCGGGCTGGTGTTCCTGTTCGCGCTGGTGCCGGGCTTTCCCAAGCCGCAGCTGTTCGGGCTGGCCCTTGCCATCGGCGGGTTCGGCTACGTGCTGCGCCGCATGGCCGAGGCCCCCGTGGCGGCCGACCCCAGGGCGGAACTGAGCCGTTCGCTGGCCCCGGCCGCGCGGCCACGCGCGCCGCGCCCCGGCGGGGGGCAGCCCGGCGACGATTTCGCCCCCACCGTGCCCATCATCCTGGACCTTTCGGCGGAACTGGGCGAGGCCCTGCACTACGATGCCCTGAACGAGGAACTGATCAACCTGCGCCGGGCGTTGTACTTCGACCTCGGCGTGCCGTTCCCGGGCATCAACATCCGGCCCAGCCCCGGACTGGAAGGGCTTACGTACGTCCTGAACCTGAACGAGATCCCCATGTCGCGCGGCACGCTGGAACGGGGCATGTCCCTGGCCCGCGACACCAGCGAAAACCTGGCCATGCTGGGCGTTGCCGCCAAATCGGGCGAACGCTTCCTGCCCGACGTGGACCCCCTGTGGGTGCCCGACGAGCAGCTGCACCTGCTGGACAAGGCGGGCATAGGGCACATGAGCCACGCGCGCATCCTGGCCTACCACCTGTCGCTGGTGCTTTCGCGCCACGCCAGCAACTTCCTGGGCATGCAGGAGGCCAAATACCTGCTCGACCGCATGGAAGAACGCGCGCCCGACCTGGTGCGCGAGGCAACGCGCCTGCTGCCGGTGCAGCGCATCGCGGAAATCTTCCAGCGCCTGGTGCAGGAGCAGATTTCCATCCGCGACCTGCGCAACATCCTGGAAGCGCTCATCGAGTGGAGCCCCAAGGAAAAGGACACGGTCATGCTGACCGAGTACGTGCGCGGCGCGCTGAAACGGCAGATCAGCTACATGCATTCGCGCGGGCAGAACATGCTGCCCGCCATCCTGCTGGACCCGCAGGTGGAGGAAACCATCCGCAAGGCCATCCGCCAGACCTCGGCGGGGGCGTTCCTGGCGCTGGAACCCTCGGTGACCGAGCGGTTCATGAAGGCCGTGGGCGATGCCGCCGGGCGCTACGCAAGTCACGCCCAGAAGCCGGTGATCATGACCTCCATGGACATTCGGCGCTACGTGCGCAGGCTGATAGAGGGCGACCACTACGGGCTGGCGGTGATTTCGTACCAGGAACTGACGCCCGAAATATCGGTGCAGCCGGTCAACCGCATCCGGCTGTAGCCGGGCCGCAGGAGAACCCACGTGGAATCCATGGCCATGACGTATGCGGTAAAGGCGCTGTACCTGGTGCTGATGCTGTCCATGCCGCCCATCATCGTGGCCTCTGTCATCGGCATCCTGATCAGCCTCGTCCAGGCCATCACCCAGTTGCAGGAACAGACGCTGACCTTCGGGGTAAAGCTCATCGCCGTGGTGCTCACGCTGTTCCTGATGGGCGGGTGGTTCGGCGCCGAACTGCTGCGCTTCGCGGACGAGATCTTCGTGCGCTTCTACCTGCTGTAGGCACGCCATGGCCCCTCACGTACCGGCATTGTCCATCCAGGCCCTGTTCGACCAACTGGGCCTGTTCGACCACCTGCTGGCCGTGGTGGCGGGCATGCCCAGGCTGTTCATGGTCGCCCAGGTGGCGCCGTTTCTTGCGGGCAGCGTGGTGACCGGGCAGTTGCGCATGGTGCTGGTGTTCGCCTGCTACCTGCCGGTGCACCCCGTGATACTGGGGCAGTTGCCCAAGGGCAGCGTGTTCGACCTGACCCTGCTTGGCCACTACGGCGCGCTGGTGCTGAAGGAATCGCTCATGGGGCTGGTGCTGGGCCTGCTGGCGGGCATCGCCTTCTGGACGGTGCAGAGCGCGGGCTTTCTCATCGACAACCAGCGCGGGGCCTCCATGGCAGAGGAATCCGACCCCATGTCGGGCGAGCAGACCACGCCCACCGGGGCCTTCCTGCTGCAAATGATGATGTACCTGTTCTATGCCAGCGGGGCCTTTCTGGCCTTTCTGGGCCTGCTGTACGCCTCGTACGAGATATGGCCCGTGCCCTCGCTGGCGCCCCTGGCATGGAGCATCGAGGTGCCCCTGCTGTTCGCCGGGCGGGTGGCGTGGCTGATGTCGCACATGGTGCTGCTGGCCGGGCCCATCGTGGTGGCCTGCCTGCTGGCCGACATTTCGCTGGGCCTCGTCAACCGCTTTGCCTCGCAGCTCAACGTGTACGTACTGGCCATGCCGGTGAAGAGCGCGGTGGCCAGCCTGCTGCTGGTGCTGTACTTCGGCGCGCTGGCGGCCAGAACGCCGGACCTGTTCGCCGAAATCGCCACCGATCTGCAACGTTTGCAAGGTTTGCTGCCGTAGGGGCAGTTTCCAAATTGTCCTTTCGCCCGTTGGCATCGTCAAACGTCACCCACCATTTCGGTCAAATACGACAAGAGTATACTCCCTTATGGCGGGCTTGTTTTCCTTGCCAACGAACGAAAATCCTACTTTAGAAACAGCCCCTGGGAACGCATGAGCGACAAGACCGAACAACCAACACCCAAACGCCTGCGCGAGGCGCGCGAAAAGGGCGACATCTGCAAGAGCCAGGACGTGGGTTCCGCGCTTACCGTGCTGGCCGTGGGGGCGTACCTTGCCATCAAGGGCGGCGACATCTTTGCCGAGATCATGGCCGTCACCGAACTTTCCATGCGCCAGATAACCCTGCCCTTCGACCAGGCGCTGCCGCTGCTGGCCACGGCGGTAACGCGCGGGGCCATCGGCATCGTGCTGCCGGTGGTGGGGCTGGCCATGTGCGTGGGGCTGCTGGCCAACCTGGCCCAGACCGGGGTGCTGTTCGCGCTCAAGGCGGCCATGCCCAAGCTGGAGAACATGAGCCCCGGCAAATGGTTCAAGAAGGTCTTTTCGGTGCGCAACGCCGTGGAGATGCTGAAGAACTGCATCAAGGTAACCGTGCTTGGCTGGGCCGTGTGGAAGGTGCTTTCCGACCACATGCGCGGCCTGTTCGCCATACCGGACGGCGGCATCGGCGGTCTGCTGACCGTGCTTGGCATTACCGCGCGCGACATGGTGCTGATTTCCGCCGCCGTGTTCTGCGTCATTGCCGCTCTGGACTACATGTACCAGCGCTGGCAGTACAACAAGCAGCACATGATGACCAAGGACGAGGTAAAGCGCGAGTACAAGGAAATGGAAGGTGATCCGCACATCAAGGGCAAGCGCAAGCAGCTGCACCAGGAAATGATCACCCAGAACACCCTCTCCAACGTCCGCAAGGCAAAGGTCATCGTGACAAACCCCACCCACTACGCCGTGGCCCTGGACTACGAAAAGGACCGCACCCCGCTGCCCGTCATACTGGCCAAGGGCGAAGGCCTGCTGGCCAAGCGCATGGTGGAGATCGCCCGCGAGGAAGGCATACCCGTGATGCAGAACGTGCCGCTGGCGCGCAGCCTGTTCGCCGAAGGCACCGAGAACGCATACATCCCCAAGGACCTCATCGGGCCAGTGGCCGAAGTGCTGCGCTGGGTGCAGTCGTTGCAGGGGCGCTAGGGGCAGCCCACCCGCCTGCCGCGCGTACCGCCCCCCTTCCCCCATCTTTCAAGGACCACGCCCATGAGCCAGAATGAACTGCTCGACGTGCTCATAGACCTGTGCGACGACCTTGCCTGGGCGCGTCCCGCCAGCGAGGACAGGCTGTTCGCCCTCACCGCCGCCGGTTCCGCCCCGGCCAGCACCACCCGCCTCGCCGAGGCCTTCGGGATGATGCTGGTCAAGGTGGAGGCGCGCGAATACCAGCAGGCCCAACTCATCGAGGAACTGAAGGTCCGCAACGCCGAGCTGGAAGCGGCCCGCCGTCTGCTTGCCGAGCGCAACGTGCGCCTTACCCATACCTTGCAAGAAAGCTTTCAGGCCCGGCGGGTCATCGGGCAGTGCCCGGCCATGCGCCAGCTGATCGAGATGGCCCTGTCCATCGCCCGGCGGCCCATCAACACCCTGCTGCTTGGCCCCACCGGGGCGGGCAAGGAAGTGGTGGCCAAGCTCATCCACTACAATTCGCCGCGCCGCGAAGGGCCATTCATCGCCGTGAACTGCACGGCCATTCCCGAGGCGCTGTTCGAAAGCGAGATGTTCGGCATCGAAAAGGGCGTGGCCACCGGGGTGGGCGCGCGCAAGGGGCTGGTGGAGGAAGCCGATGGCGGCACCCTGTTCCTTGACGAACTGGCCGACATGCCCCTGCCCCACCAGGCCAAGCTGCTGCGGGTGCTGGAAGAGCGAGAGGTGCAGCACGTGGGCAGCAGCAAGGCGGTGCCAGTGGACCTGAAGGTCATCGCCGCCACCAACGTGGACCTGCAACGCGCCGTACGCGAAGGGAAATTTCGCGAGGACCTGTACTACCGCATCAACGTGGCGGAAGTGCACCTGCCCCCCCTGCGCGAACGGGGCGACGACATCCTGCTGCTGGCGCAGGCCTTTCTGGACCGACACTGCACGCTCATGGGCAGGCCCCGGCTGGCCCTTTCGTACGGCGCGCGCGACCGGCTGCTGCGCTATCCGTGGCCGGGCAACGTGCGCGAACTGAACAACGAGATGGAGCGCGCCGCCGCTCTTACCCTGGACGACCGGGTGGAGGCCGCCAACCTTTCGCCCCGCCTGCTGGCCGCAACGCCGAGCGCAGGCGAACCTGACGCCGCCGGGCAGGCCAGCCATGACAGCCACGCCAGCCAGGGCACGGACCATGCGTTCACGGAGCTGACCACGCCTCTGCCTGGTGCTGGCGATGCCCCTGCGGTGCCCACGGATGGCAGCCTGAACCTGCAAGACATGGAGCGCGACATGGTCATCCGCGCGCTGGACCGCACCGGCGGCAACAAGAGCCGCGCCGCCGACCTGCTGGGCATCACCCGCGAAGGGCTGCGCAAGAAACTGCTGCGTCTCGGCATTGCCGACGGCGGCCAGAACGGGCTTTAGCCCACGGTGCGAAACATGACCTTCTCGCTGCGCTCGAAACTGTTCATCCTGGTGCTTGCCTCCATCGCCCTGGCGGTGGTGCCGGTCATCTCCTTCACCTACCGCGACCTGCGCGAATCCAACGCCGAACTGGAACGAGAGGCGTTCGGCAACGTCATCGTGCTGATGGAAGACAACATCGGGTCGCGCTACCTTGGCCACCTGACCAACAAGGTGATGGACGTGCTGCTGCGCAAGGACCAGTTGCGCCGCTACTCGCAGCTGGCCCGGTCCGCCTGGCAGGACGTGGCCGGCCTGCCGGGCGATGCCCGCCAGCGGTTCATCGCCAACTGGATAGAGCGGCTGGGCAGCTTTGGCGTGCACATGGACATCTTTGACGCGCACGGTGCCCCGCGCGCGGGCACCCCGCAGCTGGCCCTGCTGTCCGCCCGCCCGGACATGACCGACTTCAAGGGGAGGCCCGTGGGGTCGCTGCTTTCGCTGGCGCAGCTTTCGTCCGATGGCGAATTCGCCGTGTTCGACACCCTGCCCGGCTCCCCCGGTCCGGGCGGGACCTCCGGTGCGGGCAGTACGACGGAGCCGCTGCTGGTCTACTTCCTGCCCATGCCGGAAGCGGACAGCGTGGTGGTTTCCGCCATGCTGCTGTCCGACATCGAACGGCAGGCCCTGTACAACGAGCAGCAGATCATCCGCAGCACCCAGGAAAAATTCCAGACCCTGTCCCTGGGCAACAGCGGGTTCATCGCCCTGGTTTCCGGCAAGGGCGAACTGCTGGCCCACCACGGCAACCCCAAGGGGCGCGAGGTGGCGCTCATACCGCCGCGCGCCCTGGCCGAGGCCAGGGAAAAGGGCCGCACGGAGTCCATCGCGGACACCGGCCCGGCCTTTGGCGTGGCCATCTTTCGCGCCGCCTACTTCAAGGCCCTGGACTGGTACGTGGTGTCCGCCGCGCCGCAGGCCGAAATAGAGGCCCCCACCAATGCGCTGGTGCGCAAGCTGGCCTTCATCGCCCTGGCCGCCGTGCTGGTCAGCGCGGTGGGCACCCTGCTGCTTACCGCGCGGCTCATCGCCCCGCTGCGCGCCCTGACGGGCCGCGCCCATGCCCTTGCCGAAACGGACTTTTCCGCGCCCGACGCAGAGGCCCTGACCGCCGACGGCCTGCCCACGTCGCGTTCCGACGAGGTGGGGCAGCTGGCCCGCGCCTTCACCCAGATGGGCCGGGCACTGGCCCGTAACGTGCGCGCGCTGATGGACACCACCGCCGTCAAGGAACGCATGCAGGGCGAACTGAACGCCGCGCGCGACATCCAGATGGGCATCCTGCCCGCGCCCGGCGCCGCGCCGAAGCAGGCGGGCTACGCCGCCTCGGCTCTGCTGGAACCGGCCAAGGAGGTGGGCGGCGACCTGTACGACTTCTTCGTCGCGCCCGACGGCAGGCAGGTGGTGGTCATCGGCGACGTGTCGGGCAAGGGCGTACCCGCAGCGCTGTTCATGTCCATGGCGGTAACCTTGTGCCGGTACGCCGTGGCTTCGGGCCTGGCGCCCGGCGCGGCCATGACCCGCATCAACGCGCAACTTGCCGCCAACAACCCCGGCTGCATGTTCGTCACCCTGCTCATCGGATTGTTCGACCCGGCAACGGGCGCATTGGAATTCGCCAACGGCGGGCATTGCCCCCCGTGCGTCACCGGGCCGGACGCCGAGGCCCCGCGCGAACTGCCGGGCATCAGCGGCCCGCTGGTGGGGGCCATGGAAGACATGGCGTACGAAACCCTGCACGCGGTCATCGCGCCGGGCGAACGTTGCCTGCTGTACACCGACGGTGTGGCCGAGGCCATGAACGAAAGGCTGGAACTGTTCGACATGCCGCGGCTGATGGACGTGCTGCACGCCCACCGTGGGGATACGCCCGCCGGGATCCTGCGGGCGCTGCACGAGGCCACGGTGGCCTTCCGTGGCACGGCGGAACAGTCCGACGACATCACCATGCTCTGCTTCACGCGCGAGGTGGCCTGACCGGCAAGGGAAGACGGGGGCCAGCCGCTGAGGAAGGACTGCAGGGGACCGCGGGGAAAGACAGCAAGGAACGGCTGGAAAGGGGCCGCAAGGGTGCGCGGAAAGGGACGGGAACGTGTCCCGCGCACTGCGGTCACGCCCTGACGGGTGAGACGGGCCGGGAATCCGGGGAAGGAAACGATTGCGCGGCACCGCCGACGCGATCAGGCAGGCGCGGAATAATCGGCGGCTGCGAGGCGACGTCAGCGGAGCAATGTCAGCGGAGCAATGTCCAGGCGGAGACGACGTCAGCGGGTAAGCGACAGGACCACGCCCGCGCCCTCGTTCATGGGGGCGGCAAAGCGGCGCGACCAGCCCGGCGCACGGGCGTCGTGCGGCACGCATTCCATGTAGCATTCGCGCAGGCTGACCGGCAGCACGGCATCCATGGGCAACCCGGCCAGGTGTTCCAGATGGCGGCGGGTCAGCCCGCCGGCGGCGAACATTTCCACCGCCCCCGCCACCCTGCGCGGGCCGCGCCCGGCATCGAACAGCACCGTCAGCGGCAGGGCCGCGAGAAGTCCGGCCCCTCCGGCAACTCCAGTCAATCCGGCAAATCCGGTACATCCCCCCGCGCAGGTTCCCCCGCCAGCCTCGCCGCCTCTTGCCGCGTCGTCCGCACGGCCCAACACCCGCTCCACCGCCGCCAGCATGACGGGCAGGTAGGCGGCGAAAAAGATGCCCCCGTGGCAACGCAGCCCGTGTCCGGCCACCAGCGTGGCGTACGAGCAGAACAGCCCCGGCACGATGCGCCCCCGCCCCAGTGCGTCCGTGATGGCCTGCGGTTCCAGCGGAATGCGCACCCCGTCGCGCACCAGCGCCATCCCCGCGCCGTCCCGCGCGCAACGCAGCGGGCAGCGCCGTCCCGCATCGTCCACCCACCAGAAAAAGGCCGTGCCCGTGCGACCGGTGCGCGGCAACGAGGCCGTGCCACCGTCGAACACGTCGCGCTCCCAGCAGGCCCGCGCGCCTGCCAGCGCCTCCAGCAGCCCGTGCCGCAGCGCGCCGTCGAACAGCAGCGCGGCAACGGGCGAGCGGGGGTCGGTCAGGTCGCGCTCCAGCAGGCGCGCCGCCAGGGTCTCCAGGCCGACATAGGCCACGGCCACATCGGGGTTGTCGGAAAAGCGCGCCCGGCACAGGCTGGCGTTGATGTGGCCGACCTGCGCGGTGAAGGTGGGCAGGTCGTACACCTCCGCCCGATCCACGTGCGCGTCCACCAGCGCGTTGGCGGCATCCCGCTCCCACGGGGCAAGCCCCGCCTGCCCCCAGCGGCGGCGCATGGCCGCAACGCCCGCCGCCGTCAGCGGCGGGGCCGCGCCCACCATGGTATCCTGCTCGGCGGCGGAAAACAGGGGCAGGCGCACCATGTGTCCGTCGCGCGCCACGCGGCGCGACAGCATCAGCCCGCGCGGATAGACTTGGCTTTGCAGCGACACCGTGGTGCAGGACAGCACCGGGATGACCCGCCGGGGCTCGCCGGGCTCCGGGACGGAAGGCGGCACGGCGCCCGCTGCGTCCATTTGGCACGGTTCGCACATGCCAGCCGGTTCTGCCGGTTCGTCAGGCCGGCCCAGCAGTTCCGCCAGGCCGAAAAAATGCACCGCCTGAGCCAGTTCGGGAAAGCATTCGATGGCGTGGTGATTGGCGGACAGCACCGACGGCGTCCGCGCCAGCCTGCGGCGCAGTGCGCGTGCCGTGCCCTGTCCCATGCTGGCGGCGGCAAGGTCGGCCATGGCGTCGATCAGCGCCCGTGACGGGGCAGGGGCCGCGCCCGGCGCGCCGAACTGCCCGGCCACCTCGCCCACGGTGCGCCCGCGCCACGCCTCCAGCAGGTCCGGCAGGTGCGGCAGCACGGCCCATAGGGCGGTCAGGTCGTTCCCCTTGCCTCCGGGCGGCATGCCGCCAGCCGTACGCAATGCCCCGGCGGTCACGGCCGCTCCGCATGGTCGGGGCTTGCGTCACCGGGCATGACCGTCACGGTGACCGCGCCGGGGACCGCATCGGGTCGACCCGTCGTGCAGGCAAAGAACAGCAGGCTTGCCACGCCCATCCCCGCCGCCATGACCACCAGCCCGGCATCACGCCCCCACATCGCCAGCACCACGCCGAACGACACCGGGCCGAGCACCTGCCCCACCCGCTCCGTGACGTTGTACAGGCTCATGGTGCGCGACCGGCCCATGATCGCGGCGGCAGGAAGTTGCAGCGCATACGTACCCTGCCCGCTGGAAGCCACGGCGTTGCTCATGCCAAGCAGGCTCACCGCCGCCACGGCCACGCCGATGCCGCTGCCCGCCAGCAGCGCGGCCACCGATGCCGCGCCCAGCAGCCCGGCCACGGTCAGCGCCCGGTGCTTGCGCGGAGAGGCATCCACCAGCCTGCCGCACAACGGCCCCAGATAGACCACCACCAGGCAGAACAGCATGGAAACGCGCCCGATGTCCGCCGGGCTTGCGCCATCGGCGTTCAGGTACACGGGCACGAAGAACTGGAACAGGCAGACCGTGACGAAGGACAACGGCATGATGTTGCACAGCAGCAGCGCGGCCATGCGCCGGTCGCGCAGGAAGGCCGCCACGCCGCCCGGCTGCTCTGCCGGAGCCTGCGATTCGGCGATGGTGACGCGGGCGCCGGGCACGTCGCGCGAGGGGCACAGCAGCAGCCATGCCAGCACGCAGCACAACAGCACCGCCGACACCAGGAACACAGGGCCGTAGCCAACCCGGTCGGCAACCAGGCCGCCCGTGGCGCTGGCGCACATCACCCCGGCAAACAGCCCGGCGAACATGGACCCAAGGTTGGCGGCGCGATTGTGAACGGTGGAATGAGACACCACGTGGACCTGCGCGGCAAGGTTGATGCACCCGTACCCCGCGCCCGCCACGCCGCGCGCCAGAATGTAGCCCAGCGGGGTGTCGGCTACGCCGCTGACGGCGGCCCCTGCGGCGGCCAGCACCACGCCCGCCAGCAACAGCGGACGCCAGCCGTGCCGTGCGGCAAGGGTGCCCCCCGCCACGATGGCAATGCCCACCATGAGCATCTCGAACGATACCGGCAGGCCCATGACCACGTCGCGCGGCAGGCCGAACAGCCCGGCGTCCAACTCCGCCAGCCGCAGCGGGATGAACGACACGGACAGGTCTATGGCGCACATGCAGAAGAAGATGACCGCCCGCATGAAGCCCGGCATGTCCGCCAGCGCCGGACGCGGCACCATGACGCCACGCTCGGCCTGCACCAGCAGCAACGAGGCAAGTTCCACCAGCAGCAGCATGGCCACCACGGACACCGTTGCGGTGTCCAGCAGCGCCTCGCGCAGGCCGGCGGCGATGGCACCGGACGACATGAGCACCCGCACGGTGCCCGCCGCCGGGGCATCGCCCTGCCCGCCGGAAAGCGCCCCCCCCGGCACCACGCTGGTGCCCTGGGGCGCATCCGCGCCAAGGCCGGACCATGCCGCCGCGTCCAGTGGGCCTGCCGCGCTGGCGGCGGACAGCAGCGTGCCGTCGGCGCCCAGCATGCCGATGCCCAGCACCTGCGGCAGGCCGCGTTGCAGGCTTTGCAGGTGCGTCTCTATGCCGGGCAGCCGTTCCAGCGGCACGCCCTTGGCCACTATGGACGAAAGATCGCGCCCCAGTTGTCCGGCCAGTTGGGTGGCGATGTCCCCGCTCTGGCGCACGTGGATGTCCTTCAGCGGGCCGCCCATGACCACCATCAGGCACATCTGCCCGGCCAACAGCGGCAGCAGCAGGACCATGCGCGCCCTGCGTCGCCACGCGGCCTGCGTCAAGGTGCTGCCATTGCCGGGCAGCAGGACGAAGCACAGCACCGCCAGCAGCAGGCATGACCCCGCCGCGATGCCCCCGAACAGGGGCAGGTGGGCGGCGGCCCCGGCAAGATCCGCCTCCAGCCGGGCCGCGTCCAGGCGCAGCAGTACGTGGCCCACCGTCGCGCCTTCCTTGCCGGGAATGGGGCGGGTCAGCCAGGTGTCACCCCCGGCGGAGAATTCAAAGGCGTTGGAACCCGGCACGGGGGCGGCATCACGCGGGACGGCCATGGACGTTCCCACGCGGGCACCATCCCAGGCGCCCAGCACGCTGCCCACCGCGTCGGTCACCAGCAGGTCGGCGGCGGGTGATGCGGTGCGGAAGGGAGCGAGCATGCCGGAAAGATTGCGGATGCGGTCCAGCGGCTTGCCAAGCCGGTCCATGCGGCCCAGGCGCAGCGCAAGGTCGTCGCAGATCAGGGCCTGCACGGCCAGCATGGGCCCCCGGTACTGCCGGTGCAGCGACGACCCCACCAGCACACCGTAGAACAGCTGGGCGCACAGCAGCGCCAGCACGCCCCACGCCAGCAGGCGTGCGCGCAGGCCGCGCAGGGCGGCCCCGTCCATGGAAGCAGCGGGGGAAGCAGCGGGGGAAGCAGTGGTGGCAGACGCCGCGTCGGCACCCGGCCCGATGGGGGTGGTATCCTGCGTCATGGCGCGACCGCTAGTTTTCCGCATTCTGGATCTGCTGGTGGATTTCATCCACCGCAGCCAGAATGTCGAACGGCGGATTCCAGCCGATCAGCATGGCCATGCGCAGGTTGATGGCAAGGCCCAGCGGGCCTTCGAACACCTGGCTCACCTCGCGCGGTTTTGCGCCGTTGATGACCTTTTGCACGGCCTCTGCCTCGAACAGGCCCACGTCGTCGAAGCTGGCCTGCGCAAGGCTGAGCAGCACGCCCAGCTTGGTTTCTTCCGGCCCGCTCTGCGAAAAGGTGGGGACGCCCGCGCGAATCACCGGCTGCAACAGCTCGACCATGCGCTTGCCCTGCATGCCCGTGTTGACCGTAAGGTAGACGGCGTCGGACGTTCTGGACAGGGTTTCCACGCACTGGAGCAGGTTGCCGAAGGCCACGTCCAGGTCGGGCACGTCGAAGCGGGCGGGGCACGGCACTATGGTAAAGCCCAGTGCCGTGGCGGTGCGCTCTATGACCGGCATGGCGATGGACGCGCGCCCTTCCGGGGTATCGTCAAAGGGCACGCCCAGCCGCTTGAACTTGAACACGTCGTGGAACACCGCCAACTGGCGCTCGTAGCGGCCCGGCTCCAGTTGGGCGTGCACGTGGTCGTGGCCGGAATCCTCCACGGATTTCACGATGCCCGCGCCCACGGCGTCGGTGACCGACATGGAAAAGGTAGGCACCGCGTGGTCGTCGGTGGCCATGTCCAGCCCGGCCCAGGTGCCGTAGGCAAAGATCATGTCCACGTCGCCGCGCTCGCGGATGCGCTTCAGCAGCGCGGCCCGGTTGGCCGCCCGGCTGTCCGGGTTCCAGTCCGCCGTGTAGTAGCCGTCGGCCAGGAATTCGATGCGCCCGCCATTGGCGTGGGCGGTCAGCCATTGCCACATCTCGCGCGTGCTTTCCGTGCCTTGCGGCACCGGCACGTTGCCGTCGGGAATGAGGCCAAGGCGCGCCAGCCCACGCACCGTGCCCGCCAGTATCTGCTGATAGTCGGTGTACGGGCCGCCCTCTATGTAGGCCACCCGCCAGACCCTGGTGTTTGCTTCCGGCGCGGCGGCCTGCGCGGGCAATGCGGCCATGCAGCAGCATGCCGCCAGCAGCAGGACGTACAGCATTTGGGCGGACAACATCCGGGCACGCGGCCCCCAACCAATTCCCGTCATGCGCATCTCCCCAAAACCGCGCCCCGGCAAGGGGCGCGGCATTTCATTCCGTCCGTGCGGCATTGGCCGTCCGGGGGCGGCTAACGTCCCCATTGATTCTGGCTGAAGACCACATCGCAATCCCCAGGCTGGACGGTAACGCTCCCTTCCCCGGCGCGCATGGACATATGCAGTTCCACGCACATACCCATGCCGGGCGTCGGCAGCCCCTCCGGATCAAACTCGCCGTACTGCATGTTGATGGCCACGGTGGCCGTGTAGCTGCCGTCCTGGCGAGTGACAAGCGAAATGCGGTTGCCCTCCGCCAGCCGCGTGCCCTGCCCGGTCAGCACGGCCATGGTCAACTCCTGGGTGCCGGGTTGCGTGGAAAGCCCGGTCAGCACCATGGGCACCACCCCCTGATGCAGCGAACGGCTGATGTCCGCCGCCACATCGACGCTGGGGAAGGCATCCGCGAAGTTTCGCAGGGCCTGCTCCATGGCCGCAGAATCCTGCGTGCCGGTGGCGCCGTACTGGTGCCCGTCCAGCATGATGCCGTTGCGAAAGAAATCCTTCAGGAAATCAGCGCCGAATTTGGAAAGGTACTGCTGCTGAAACTCTTGGGAAACATTGGCGATGGGCAGGCTGCCACCGTGGTGCGCGGCTTCCTTCGTCATCTCTGCGGCCACCTGCTGCCCCAGAAGCGCCGTATCCACCTGGGGCTGCGTTTTCATTTTTCCCATGCCATGCACGTTGGCGGGAATCGCCGCGCGCACCTGCGCCATGTTCAGCTGGCCCACGCCCGGCGTTTCAAGCAGCAGTGAGCGGTCAACGCCGCGCACCCCGGCCGTTTGTATCAGAGTGTCCAGCACATGGACCGTCGCCTCCGTATCATTGGCCCGGCGTCTGTCGCCCGGGTCGCTCTGGGCCAGGGCAAAACGGCAGGCCTGAAATTCGCTGCCAATCTGCGAAAAGCCGTCCAGCAGCGCCTGCGCGCCCTCGCGGGTGGTCACACCGGCCAGTTGCAGCCCGGCGCCGACGGCAAAGGCCCGCACGGCGGTCACTTCGTCAGCGCCTTCAAGGCCTGGTCGCAGGGCGGGGCGCATGGGATCGCCGTTGGGTATCTCCACCGCCTGCGCCGTCGCGTCGGTGATGGCGCGCAGGGTTGTGGCGATGGCCTGTGCATTCTGGCCACCCGCCACCAGTTGCCCCACCGCCTGCGAAACCTGGGGCAGGCATTCGCACAGCGCCTGCGCCATGGCGGTATTGATGGTGAACGGTGCGCTCAGCACCATTGCCCGGGCCGCCGCCTTCTGCTCCGCGCTCAGTTGCGCGTCGTCGATCACCTGCACCGAGTCCAGGAACGCGCCGACAACCTTGTCTGCCGCAGCAGCCGCCTCTTCGGCGGTGGGTGGATGCGTGTTGACGATCTTGAACGCGGTCTCGAACTTGGCCTTCAGGCGCGAGTGCAACTTGTCGAGGTCTGCCGGGGCGAAATCGAATTCCATGCCGCGCGCCTGCATGGCCGTGCGCAGCCGCTGGCACAGCGGGGCATTGGCCGTTGCATGGCCGCCGACCTCTTCCAGCCGGGCCGCAAGGGATGCGTCAAGCCGCGCCAGCCCGCGCACGCGGCAGGCCTCGCCCAGCATTTCGCGGGCCTCGGCAATGCCGGGCGCGTGCATGCCGTGCCGTTCGCCCCACTGGCGGCACTTCGTGCGGAAGGCATCCATGATGGCGCCGCGGTCTTCCGCCGCGGGGGCCACGTCCCCCATGCCGAAGCGGGCGTACCGTTGCGTGAAGATGGTGTCGAACTCGCCCGCCAGGTGATCTTGCAGGCCGGTGATGTTGATGTCGAGGTTGGCCGACTGCGCCTGCTCCTCGCTGGTCCACTTGATGACGGTATCCAGCACCTGGGCTGCCGCCCTGCCGGAAAGCGGCCTGCCCGGCGCAGCCTGCGCGGAAAGCAGCCGCTGGGCCACGTCCAGCGCAGCATCGCTCACATGCGCGGCGCGCATCTGGGCCACCAGGTTGCCGACGATGCCCCGGTTCGCGCTGGCCGTCCCCCCGCCAAAGGCCGAACGCACCCAGTTTACCGCGCGGCCGAACGCACCGCGCGTGGAGGCCACCACATCGTCGCCCTGGGCGCCAACATGCTCGTTGCCGATGGCCTCCAGCGAGGCGTGCATCCTTCCGAGAACCTGCAAATCGCCGACCATGCGCCTTCTCCTTCTGATTGTGCGGGGCAGTTTCCGACGCGGCGGACTCCGTATCCGCGCACACGCCCCGGCGCCACCGTTATTGATGCTGACCGGGCAATTACAACAAGCGTGCCGCCGTCATGCGCACCGGCATCAGATGCGCAGCGCCGTACCCGGCATCAGCATGGCGCAAACGTCCTCGGCCTTGTCGCAGAGCGCCCCGGCGGCCTCGCGCATGCCCTCGGCAACGACGACCTGACGTTCCAGAAACGCCTCCAGCCCGTTGACATCCAGACCGGCAACGCCAACAGAATTGGCAAGCACAAGTCCATGCGGTTGGCGCAATCCCACGGCCCCTGCCCCCGCCAGCATCAGTCCCACGTTCTGCTCCAGGGCATGGCGGCACACCGCCGCAGCCTGCGACTCGCCCTGCGGCAGTTCCGCGACCACGCTGAAAGCATGAAGCAGGCCTTCCGTTCCCTTGTCCCGTTCCAGTTCAAGGTTCACCGTCACATCGTCGAAGCGCAGCACGCAAATGCCTGCGCCGTCGAAGGCAAGGGCGTCCATGCCCATGCGTGCGCCAAACTCCCGCAATACCCTGTCGATGGCTTCCATCGGTCCTCCGTGGTGATTGTATCGCGCGGGTCTGGCCCGCAATTGACTGCTGCTGTTCCGTTTCCGGCAGTGTCGGCATGTGCGGCGTGACGCAACGCACGTCCCTTCAAACCATTGCTGCCCGCCACTCACGCCCCCTCCGGCATGCTCGCGGGAACGGTTCGGCGACTGCGGTTGCCTGTTGCAGGCGGCGCCCTTCACACTGGCATCTCAACCCGCTCCAACCAAAGAACTGGGAGGATCGCGGAAAAAAGTCCGGGGCGCATCGCGCTCCCTTCAATCCGCCATGCCCCCATCCCGTAACGGTGCCCACGACGTTGCCACATGCCGGGGATACACGACTTTTTGCATGGCCCGTACCACGTCTACGGATACGGAGCACACAGTGCGCCCTTGGTCAAATTACGGCCCTAAGATACCGCAACAAAACTGCAATAACAAGCAACACAGCGCGTTGCGCACCTGTCCACCCTGGCGCACAAACCGGGAATCACCGTGCGTTTTCATGGCGGCATGGGCACCCTGAACTGCCACACCTGCACGATCTTGTCGCACGCCATTCCGCGCCAGCACAACTGTTGACAATGCGTGCATGGCGGCAGCCCCTGCAACGTTGAAAACCTGAAATCCCATCGCCAAACCTGCGTGTAGCTCGCTGGCGCATCCTGATGGCCCCGCGCCAGTCGCCTCCCTTCCGGCAGACCCCATATAGCCACGGCCAAAACATCTGCACATTTTTTGCACGAAGGCAATGGGCGTCTTTAGTGATGTACGCTCTTCCCGCCTGTCCGCTGCTTGTGCCATGGGTTTGCACGCACATGGACCGGATATGGCCGTGTGAGCAACGCACAGGAACGCACAGGTGTCCACAGTGCCCCTCCGGACAATCCTGCCACAAAGATTGGCACCGACAACTATGGAGGGCGACAACGTTACCAGCCATCCCCTGCAAGGCCCATCTACCCATGGGGCCGCACAAGCAGGCAGGGACATCCGGGCATGGCACGGTATTTGAATACTGGGCTATAAACATCGTAAGACATGCAACTGGTGCACCTGAATACGAAGGAGAGTACCATGACCATTCCCGAAAGCGCACAGGCTGTACTCGACAGGCTGGCAGAAACGCTGCAATGCGGCCCCTTGGCGTTCGACAAGAACAATCGTGTGGAACTGGGCGTGGACGAGGACATGGGTGCCATCATCTACCTGTCCGAAGAGACGCAAGGACTCGTCATCAGCGTCATTGCCGGTCGGGTCGACGACAACGACGCAGACCTGCTGTTCGACCTGCTGTGCGGCAACTACATGTGGGGCTTCACTGGCGGCGGCAACATGGGCATCGACCGCGAAACAAGCCTGCTTTCCATTCACCGGGTGGTGGAGTTGCCCCTTGATCTGGTGGCGGATCCCACGGTGTTCGAGGATGTCTTTGCCGCGCTGGCAGGTGCGGCGCGCTACTGGCGCGCACGGCTGAATCCGGAGGCCACGGCAACCGTACCGGCCCCATCTGGCAGCACGGGGATGATCAGGATCTGACGAATACCTGCCCGCGCATGCGCAGTGCCAAAGGCGGATGCGGCAAAGACTACGGAGGCTACCATGGGCAATCCCGTGATTTTCGGGGCGCGACCGATAACCGCGCCGCTGGATATGGAAAGGGCGCACGAGGCGGAAGGGGCCGAGCATCCCTCGCCGCTGCCACGGCACATGCAGGCCGTTGCGCCCCCTCACGTGGCACGCGCAGAAGGCCAACGTCAGGTGCCCCAACCCCGAGCCCGCGAACTGGCGGGGCAGGTGCGCCCCCGGGGCATCATGGACTCCCTCCGGACCTGGTTCCGCGAGACGCATCTCGGGCACTCTGCGACGGCAGGCCTGCCGACCCAGGTGGATGTGCCCATGCCAGGCGGGGGCACGGTGACCTTTTCGGGGGCCAGCCTTGCGGACATGATCCGGGCACTGCCCAAGTCGGATCGGGCGCAAGCGCGTGAAAGCCTGGCCGCCACCCTGGCCGCGCGCCTGAGCCACGGACAGGACGTGCTGGTCAACGTGCTGGCGGGGCATGCCCCGGATCGAACTGATGTGCAGGATGTTGCGGACGTCATGCTGCTGCTCGACGCCAAGGCCAAGGCAACGGGTAACGGGTTTTCCGAAGGGGCCTTCAGCGTGGAAGACCCGGACGGTCAACTGGCCGCCTTTCTCAACCGCTGCCCGGAGAAGTATCAACGCTCGTCCAGCCACATGAAGGCGGACCAGAGGGCTACGGTGGACGGGCACCGGAACACCCATCGCGGCATCGACGTGCCGCCAGGGCCGAACGGGCTGCCCCACGGCCGCGCCACCACCCTGTTCGCGGTCATTCCCGGCGGTGCAGGTGGCGTGCCCGCGCGACGCATGTTCCTGAAAATGGAATCGCACGGCTGCCGCCTGAGCACCCTTGGGGAGTGCGAACATGCGGCGGGTAGCGACGGGACGCCCGACAGGCCGGTGCGCCTGCGTACCGACCTTGGCTCGGCCATCGGCCATGCCTTCAGCTTCATCGCCACCCGTGGTCAGGGCAGTGCGGCCGGTTCGCGCAAGGAACGCGTTCCCGACGCCGTTGGCGCTGGCTACAAGGAACTGCTGCGGCAGGCCGAAGGCATTCTCGACCCGGCCAGCATGACCACTTTGCGCCGCAACGCCCCCACGGGGTCATCCGGCGGGGTCAGGGTGATGCTGGCCAACCTGCGCGACACCATCGCCGCCCTGCCCCACGGCGCGACCCGCAACCATTTCATCCAGCAGGCCGCGCCCCTTGTGCGAACCATGGAACGAACCCTCGCGCAGGCGGATCACCCCGATTCGCGCATCGGCAACGAGGTGATGTTCGACGTGGCCGACCTAACGGGCGGACCCGCTCCCCTAGCGCAGGCTGCCCCGTTGGAACGAGCGCTGTTCCCCGTGCCCCTGAACCCGGCCCAAGAGACTGCGCTGGCCCAGATGACGCCCGCACAGCGCATGCATGTGCTGTCCGTGCTGCCGCAGGCCTCTCAGGCCCTTACGGACATGCTGGGGCTGGGAATCGGGGCCGGTCTGGCGGCGCGACGCGGCATGGATGCGGCCCCCCGGATCATGCGGCAGTACGATGCGCTGGCCCAATGCATTGAAGGCACCAGCGATTCCATCGACAGCGCGTCCGAGAATTTCGGGTGGGTCGTGTCATTTGCGCTGCTAGGCATGCCGGACCATCAGGCGGCCGACATCCATGCACAGATCGCTTCGCCGGAAGGTGAGCGCATGCGCGGACTTACCGCAGCCTACACCATGGCTCTCACACTAGGCGCACGGGAAACCCCGGCCAGCGATGTCGTAGGCTATTTAAGTAAGTTCGGATACTTGTCTTCCACGCTAGTGGACGCACTGGAAACCCGGCTGGGCATTCCGCATGCCGCCCGCAAGCCCGCCATGCCCGACATCACCCCTCACCTGACTGCCGGGTTGCAAGACGTGGCCACCACGGACCCGGACAGCAAACTGCGGGTCGACGCACAGGGCATCGCCGAAGGATTCCGCCTGGATGTGTTTGAGCGCGCCGCTACCCTGACCGTAGGAGGAGCGTCGGTGCGCACCGCCGAGGACGTTGTCGCCGCCATCCCCGATCCGGCACTGCGTGCCGCCGTGACCCGGCTGGCGAATCAGGCCGCCGTGGGGAGCGTCATGGAGATGACCGGCTCCACCATGGGCAGCGGAAAGGCCTTTCAACTGTTGCGCGGGGGCGGTGACGAGGGCCGCAGCAGCATGACCTTCACCTTTGATCCGGCCACCGGCAGGCTGACAGGGCGACAGGTTGAGGGGGTTGACGTGCTCGCCATCGGCGACAGGGTTCGCCAGCTTCGTCCCGGCTCATCGCGTACCACAGAATTCGCCTGCACGGTGCGCATGGTGGATGGACATGCGCAGGTTGACGACGTTCAGGCGCGTGTGGAGTATGATTGGGATGTAACGCCTGAGGCGGATATATAACCAACCAGCACACCACGCATTGCCCTGAACTACTACACGTTATGTTCACGCTCGATTTCGTTATGTCTCCGACGGGGACGAAGAGGCTGCGCGCGATTGCACCCGGTATCTACGAAGACAGTAGTGCGCTATTTATTATGTTCGATCTCGTTATGTCTCCGACGGGCAAGGGGCCATCGCTCAGCGGCAGCCGTTAGGCGAGCGCGAAGCGCGAGTCTTACGGATGGCGACCGCAGAGCGTGGCCCCTTGCCCGTCGGAGGCATAACGAAATCGGGGGGGACCAATAGGGCACAACTGTCTTCGTAGAAGCCGTCCCAGCCGCGCCCCCCCCATCTCCCACCCGCCGGAGGCATAACGAAATCGTGCGTTCCCAACAGCGCACGACGGTCTCCGTAGAAACCGCCACCAACCGCGCACAACACTCCCCTCCTCCTCCCATGCCCGCCCCCGGGGCGGGCGGGGGGCGGGGGGGGGGGGG
>JAITSV010000040.1 GCA_031287575.1 Desulfovibrio sp.
TCCCCGCCCCCCGGTCTTCTTCCCCGATCATTCCCCTAGATATCCAAATCCTGCACGGACAGGGCGTTACGTTCGATGAACTCGCGGCGGGGTTCCACCCGGTCACCCATGAGCTGTTCGAAGGCTTCGCTGGCTTCTTCGGCGTCGTCCACGTTGACGCGGAGCAGGGTGCGGTTTTCCGGGTTCATGGTGGTCACCCACAGCTGTTCCGGGTTCATTTCGCCCAGGCCCTTGTAGCGCTGGATGTTGATGCCCTTGCGGGCCTCGTCCAGCACCAGGCGGAACAGGTCGAAGATGTCTTCGGCGTCGCTGGTTTCGCCCTTGCGGTCCACGGTGCAGCGCAGGCTGCCGCAGCGGGTGCGGATGTCGGCCAGGGCATCCCAGGCCTGGCGGTACATCTTGGAGTGGAAGAACTCGGCCCCGACGCGGGTGCGGTGGCCGTTGGTGTCTTCGAAGACCACGAAGGTACGGCTGTCCTCGTCGGTGTCCTCGTGCTCGGCGGACACGGAATAGCCCCGGTCGTCCAGCCACTGGCGCAGGCCGTTGGGGTCTTCCTCGGTGAACCACTGCGGCTCGATGCGGGTCTGGTACTCGATGAAGGCCAGGAACAGTTCGCGGGCGATGCCGATGTTTTCCACGTCGCGCACCTTGGCGGACACCAGTTCGATGGCCTTCATGAGCGAGACGATGTCGGGCCCGGTGAAGGCGCAGCCCGATTCGGTGCGGATGGTGATGTCGTTGCTGATGCGTTCCAGCAGGAAGGCGTTCAGCTCCGGATCGTCCTTGATGAACTTTTCAAAGCGGCTGCTGTGCACCCGGTACAGGGGCGGCTGGGCGATGTACAGGTGGCCCCGGTCGATGAGTTCCTGGTACTGCCGGAAGAAGAAGGTCAGCAGCAGGGTGCGGATGTGCGCGCCGTCCACGTCGGCGTCGGTCATGATGACGACCTTGTGGTAGCGCAGCTTGTCGTAGTCGGTGTCGTCCTCGCCTATCCCTGCGCCCATGGCGGTGATGAGGGCCTTCACTTCCTTGTTGGCCAGCATCTTGTCGAAGCGGGTGCGCTCGGTGTTCAGGATCTTGCCGCGCAGCGGCAGGATGGCCTGGGTGGAGGGGTCGCGGCCCTGCTTGGCCGAACCGCCGGCGGAGTCACCTTCCACGATGAACAGTTCCGATTCCGCCGGGTCCTTGGACTGGCAGTCGGCCAGCTTGCCGGGCAGCGAGTTGTCGGACAGGGCGCCCTTGCGACGCACCAGTTCCTTGGCGCGGCGGGCGGCGTCGCGGGCGCGGGCGGCGTCCACGGCCTTGTCGATGATCAGCCGGGCGTCCTTGGGGTTTTCGCCAAAGTGCACGTTCAGCTTGTCGTACACGATGCCGGCCACCAGCCCCGCGATTTCGCTGTTGCCCAGCTTGGTCTTGGTCTGGCCCTCGAACTGGGGCTGCGGCAGCTTGACGGAAACCACGGAGGTCAGGCCCTCGCGCACGTCGTCGCCGGACAGCACGGTGCCCTTCATCTTCTTGACCAGGTCGGGCTGGCTCTTGATGTAGCCGTTGATGGCGCGGGTGAGCGCCGTCTTGAACCCGGCAAGGTGGGTGCCGCCTTCCTTGGTGCGGATGTTGTTGGCGAAGGTGAGCACGTTTTCCTTGTACCCCGCGTTGTACTGCAACGCGAAGTCCACGGTGACGCCGTCGGTCATGCCTTCCCCGTCGATGATGGGGTGGATGCCGCTTTCGCCGGAGTTCAGGTCCTTGACGAACTGGCGGATGCCGCCGTCGGCGCGGAACACGTGGGTTTCCGCGCTGCGCTCGTCGATGAACTCTATTTCCAGCCCCCGGTTCAGGTAGGCCAGCTCCTCGAAGCGCTTGCGCAGCGTCTCGTACGAGAACTGCAGCGTCTCGAAGATTTCCTCGTCCGGCTTGAAGTGCACCGTGGTGCCGTGGTTGGCCGATTCGCCCAGGAATTCCAGCGACCCCTGCACCGCGCCGCGCGCGAAACGCATGCGGTGGCGCTTGCCGTCGCGGCGCACCGTCACTTCCAGCCACTCGGAAAGGGCGTTCACGCAGCTCACGCCCACGCCGTGCAGGCCGCCCGACACCTTGTAGGCGTCGTTGTCGAACTTGCCGCCCGCATGCAGCTTGGTCATGACGACCTCGACCGCGGGCTTGCCCTCCTTGGGATGCAGGTCGACCGGGATGCCGCGGCCGTTGTCGCTGACGGTGACGCTGTTGTCGAGGTGCAGCTTGACCACGATGCGCGTGCAGTAGCCCGCCATGGCCTCGTCGATGGAGTTGTCCACCACCTCGTACACAAGGTGGTGCAGGCCCCGCGCATCGGTGGACCCGATGTACATGGCAGGGCGCTTGCGGACGGCAGCCAGACCCTCGAGGATCGTGATGCTGTCTGCGGTATAGGTCTGTCCCGTGGGAGTGGTCATCTTTGGGATTGTCTCCAACTTACGGATTTTCAGCGTTCAAGGCTTGGGGTTGAGGCTTTTTTTACGCCTCCGGCGGGCAGGGGCTGCCGCCCCTGCACCCCGCACAGGGGAATCAATAAAATCAAAACTTCCCCATTAAAGGGGGGGTGCAGGGGGCGAAGCCCCTTGCCCGCCGGAGGCGTAAAAAAACGCAAAAACCTTCCCCCGGCGGCCTGCGAAGATACCGAAGCGGCGCTACGCGCTACACTTCTTCTTCGCTGTAGTAGGTCTCTTCCACGATCTTCATGGGCATGATGATCACGGTGTATTCGCTGTCATCGCTGCCGGTGAGCCCGCAGGGGCCTTCGCTGCCGGTCAGGGTCAGGCCCAGCCGTTCGGAGCGGTAGTGGCCCATGATTTCGATCAGGTTGCGGGTGGGGAAGGCGATCTTCTTGATGTCGCCGCTGTAGGTGGCTTCCAGGGTTTCGGTGGCCGAGCCCACGTCCTGCCCCTGGGCGGACAGCACCACGTCGCCGCCGCCCCCGTTTCCGTCCAGGTCGAAATAGGTGCAGCGGTTGGAGTCGGTGTTGAAGATCAGCAGGCGGTCCAGGGCCTCCATGGCGTCCTTGCGGGGCAGTTCCAGCTTGGAGACGCTGTCGGCGGACAGCTTGGCCAGAAAGTTCATGTAGTCGGGGTACTGGTAGTACGACAGCGGCAGGCTGAAGGTTTCCTTGCCGTCGCCGGTGCGGAAGTGCAGGCGCTTTTCGGAGATGTTCAGTTCCACCTCGTCGGTGCCCAGCCACTTCTTGAGTTCGCCCAGGTACTTCTTCTGGATCAGGATCCCTTCGGGCGGCAGCATGGCCATCAGCTCGTCATGGGTGAAGCGCAGCATGGCGAACTGGTGGCCGTTCAGGCCGCAGGCCTCGATGGCGTTCTGGGCGCCGGGCTTCAGGGACAGGCAGGCGATGGCCTCCACCGCGTCCTCGTCGCTGATGCAGAAGGCGATGCGGTCGATGAGTTCCTGCAGGTAGTCGCCGGACCACATCACCGAGCCGTCGGCCGGGAATTCCGAGAAGTTCTGGAACCACACCGGGTCGTTGACCGGCAGCTTGTACTTGCGGCGGCCCTGCTCGATGAGCAGGTTGCCGCTTTCGCCATCCAGCTTGAGGGTAATCTGGCCGCCGGGCAGCTTGCGGAGCAGGTCCACGAAGGCGCGGCCCTGCACGCCCGCCAGGCCGGGCTGTTCGATGTCGGCGGCATAGGCGCCCCTGAACTCGATGTTCGAGTCGGTGGCCAGCACGCTGAGCGAACCGTTCTCGGCCTTCAGCCAGATGGAACGCAGGTAGGCCGCGCCCGTCTTGGCGGGGATGATGCTGGCGGCCTTCTGCAGGCCTTCGATGACATCTTCCTTCTGGATTCTCAGAAACATATCTGGATCTCCTGTTGTAGTAGCAGGGCCTGTGTCCAGGTGCGCAACCGGTTCAACATGCGGAAATGAATTGGAATTTCCGCGAACATCACAATGCACCGCGTGGGAACCGAAGGAACAGCCGAAAGGGGGTGGGCACTCATTCGGCCCGAGTTAGGCACTTTCTTTTGAGGTCGGTCACCAAAAGTTGCATATCTTTGTCACTTTGCTGTAATTGCTTGATTTTTCGCACGGCGTACATGGCCGTGGAGTGGTCCTTGCCGCCGAATACCCGGCCCAGGGCCGGAAAGGAACTGCCCAGCAGTTCGCGGCACAGGAACATGGCCACCTGGCGGGCCTGCACGATGTGCTGCTGGCGCTTGTCCCCCACGATGTCGCGGGCCGGGATGCCGAACTGCTCCGCCGTGGCGGCGATGACCGCGTCGGGGGTCAGACTGTTGCCCTTGCCGCTGTCGGTATGCCGCAGGATCTGCTCCAGCTCGCGGTCCTGGATGTCGCGGTTGACCAGTTGGCGGTAGGCGCCAACCTTGACCAGGATGCCTTGCAGGTGGCGGAATTCGCGGAACCGCTGGGCCAGGGTCAGGGCGTGTTCCTTGGAAAGCTGGATGTTGCGCGAGCGGCTTTGCTGCTGGATGAACTTCAGCCGCACGTCAAGGTCGGGTTCGCGCAGTTCGACGATCAGCCCCCATTCCAGGCGCGAGCGCAGCTTGGGCGACAGGAAGTCCAGGTCGGTCAGCTTTCCGGAGCAGGCGAAGACCATCTGCTTGCCGTTGTCGTGGAAGTGGTCGAAGGCAAAGGTCAGCTCGTCCTGCAGAAAGGGCAGCTCTCGCAGGCGTTGCAGGTCGTCCACCACCAGCACCTCATGGGCGCACAGGCGGCTGCGGGCTTGCTGGCGTTCCTGCGCCGCGGCAACGCCCGAGGCGGAAAGGCCTTCGAAGCGGGTGCCCAGTTCGTCCACCGAGCCGCAGAATATGGCGTTTTCATCGCGCGATCGGCTCAGTTCGTTGGCGATGGCGCGAAGAAGGTGGGTCTTGCCGTTGCCGCTGCCGCCGCACACCACGTAGGGGTTGTACACCCTGTCGCGCGGGTCGCGGCCGTCGCGGGACACTTCCTTGGCCGAGGCCACGGGGAACTGGTTCTTGCGGTTGCTCAGGAAGGTGTCGAAGGTGAACCGCGCGCCGAAGGGGTAATCCAGCTGGCGGGCGGCCTGGGGGGCCGGAACCGCCTGGGGCGAGCCGCCGTTGCCCGAGGAGTAGCGCAGCACGTAGCCGTCGCCCAGGAATTCGCGCAGCCGCGATTCAAAGGTGACCTGCGCCGTGGCCGAAAACCACTGGGCAAAGAACGGGTGCGGAAACTGGACCTCCAGCCGCTTGTCGTTCGCGCTCAGGGTGATGGCCAGCGGATCGTACCACTGGCGCAGATCCTGCTCCTGGCAGGTCTGCTGAAGGTGTTGGCGCAGGGCTTTTTTCAGCACGGGCGGTGGATTGGTCCTGTGTGAACCCGGCCTGGCCGGGCATTGCGGGTGTGGGGAACGCGGGCCCAGGAAGCGGGGACGACGCGCGCCGCCATCTTCCGGCCCGTGAACATTGCCTTTGCGGACACCGCCTTGCCTGCTTCAGAAAGGGCTCCCCAAGGGGGGTGCGGAAGCGGAGCGGACTGGCACGGAGGAAGACGGCGGATTGCCGTGGCCCAAGTGCGCATCATTATCATATTCATCGAACCGGAACAAGACCGGGCACAGGTCCGGACGCGGTACGGCGGCAAGAAGGCACCACCGGCGCGCCGCGTGGGGCTTTGCACCAAGGTGTCGGCGTGGGGCTGCTGCCGGGCCGGGAACCGCGATGTGCGCTTTCGCGCGTGCAGGCCCGGTGAGGACGTCTGGCAATGCCATGCAGGTGGCCGGATGGTGACTGGGCGACGACCGGGCAACGACCGGGCCGCACCGGACGGCGACTGGACTGGGACCGCGCGAGGGGGCACGGCGGGTGCCGGAGGGGGCTGGGGGCCGAAGAAAGAAGTTGCCGGGCAGGTCGGCGCGCTCGACACGGTGGGTCGGAAATTGCGACACCCCCGTTTTATCGCGCCACGGCGCCCGCAGGGGCCGCTGGCTGTCCGTTCCGCATCTTGGTCCGGGTTGGTCCGGTTTCGCGCCGCAGCGGCCGTTTGTGCAACGATGTGCAGAATCCGTCGGTCGTCTGGACAATTCCCCACGGCGCGGCTAGGGTTGGGCCGTTCTTTCAGGTTGGATCCGCCCGCCCATTGAGGCCCGTCGAGGGCGCGCCCCCATTGGCTTTCCCGCCGCGGACGCGGCATGACGGCCCCGTGGGCGTCCCCCGGTACCGACCCGGCCAAGACCCGGCCCAAGCTCAGGCAGTCGCGCCGGGCAGGCCTGATGATGCCCAGTCAGGCCCAAGCACTGGTCAGTCAGGCGCGTGCCCTTTCCCGGTCTTTCCATTTTCCGGGCCGGGTTCATGCGGCGCGGGGCCGCCCCATCACCGAAGCGCAGACCGTACCTCCATCTTTCAGGCGCCAGGGCCGACATGTCTTGGCCAGTTGCCGCCGCACCGGTTGGTTTTCGGGTCTGCCCCATTGCACGAGGTTTCATGCAGTTGCCTTCCGCCAAGCGTTCCGGAATCGTCCTGCTGATCATCCTGCTGCTGGTCGCGGCGCCGTTCGTGTTGCGGCGCGGGCAGCAACACGCGGAAACCGCCGCCGACATCACGGCGGCGGATTGCAACGCCACCGCGCCCTCCGGGCAACTTCCCCCGGAACTGCGGGCCAAAGGCGGCCCCGGCGATAAGGACGGGCAGGGCGAAGGCCAGCCCGAAGTGGTGCAGGGGGTGGTTTCCTCCGGCGACACGGCGGCCAAGATCCTGCAGGAATGGCTGTCCTCGGTGGACGTGCACAGCATGGTCACCGCGTGCGAAAAGGTCTATTCGCTGGCCCGGCTGCGCGCAGGCCAGCCGTACACCGTGGTGGCCAACGCCAGCATGGGCGGCATCGAGCGCTTCGAATACGAGATCGACAACGCGCAGAAGCTCATCGTCAGCAAGACCGACGATTCCTTTGCCGCACGGGTGGAACCCATCCAGTACGACGTGGACGTGGTGCGGGTGGAAGGCATCATCGAATCCAACCTGTTCCAGTCCGTGGCCGACGCGGGCGAATCGCCCACCCTGGCCATCCGCCTGGCCGACATCTTTGGCTGGGAAGTCGATTTCATCCGCGACATCCGCGAGGGCGACAGCTTCACCGTGCTGGTGGAAAAGCGCTTCCGCGACGGCGAATTCAAGGGCTATGGCCGGGTGCTGGCCGCCATCTTCACCAACCAGGACCAGACCCACCGCGCCTACCTGTTCCACGACGACCTGGGCATCCCGCAGTACTACAACCAGGAAGGCGCCTCCATGCGCCGTTCGTTCCTGAAGGCCCCGCTGTCGTTCACCCGCATTTCCAGCGGGTACACCATGACCCGCAAACACCCCATCTTCAGCGACGTGCGGCCTCACCAGGGCGTGGACTACGCCGCGCCCACGGGCACCCCTGTCAAGGCCGTGGGTAACGCGGTGGTGGCCTCCGCCGGGTGGGGCAACGGCTACGGCAACCTGATCATCCTGCGCCACGCCAATGGCTACGAAAGCTACTACGGCCACCTTTCCGGCTTCGCGCGCGGTGTGCGCAAGGGCGCCACGGTGAAGCAGGGCGAGGTCATCGGCTACGTGGGCGCCACGGGCTGGGCCACCGGCCCGCATCTGGACTTCCGCCTGAAGAAGGACGGCAAGTTCATCAATCCCACCAAGAACATCAGCCCCCGCTCCGAACCCGTGGCCCGCAAGCTGCTGCCCGACTTCCGCCGCCAGATGGACGCCATCCGCCCGTATCTGGACGGTGAGGGTGACATTGCCACGCTGGATGTGCAGAGCATGCCCAACATCTAGATTTCGCTGCATAAAGTTACGCACACGGCGCGTCGTTCCCTAGGGGGGCGGCGCGCTTTGCGTTACGGGAGTGGGAAAGTCATCGGCAAGCTGCCGGTTGCGGTTCCGGGCTGGGATGGTCCCTGTTCGGCCTCGGCTGCGGGAATTTGCCCGGTTGTGGTGCTGACGGAGGTTGATCTTGCGGAAAGTGACCGATGGATGTCGGATTTGGTTGCCCGTGGAGAAGGTATCCTTATGGCAGTTCGAAATGTGCGTTTCGCGTGAAACATGGCGAAATAAAATAATAAATTACGAACGAGGGCATGCAGTGATCGCTGCCGACGATGGCATGCACGGTCCGAACTTTGGCGCCGCACTCCTGCCCGAAAGGGAACACGGCGTGTTCGCAACAGTGTTACCATGCAGGAATCATGAAACATGTTTGGGAACATGCGGGGTGGCGGGGTGGCCCGTTGAGGACCCTGGTTTTCTCCGCGCCTTTTCCGCCCCGGCTGGTCCGCGAGCCTGCACGCGGACGCGAAAGGGGGCGGGGACACCTGCTGGTGTCCCAGCCCCCCGGAACTGACGGGTGCTGGCGTACCGCCGTGCGCGGCTATTCGAAGCGGCTCACGCCGGTGATGACCACCATGTCCGCCGGGGCGTCGGTGTGGATGCCTTGGGGCTTGGTCTTCAGCTTCTGGATCTTGTCCACGGTGTCCATGCCTTCGATGACCTGGCCGAATACGCAGTAGCCCCAGCCTTCGTCCGTTTCCTCGCTGTGGTCGAGGTCCGCGTTGTCCACGGTGTTGATGAAGAACTGGGCCGCCGCGCTGTGCGGATCCGCCGTGCGGGCCATGGCGATGGTGCCGCGCAGGTTCTTGAGGCCGTTGCCCGCCTCGTTGCGCACCGGGGCGTTGGTGGGCTTTTCTTCCATGCGCACGGAAAGGCCGCCGCCCTGGATCATGAAGTCCTTGATGACCCGGTGGAAGATGGTGTTCTTGTAGAAGCCCGAATCCACGTAGCCGAGAAAGTTGGCCACGGTGGCGGGGGCCTTTTCGGCATCGAGTTCGATGAGGATATCGCCGGAAGAGGTTTCCAGCAGAATGACGGGATTGCTCATGGGTGTCTCCTGACGGGGAATGTTGCTCCCTCTTTGCCGTCAACCCGCGCGAAACGCAAGGGGCGGGCACTGTCCGGCGCCTTCGGGCGCCGCGTGGCGACAAGAACCTTCCGCGCCCGTTCCTGCCGCTTGCCTGTGTTGTTTCGCATGGCTACACCATGCTATGGTACCGGCAGCATCCGGCATGCAGCATGTACCCCTGGTGTACCCCTGATGCGCACCTGATGCGCACCTGATGCCTGCCGGAGCCCGCGCACCCCAACGCAGCACCCAAGGAGCCACCCCATGAAGCTCAGCGTATCCAACTCACGCGGCAAGGATGCCGCCGACCGCGACTGGTTCATCCCCGAGGACGGGCGCAAGCAGCTGACCCAGCTGTTCGCCAAGCTGCCGAACCCCGTGGTGCTCGACGTGTTCACCGACGGCGACGAAAAGAACGCCTTCAACGGCTACACCCGCCGCTTTGCCGAAGACCTTTCGCTGCTCATCGACAAGATTTCCATGCATCACCACGCGCTGGATTCCGAAGAAGCCAAGCGGCGCGACGTGACCCTGTCGCCCACCATGTTCGTGGGCACCGGAGAGGCGGACCCGGCGCTGGATTACCGCATCCGCTTCACCGGCGCGCCGCTGGGCGAGGAAGGCCGGGCGCTGGTGGAATCCATCTTTCTGGTGTCGCTGCGCCAGTCGGGGCTTACGGAAACCTCGCGGCGCATCCTGTCGCAGTTGCAGGAACCGCGCAGGCCCCGGGTGTTCACCTCGCCGGGGTGCCCGTACTGCCCCGGCCAGTTCATGCACGCGGCCAAGTGCGCCATCGAGCGGCCTGGCCTGGTGGAGGCGGAATGCGTCAATTCCGACGAATTCCCGGACCTTTCCAAGAAGTACGGCGTGGGTTCCGTGCCGCACACCCAGTACGACGACACGCACAAGGCCATCGGCCTGATGCCGGAAGAACGCTTCGTGCTGGAAATGGTCACCCTGAAGAGCGCGGACGAACTGCTGCGCGAGCACGGCATGGAGCCCGGTCACGAAGGGCATGACCACGGCGCGCTCGGCATCGATCCCGAGGGGCTGGACGTGGTGGAAACCGACATGGTGGTGCTGGGCGCGGGGCCGGCTGGCCTTTCCGCCGCCATCTACGGCGAGCGTAGCGGCATGAAGACCGTGGTGCTGGACAAGGCCGTGGTGGGCGGCCAGGTGACCGTGACCCCGGTGGTGGAAAACTACCCCGGCTTCACCGACATCGCCGGGCTGAAGCTGGTGGAGGTGTTGTCCGCCCATGCCCGCCAGTACGCCACCGTGCGCGAGAACGAGACGGTGCACGAGGTGAAGATCGGCAAGCTCATCGAGGTGTACACCAACCGCGCCGTATACCTGTGCAAGGCGCTGGTGTTCGCCACCGGGGCGCAGTGGCGCAAGCTGGACGCGCCGGGCGAGGGCCGCTTCTACGGGCGGGGCGTGTCGTACTGCGCCTCGTGCGACGGGTTCATGTACCGGGGCAAGCGGGTGGCCATGATCGGCGGGGGCAATTCCGCGCTGACCGACGCGTTGCACCTGAAGAACCTGGGCGCGGAGGTGACCATCGTCCACCGGCGCGACAGCTTCCGGGCAGAGAAGGCCCTGCAGGATTCGCTGGAGCGCGAGGGCATTGCGGTGATCTGGGATACCGTGGTGGAAGAGATACTGGGGGATACCGTGGCGCCTGTGCGCGAGGGCGATGGCGGAGGCGGCAAGGAAGGTAAGGAAGGAAAGGGAGACAAGGCCGAGGCCCCCGGAACGGCCCCGGCGGAGGCGGACACCGGCGTGGTGCGCGGCATCCGCGCCCGCAACGTGAAGACCGGCGAGGTCAGCGAACTTCCGTTCGACGGGGTGTTCGTGGCCATCGGGCACATCCCCAATTCCGAGCAGGCGGCGGAACTTGGCGTGGTGTTGGAAAAGGACGGGTCCATCAAGGTGGACCGCCACATGCGCACCAACATCCCGCGTATCTACGCGGCGGGCGACGTGACCGGCGGGGTGCGCCAGATCGTCACCGCAGTGGGCAGCGGGGCCACGGCGGCGCTGGCCGCGTTCGAGGATACCCAGAATCCGTACTGGAAGAAGAAGGGGGAATGAGGGGGAGGTTGTGTAGTGCCTTGGAACGGTGGCGTGGCATGCCGTATCGTTATGCCGCGCCACCGTTTGTGGGTTTCAATCTAGTGACTACTAAAGAATACGTATTCCTCAGCGTCTAGTCAGCGGGGTCGTGCAGTGGATGATTTACAGACATTTGATAGCAAACTAAAGGAGCTTACACGGTTTGATGTAAGTGCACGTCCCTTCCTATGTGAAGGGTCACCATTTGCGTGCAAGATATTCCTTGTTGGAATTAATCCGGCAACAACGACAAGTTTTTGGGATTATTGGTCTATTAAAAACGGCTGTGATAAAAATAAGTGGATCATAAAATATCTGGAACAACATGGAAAATTTAGTCCAACAAGGAAGAGAATCGAACTGTTTTTTGAGCACGCAATGCCATTACAGGTGTTGGAAACCAATATTTACCCGTTCCCGTCTGATCGTGAAAATGAGTTAAACCAGCGCGATAGAGATACTTCATTATTCGATTATTTGATTAGTGTGATCCAGCCCAAACTAATTTTGGGTCATGGCACATCGGTTATAAAGCATTTGTCTGAAGTATATGGGGAAAAGCTCGTGAAAGGTGAGTTTGTGAATGTGATTCACAAGGGAAATCCTGTTGAAGTAAGAGTAGAAAACCATTTTTCTTACCAATGGTCATTTGATGCCATCAGGAATTTGGCGTCTGAAGTTAAAGGACGCTATACTTGAGTGGACATCAAAGGGTCCTTCGAGTTGTTCCAATTTAACCAGCTGTTCAGTATGGACGCGGCTTCTACGTAGACAGTTCAGCGTTATTGTTCCCGCTCGATCTCGTTATGCCTCCGGCGGGGAGTGGAAGGGGTAGTGCGCGGTTGCACCCGGCTTCTACGAAGACACTCCCGAGCGATTGCTACCCCCCGATTTCGTTATGCCTCCGGCGGGCAAGGGGCCATTGAGCGATGGCCCCTTGCATCCCCGCGCTCCAGGGGCTCCGCCCCTTGGAACCCTGCGTCGTCCTGCACCGCATTCCTTTCGCCGCCAGCTTCCCTCCGGCGCTGGGCGTCTTCGGGCGATCTGGCGGCGGGAATGCGTATGTGCGCTTTGCTCTCGCCGGTCTGGCGGGACGAGGGAGTCCTTTCTCCACGTTGCCTGCGGCGCGCATCCGCGACGCCGAAGCTTCCGCCTCGCAAGGCCTCGGCGGTGATCTTCGGCTGCGGCCGCGTATCGCCGCATGCAGGTCGCCCACGCCACAATGGGGCAACATCGTTTTCGGTGGTTGCTACCGTCCTACAGTGCTTGATTTCCAGCCTCGGCAACTAGTCACGAACCAGCCACGGAACACGCGACCAGCTTGGCGGAATCGTTGTGGTGCGCACTCCACGCCCATTCAGGTAGGCGGATTGCCTTTCCTGACGGCATGCCGCGAACGGGTGGCATTGAAGCCTTACGAGAATACCGGAATACCGGCGGCGGATAGAGTTTTGGTGGTTCAACGTAAAGGTGACGCGCGAAGAAGCGTGTGACGCCGGGCTTTGACGGCGGCACATGCGTCGCAACGGGGGGGCGGGATAGCGCCCCAAGTGTTGGAAGGGCTGCGAGAGATTGGCGCACATCGCATTCCGCCGGGCAGATCACCCGAAGGCGCTTTGGCCGAGGGAAGCTGCCCGGCAGGGAATGCGGTGCAGGATACGTATGGGTAAAGGCACTCATGTGCCACGGAGGCAATGGGAGATTGGCGCGCATTGGCGTCACCGGCGGCAGATCACCCGAAGGCGCTTTGCGCCGGAGGGAAGCTGCCGCCGAAGGGACGCCGCGCATGAAAGCCCGGGGGTCCAGGGGGCGGAGCCACCGGAACGCGGGGGTGCAGGGGGCCGTCGTTACACGGCCCCTTGCCCGCCGGAGGCATAACGAAATCGAGGGATAGCAATCACGCGGGACTGTCTTCGTAGGGGACACGCCCATCAAGGCATTCCCCCTCCACCTCAGGCGACAGCCCCTTCCCCCATCCCCACCTAGTACGGCAGTACCACCCGCCCATACTGCTCGTGCAGCACCTCGGCCATGGCCAGGTAACACGCGCTGGCGCCGCACACGATGCCTTCCCACCCGGCGATGGTGCCGATCAGCTCGCTGCCGGTGAAGTCGCGGATGGCCAGCAGCGCGAACAGCACGGTCAGCGACAGGAATATGAACTTCAGCGTGGTCTTGCCCTTCAGGGTGCCCAGGAACATGAAGAAGGTGAACAGCCCCCACATGGCCAGGTAGCAGCCCATGTAGGCGTGCGGGGTGGGTTCGGCCCAGCCCAGCTTGGGCATGACGATCAGCCCCACCAGCGTCAGCCAGAAGAATCCGTACGACGTGAACGCCGTGGTGCCGAAGGTGTTGCCCTTCCTGAATTCCATGATGCCCGCGATGACCTGCGCGATGCCGCCGTAGAAGATGCCCATGGCGAGGATCATCGAGCTGATGGGAAAGAAGCCCGCGTTGTGGATGTTCAGCAGGATGGTGGTCATCCCGAAGCCCATGAGCCCGAGCGGGGCCGGGTTGGCCAGTTTGGTCTCCATTGTCTTCCTCGTTGCTGCGGATGGGGTGGGAGCATCGGCGCTGCCGGTCAGCTGGCGCGGGGCGCGGCCTGCCGGGTTCCGAGGGCACGGAACGGCATGCGGGCGCGGGCCATGACGGAACGCCGGTGCGATGAATGCCCGCCTGCCCCTTGCCTGAATGTGCACGGAATGGGCGCGGCGGTGCGGGCGGCGAACCTGTACCGGTGGAACGACGATGCGATGTGACGTGGCGCGGCCGGGGATGGCGGGTTGGCGGTCCGCCCCCTGAGGGGCCGCGTGGTCCGGCTGCCTGGCCGGACCCTGCGAGGGGCTATGGCGCGCTTATGCCCGGATGCGGACAAGCGCGCAAGATGCGCGGGAGTGTGCGCTTTCACGGGTCGGGGTGCGGCATGATGCGCGGGGGCGCTCCTCATCGACGCGATGTGGCGGCCTGCGGCGCAGGGCAGTACTGGCGGTGCGGGTGGCCGGCACGTCCCTTCACGCGGGCGGACCCTCGCCATCCGTTCGCCGCCCGTCCTCCGTCGCGTCTCTGGCTGCCCGCTATCCCTTCTGCCCTTCGTGCTCATCATGCGGTCTGGCCATGCGCAACGGGTCCACCGCCGCGTCGAAGGCCGCGCCGTCCAGCAACCGCATTTCCAGGCAGGCCTCGCGCAGGGTGATGCCCCGCGTATGGGCAAGGTGCGCCGCCTGCGCCGCCCTGTCGTAGCCGACAACGGGCGCAAGGGCGGTGACCAGCATCAGCGAACGCCCCACGTGCGCGGCAATGCCCGCAAGGTCGGGCTGCATGCCCGCCACGGCATGGTCCGCGAACGAGCGGCACCCGTCGGCCAGCAGGCGCATGGCCGTGAGCACGTCGTGGATGATCAGCGGCTTGAACACGTTCAGCTCGAAGTTGCCCTGCGACCCGGCCATGCCCACGGCCACGTCCAGCCCCATGACCTGCACGGCCACCATGGTCAGGGCCTCGCACTGGGTGGGGTTGACCTTGCCGGGCATGATGGACGAGCCGGGCTCGTTTTCGGGCAGGCGCAGTTCGCCGATGCCGCAACGCGGGCCGGACGCCAGCCAGCGCACGTCGTTGGCGATCTTCAGCAGGGCCGTGGCCAGCGCGCGCAACGCGCCGCTGGTCAGCACCAACCCGTCGTGGGCGGCCAGCGCGGCAAAGGGATTGGGCGCGGGCACCAGCGGCAGCCCGGTCATGTCGGCCAAAAGGGCGATGGCGCGCGGGGCAAAGGCGGGGTGCGCGTTCAGGCCGGTGCCCACGGCGGTGCCGCCAAGGGCCAGGCGGCACAGGTGGGGCATGGCCGCGTCCAGCCCTTCCAGGCAGGCGTCCAGTTGGGCCACCCAGCCGGACATCTCGTCGCCCAGGGTCAGGGGCACGGCGTCCTGCAGGTGGGTGCGGCCTATCTTCACGATGTCCGCGCAGGCGGTGGCCTTGGCGCGCAATGCATCGCGCAGGTGGCGCACGCCGGGCAGCAGGTCGTCGCGCAGGGCCAGCGCGGCGGCAAGGTGCATGGCCGCCGGAAAGGCGTCGTTGGACGACTGGCAGCGGTTCACGTGGTCATTGGGATGGATGGGGGGATGGATGGGGGGATGAACGCGGAAAGGGGGCTGCTCGGCGGGCGGGGGCTGGACGCCGGGCGCGGCGGCGGCGTGCGGGGCGTCCGCCAGCAGTTGCGTGGCCCGGTTGGCCAGCACCTCGTTGACGTTCATGTTGGTCTGGGTGCCGCTGCCGGTCTGCCAGACGGAGAGCGGAAAATGGTCGTCGTGCAGGCCCGCCAGCACCTCGTCGGCGGCGCGGGCAATGGCCTCGGCCATATGCGGCTGGTCCGGCTGATTGGACTGGTCGGGCTGGCCGGGCTGGCCGGGCGGGGACGGCGGCAGCAGGCCAAGGTCGCGGTTGACCAGCGCGGCGGCCTTCTTGATGCGCGCCAGCGCGTACACCACGGACAGGGGCATGCGGTCCGCCCCGATGCGGAAATTGTCCAGCGAACGCTGGGTCTGCGCACCCCACAGGCGGCTTTGCTCCACCTCCACAAGACCCATGCTGTCCCGTTCCAGCCGGTGGCCGGGCCGGGGGGCGGGCCGGGGGGCGGCGGAATGTTCAGTCCGATTCGTCTGGTTTGGCGTGCCCGGCAGATGGGGCTGGTCTGGTGGCGTGTGGGGCATGTGGGCCTCCGTGGATGTCGCGGGTGCGGGGCGGCGGCGGATGCGATACCCCGTATCGTTCATCCTAGCGCCGCCCGCGCGCCCCTGTCCAGCAGGCGGAAAACTGAGGCGGACGACCGATGCGCCGGGTGCGGCGGAGACGGCGAATCAGCCGGGTGCGGAACCCGGCGGCGGACAGGTTTCGCACACCTGCCGGCCCGGCGGGTCCGACGTGTCTGGCCGACCCGGCGGGTCTGCCCCACCCTCAACCCTTCCTCCGCATGCGCATTGCGGTTGCGCGCCCGGCGGGTTCCCTGCCCCATGCGTGCGCCACACCCGCCGGAGTGCGTATTTTCCCTCATCCGTGCGGTTTCCCCTTGCGGAAATGGCCGCATTTGCTTCAATACATACAGTTGCACCGTACCGCAGCCCGGGCGCGCAAATGCGTTCGGGCGCGCGCCGGGGCGCCCCCCGCGTCCCGGCACGGTTGCCCGGCCCGGCGCAGACGCCGGGCCTGTCGTCAGCGACACCGTCCTGTCTTTGGCGGCGTCCCTGTTTTCGGCGTGTCGGTCCTTGCCCATGATACGGGCGGCATCGGCAATGGCGGCCGTCCGTGGTTCGTGCCAGCCAGCCACGCGAAGATTCCGGAACGAGGCATCCATGCGCACGGTTTCCGTCACCCTGGTCACCTACACCTACGACGACCACGAACTGGTCCGGGGTCTGCTGTCGTCCGTCACCGGATGGACGGCCATGCCCTCGGCCATCGTGGTCATCGACGACGGCTCGGCGCAACCGTTCACGCCGGACCTGCCGGAAGAGGTGACCGGGCGGCTGCCCGACATAGAGGTGGTGCGTGTGCCGGAAAACCGGGGCAACACCCACGCCCGCGCGCTGGGGGCGGCCCGCGCCACCACCCGGTTCATCCTTTCGGTGGACGCGGACATCCGCTTTCCCGCGCACTGGCTGGCGGTGTGCCTGCCCGCAGCGGCCCGGCCAGGCGTGGGCATGGCGGGCACGGCCATCCGCCCCCGCACCGGCGACGACCTGCTCTCGCGCTACCTGGAGCTGACCTATACCCTCAACCGGGGGGCCGCCGGTTCCGTGCCGTTCCTGCCCGGCGGGGCCTGGCTGGCCCGGCGCGACGCCTTCGAGGCGGTGGGCGGTTTTTCCGGCTACGAGGAACGCTTTGGCCAGGACGCCTACCTTTCGCGCCGCCTGCGCGACAACGGCTACCTGCTGTGGGCCGTGGACGGGGTGGAGGCCTTCGAGGTGCGGCGCATCGGGCGGTTGCAGATGGTGCGCCGGGGCTGGCGCTGGCAGGGCCACCACATGAAGGCCGCGCTGGACGAGGGCCGCCCGCTGGACGAAGTGCTGAACGTGGTGCTGTACTCCATGCGTGAACGCATGCTGCGGTCGCGCGCGGCAGACCCGCGCCTGCTCTATTTCGACCTGCTGTACGCCCTGCACGCCCTGCTCGACACCGTGGCCCACGCGGCCCAGGCCTCGGGCCAGGCGGGCGGCGAGGGCGCGCGTGCCGCGTTGTGCCATTCGGCGGCGGCCTTCCTGAAGCCCTGGCCGCAACTGTGCACGGCCCTGTGCGCGGACCTGGCGGAACTGGGGCACGCCCCGCTGCCCATCGACCTTGCCGCCGCGCCCCCCTTCGATCTTGCCGCCGCGTTGTCCTTTGCCGTGGGCAACGACGAACTGGCGGCGGTGTGCGGCGGCCTGGGCGAAGTGCTGGGCTGATTCCGCCGCCGTGCCTGCGCCCACCCTGCCGGTTGCCGCCCTGTGGGCGGACATGCCTGCTGGGGCCTGCCGTCGGGACACAACCGTGATCTGCCCTTGCCTGTTCCGCCGCCCTTGCCCCCGATTTCCGTAATCCCGCAATGCCGTAACCGGAGACATCCATGGGATTCTCGTTCAAGTTGCCGTTCCTTTCCCGCAAGAAGAAGCCCGCCGGGGGGGATCTGCTCATCACCGCCCCGGAATCGCTGGATGGTGCGACCTCCAAAACGACCTCCAAAGCCTCTGGGGCAAAGCCCGCCGTGCCGACGGGAACACCCGCCTCTCCCTCCGCTGACGGCGCAGGGGCCACGCCCGGCGAGAGGAAAGGACTGTCCAAACGCACCCTGCGCATGGTGCTGTGCGTGGCGGCCGGGCTGGTGGTGCTGGGGGCCGCCGCTGGAGGCGGCTGGTGGTGGGTCAAGGCCAACAGCCCGGAAACCGCCGTGGAGCAACTGGTGCTGGCCTTCCGCAATGGCGACGCGGCGGCCTTCGAGCGGCGCGTGGACATGGACAGGCTGGTGAACCAGTTGATGGCGGTGCAGCTGAAGGCTTCTGGCGTGCAGGGAACGTCGGCCCCCGACGCGCGCGAGACGGCGCAATTGCGCGAGGTGCTGCGTCAGGCCCTGCTGGCCCTGCCCGTGGGCGCGGCGGGCGAGCGCAAGCGCGAGGACCTGCTGCCGCCCGACTTCCGCGAGCAGGTGGGGGCGGCCATTCCCCCCATAGCCGAGCGCGCGGGTGACCACGTGATGGTGGTGGTGCCCGTGAAGAACGAGGCGCTGGAAACCACCTTCGACCTGCGAGTGCAACTGATCGACGGCAAGGGCGGCTGGAAGGTGGAGGGCTTGGTGGACCCTGACGGCCTGCTGGCCGCGCACGCCGCTGCGCTGGAACGCATCCGCGCCCGCGAACGCGCGACCGCAGCGGAGGAAAACGCCCGCATCGCCGAACGGCTGGCCGGGCTGATGCGTCTGGACCGTACCTTGGTGGGCATCGATACCCTGTCCGGGGGGCGCAATTTCAAGAGGCTGGTGGTGCAGGTGACCGGGGCCAACCAAAGCGACCAGACCCTGGGCCGGGTGGTGGTGGACTGTGCGGTGCGGGACGAGGCCGGGCGGGTGCTGCGCACCCTGAAGCTGGTGCGCGGCATGCAGATTCGTCCCGGCGAGGCGTTTGCCGAATCGTGGGTCATCGACCTGGACGAGGCGGAGCCGAAGGATGTCCCGCTGCTGAACGCGGAGCGGCTGACCGGGCAATCCACGGTGCGCTCGGTGGTGCTGGCCACGGGCGAGTCCATCGTCATTAAGAGTGAGTAAGGGGAGAGTAGGGCGGACAGGCGGGAGCAGGGGCGGCTAAAGGGGAACAGGAGCGGGCAGGTCGGCAAGAAGCGCGGGCTGCGGGCGCATGGCGTCAGCGTTGGCGCCGGTCATGCGGCCTGCCCCGCCGGACGTTGATTTCTTCGCTCGGCTCCGGAGTTATGTTGCCATGTGGGGCGGAGGCGCAAAGCCTGCCGCCCCGTTTCGTTGCGCGCGCGTCATTTTTTGCCCTCGTCCACATGTTCGACGTAGCCCACGCCCTCCATGCCGGGGGCATCGCGCCAGGGCAGGTCTTCCGCCCGCGCGGGCGGCGTCCAGCCGGGGTAGATGGCGGGCAGCCTGTCCCGCATGATGGTGAACAGGTAGTCCCGTGCGGCGGTGCCGTAGTACGTGGTGAAGTTCAGGACATCGTCGGGGGGCGAATAGGAAATGCTGAGTACTCTGACGTCAAGAGGACCAGTGGGCTGCGGATTGAGCACCAACAGGAAGCAACCGAGATCCACGTTTTGTTTGTAAAGCAGGATACGACATCCGAAGAGCCAGTCGCGTGTTCCGTTGCCGTCCCAGTCGAGTGAGCCAAGGTGGTCGATCGTCAGGCTGACTTGCGGGTTATGACCCAGCGGTTTGTCTTCGATCAATAAAAGATAGGGTTCCTTGGCTTCGTACGGGATACCTAAGGAAGTAAAGGTTGGTTTGTCCTTTACCACCGGCAGAAACATTGAAGGAAACGTTGTGTGGTCTGCGCGTTCGTAAAACTCACGGGCAAAGGACCGTGGGCTGTATTCCCCGGCAGGGATAACCTCGGCTTTGGGATAATTGCCCTTAGCATCAATGACGCCCGCCCGAAGGAGTATCCCACGATCTGTTTTTGTGATGCGCCGAAATATATCAGGCTCAGGAGCCACCACGGGCAGCCGCTGCATGGCCGGCAGCGGTTCGGCATGCACCGGAAACCATGCCCCAAGGCAGGCCAGCCACAGGGCGAGCGCCAGCAGAGTGGGTAGCATGTGGCGAGGGCGGGGGGGCCGCACGGCCCCCCGGAATGTGATGTGCAGGAGGCTTGCGGGGTGCGTCATTGGCGCAGCCTGTCCAGGCCATGTTGCATGAGGTCGGCCTCCGTATTGCGGCGGGGGTGGTACTTGTAGTCAGGGTTGGAACTGAAGTTGCGCAGTTCCTTGATGGCCCCGTCCCAGTCGCCCTTGGTGGAATGCTCCCAGAATTTGGGGAATTTCTCCGTGCTGCCGTGCTGGTAGAGCACGGAGGTGATAGTAGCCTGCATTTCCTTGGGCAGTTCTTCGAACTTGCGGATGGTATTGCCCTGGGCGTCGGTGTTGTGCGGGGCGGTGTTGTACTGCTGTTGCGCCGTTTCCTTGAAATGGATGGTCATCTTCTCGTTGAGGTGGCTGGCCTGCTCGGGGGTGAGCTTTATGCTCCGCTTTTGTCTTTGGAGATCATCCATTACCTGCTTGGCTTCTGTGGCATTCCTGCCAAGCAGGGGACGAAGGGTATTGACCACGTCGTCACGTACTCCCAGCTTCTGTAGCCCCCCCGCGCTCCACTGCCCCGTGTCGATACCCGCCCCGATGGTGGCGCTGCTGTTGTCCATGGGCTTGCCGTCCTTCATGGGGATGTAGGCGTACAGGACGTTGCCTTCCAGCTTGTGCAGTGTATCCGCCGTGATCCGGTTGATGTCCTCCGGCTTGTCGGGGACGGCCAGAACGCCGTTGCCGCCGGGCACTCCAGGATGCACGCCAGTGGCTTTTCGAAATTCCGTATTCGGCATACGTAGAGCCCTTCCTTGGTGTCAACGCGGCACGTCCGCTCCGGCCGGGGGGCAGCGGGGTACGCCCGGCCAATCCGGGCGGTGGCGCGCGCCAGTGCACCGGCAGGCTAGCGCACGGTTTTTCCGTGGCGCGGCCCGCAAGAGGGCGGGAAGGGGGTGGGAAGGCCGTCCGAAGGGGGCGTGACCATGGCGTGGGCCTGACGTGCGCTCCCCGCCCGTCTGTCTGCCCGCCCGGCGCTCCCCATGATTCGTTTGTCCCATCCCGAACGCATTTCCCACCCTGCTCGGCAACGCAAAATCCCCCGCCACGGTATGTGGCGGGGGATTGGAATGACGATATGTTCAGCTGGGTTGCCCCATAAGGGGGTCAAGGGGGCGCGGCCCCCTTGCGGGGTGCGGGGCAGCGCCCCGCTCCTTCCCGCTTCGTTCCGCAATCGTCCCGGCGGGCTATTCCTCGCCGCCGCCGTCCTCGTCCAGGTCGCGGGAATACTTGCAGGTCTTTTCCGGGCAGGCGATGTGGCGGCCACGGGCGCGGGTGTTCTTGATCACCAGCAGGGGCGAATTGCAGTCCGGGCAGGGGCCGGGTACGGGCCAGTCCCACAGGGCGTAGTCGCATTTGGGGTAGGCGCTGCACGAATAGAAGATCTTGCCGCGCTTGGAGCTTTTTTCCACCAGCACGCCCTCGCACCCTTCGCGGGGGCAGGGCACGCCGGTGGAGAAGGGCGCGGTATAGGTGCAGTCCGGGTACTTGGTACAGGCGATGAACCGGCTGCCGGTGCGGGCCTTCTTCAGTACCAGGTCGCCACCGCATTGCGGACAGGTGCCCACCTTTTCCGGTTCCTCGCGCAGCTTTTGTTCGACCTGGATGTTGCCCTTTTCGTCGCGGGTGAAGTTCTTGGTGTTGCGGCAGGCCGGGTAGCCGGAGCAGGCCAGAAAGGTGCCCGCCTTGCCGAACTTGATGACCATGGGCTTGCCGCACAGTTCGCAGTCTATGCCGCTGGGCAGGCCGCCCTTCACGGTGTCCATGGCCTGGGCGGCGCGTTCCAGCACCGGGTTGAACCCGCCGGTGAAGTCTTCCAGCAGCTTCACCCAGTCCAGTTCGCCTTCGGCCACCTTGTCCAGCGATCCTTCCATCTGCGCGGTGAAGTCCACGTCCATCAGGGTGGTGAAGTGTCCGGCCAGCAGATCACAGACCACCGCGCCAAGGTCGGTGGGGGCGAAGTGCTTTTCCTCCAGCCGGGCGTAGTCGCGGTCGAGCAGGGTGGAGATGATGGCCGCGTAGGTGGACGGGCGGCCTATGCCGCGCTCTTCCAGTTCGCGCACCAAGGAAGCTTCGGTGTAGCGGGCCGGGGGCTGGGTGAACTTCTGTTCCTTTTCCACGGACAGGGCGGTCAGTTCCTCGCCCACGGAAAGCTTGGGCAGGTCGCCTTCGGCCACGTCCTCGCCGTCCTGCGCCTCCTTCTGGGGAGACGCGGCCAGAAAGCCGGGGAACAGCAGCCGTTCGCCCTTGGCGCGCCATTCGACGGGGCCGCAGGCGATGGTTACCGTGGTGTCGTGAAAGCGCGCCGCCGCCATCTGCGAGGCGACGAAGCGCTGCCACACCAGCCGGTACAGCTGGAACTGGTCCGGCGGCAGCAGGTGGCGCACGGAATCTGGCGTAACGCTCACATCAACGGGGCGGATGGCTTCGTGCGCGTCCTGCGCGCCGCCCTTGGTCTTGAACTGGCGGGCCTTGGCGGGCAGGTGGTCGTTGCCCCAGGTGGCGGCGATGAACTCGCGCGCCGCGTCGCGCGCCTCGTCCGCGATGCGCACGGAGTCGGTACGCATGTAGGTGATCAGGGCCACGGTGCCCGCCTCGCCCAGTTCCACGCCTTCGTACAGGCGCTGGGCGATGTTCATGGTGCGCTTGGCCGAATACCCCAGCCGCTGGCTGGCCGACTGCTGGATGGTAGAGGTGATGAACGGGGGCTGTGGCTGGCGCTGGCGTTCCTTTTCGTCAATGCCGGTAATGACGAAGGGCTGGCCCTGCATGGAGGCTTCCACGGCGGCGGCGTCCGCCGCGCTGCCGATGGCGGGCTTCTTGCCGTGCAGCTTGTGCAGGTCGGCCCGGAAGGGGGGCGGGGTGGCCCCGGCAAGGCGGGCGCGGAACAGCCAGTATTCCTCGGGGTTGAAGGCGCGGCGCTCGGTCTCGCGGTCCACGATCAGGCGCAGGGCCACGGACTGCACGCGCCCGGCGGAAATGCCGCGCTTCACCTTCTTCCAGAGCAGGGGGGAAAGCTTGTAGCCCACCAGGCGGTCCAGCACGCGGCGGGCCTGCTGGGCGTCGAACAGGTTGCGGTTCAGTTCGCGCGGGTTCTCCAGCGCTTCCTTTACCGCGCGGGCGGTGATTTCGTTGAACTGGATGCGCTGGATGTTGGTGTTCTTGTCGCGGATCAGTTCCGCCACGTGCCAGGCGATGGCCTCTCCCTCGCGGTCGGGGTCGGGCGCCAGGTACACGTTGTCGGCCTTGGCGGCGGCTTCCTTGAGGGCGGAAACCACCTTCTGCTTGCCGTCGATGACCTGGTAGCGGGGGGCAAAGCCGTTGGCCTCGTCGACGCCCAGTTCGCTGGTGGGCAGGTCGCGCACGTGACCCACGCTGGCATGCACGGCGTAGTTGCCGCCAAGGAATTTCTTGATGGTCTTCACCTTGGCGGGGGATTCGACGATGATCAGGTCCTTGCCCATGACTGTTCCTTTCCGGGAAAATACGCTATTGGGGGCGCGTTTCCGGCAGGGAGCCGGAAGCCCCGCCGGACGGGACCGCGTTCGGCCCCGTCAGGTAGGGGAAAATACGGCAATCGACGATTCCGTCAAGCCGCGCGGGTTCGCCCCGTGGCGGCGGACGGCGGGTCCACGGGGTGGAACCACATGCAATCGTTCGTCAATATCAAGGATATGAACAAGGATACGGACCGGAACCCGCACGGCGCCGCGCGCGGCGTCATCCGCATGGCGGCCCTTGCGCTGTGCGTGCTGCTGCTGGGCTTGGCCGGGTGCGCCAAGGCCCCCTATACCGGGCGCAGCCAGCTGATCATGTATTCCGAGGCGGACGAGGTCAAAATGGGCCTTGCCGCCATGCAGCAGGTGCTGAAGAAGGAAAGGGAGGTCACCGGCACGGCGGAATCCGCCCGCGTGGAGCGGGTGGGCCGCCGCATTGCCGCCGTGGCCGAACGCCCCCAGTACCGCTGGGAATTCCACACCATCGAGAAGGATGCGGTCAACGCCTTCTGCCTGCCCGGCGGCAAGGTGGCCGTGTACACCGGCCTGCTGGACCTTGCCGACACCGACGCGGAGCTTGCCGCCGTGGTGGGCCACGAGGTGGCCCACGCCCTGGCCCGGCACAGCAACGAGAAGATGAGCCGGGCGCGCATGGTGCAGGTGGGCCAGCTGGCCGCCATGGTGGGCGTGGCCGCGGCCAGCGGCTCGTCACAGGCGGCCCAGGCCGTGGGCGACGGCTACGCCGGGGCCATGAACATGGCCGTCATGCTGCCCAACAGCCGGGAAATGGAGTACGAAGCCGACCACATCGGGCTCTTGCTCATGGCCAAGGCCGGGTACGATCCGCACGCGGCCATCGAATTCTGGCAGAAGATGCTCAAGCAGGCGGGCGGCAAGGGCAAGTCGGACTTCATGTCCACCCACCCCACCGAGGCCAAGCGCATCGACGCGCTGCGGGCCATGCTGCCCGAGGCCATGCGCTACTACCGCCCGCGTGATGACGGGGCTTCCGGGACTGCCGGGGGCGGCGCCGTGGGGAGTACCGGGGGGAATGCGGGCGGCAAGGCCGCCGGTTCCGGCTCCGGCGGCACGCCTCCCGTCGGAAAGTAGCCCGGATTTCCGCCGTTGCGTTTCGAGGACACGGCCCCGTGCATCCGCGCGGGGCCTTTCTCTTTTCTCTCTCTCGGGACGGGTGCCATGGTCCGGCGACTGCCCAGTCCGGCCAGTCCGGCCAGTCCGGCCAGTCCGGCCACGCCCGCCCGCTCCCGCCGCATAGCCAGCCCCAACCGGCGCCCCCTTCGCCATGCCGCTTCCGGGCAGCCGTCGGCGGCTTGACGCAGCCCTCGTCCCCGCCGCCCGCCCGGCGCTGCCGTATGCCCGCAGTGCGTCCGCAACCTGCCGTCATGCAAGGCAGAGTGGGCATGCTGGCATTCCCCTTGCTTTGCCCTGTGCGCCGCCACTCCGTTCCCCCGGCGGCAGGAGGATTGCGCATGGCCTACGGAAAGAACATCTCCATGGATGCCCTTCAGACATTGGTCGAAGGGCGGTCCACCGAAGGTACCCGGCGCGCCGGTGCCACCCCCAGGGCGGGCCAGCGCGGCACCGCCGACCCGCGTTTTGCCGCGCTGCTGGCCAAAGGTGGGGGCGCATCGCCCCTGGGGGGAGTGCTCGCGGGCGGTCTTGGCGGCGGGGCGGCGTCCTCGCCGCAACTGGCGGCCCTGCCCGGCCTGACGGCTGCGGGCGGCCAGACCGAAAGCGCCCTGGCCGCCGATGACCGCGCCTCGCGCGCGGCCATGGACATCGTCAATTCCCGTGCCCTGGCCACCCTGGCCAAGGTCATGGAAGGCGGCACCGGCGGGCTGGATTCGTTGCGCGGGGCCATGACCTCGCGCAACCTGATGGCCCTTTCCGGCAATCTGGACATGGCGACCTCTGGCATGGGTGGCATGGGTGGCATGGGTGGCGATGCGCCCACGGCTGCCGTGGCTGGCGGGCCGGGGCGCGGCGGCGCACAGGGTGGCGCGGGCAAGGCCGCGCGGCGCGACCGTGGGGAGAAGGCGGACAAAGCGGGCCGTCGTGACGCGGCAGGCGCTGCGGCTGGCGACATCGGCGGGCTGTCCGCGCAGTTCGAGTCGGGCGAGGACGGCATTGCCGCCGTCGGCTACGACCGGCACGGGGGCACCTCGTACGGCAAGTACCAGATTTCGTCGCGGGCCGGGACCATGGACCGCTTCCTCGACTTTGCCCGGCAGGCCGCGCCGGACATCGCCTCGCGCCTGGAGGCCGCCGGACCCGCCAACACCGGCGGCAAGACCGGCGAAATGCCCCGCGTGTGGCGGGAAATAGCAGAGGAAGATCCGGCACGGTTCGAGGCCCTGCAGGAGCGGTTCATCCACGAAAGCCACTATGCCCCGGCCTTGCAGGCGGTAAGCCGCGCCGCCGGGCTGAACAAGGGGGCGCTGTCGCCCGCGTTGCGCGAGGTGCTGTGGAGTACCGCCGTGCAGCACGGCCCCGCCGGGGCCACCCGCATCTTTGCCCGCGCGCTGGACAACATGGCCGAGCAGCAGGCCGCGCCGCAGGAAGCCGGGCAGGGCGATGCCGCCGTGCAGGCGGGCACCGCCAGGGCGGGCCGCAACTTCGAAAAGCAGCTCATCCGCGAGGTGTATGCCGTGCGCTCCGGCCAGTTCGGGGCCTCGTCCGAGCGGGTGCAGGCCGCCGTGCAGAACCGCCTGGACCGCGAGATGAAGCTGGCCCTGGCCATGACCGACGGCAAGAACCGCGCGTAGCACGGCTGGTTCCGGCACTGCCTGCCGGACGGTCTGCCAGACTGTCCGCCATACGGCCTGCGGCCAGTGGGTCGCGCTGGCCGGTCGGGAAGGGTTGCCCGTGATCTTCGTTCGGGCCGTTTCGCCGGTCTGGTGCCACCCGCCACGCCTTCGTCCCCCCAAAAAACACACGGTCCGCGACGTTGCGCGCCATCCGCCGACTATCGGTGACCGCCGGGTGTCGGTCTTTTGGCACGCCCGATCGGTTCCGTGTGCGTCCGTTCGGGCCGCTTTCCCCTTCATGGCGTGCAGCATTTCTCCGACCTGTTCGTATCGGGAACAAGCCGGATTTTCGGCGTTTTCCGATCGGTTCGGCTCCGGACTGGGTGAATTGGCGCGTTTTCACCAGCCTTGCCGTGCCGGGCGGTTGACACCGTGGCGTCTCCCGCATACTCTGCACATATGAACACGTGTTCATATGTGCAGACAGAAACAATGGCCGGGCGGCATGCAGGCGTGCCCCGCCGCTTTCCCACGGAGAGATGCCCATGACCGCCTTTCGCATCGAGGAAATGGACTGCGCCAACGAGGTGAGCATCCTGCGGCACGCGCTGACCCCCCTGGTGGGCAGCCCGGACCGGCTGGAATTCGACGTGCTGTCCCGCCGCATGCGCGTGGATATGGACGGCCTGGACCTGGGCCCCGACGACGTGGTGGCCGCCGTGGCCCGCACCGGCATGCGCGCCGCGCCCGAGACGGCGGGCAGGCCCGGCGTGGTGCTGCGCCCGGCCCCGTCCGCCAGCCATGCACACGGGGACGGATGTTGCCCGACTCATCAGGCTGGCCAGTCTGATCAGTCTGGCCCGGTCAGCACGACGGCACATGAACATGACGGCCGTTGCCATGATGGTTGCTGCGGCTCCGGCGCCATTGCCTCCGACTCCGCCCATGTACACGCGCATGCCATCGCCCCCCGCCCCGCGCAGATTCCGGCCCTGGCGGGGTGCTCGTGTTGCGGCGGCGCGTGCGAGGTGCCCGCGCCCGGCGACGCGCCTTCCGGCCTGCTGTCCCTGCTGCCGCCCGGCCTGGCCGCGTTGTGGCAACGCCAGGCCTCGCTGTTGCTGTGCGCGGCGAGCGGCATCGCCATGGTGGCGGGCATCGGGACGGAATGGGTGCACACCGGGGCGCTGCTGGCAGTGTTCGAGGAATCGGGCGTGCCCCATCCGGCCACCCTGGCCTTGTGGCTGGCGGCGGCGGTGGCGGGCGCCTGGCGGGTGGCCCCGCGCGCGCTGCATGCCGTGCGCACCCTGCGGCCGGACATGAACCTGCTCATGCTGCTGGCGGTCATCGGCGCCGCGGCCATCGGCCAGTTTTTCGAGGGGGCCTCCGTGGCGTTCCTGTTCGCCGTGGCCAACCAGCTGGAATCCTGGAGCGTGGACCGGGCCCGGTCGGCCATTGCCGCGCTGCTGGACATTTCGCCCTCGCGGGCCTTGCTGCTGTCGCGTCCGGGTGACGTTGGGGGTGACGTTGGGGGAGCCCTGCCCGGCACCCCCGTGGAAACCGGCGTGGAAAACGTGCCCGTGGGCTCGCGCATCCTGGTGCGCGCGGGCGACCGCGTGCCCCTGGACGGCACGGTGGCGGCGGGCAGCTCGGACATCGACCAGTCGCCCATCACCGGCGAATCCATGCCCGTGCCCAAGCGGGTGGGCGAGCCGGTCTTTGCGGGCACCATCAATGGCGGCGGCGTGCTGGAGGTGCTGACCACCCGCGCCGCGTCGGACACCACGCTTGCGCGCATCCTGCACATGGTGGAGGCGGCCCAGTCGCGCCGCGCCCGCGCCGTGCAGTGGGTGGACCGCTTCGCCGCCGTGTACACCCCGGCCATGCTGGCCGTGGCCGCCCTGGTGGCCGTGGTGCCGCCGCTGTTCTTCGGCGGGGCGTGGTCGGCCTGGGTGTACGAGGCGCTGGTGGTGCTGGTCATCGCCTGCCCGTGCGCGCTGGTCATCTCCACGCCCGTGTCCATCGTGGCCGGGCTGACCAGCGCGGCCCGCAACGGCGTGCTGGTCAAGGGCGGCTCGTTCCTCGAACTGCCCGCCAGCCTTACCGCCATCGCCTTCGACAAGACCGGCACCCTGACCCTGGGCCGCCCCCGCGTGGCCCGCGTGCTGCCCGTGGACGGGCACCCGCAGGTGCGCGACGAGGCTGCCGCATTGCGCATTGCCGCCGCGCTGGAAGGTCCCAGCAGCCACCCCCTTGCCCGCGCCATCGTGCAGCACGCCCGGCAGGTGCTGGGAGCAGGGCTGGATGATGGAGCCACGGCCAGCGACCACCGCACCCTGCCCGGCCTGGGGGCCGAGGGCGTGGTGGACGGCGCGCGCTGGCGCATCGGCAATCGTCGTTTCTTTACGCAGCATGGGGCCCAGGACGGGCCGCCAGACGGAGCGCAGGACGCCGCCGGGGGGCACGACGGCACGGAGAGCATCGACACGGACGACGCCGGCGCCGGGTCTTCGGTGCTGCTGTGGAACGACGCGGGCCTTGCCGCCGTCATGGAACTGGAGGACGACCTGCGCCCCGACGCCCGTGCCGTGCTGGACGATCTGCGCGCCGCCGGGCTGCGCCGGGTGGTCATGCTGACCGGCGACAACGCGGCCACCGCCGCCCGCGTGGCCGCCGTCTGCGGCGTGACCGACATCCGGGCCGACCTTTTGCCCGCCGACAAGACCGCCGCCGTGGCCGCACTGGTGGCCGAAGGCGAACGGGTGGCCATGGTGGGCGACGGCGTCAACGACGCGCCCGCGCTGGCCACCGCGCACCTTGGCATCGCCATGGGCGGCATCGGCAGCGACGCGGCCATCGAAACCGCCGACATCACCCTGATGTCCGACGACCTGGGCAAGCTGCCGTGGCTGGTGCGCCATTCGCGCCGCACCCTGGGCGTCATCCGCCAGAACATCGGCTTTGCCCTGGGGCTGAAGGCGCTGTTCCTGGCCCTTGCCGTGTTTCAGGTGGCCAGTCTGTGGATGGCCATCGTGGCCGACATCGGCGGTTCGTTCCTGGTGATCATGAACGGCCTGCGCCTGCTGCGGCCCAAGGCGTAGGGGGGGGGTGAGGCTGCTGACAAACCCAAAATCTTGCCGGGGGGGGGGGGGGGGGGGGGGGGGGGGGGGGGGGGGGGGGGGGGGGGGGGGGGGGG
>JAITSV010000063.1 GCA_031287575.1 Desulfovibrio sp.
TTGTCGTGCTTGGACACCACCCAGCTCACCCTCAACCCGCCCCGCGCGGGTTTGGGGGGTGGCGGCGCGGGGGGGGGGGGGGGGGCCCGCAGCCCCACGCCCCCGGCGGCGCCCCGCGAGATTACGGCACCATCAGGGAGGCTTCATGTCCATCATGCGTACAACGGCAGAAGCCATCGCCAGCGCGGCGGGCTGGAAACCACCCGTTCCCGTGGGGCAGCCCGGCGACGCCACGGGCGGGCGGTACCTGTTCCGCCTGGAGGGCGGGCTGGACATGGAACTGCTGTCGCCGGACGGCAGGATGTGCATTTTGCGCGGCAAGGTGGGCGACCTGCCCGCCGATGAAAACGCCGCCAATGCCCTGCTGGCGGAATGTGCCCGGCGTGCCGTGGCGCGTGCCCGCACCCGTGGTGCCGTGCTGACCCTGGAGGACGGTGCGCTGGTGCTGTTCCGGCAACTGTCGCCGGAAGAGGCCGCATCCCCCGACGAGGCGCCCCGCAAGGCCGGGGAGTTCCTGAACGACCTTGCCTGGTGGCGGGGGCGGGTGCAGGCCCAGGCTGCGGGCAGCGACCGGGTCGGCAGCGGGGGCGCTGCGGGCGGTTACGATGCGAGGTTCGCGGGCATGTCGGCCACGTGGTTATCAGGTCGTTGAAAGGTGGTTTCCTTGCAGCCAGAACATCCGTCGCTCGTCCTGCGGTCGCGGCTTCCTTCCGTTCCTCGTCTTGTGGTCGCGGGGGCCGTCGCGCGGGTTATGCGCGGTGCGCTGCCGACCCTGGCCCTGCTGCTGTGCCTGGCCGTGGCGGCCACGCCCGGCATGGCCGCGTCTGCCGTGTCTCCCGTATCTGGCGCGTCTGCCGTATCTGGCGGATTCGTGGGGGCGTACACCCACTATTCCGAGCAGGAGGATCTTACCGTCCTGCTCATGGATTTTGCCCGTTCGCAGGGGCTTGGGGCGTCCTTCTCGCCCGGCGTCACCGGCACGGTCAGCGGCAGGTTCGACGCGGTGCCCCCGGAAAAGTTCCTGCAAGGCATGCGGGCCGCCTTTGGCGTGCTGTGGTATCGGGTGGGCACCACCCTGAACTTCTACAGCGAGACGGAAACCAGCCGCATTTTCATTTCGCCCCGGGTCATGAGTGCCGAGGCGTTGTATCAGGCGCTGAACCAGTCGTCGGTGCTGTCGCCGCAGCTGCCCGCCGATCTCATGCCCGGCGGGGGCATGATCGTGGTGGCCGGGCCGCAGGGGTATCTGGACCAGATTTCCGCCGCCGTATCCGCCTTTGAGGAAGCGCAGACCAGCAACTTCGGGATGCGGGTCTTTCCGCTCAAGTATGCCTGGGCCGAAGACATTTCGGTGAACAGCATGGACAAGACGGTGACCCTGCCGGGTGTGGCCAGCATCCTGCGGGCCATGGTCACCGGTTCGCCCACCAGCGCCACCCGCGTCACGCAGGAAACCGCCACGGTGGACAAGCTTTCCGGCACCGGCCTGGTTTCACAGGGGCGCCAGCAGGCCCAGCCCCAGCAATCCCAGGCCGCGCAAGGGCAGCAGGGGGCGCAGCAGCCCGCCCAGGCCAGGGGGCAGCAGGTCAGCATCATGGCCGACCCGCGCGTCAACGCCGTCATCGTGCACGACGCCGTGTACCGCATGCCCTACTACGAATCGGTCATCGGCGACCTGGACAAGCCCGTGGAACTGGTGGAAATCCACGCCGCCATCGTGGACATCGACAGCGACTACAAGCGTGACCTTGGCGTGACGTACCAAGGCACGGCGGGCAGCGGGCAGCGCTGGGCGGGCGGCGGCGACTTTTCCACCGGCACGGACGCCTTTCCCACCCTGCCCAGCCCCGGCAAGCCCCTGGGCAACGGCCTTACCCTGTCCACCATCTACACCATGGGCTCCGACTACTTCCTCGCCCAGGTCACCGCGCTGGAAAAGAATGGCGAGGCCCGCATGCTGGGGCGCCCCTCTGTGCTCACCGTGGACAACGTGCAGGCCACCCTGGAAAACACCAGCACCTACTACATAGAGGTGCAGGGCTACCAGGCCGTGGACCTGTTCAAGGTCGAGGCGGGCACCGTGCTGCGGGTCACCCCGCACATCATCCACAACGAGGACGGCGGGCAGTCCATCAAGCTGGTGGTCAACGTGCAGGACGACCAGAACGACAACAGCTCCAGCACGAGCACGTCCAATTCCACCGCCATACCGCCGGTCAAGCAGACCAAGATCAACACCCAGGCCATCGTGGGCGGCGGGCAAAGCCTGCTCATCGGCGGCTATTACTACGAGCAGAAGTCCACCACCGACACGGGCATCCCCATCCTGATGGACATTCCCGTGCTGGGTCACCTGTTCAAGACCAATTCCAAGACCAGCAAGCGCATGGAACGGCTGATCCTGATCACTCCCAAGGTGGTCCGGCTTACCGAACTGCCCGCCACGCCGGAACGGGTGGACGACCCGACGTTCCACCGCTCGGCCACGCAGGGCGACTACAACGAGAAGGCGCCCGCACCCGCCCCGCGCCGCAGCGGAGGATGCACCCGCAGCGTGACCACGGTGGACCCCGCGGAACCTGCGGCAACCGGGTCCTCGCCCGCTGCCCCCGCCAGGGCCCCGGCAGAATCGCAACTGCGCAGCCAGGTGGTGCCGGGATGCCCGGCGTTGCCTGAACCCGCCGTGCCCATCGTGTCCGCCATGCCCATCGTGTCCATGCCCATTGTGTCCATGCCGGACGCGGGGGGGCGGGGATGAGTGCGTCCGCCACCGTATTGCTGCGCATTTTCACCGGCCCCCACGTGGGGGCTGAGGTCGTTTTGCCTGAAGGCGTCCATGTCGTCGGCACGGACGATTCGTGCGACATCATCCTGAGCGATGCGTCCCTGGCCGCGCGGCATGCCGCGCTGACCGTGGCGGCACCGCGTGGGGACGGGCCGGGGGCCGCGCCCGAAGTGCATGTGGCGCCGCTGGACGGCGGCATCCGGACGGGTGATGCCGAGGTTCCGCCCCAGGGTGCCCCGCTGGCGGCGGGCACGGGGTGCTGGCTGGGCGATACCTGCCTTGCCTGGAACCGGCCCGGCGCCGAATGGGGCGACGTGCTGGCCCGGCCCCGTGCAGGCGGTGAGGGCGGCGGTCCCGTCGATGACGCCCCGCAACCTTCTGCCCCCGCTGACGCTGCTTCCGGAGATGGTGCACCCGGCGACACCGCGTCCGGTTCCCAGCCTGTGCCAACGAAGTCGCAGGATTCCTCCACTACGGATGCCCACGATATTGGCGGCCTGACCCTGCCCGGCGGCACCGTTGCCGCTCCTCCACCCCGGCGTGTCAGGTCGGTGGTGGCGGGGTTGCTGGCCCTGGTGTGCGCCATTGCCATTGTCGTCACCGTTGAAACGCGCCCCCCAGGCCCCGCCGAACGCGTGGCTGCCGTGGAAGAAGCCCTGCGCGGCGCCGGGGTGACCAGCCTGGCGGTGTCTGCCGATGGCGACGGCGTGGTGGTGCGCGGATTGCTCGGCAACGACGAAGAGCGCGCCACCGTGTGGAAGGTGGCACGGAACCTGCTGTATCCCGTCCAGATTGATGTGGCCGTCCGCGACGACGTGGTGCACGCGGTGCAGGCGGCCTTCAACAGCAGGGCACTGTATCCGGAGGTCGAGCTCATGGACGCGCAATCCGCCGAACGGCAGCAGGGCGAAGCGCCTGCCCCCCTCAAGGTGGCTGGCTACGTCCGTGACGGGCTGGTGGAGGCCTGGGCCTTCAGCGCGCTGCGCGACGACGTGCCCAGGCTGCCCCCGGTAACCCGCGACCTTCGCTACGCCAGCGACGTTGCGCCCGTGCTTGACGGGCTTCTGGGCGGCGCCGGGCTGCGTCATGTGCAGGTGCGCTATCTGCCGGGCACCGTGGAACTGGCGGGCGACCTGGATGCGCGCCAGCGCGAACGGCTGGATGAGGTGCTGGCCTATGCCCGCGCCCATCTGGGGGTGCCGGTACGGTTCGCGGTGGTGCGTGCCGCTGCGGCGGTGCAGCCTGCGGCGGCGCAACCGGGCGGACGTCCGCAAGCCGCGTTGTCGGCAGCCCCCGTATCGGCTGCGGCCTCCGATTCTGCGGCAACCGCAGCCCTGGCAGGCGACCCGCTGGATGGATTGCAGGTGCGCGGCGTGACCCTGAACCCGCTGCGCTTCGTCACCATCGGCGACGGGCAGCGTGTTTTCGAGGGCGGCATGCTGCCCGGCGGGTACGTGCTGGAATCGATTTCCACAAAGGAATTGCATTTGCGAAAGGATGGACGTTCAACCACCTACCGGCTGCGAGGTAGCCATGAGTGACGCATTCGTGTCGGCGTTCGATCTCGTCGACGACCCTTCGGGCAGCAAGGCCAAGGCCGTCGGCGAAGAACTGCTGACCATGGACATGTCGGTCAAGCGCGCCATGGACGCGGGCATGACCCCGGATGAAATGAAGGTGGCCCAGGCGGCCCGTGCCGCCGTACAGGCCGCGCAACGCGTGGTGGAAGCGCTGTCGCGCACCGCCGGGTAACCCAACGGAGGCAGTCATGAACATAGGCAACAAGGCGCCGGGTCTCGATCTTGGCAGCATGTTCCAGACCGGCGTGAACAGTATCGGCGACAAGGGCAAGGATCTCCAGGCCCGCATGGAAAACCTGATGAAGCAGGATCAGGTCAGCCCGGAAGACATGATGCAGATCCAGTTCGAGATGGGTCAGTACAATGCCGCGCTGGAAGCCCTTTCGTCGGTCACCAAGAGCATGACCGACATGCTCAAGAGCCTGTCCCAGCGCACCGGCTAACCGTCGTTTCCGGATCGTTCCCGTTACGGAAAGGAGAAACCAATGTTTTCGGATGCCGAGATCAAGCGGCTGCTCGACGTGGCCAACGCGGGTTGCCATCATGGCCGGGTGGCGGAAGCGCGCCAGGTCTACGAAGGCGTGCTGGCCGTGAAACCGGGCTTTTTGCCCGCGCGCATCGGGCAGGCCCTCAGCCACGTGGTGGTCAACGAGTTCGAGGAAGCGGAACGCATCATCATGGGTGACGTGTTGAAGGCCGCGCCCGACGATGCCGAGGCGCGGGCGCTGCTGGGCCTGTCGTACCTGTTGTCCGGGCGCGGTGACGAAGCGGTGGAACTGCTGCGGGCCGTGTCCGACGTCGATGGCCCCGCAGGCGAAATGGCGCGCGGGCTGCTGGCGCAGGCAGGCTAGCCGGTCCGGCCCAGGAACCCGCGGCGTGCGTCCTTTCGGGGGCGGCGGCGCGGGTTGCCCCGCAGGCCGATTCGGAGGCGCACGTGGACATCGCGGGCATTGGCGCATCGCCCACCCGGCTGCTTGAGGCCCTGGAAAAGCTGGGGGTGTCGCAGGGGGCAGAACTGCGCAGCCCCGGCGGCCCTTCCGGCATGCCTGACGCCGAGTTGGTGCGGGCCTTTCTGGAGGCGCTGGAAGGTCCGGGTGAAGGTTTGGGCGGTGACGCCGCCACTGGCGGACAGCCGTTTGCCGAAGGCGGCGCGGAACAGGGGGGCCAAGCCTTCCAGACGGGCCAGCCTGCTGCGCAGGGGCCAGTTGACTTGGCAGGCCCAGCCGGTCCGGAAGGTCCGTCAGGCCTGGAAGGTCCGGATGGGGCTGGGCGCCTTGATGGCGATGCGGCAGCCCTCCGCCCCGTGGACGATCCGTCACGGGCGGCAGCGCCCGACGGGACGCGCGGCGTGCCAGAGCGCGTCGACGGGGTGCACGATGCGGCCCCCGCCGAAGCTGGGGGCCTGCGCGACGGGACGGGGCCTGCGGAACGTGCGGGACAGGCAGAACCGGCAGAACAGGCTGATCGGGCCAGAGCATCCGGGCCGGAGGCCGCGCGGGGCGCGGATGCCCCGGCCACGCCGGATGCACAACTGCGCGAGGTGGGGCAACTGCTTGAACGGGTAGCCGGCGGGCAGGCCACCCCGGCGGAACTGTACCGGTTGCAATACATGGTGGGAATGTTGCGCGTGCAGGCATCCAGCGGGGTGCAGGTTTCGCAGCAGGGTTCGCAAGGGATGGAAGCGCTGCTCAGACAGCAGGGATGATGCACCACGGAGAAAGGGCATGAACGGATGGCGCGGCATGTTACATCAGGCCCCGCGCGGGTTGCGCAACGCGGCACTGGCCGTATTTCTGCTCATGCTGCTGACGGGCTGCAAGGCGGAATTGTACAAGGGGCTGAACGAGGAACAGGCCAACACCATGCTGGCCACCCTGCTGCGACACGGCGTACCCGCCGAAAAGCAGGCGGCGGGCAAGGAGGGCTACGCCCTTTCGGTAGAGCGCGAGCAGATCGTGCGGGCGCTGGAAATCCTGCGTGAAAACAGCCTGCCCCGCGAGCAGTACCAAAGCCTTGGCAAGGTCTTTTCCGGCGACGGCATGATAGCCTCGCCCTCCGAGGAAAAGGCGCGCCTTTCCTATGCCATTTCCCAGGAACTTTCCGATACCTTCTCGCGCATCGACGGCGTGCTTACCGCGCGCGTGCACGTGGTGCTGGCCAGCAGCGAGACGGCGTCCGAGACCAGGGTGCCCGCGTCGGCGGCGGTGTTCCTGCGCCACGGGCCGGAATCGCCGGTGGTGAACCTTATTCCGAAGATTCGTGAACTGACGGCCAAGGCGGTGCCGGGGCTGGACTACGAACGGGTTTCGGTCATGCTGGTGCCGGTGCGTGAAACCGTTACCGTGCCCATGCAGCAGGGGCCGACGCTGTTCGGCATGCCCCTGCCCCCGGAAAGCGGGCCATCGTACCTGCTGGTGGCGGCGGGCGTGGCCCTGCTGGCGGCCCTGGCCGGGCTGGCCTTTGCCGGGGCGCGCACCGGGCTCATCGCCTTTGGCGCACGGCGTAGCGCGTCGGGCGATACCCGCGCGGCCCGTGGGACACAGGGCGGACAGGGCTAGGGCGCGGCCATGCACAAGGGCTTCTTTCTCGACGTGCTGCGGCGCAAGCCCGCGCTGTTCGCCGCCATGGTGGCGTTCAACGCGCGTGGCGCCGCGCCGGGTGGCGGGGATGCCCTGGGCCTGCTGCGCGCGACGGTACCCGGCGCGGGGGACGCCCTGCTGCGTTCGCCGCGCGTGCGGCGCTGGCTGGAGCGTTCCACCGGCAGCGGAAGTCTGCCCGCCCCTGAGCCGTTCTGGGATTTTGCCGAGGAATCGCGGCGCATGGCCTTGCTGGATGCGGGCGAGGCGGAGCGGCTGGCGCTGGTTTTCGGCACGGCGCTGCATGCGCCGGATTTTTCGCGGTTGGTGCGGCGCGACGACGTGCTTGCCCTGCGCGCGGAACTGGGGGCGGACCTGTACGCCTATGGCCTGCAACGGGGGCGCTACCAGCTTGGCGGCGTGCGGCGGCACTTTGCCCCGCTGCGCGAGGCGGAACGCACCGGGCCGGGCCTTTCCGGGCGCATCCGCGAGGATGGTGCCCGTGCCCTTGGCCTGTGCGCCGCCCTCTGGCCCGATGCGCTGCGTGCGCGCCTGGCGTGGCCCGATGAACTGCTGGCGCCTTCCCGCTCCGGTATTTCCCCAGCCTTTGGCGCGGCGAACGCGCCCGTGGACGACGATGGACAGGCCGCGTGGCGCGGCGTGTGGTTCGGCCTCAGGAAGTTGCTTTTGAAGGAGGTTGCACCGCAATGGGCGCCCTGTTTCGACTGAATGCCAATGCCGTAACCCCGGCACCCGGCCAGCGCGTGCTGAAGGCCGCCGACGCGGCCCTGCTGCACCAGGCGCAGGACATCCTGGAAGCCGCCCGCGCGCGTGCCGCCGAGCTTGAACAGGCGGCACGGCAGGCCTACGACCGCCGGGTGGAGGAAGGCTATCGCGACGGGCTGGAGCAGGGGCGGCTGGAACATGCCGAAAAACTGCTGGAAACAATCATGTCGTCGGTGGAATTCATCGAGGGCATCGAGGCCACCGTGGTCCGCGTGGTGACAGAGGCGGTGCGCAAGGTCATTGGCGACCTTGGCGACGACGAGCGCATCGTGCGCATCGTGCGCACCGCGCTGGTGGCCGTGCGCAGCCAGCAGCGGGTGGTGGTGCGCGTGGCCCCGGCGGACGAGCGCGCCGTGACCGAGGCGCTTGGGGCCATGCTGCAATCCGCGCCCGGCTCCGCCAGCTTTCTCGACGTGGTGGCCGACCCCCGCCTGGATCGCGGGGCCTGCCTGCTGGAAAGCGAACTGGGCGTGGTGGATGCCAGCCTGGAAACGCAGCTGAAGGCCCTGGAGAACGCATTTCATGCCAAGATCCGCTAACCGCGCCCGCTTGGAGCGCGCCCTGCCTGCCGCAGCGGGAGGCCGCCATGGCCTTTGAGTACATCGGATCCCTGCTGGAAGAGGCCGTGCACAGCGGCCCCACGGTAGAGGTGCGCGGCCGCGTGGAGCAGGTGGTGGGCACCATCATCCGGGCCGTGGTGCCCGGCGTGAAGGTGGGCGAGCTGTGCATCCTGCGCAACCCGTGGGAAAACTGGACCCTGCGGGCCGAGGTGGTGGGCTTTGTCAAGCAGGTGGCCCTGCTGACCCCTCTGGGCGACCTGCAAGGGGTGTCACCGGCCACGGAGGTCATCCCCACCGGCGAAATCCTGTCCATACCCGTGGGCGAAGATTTATTGGGCCGCGTGCTGGACGGCCTGGGCGAACCCATGGACGGCGGCCCGCCGCTGAAGCCGCGCACCCGTTATCCCGTCTATGCCCAGCCGCCAAACCCCATGCAGCGGCGCATCATCGACCGGCCCATCTCCCTTGGCCTGCGTGTGCTGGACGGGGTGCTTACCTGCGGCGAAGGGCAGCGCATGGGCATTTTTGCCGCTGCGGGCGGCGGCAAGAGCACGCTGCTGTCCAGCATCATCAAGGGCTGTTCCGCGGATGTGTGCGTGCTGGCCCTTATTGGCGAGCGTGGCCGTGAAGTGCGCGAATTCATAGAACACGACCTGGGGCCGGAAGGCCGCAAGAAGGCGGTGCTGGTGGTTTCCACCTCGGACAGGTCGTCCATGGAACGCCTGAAGGCCGCCTATACCGCCACGGCCATTGCCGAATATTTCCGCGACCAGCGCCGCAGTGTCTTGCTCATGATGGATTCCGTGACCCGCTTTGGCCGCGCCCAGCGCGAAATAGGCCTTGCGGCGGGCGAGCCGCCCACGCGGCGCGGTTTTCCGCCGTCGGTGTTTTCCACCCTGCCGCGTCTCATGGAGCGGGCGGGCAATTCGGACAAGGGGTCCATCACCGCGCTGTACACCGTGCTGGTGGAAGGCGACGACATGACGGAACCCATCGCCGACGAAACCCGGTCCATTCTCGACGGGCACATCGTGCTTTCGCGCAAGCTGGCCGCCGCCAACCACTACCCGGCCATCGACGTGCAGGCCAGCGTCAGCCGCGTCATGAACGCCATCGTGGACAAGGAGCACAAGGCCGCGGCGCAAAAGCTGCGCAAGGTGCTGGCCAAGTACGCCGAAGTGGAACTGCTGGTGCAGATCGGCGAGTACAAGCGCGGATCGGACAAGGAAGCGGACGAGGCGCTGGACCGCGTGGCCGCCGTCAACGCCTTCCTGCGCCAGGGGCTGGACGAGCGCAGCGGGTTTGACGAGACGCTGGCCGCATTGCGCAAGGTGGTGGAATAGTTCGTGGCAACGCCCTATCCGTTGCAGCCGCTGCTGAACGTGCGCCACTTCCGCGAGAATGGGGCGCGCAACGCCCTGATGACGGCGGAAGGCGTGCTGCGCGAGGCGGTGCAGGCGGCGGAGGACCGACGTACCGAACTGGAGCGCTACCGCGCCTGGCGGCCCGGCGAGGAAGAACGCCGCTACGATGCCATCATGGGCACGTCCATGGCCATGGAGGACCTTGACCGGTTCAAGGCGGGGCTGGCGGCACTGGCGCAGGCGGAATTGCGGCACGAACAGGCCGTGGCCGACGCCGACCGCCGCGTGGAGGAATGCCGCAAGGCCGTGGCCGACGCGCGCGCCGCCGTGGCCAAGGCCCGGCGCGAGGTGGCCAAGATAGCGGCGCACAAGGATATCTGGGGCGAGGAGATGCGCCGCGAGACCGAACGGCTGGCGGACATCGAAATGGAAGAGTTCAAGGCCGTGCCCGTGGCCACGTCGGATGACGATGACGGGATGGCGTGACGGAGAGCACCATGGCCGATTTTCTGAAAGTGGACGCAGGCAGGCTGGCCGAGGCCGCCGCCGCTCAGGCGGGTGCGCAGGGTGCCGCCGGACGGCGTGACGCGCCGCCGCAGGAGCGCGACGTGGACGCCTTTGACCGGGCCATGGGCGATGCCGGGGACGGTCAGCCCGGCTCCGGCGTGTCCGGTGACCGGGGTGACCGGGGTGCATCGGGTGACAGGCGGGTTGCCGGTCGCAATCAGGACGACCGCAGGAATTCCGAACAGGGCGGCAAGGGCGGCGACGACATTGACCAGAAGGACGACGGAGGGTCCGCGTCGCCGTTCCAACTGCTGGGCGGGGCCATGGAAGGGATGTTCCGCCGCGTTGGCCCCGACGGGGCCGACAGCGCCCAGGCCGCCGCGCAGTCTTCCGCCCCCGCCGGCTCCGCCAACCCCGCCGACATGGACGGGCTGACCTCTTCGCTGGTGGAGCGCATCCTGGTCTCCACGCCCGAATCGGGCGGCAACGAGGTGCGCATCTTCCTGGGCGCTGCCCTGCCCGGCACCGAAATTCGCATGACTCGCGGCCCCGACGGCATGCTCGTGGTTGATCTGGCCACCGACGATGCCAACTCGTTCCAGACCCTGGTGGCCGCCCGCACGGAGCTGAAGGCCCGGCTGGACCAACTGGAAAAGGGCGGCGTGCGGGTGGAAGTGACGGACAACGCCCGGCAGGACGACGGCAACGCCGACCGCAGGTCGGCGGGTTACATGGACTACGACCCGGACAACCAGAGAGGACGGCGTGGCTGAACACCTGCACCAACCCGAGGCCGCCGCGCCACAACCTTTTGTGCCCAACCCGCTGGCGCCGGGCGCGGCGCGGCTGCTCAACGTGTTGTGCACCCGTAGCCAGCCGTGGCCGGTCACCGTGGGGCTGGCCGCCTGCCGTCTTTCCGTGCCGGTGCTGCCGCCGGACGCCCCCGCGCCGGAGTACGGCCTGCGGGTGCGCTGCGGTGCCCATGTCTTGCGGCTGGACGTGGGGCCGGGGCTGCCGCTGGGGCTGCACCCGGCACTGGCGCAGGCCGATGCCAGCGCCGCCCTGCCCGAAGAGGTGCGGCTGGCGGTGGTGGAACTGCTGGCCGCGCCGCTGGCGGAGGCGCTGGGGCGCTTTCTCGGCACGTCGGTGACGTGCGAAGCCCTTGCCGGTGACCGTGACGCCGAGGCCGCGCAACCTACCGGGGACCTGCCCTGCCGGGTGGGCCTGCTGCTGGAGGTGCCCGGCGATGACGGCGGGTACGCGCCCGTGCCCCTGACCCTGCATCTTTCCGACGCCGCGTCGGCCATGCTGGCCGAACAGTGCCTGCGCCTGCCGCAGCGGCACGAGCCGCGTGACCATCTGCCGGTGTGCACCGTGGTGGAGGCGGGGCGCATGTGCCTTGCCGCCGCAGAACTGGCCGACCTTGCCCCCGGCGACATCCTGCTGCCCGACGACTATCCGGCCCACCGGGGCCGCCTGACCCTTGCCGTTACGGATTCCGCCGGCACGGCCCCGGCTCAGGCGCTGGCCCTGCCCCCCGCTCTGGTCGTGTCCGTGCCGTGCGCCGTGGCCGATGGCCGGGCCACCGTGCTGGACATCGTGCGCAACGACGCAACCCCCATGGAGACCACCATGTCAGATACCACGCCCACTCCCCAGCCCGACGGCACCCCGGCGGCGGATGCCGCGCCAGATGCGGCAGGGTCCGCAGCGGCGGTCGCCGCGCCCGAGGCGGTAGTGACCGCTGCGGCAGCCGCCGTGCCCATCGACGTGAACGCCCTTGGCGTGACCGTGGTGTTCGAACTGGAACGCCGCCCCATGACGGTGGGCGACCTTGCCGCGCTGGCCCCCGGCTACACCTTTGCCCTGGGGGCCGACCCGCTGGGCCCGGTCACCCTGACAGTGGGCGGCAGGGCCGTGGGCACGGGCCGCCTGGTGGACCTTGGCGGCACGCTGGGCGTGCAGGTGCTGCGCATGGGCCAGGCAGGGGAGGGTGACAGGCCGTGACCGGCACCATGCCGCTCTATTACATAGCGGGCATGGCGCTGCTGGGGCTTGCGCCGTTCTTCCTGATGATGGTGACCTCCTACGTGAAGATCGTGGTGGTCACCTCGCTGGTGCGCAACGCGCTGGGCGTGCAGCAGGTGCCGCCCGCCATGGTCATGAACGGCCTGGCCATCATCCTCAGCATCTTCATCATGGCTCCCATGGTGGAAAGCACCCTGGACATCCTGAAAACGGTGCGGGTAAGCGAACAGCCGGAGCCTCGCGAGGTGGTGGAACTGCTGGACAGGGTCTCGCCGCCGCTGCGCGACTTTCTTTCACGCAATGCCGACGACAAGGTCATCACCGCGTTCATGGGCACGGCCAAGCGCATCTGGCCCAAGGAACGGCACGACACCATCCGGCGCGAGAACCTGCTCATCCTTGTGCCCGCCTTCACCATTTCAGAGCTGACCAAGGCCTTCCAGATAGGCTTTCTGCTGTACCTGCCCTTCGTGGCCATAGACCTGATCATTTCCAACATCCTGCTGGCCATGGGCATGATGATGGTTTCGCCCATGACCATCTCGCTGCCCTTCAAGCTGCTGCTGTTCGTCACCCTGGACGGGTGGCTGAAGATCAGCCAGGGCCTGCTGCTCAGTTACAAGTAACCGGCGCCAGCGCGCCATTCGGAGCACCGATGCAACATACCAGTACCGACCGGGGCGGGGTGACCGTTCTTGCCTTTTCGGGCCGCATGGACGCCACCACCGTGGCCGCCTTTGACGAGGCGTGGCGCGCGCGGCTGGAGGCCGGGGCCAATCGTCTGGTCATCGACCTGGGCGGCATAGAGTACATCAGCTCGGCGGGTCTGCGCGGCATCCTCGGCCTGCTCAAGGCCTGCAAGTCGGGCGGGGTGGGGCTGGCCTTCTGCGGCATCGGCGATATGGTGGGCGAGGTGTTTCGCATCTCCGGCTTCACGGGGATGCTGTCCATCCACCCGGCGGCGGATGACGCCGTGGCCGCCCTGGCCTAGCGCGGAGGCACGCATGGCCACGCTTTCGGTACCGGCCAGCCTGGAGCAACTGGGGGCCGTCAACGAGTTCATCGCCGGGCAGATGCCCGAAGGGCTGGCCGCGCTGCTGCCGCAGGTGGAACTGGCGGCAGAGGAACTGCTGGTCAACGTGTTCAGCTATGCCTACCCCGGAGAGCCGGGCAAGGCCGAGGTGGGTTGCCGTATGGTGCATCTGGACGGTGTTCCGTTCTTCTGCCTCGCCGTGCGCGACTGGGGCGCGCCCTTCGACCCGTTCAGCGAGGCGCCGGAACCGGACACCGCGCTGGGGGTGGAGGACAGGCCCATCGGCGGACTTGGCGTGCACCTCATCAAATCCATGGTGGGGCACTACAGCTACAGCTACCATGACGCATCCAACTGCATCGAACTCTACTTCGCCCTGCCGGAATGACGCGCGGGGGGGAGGGTCCGGTGCCTTCGGGACCGGACGCGCGCCCGCCCTTGCGGCAGCCCTCTTGCTTGTGGCCCTGCTGCTGGCTGCCATCCCCGTGGCGGCGGCGGACCCTGCTGCGCCCGTCGCGTCGGGCATCCTGCTGGAGGAAGTGACCACCTCCGAACGCGCGGCGGTGCGCCTTGCCCCGCTGCGTGCCCGTCCCGCCCCGGCAGGGCCGGTCGGAGAGGGGGCGGCACCCGCCGTCCCGCCCACCAGGGGGCCTGTTGCAGTGCCCGCCGCATCGCCTGTTGCACTGCCTGACAGCCCCGTGCCCCATTCCGTCACAGGGGCCGGTGGCGGGTCCGGTCTTGGGCCGGACGTGGGGCCGGACGTGGGGCCGGACGTGGGGCCGGACGTGGGGCCAGACGCAGCATCAGCTGCCGTACCGTCCCGCCAGGTGCCCGCCGTGGTGCCTCCCCTGACGCCCGCCATTACGACCACCATGACGTCCGCTAGCCAGCCCGACATGCCGGGTGCGGCGCAGGCCGCGTATCCTGCCGATGCTCGCACGGTGCCCGTTGCGGTACCGCCAGCGGCACAGGCCGTCCCGCATGGCCCGAACGGGGCAATTTCCCGTGCTGACGGGTCCGTTTCCGGGGCGGATGCGGGGGCTGCCACGGCGGGTGCTGCTGGCACGCAGTCAGTGTCGTGGCCCGTCGCCTTTTTGCCCCCTGCCGGGCACCCCCCTTCGGAAAATTTGCTGGACCGCATGGACGTCTACGCCCTGTCGCCGGATGCGGCCAAGCTGGCCCTGCCCCGCATGGTTCCGCTGGTGATGGTGGAGCGGTTGCGCGCGGGCAGGCTGCCCATGCCCGCCTGGGACGGAATCATCGCGCGGGCCAGCCGCCTGAGCGGGCTGGAAGAGCGGCTCATTGCCGCCGTGGTCCGGGCGGAATCGGGGTTCAACGTGGGAGCCGTTTCCCCCAAGGGGGCGCGGGGGCCCATGCAGATAATGCCCGCCACCGGCCAGGAACTGGGGCTGGAGGATCCCTTCGACCCGCAGGCCAACGTGGAGGCGGGCAGCCGCTACCTGCGCCAGCAACTGGACAGGTTCGGTTTGCTGGAGTTGGCCCTTGCCGCGTACAACGCGGGCCCCGGCAATGTGGAACGTTTCGGAGGAGTGCCACCGTTTGCCGAAACCAAGGCTTTCGTGAGCAGGGTGTTGTCAGAACTGAATTAATGTTGCGGAGTGCCTTATTCCCGAACAAGTGGCCGCGCAAAAGGACGCGGGCATGCTGTGTCTAGCGGGAACGATAAAGGCCCGGCGCTTCATCAACAGCTAAAAACAAAGCACATATCCATTTGACATGCCAGGGGATTTGCTGTGCTATTTTATAGATTTCGGGTCATGACTAGGAGAGAGGTCCAAATGGGGCTACATCCTAATCATGCCGCCATGTAACAAATACATTCTCCGTTCAAAGATTTCGGAGGCCAAAACCAGGCAACTTGTTCGGCTTTTCGCCATTGATTTAAACGCCTCTCAGATAGCTCAGGTTACTGGCCTCAACAGAAACACCGTTAACCGCATTGTCGCGGGCATTCGGGAGCGGATAGCAGCCGTCTGCGAGGCTGAATCCCCAGTGGCCGGAGAGGTTGAGGTGGACGAGAGCTACTTCGGCGCACGACGAGTTCGAGGCGTCAGAGGACGCGGAGCTCGTGGAAAAACCATTGTTTTCGGCTTATTCAAGCGCCAGGGGCGGGTATATACCGAAATCGTTCCTGACTGCTCAAAGGCGACCCTCCAACGGATTATCCGTGGCCGCGTTGACCTTGAAAGCGTGATCCATTCCGACGGCTGGCGCAGTTACGATGGCCTTGTGGACCTTGGGTATCAGAAGCACTTCCGGGTCCAGCACAGTGAAAACGAATTCGCCGCGGAACATTGCCATATCAACGGGATAGAAAGTTTCTGGGGGTATGCCAAAACTCGCCTCGTGCGCTTCAGGGGTCTGCAAAAGCATACGTTTTACTTTCATTTGAAGGAATGTGAGTTCAGGTTTAACCATCGGGGAGAGGATCTCTACCAACTGGTCCTCAAAATCCTCCGGGAAAACCCTCTCTCCTAGTCATGACCCTAGAAAATTATTCGAGTTAGTGGCGATTCTGGTGCATGTGCTGTTTTTTTGGATAGTCAACTTATCCATCTGATAGTCAACTTAAGACTGATTATGTTAGCTAATTCGAAAAATCAAAAAAAATCCCGAGTAGGCTTGATTTCATCTTCACACACATAGTAGTATTCAGGTGTAGTAGTTCAGACTTGATCTGACATCCTGCTCCGTCCTGATGGCGCCGTTTGTCAGGTTAGTTGAGTTGTCCGACCTTTTCTTCCCAGATCGTTTTCCCATCAAGAAGTGTTTGCATGGGCGTCCTGCCGCAGCACATTTTTCCTTGATGCGTCCTCTCGCTATTGTAGTGCCCCGTCCAGGTGTCAAGGTCTGCCTGTAACTCTTCCAGAGAGTGATACAGCTTGCGCCGGAAGGCGACCTGGTAGAACCCGTGCAGAATAGTCTTGTGGAAGCGTTCGCAGATGCCATTTGTCTGCGGGTGTCGTGTTTTGGTTCTGGTGTGTTCGATGCCGGTTACGCCCAGATAGAACTGGTAATCATGTGTTTCCAGCTTGTCGCAGTATTCCGTGCCCCTGTCCGTCAGGATGCGGAGGATGCCCATTTCCTGTGAGGCAAAGAAGGGCAGAACCCGGTCGTTCAGCCGATCGGCCCCGGTGATGGGCGTCTTGGTGGTGTACAGCTTGGCCGCCGCCCACTTGGAGTATGTATCCACGAAGGTTTGCTGGTAAATGCGACCAACGCCCTTGATGGTGCCCACGTAAAAGGTGTCCTGGCTGCCGAGATAGCCCGGGTGGTGGCTTTCTATCTCGCCGCAGGCTTCGTCATCCTGTCTCTTGCTCTCCAGAGCCTGTACCTGCACCTCTGTCAGCACGAGGCCTTCCTCGGCGGATTTCTTCTCCAGGGCGCGCAGGCGCTGTTTCATGGAGGACAGGCCATGGCGCAACCAGATGGAGCGCACCCCCGACGGCGAGACGAAGACGCCGCTCTTGCGCAGGTCGTTGCTGGCCCGGACTTGCCCGTGGGCCGGATACTCGATGGCGAACTCAATGACCGCCTGCTCCGTAGCTTCCTCGACCCGGTTCTTCAGGTTCGGTTTCTTGCGACTGACTTCGAACAGCGCCTCCACGCCGCCAGCATCCCGTGCCGTCTGGTACCGGTAAAAGGTATCCCTCGAAAACCCCATCATGCGGCAAGCCTTGGAGATGTTGCCAAGTTCCGCCGCGAGGTTGAGAAGTCCGGCCTTGTGCCGGATGACGTTTTGATTGAAACTTTCCATGAGGGAACTCCGTGGGCATGGTGCCCGGTTGATGGTGCGTTTGCACTTCCATCAAAACGGAGTTCCCTCCTTCGTTCAAGGGGGGAGCGTCAGATCAAGTCGGGACTACCTCACAAAAGGGCAGTACTGTCTTCGTTGAAGCCGGGTGCGAGCGCGCGGGGCCTCTTCCGTTCCTGTCCTTCAAAATAAAGAGAGGCCGCACCCATCAGGGCACGGCTTCTCTTCTCTTGCTCTTAATCCTGATCTTGTCTGATTCTTCCCGGCACCAGCCGTTACCCCTTGATGGCCCTTCTGAACCCCTCCTCCGACCGAGCAATCACATCCTCGCCCACGCAGAAGGTCAGCCGGAAATGCCCCGGTCCGCCGAAGCCGGAACCGGGCACGGCCAGCACCTTCTCTTCCATCAGCCGGTTGACGAATTGCACGTCGTCGCCGCCCGGCGCCTTGGGGAAGAAGTAGAACGCCCCGGCGGGCATCTGGAATTCGTACCCCGCGTCGCGCAGGATGCGCGCCATCATGTCGCGGCGGCGGGCGTAGATGCCCGCGTCCACCTGCGACCCCAGTGCCTTGGCCATCAGGTGCTGGCCCACGGCGGGCGGGTTCACGAAGCCGAGGATGCGGTTGGTCAGCAGCAGCGCGGCCATCAGCGTGGCGCGACCTTCCATCAGCGGGGACAGGGCGATGTAGCCCAGCCGTTCGCCCGCCAGCGAAAGGTTCTTGGAGAACGAGCTGACCACCACCGCGTGCGCGTACAAGGGCAGCAGCGAGGGCACCTCGTCGCCGTCATAGGACAGGAAGCGGTACGGTTCGTCCGAGATCAGGAAGATGGGCCGCCCGTGCTTTTGCGATGCGCGGCCCAGCGCCGCCGCAAGCTCGGTCAGTTCCGCCCGGTTGTAGATGACCCCGGTGGGGTTGTTGGGCGAGTTGACGATGAGCGCGCGCGTTTTTGGCCCGATGGCGGCCTCGATGGCGGCCACGTCCAGCGCGAAGGTGTCCGGCTTGGACGGCACGGTGCGGAAGGTGCCGCCGTGGTTGGCCACGTAGAAGCCGTATTCCACGAAGAACGGCGACACGGCCAGCACCTCGTCGCCCGGTTCCAGCACAGCGCGCAGGAAGGCGTTCAGCCCGCCCGCCGCGCCGCAGGTAAGCACCACGTCGTCGGCGGTCAGGTCCACGCCCTGCTCGGCGGAAAGATGCGCGGCCAGCTTGGCGCGGGCCCACGGATAGCCGCCGTTGGGCATGTAGCCGAAGGTGAACGGCTCGCCCGCGTGGTCGGCCAGTTCGCGCAGGGCCTGGCCCACGGCGGGCGGGGCGGGCAGGTCGGGGTTGCCCAGGCTGAAATCGCACACGGCTTCTTCGCCATATTGCTGCTTGAGGGCAATGCCCGCCTCGAACATCTTGCGGATCCACGACGAACGTTCAAGGTACCCGGAAATCTGCTGGGAGATGAGCGACATGTTGCGACCTCGGCGGGTTGTCGGTGGTGCGGGCGGTCCGCGTGAAACGGGCGGCGGGCCGCAAACGGCACCGGGGGAGGCAACGCGGTGTGCGTCGCCTCCCCCGGCGGGTCATGATCTAGAACGTGGAGTTGGCGTCCAGGCGCAGGCGGTTGATGCGCACCCGCCGCAGTTCCTTCTGCACCTCCAGCTGCAGCTTGCGCTGGCGTGCCTGGTGGATTTCCTGCGCGAAGCAGATGCCTTCGTCGGGGCGCTCCGTCTCGCACAGGCGGCGCACGTCGGCCTCGCAAGCCCGGCGTTCCTCTTCGAGCAGGGCCATCTGGGCCTCCAGCTCGGGGATGCTATTCGGCAATGATGCGTCGTCGAGCGGGCTTGGCACCGTCATCCTTCTGCTCCTTGGGCTTGCGCGGGGCGTTTTCGGGCGAGGGCAGGCCGTTGTACAGCGCCCAGAAGCCCGGCATCAGCTCGGTCACGTTGCCGGGGTTGGACAGGTGCAGGCCGGGGCGCAGCAGCGCGCCCAACGCCAACCCGAACGTCCATGCCGCCGTGGGGCTGGCCCAGGGCGAACCGCTGGCCGGGGCCTTGGAACCGGCGGCCACCACGGCGCGCAGCACCGGCTGGCCCGCCTCGGTGGCCAGGGCGAAGCCCAGCTGTTCGGCAAAGCTTTCCGCCGTCACGGTGTCCACCCCTTCGGGCAGCAGCGGCGCGGGCACCACGTCCACCTTGGCGGCGCGGGCCGTGGCGGCGGCCAGGGCCAGCGCCAGCGGGGCGTAGTCGAGGGGCAGGACGGAGGCGTCCAGCGGGGCGGTGGGCGCGGGCGCGGCTTGCACCGAAGGCTTCAGCGCGGGCTTGGCCGCCACGCCCTTGGCGTCGGCGGTGACCACGAGGCCCGTGGCGCGCAGCAGGTCCAGTACCTGCGCGGCGTGGGGCTGCGCGGCATCCCAGGTGCCGGAAAGCCGGGCCTCGCCGCCGGTGAAGGCGGGCATGGCCAGCATCACGGCGGACACCAGGGGGTCGATGCCCATGGTGGGGGCCTTGGGCACGCGCAGTTTGGCGGCGGGCACGGGGGTGACGCGCACGGACAGGGCGGCGTCGCCGGTTTCGCCCAGTGTGGTCACGCTGGCCTTGCAGGTGAGCAGCAGGGGCAGCACCTCCGCGATGCAGGCGGCAGCGTCGGGATGCCCGGCGCAGTGCAGGGTGATGGGGGCGTTCCAGAACGGGGCGGCCAGCAGCAGCGCGGTCAGCGCGTCGGCGGGCAGTTCCGCCGGGATGCGCACTTCGTCGGGCAGCACGCCGGAACATTCCAGGCGCACCGGCAGGCCGGACGACTTGGGCACCACGGGGGCCAGGCGCGCGCCGAGCTGCGGCAGGAACTGGCGCAGGGCGGTGGTGTCGGCCATCTTCAGGGCCGGGCCGCCGGTGAACTTGACCTTGCCGACGGCGCCAAGGGACAGCGCGGCCAGCAGGTGGAAATTGAGGGAATCGTCACCCGCGTAGATGACCTTGTCGGTGAATTCCAGCGGGTCGCCGCCCTTGCTGCGCACCAGGGAGTCGCCTTCCCACGACAGGTGCGCGCCCGCCTGGTTCAGCGCCTTCACGGCGTCGATCAGGTGGTCGCCCAGCATGGCGCCCTCGATGTTGGCCTCGGCACCGGCGGCGGCGGCCAGAGCCACCCACAGCCGGGTGGGGCGGGCGGCCAGCGGTCCATATATATTGATGGAGACGGGGCGGCGCGGCGGGGCAAGGTTGAAGCTGGGGCGCACTTCGCCTTCGGGGCCGCGCTCCTGCATTTCCACTTCCTGCAACAGCGCGAACAACTGGCGCACGAAGCGCGGGTCGCGGCTGACGCGCGCGGCGGCGCTTTCCCACGCCTCGCGCAGCTGCTTTTCGGCCACGGTGTCGCGCGCGGGGGCGGACGACACGCCGGGGCGGCGGCTGCCGCGCACCTTCTGGAAAAGGCGGGCGCGCTTGGCCAGCAGGCGGATGATGTCGCGGTCGAGCTCCATGATGGATTCGACCAGCGACTGGCCGGAAGCGGGGCGGCCCTGGCCGGGCCGGGCCGGGCGACCGGGCCTGTCCGATCGCTCGGACCTGTCGGGGCGGTCGGATCGCTCGGGGCGGGCGGGACGTTCTGCCCGTTCTGCCCGTTCGGTGCGCTCGGTATGTTCGAGGCGTTCCGGCTGGAACGCGGCATCCCGTTCCGGACGGCCGGACGGGGAATCGTTGGTGTCGTGCATGGGGGAACCTGTGTTGGGATGGTGATGTGGCGTACCACCTAGCCCGAAACGTGCGCTTCGGCAAGTGGCAAGGCCCGGGGGACGCCGTGAAGGCGCCGGTTCACGGGACGGCCAGCCCGGCGGCGGGAGGGGAATATCCGGATGCTCCATGGAAACCGGTTGGCGCCCGTTGCGTGTGTGTGGGGG
>JAITSV010000064.1 GCA_031287575.1 Desulfovibrio sp.
GTGTCGTCATGCGCGGCGTCCCTTCGGCGGCAGCTTCCCTCCGGCGCAAGGCGCCTTCGGGCGATCTGCCCGGCGGAATGCGAATGTGCACATGGCTCTCGGTGGCATGGCACAACGAGGGTGCCTTTACCTTCACCCACGTCGCGGCGCGCATCCGTTACCGCCGGAGCTTCCGCCGTCGCAAAGCCTCCGGCGGCGATCTCCGGCTGCGGATGCGTATCGCCGCGCGAAGGTTTTTTGCGCTTAAGCGAAGGGAGTGCGTTTTAAGGAGACCGGTGCCCGCAACATGGTGGCGAGCGTATTCATTGATCGCGTTCCGTGCGTAGAAGCGTGTGACGCCGGGCTTTGACGGCGGCACATGCGTCGCGGCGGGGGTGTGGGTAAAGTACCCCCAAGCTTTGCCACGCCAGCGTGAGCCATGTGCGCATTGGCGTCACCGGCGGCAGATCGCCCGGAGGCGCCTTGCGCCGGAGGGAAGCTGCCGACGAAGGGACGCCGCGCAGGAAAACCTGGGGGTCCAGGGGTGGCGAAGCCCCCCTGGAGCGCGGGGTTGCAAGGGGCCGCCGCTCAGCGGCCCCTTGCCCGCCGGAGGCATAACGAAATCGAGCGCGGTCAACGGGGCACAACTGTCTTCGTAGAGGCCGTGTCCATCAACGCGCCAGCCCTCCACCCGCCGGAGGCATGACGAAATCGGGCGTGGTCAACGGGGCGCAACTGTCTTCGTAGAAGCCGGGCGCAACAACCCACACCCCTTCCCATTCCCACACCCACCCACCTACCCACCACGCCAAACAACAAGGGGGCCGCGTTACCGCAGCCCCCTCGTTCAACACTTCAATTTCCAACCGTGCACACGCACCGCACCCCACCTACTGCGCCGCAATCCACTCCATGGCCGCGTGCAGGTCGAGGGTGCCGGTGTAAATGGCGCGGCCCGTGATGGCCCCTTCCACGCTGGACGTCAGCGTCAGCGGGTACAACGCCCGCACGTCTTCCAGCGTGGCCACGCCGCCCGCCGCGATGACCGGCACCGGGCACATGCCCGCCAGCCGTTCCAGCGCGGCCAGGTTCACCCCGGTCTGCATGCCGTCGCGGTCGATGTCGGTGTAGATGACGAAGGCGGTGCCCGCGTCCAGCAGGCGGGGCAGCACGTCGTCCACGGTCAGGCCGGAATCGGCCACCCAGCCCTTGGTCTTCAGCCTGCCGCCCTCGGCGTCCAGCGAAACCCCGATGCGCCCCGGAAAGGCCGCGCACAGGCGGGCGTACAAGTCCGGTTCCTCCAGGGCCACGGTGCCGATGATCAGTCGCTGCACCCCGGCGTCGAGGTAGGCTTTCGCCGTGGCCTCGTCGCGGATGCCGCCGCCAAGCTGCACCGGCACGGAAAGGTCGGCGCAGATGCGGCGGATCAGCTCGAAGTTGGCGGGCATGCCGCTGAAGGCCCCGTCCAGGTCGATGACGTGCAGCCATTTGGCGCCCTGGGCCTGCCAGTGGCGGGCCATGGCGGCCGGGTCGTCGGAAAACACGGTCTCGGCGTCGGCGCGGCCCTGCCGCAGCCGCACGCAGCGGCCATCCTTGATGTCCACGGCGGGGAATAGAATCACAGGCCAAACTCCTTGATGGCCTTGCGCATCCCTTCCTTGGCCAGGTCAAGGGCCGACAGCCACTTGCCTTTGCGCCCCACGAACTTGCCCATTTCCAGCAGGTTGTCCGCGAGGCCCATCTGCTTTTCGTCGTAGTTGGAGCGCATGACCAGGGTGCCGCCCTTCACGTCGATGAGAAAGACGTCCAGCATGATGCTGGCCGATTCGGTGACGCCCATGTCGCCGCCCTTGCGCTCGCGCAGATCGACGACCTGGGGCACCAGCAGAAAGTCCACCTCGGCCTTGCGGCCCACTTCCACCCAGTAGGCCAGCGCCTGCGGACGGCCGCCGGTGCGCCCGCCAGCCTGGGTCGAAAGCGAGGGCTTGGTGGCGGCAAAGCTGTACACGCGCTTGGTTTCGCCGCGCAGGATGTCGCCGAAGGTGCGGTCGAGGTCGGCAAAGGTTTCTTCCGACACCCGCTGCTGGTCCTCGGGAATGTACCCGGCCAGCAGATCGGCCATGGCCGTGGGCTGGGTGAAGGCGGCCACGCCGATGGTGGCATCCGGCAGCGGGGCCGGGCCGCGCTGGCGCTGCGAGCAGCCGGGCAGGGCGACGAGCAATGTGAGGACGAGCAGCGCGAGCAGCGCGCCCGACACCGGGAAGGAGATGAAACCGCGATGGGTACGCATCAGTCTAGGCTCCCTTTGGTGCTGAGCAGCGTCTCGCGGTCACGGCGTACCGCCTGCCGCAGGGCAAGTCCCAGCCCCTTGGCGGCGGATTCCAGCAGATGGTGACCGTTCCTGCCATACAGGAACGAGACGTGCAGGTTCATGCGGGCGGCCGAGGCGAACGCCTTCAGGAATTCGCGCCACAGGTCGCGTTCCTGCCCGGCGATGACGGGCGGCAGAAGGTCGTCCCCGCGCCATTCAAGCCACGGGCGACCGGAAATGTCGATGCACACGTCGGCCAGGGCCTCGTCCATGGGTACGCGGGCAAAGCCCACGCGGGCGATGCCCGAGCGTTCGCCCAGGGCTTCGGCCAGGGCCTGGCCCAGACACAGGCCCACGTCCTCCACGGTGTGGTGGGCGTCGATCTCGAGGTCGCCGGTGCAGGACAAGGTAAGGTCGAACCCGGCCCAGAACGCGGCCAGGGTGATGACGTGGTCCGCCATGCCGAACCCGGTATGCACGTTGACCAGGCCCTGCCCGTCCACCACGAGGTCGAGGCGGATGGAGGTCTCCTTGGTTTCGCGGAACACGGCGGCGCTGCGTTGGCTCATCTCGGGCTCCTTCCGGGGTGCTGGGTTCATGTGTGGACCGTCGTTTATCGCGGCGTGGGGCTAGTCGCCCTGCACAACCTTGTCGGGGCCGGGTGTTTCACCCTCGGCGGTCTCTTCTTCTTCTGCCGCATCGCCGTCTTCGGTGCCGGGCTTCTTCTTGCCGAACACGGCGGCAACGATGATGCTTATTTCATACAGCACAAGCATGGGCGCCGCCATCATCAACTGCGAAAAAACATCCGGCGGGGTAAGGATGGCGGCCACGATGAAGATGGCGAGGATGGCGTACTTGCGGGTCTTGCGCATCCACTGCGCGGTGACGAGGCCAAGCCGCGCCAGGAAGAACGCGAACAGTGGCATCTCGAAGATCAGCCCGAAGGCCAGCAGCATCTTGAGCGTGAAGCCCAGGTACTCGTCCAGCTTGGGCATGGGCGCGATGGTGTCGGTGGCGAAGCCCACGAAGAACTCGAAGGCGTACGGGAAGACCTGGAAATAGCAGAACGCCGCGCCCGCCACGAAGAACAGCGCGGAGGCCCCGGCAATGGGGATGACGTGACGCTTTTCGTCGTCGTACAGGCCGGGCGCGATGAACATCCAGATCTGGTAGAACAGGTACGGGCTGGCCAGGAAGGCCCCGGCCACCAGCGCCACCTGCATGTAGACGAAGAACGCCTCCGGCAGGGCGGTGTAGATCAGCTTGGCCCCGGACGGCAGCGCCCGGGTCAGGGGGATCATCAGGTAGTTGAACAGCTCTTCGGCAAAGCCGTAACAGGCGAAGAAGCCCACGGTCAGCGCGATGAGGCTGCGCACCAGGCGCACGCGCAGTTCGGAAAGATGGTCCAGCAAGGTCATGGGGCGGCCACCCTCGGCGGCGGCTTCGTCTTCCTTGCTGGCGCGGTCCACGGCCTCGCTGAGGTCGCGCGGGGGGGCGGACATCACGGCGGTCTCCGGGGTGGAGGCTGCGGCGGTGTCGTCCGGGGACGGGGGGACGTTCGGGGGCGGGGTGTCGGAGCCGTCCTGCCCAGCGTCCTGGTCAGCGTCCTGACCGGTGCCCTGGCTGGCGGAGGGGGCGGCGTCGGAACCGTCCGGCTCGTAGTCGGGCAGCACGGCGGCGGCGATCACGTTCTCGACGGAGCGGGATTCGTCCGATTCGGCGTGCGCCGCAACGGATTCCGCCAGTCCGGCGTCGGGAGCATCACTTGCGTTCGGCGCATCACTTGCGGGCGCATCGGAGGGCGCCGGGACATCCGCCGCGGCTTCCTCGATGGTGCCGCACGAGGCATACGCCAGCCCGGCATCAGGGTCCGTCTGCCACGCGGGCTTCTGCTCGCACGCCTCGATGGCGTCCAGTTCGCCGGCGCAACGTTCCGCGGCGTCCGGATCATACGCGTCCGGATCATGCGCTTCCGGCGCCGGGGTGTCCGGTCCGCCCGTTGCCGCATGCTTCTCGCGGTCGCCTTCGGACACGGGCTCCGCCTTGGCGGCGTCCTTGTCGTCCTGGCTCATGCGTTCTTACCGGCGGCTTCGGTGGGGGCTTCGGCGGCGGGTTTGGCGCCTTCGGCCTTGGGCTGTTCGGCCTTGGGGGCTTCTGCCTTGGCCTTGTCGTCGAAGAATTCCTTTTCGGCTTCCTTCTTGCGGCGCTCGTGATCGTCGAGTTCGATCTCGGTGTTCAACGTGCGCTGGAAGTCCGTGGAAACCCTGCGGAATTCACCCATGGCCTTGCCCAGGGTGCGCGCGATGTTGGGCAGGTTCTTGGGACCGAGGACGATGAGGGCCACGACCATGATGACCAGAAGTTCCGTACTGCCGATGCCGAACATGGAAGACAGACCGCCTTGGTTGCAGTGCTGCGGGCCGGGACCGGGATGACCGGCCATGCCCCGTGGGCGCCGCGCCGTGGCGCGGCCCTTCGGCCGAAGGTGGCGGGGGCGTCACGGGGGCCTTTCGGCCCCCGCGCGTCCGCCGGGCGTTCAATTAGGAGCACACCCGGGCATGCACCTGGGCGTGCACCTGGGCGAACGCCGTCCGCCTATTCCCATTCGATGGTGCTCGGCGGCTTCGAGGAGATGTCGTAAACCACGCGGTTCACGCCCTTTACCTCGTTGATTATCCGGCTCGAAATACGCTCAAGCAGTTCGGATGGCAAGCGCGCCCAGTCCGCCGTCATGGCGTCCACGCTGTCCACGATGCGCAGGGCGATGACGTGCTCGTAGGTGCGCCCGTCGCCCATGACGCCCACGGTCTTCAGCGGCAGCAGCACGGCAAAGCCCTGCCAGACCTTGCGGTACCAGCCGGAGGACATCAGCTCGGCCTGCACGATCTTGTCGGCCTTGCGCAGGATGTCCAGGCGTTCCTCGGTGATTTCGCCGATGACGCGGATGGCCAGGCCCGGACCGGGGAAGGGATGGCGCCAGATGATGAAGTCCGGCAGGCCCAGTTCGCCCGCCACCTTGCGCACTTCGTCCTTGAACAGTTCGCGCAGCGGTTCGATGAGCTTCAGGTTCATCTTTTCCGGCAGGCCGCCCACGTTGTGGTGGCTCTTGATGACGGCGGAAGGTCCCTTGTGCGACACCGACTCGATGACGTCGGGGTACAGGGTGCCCTGCGCCAGGAAGTCCACGTGCCCAAGGGCCTTGGCTTCCTCGTCGAACACCTCGATGAAGGTGTAGCCGATGATCTTGCGCTTCTGCTCCGGGTCGTCCACGCCTTCCAGCTTGTCGAGGAAGCGGCGCTGGGCCTGCACGTACTTCAGGTTCAGGTCGAAGTGCTCGCGCAGGTAGTCCACCACTTCCTGGCCTTCGTTCAGGCGCAGCACGCCGTTGTCCACGAAGATGCAGTGCAGGCGCTTGCCGATGGCCTTGTGCAGCAGCACGGCCACCACGGTGGAATCGATGCCGCCCGAAAGCGCGCACACCACGTGGCGGTCGCCCACGGTTTCGGCCATTTCCTTGATGGCGCGCTCCACGAACGACGACATGGTCCAGTCGGCCTTCAGACTGGCCACGTGGAACAGGAAGTTGCTGATGATGCGGGCGCCTTCCTCGGTGTGGTGCACTTCGGGGTGGAACTGCACGGCGTAGATGCGGCGGGCGTCGTCGGCCATGGCCGCCACGTCCAGGGTGGCGGTGCGGCCCACCACGGCGAAGCCGGGCGGGGGCGTCTTGACCTTGTCGCCGTGGCTCATCCACACGCGGGTGGCGGCGGACTTGTCGATACCGTCCCACAGCGGGCAGTCGCCCAGCAGGGTGAGGTCGGAGGGGCCGTATTCGCGGGTTTCCGAGGTGGCCAGTTGGCCGCCCAGGTTGTGCCCCAGAAGCTGCATGCCGTAGCAGATGGCCAGCACGGGCACGCCAAGCTCCAGCAGGCCCTTGTCCAGGGTGGGGGCGTCGGCCTCGCCCACGCTGGCCGGGCCGCCGGACAGAATGACGGCGGCGGGCTTCATGGCGCGCACCTGATCCGCCGTGACGATGCAGGGGTGGATTTCGGAATAGACGCCAGCCTCGCGCACGCGGCGGGCGATGAGCTGCGTCACCTGCGAACCGTAGTCGATGATGATGACCTTGGTCTGTGCTTCCATGTGCTGTCCTCTGTCGCCCGCGCGGGGTGCTTCGGGCAATCGTGATATGCGTTGTGAGGCCGTAGTGTCTGGGGAGTAGCGGCTGCCCGATGACGCTCTTTTGCTTTTCGGCGTCACCGGGACATGCGCGGCGGGATTTTCGTTCTCCGGCAAGGAAGGCGAGCCTTTTACGAAGGGAGCGTACTCTTTCGTACGTGACCGGAGTAAAAGACGATGCCTGACGACGCCGGAGGGCGAAAGGCCCGCCGCGGCGAGCGGCTAGTTATTGTCGATGCGGTAGTTGGGAGATTCCTTCGTAATGATCACATCATGCACGTGGCTTTCACGAAGCCCCGCCGCGGATATCTCCACGAACTGCGCCTTGTCCTGCAATTCCCTGATGTCCGCCGCGCCCACGTAGCCCATGCCGGAGCGCAGGCCGCCCACCAGTTGGTACAGGCTTTCGGCCACCGGGCCCTTCACGGGCACGCGGCCCACGATGCCTTCGGGCACCAGCTTCTTGCTCTTTTCCTGGAAGTAGCGGTCGGAGCTGCCTTCCTTCATGGCGTCGATGGAACCCATGCCGCGATAGATCTTGTACGAGCGGCCCTGGTAGAGAATGGTTTCGCCCGGGCTTTCGTCGGTACCCGCGAACAGGCTGCCGATCATCACGGTGTCCGCGCCCATGGCGATGGCTTTCACCACGTCGCCCGAGAACTTCACGCCGCCATCGGCAATGATGCAGCGGCCAAGTTCGCGCGCGGCGCGCACGGATTCGAGGATGGCGGTCACCTGGGGCACGCCCACGCCCGCCACGATGCGGGTGGTGCAGATGGAGCCGGGGCCGATGCCCACCTTCACGGTGTCGGCGCCCGCCTTCAGGATGGCCTTGGCCCCTTCATAGGTGGCCACGTTGCCCGCCACCAACTGGCACTTGGGAAAGGCGCCCTTGACCATCTCTATGGCGCGCAGCACGTTGCGCGAATGGCCGTGGGCGGAATCCAGCACCAGAAAGTCCACGCCAGCGGCCAGCAGGGCACTGGCCCGCTCTTCGCAGTCCTTGCCGATGCCGAGGGCCGCGCCCACGCGCAGGCGCCCGTTGTCGTCCTTGCACGAGTTCGGGTACTTCTGGACCTTGTCGATGTCCTTCATGGTGATGAGGCCCTTCAGGCGATTGCCCTCGTCCACCACCAGCAGCTTTTCGATGCGGTGCGCGTGCAGCAGGTCCTTGGCCTCGTCCAGGGTGGTGCCCACGGGCACGGTGACCAGGTTCTTGCTGGTCATCACCTCGCGCACCTGGGTGCCTTCCAGGTCCTTGACGAAACGCACGTCGCGGTTGGTCAGAATGCCCACCAGTTCCACCCCGCGCACCACCGGCAGGCCGGAGACGCGGTATTCGGCCATCAGCTCCAGGGCCTGGCGCACGGAATAGTCGGGGTCGATGGTCACGGGGTCGATGATCATGCCGCTTTCGGACTTCTTGACCTTTTCGACCTCGATGCGCTGGCGGTCCACGGGCATGTTCTTGTGGATGACGCCGACGCCGCCGTTGCGGGCCATGGAAATGGCCATGCCGGAATCGGTCACGGTGTCCATGGCGGCGCTGAGCAGGGGAATGTTGAGGCGGATTTCGGGGGTGAGCCAGGTGGAGACGTCCACGAGGTCGGGGGTGACTTCGGAATAGCCGGGCTGCAGCAGGACGTCGTCGAACGTCAGTGCCTTGCACACGATCTTGCTCATGATCTCTCTCCGGGCGGGTTGGTTGGAGCGTCCGGGCCGCGCGGCTCCGGACCGTTTTCCCCGTCTGCCTCCGAACGAAGGGCGGGTCGTTGGGCTTGGCAGGTTTGACAAATATGTCAAAATTTAATCAACCATCATATCTGTCCAGGCGCCGCATTGTCAAGATTCGGGTTGTTTCCCCAATCAGTGTCAGGCGGGCGGTGGAACATTGCGCGGGTCGTGCCTCGCCGGTCCACGGTGCCGCCCGCGCTGCAGCAGCGGCTGACGTCATCCCCGTCCCGCGCATGCGCGAAAGGGGCGGTGGTCCGCCCCTTTCGGTGTGTACGTCATGCGGCGGGGCAGCGCCCGCTACTGCTTCTTGTCCTGCTGCTTCTTGTCGCCGTGCACGGGCGATTCCAGTTCCTGCCGGGCCTGGGCCTTGAGGTCTTCCGGGGCCTTGGGATCGTCCAGGATGGCCTTCAGGTGGGCGTTGCCCTTGGCTTCGGCCTTCAGGTAGTGGCGGTACAGGATGCCCAGGTTGTAGCGCGCGCCGGGCTGGGGATCGATTTCGATGAGCCGCTCGAAGGATTCCGCCGCCTTGTCGAACGATTCCTGCTGGTACTGGGCGATGCCCAGCATGTACAGCGGCTGCGGATCCGCCGGGGCGGCCACCACGGCGCGGGCCAGGAAGCTTTCGGCGCGGGCCCAGTCGGAATGATCCAGAAAGTGCTGGCCAAGGGCGAACAGGGCGCCCGCGTCGGTGGGGTTCTGCTGCACCTTCTGCATCAGCGCGGACACCACTTCCATCTCGCCGTCGTGCTCGCCCGCCTGTTCCTGCGCGGCGGGGCCGCGCCCCTGCTGCACCAGGGAGGGGTTGGACAGACGGTACAGGAACGAGGCGCCCAGCATGGCGGCCAGGCCAACGCATACGGCCAGCAGCACCAGCTTGCGGCCGCCATCCAGCGGATTCATGGTCAGGGTGCTATTTGTCATCGCCAAGCATCTCCATGTGGCGGATGCGCCGGTCCAGGGTCTGTTGCGCGCGGGCCATCAGAAACAGGTAGGCGCCGATGCCGAGCCACACGGCCGCGTTGGCGACCAGGAGCCATTGGGTACTTTCCATATCATGTTCTCCTACAGAACTGGGCGCTTTCCAAATGGTCTTTTCGCCCGCTGGCTGCGTCAAGCTTCGCCTTCCATATCGGGCGAATACGAGAAGAGCGCGTTGCGGTCCTCATCCGTAAGGTTCGCAAGCTCACCTAACGGCTGTGGCATGCGCCCTCATGGGCGGCTTGCTTTCCTTGCCAGCGAACGAAAATCCTCATTTGTGGCCGGAAGGTTCAGATGGTGGTTTCCGTCGCAAGCACGTCGATGCGTGCCGTCATGCGCCGCTGCGCCGCGCGCAGCCAGGTCAGGGCCACCCACAGAAAGCCGAAGGCGACGATGCAGGCGATGACGGTGGTCTTCATTTCCGGTTCCAGCCCCCCGCCCTTGGATGCGAACACGGCGGGGTGGATGGAGCGCCACAGCCGGGCGGACAGGAACACCAGCGGCACGTCGAGGAAGGCCACGATGCCCACCACGGCGGAGACGGTGCCCAGCCGCTCGCGCGGCAGGTCGAGGGTGCGCAGCACAAGGTAGCCCGCGTACACGAACCACATGACCAGGGTGGTGGTCAGGCGCGGATCCCACGTCCACCAGACGCCCCAGGAGTGGCGGCCCCAGATGGAGCCGGTGACGAGGGCAAGGCCGCTGAACAGCACGCCCACTTCGGCGGCGGCGCCGGACAGCGCATCCCACTTCCAGTCGTGGGTGCGCAGAAAGGCGATGCTGGCCACGAACACGGTAAGGAAGCTGATCAGCGACCACCACGCCAGCGGCATGTGGAAGTAGAAGATCTTCTGCACGATGCCCATGGCCTGTTCCACGGGGGCGTACACGAAGATGAGGTATTGGCAGAGCGCGAGGGCCAGGCCCGCGATAATCCCGACAAGGGGCATCACGGGGGAAAGCCGGTTCATTTGCATGGGTGCCTCGCTTTTCGTTGGTTCGGCTGGCGGGCACGGAGGGCGGGTACGCCTTCCGTCCTGCCTCGTACCCCCCCTATAAAAAGTTTGGGGGGGAGGGGGGCGGGGAGGGAGACCCTTTTCAAAGGGTCCCCTCCCCGATCAGGTTTTCATTTCGACTGGCTACTCTTCCCCGCCGTACACGAAGGGAAAGAGCACGATGCCCGCGCCAAGGAACAGCGCGTCGAAGGCGGCCACCAGCCCCAGCCACGACTCCACCCCTTCGGGGATGTCGTCGGCGAAGGCGGCGGCACCCACCCGGATGCCCGCGAGCAGCACCGGGACCAGCAGCGGAAACAGCACGATGCTGAGCAGCGATTCGCGGGCGGCCTGCCCTTGCGACAGCGCGCCCAGCAGCGCGCCCAGGGCCACGATGCCCACGTCCGCCAGCAGCACGGTGGCCAGGCCCACGTGCCACAGCGGCGACACGGACTGGCCCAGGAAGACGATGGCGGCGGGCAGGAACACGGCCTGGGCGCAGAGCAGCAGGGTAAACCCGGCAATGCCCTTGCCCAGCCACACGGCCTGCACCGGCACCGGGGCCAGCAGCATGCCGAAGCGGGCACCGTTGGCTTCCTCGATGGCGAACAGGGTATTGAAGATGAGTACCTGACAGAAGGCGGACGCCAGCCAGAAGATGGCGGCGGCTCCCTGCGGACCCATTACCTCGCCCACCCGCTGCGACAGGCTGAACACGAAGATCAGCAGCAGCCCCAGCAACAGGGCCTGGACCAGGCCGGTGCCGCGTGACAGCAGCAGGCGCAGGTCTTTCGATGCGATGGCGATGGCGGCGTTCAGCATGCCACGGCCTCCGGAACGTAGTCGGCGGCGGGGCCGCTGTAGACAACGCGCTTTTCGGCAATGGCCAGCACCCGGTCGGCCCGGGCAAGGTCTTCGGCCACGGAATGGCTGATCCAGACGATGCCCGCGCCCCGGTCGCGCGCGGCGGCGATTTCGCGGTGCAGGATGGCCATGGACCGGGTGTCGAGCCCGGTGCCCGGTTCATCCAGCAGCAGCAGCGACGGCGACAGCAACAGCACCCGTGCAAGGTTCAGCCGCTGGGCCATCCCGCGTGAAAAGCCGCCCGCCCGCTCGAAGGCGAAGCGCTTCAGTTCCATGCGCTCCAGGGCGGCCAGCAGGGCCTCTTCGGAGCAACGCTCCGGCGCAAGGCCGTGCAGGCGCGCCCAGAAGGCCAGGTTCTCGAAGGCGGTGAGCTCGGGATAGATGAACGTCTGGTGGCCAAGATAGCCAAGGGCGTCTTCCGCGATGCCGCGTTCCACGCTGCCCGCGCTGGGCCGGGAAAGCCCGGCCATCAGCTTGAGCAGCGTGGACTTGCCCGCCCCGTTGGGACCGGCCAGCAGCGTCACCGTGCCTGGGTGGATATCGAACGAAACGTCCTTTATCACCAGCCGGTTGCCGTAGAACTTGGCGACCTTGGTCAGCCGGAGCAGCATCATGCTTCCTGCCTGTCTCCGGTGTCGCCGTCCTCTTCGCGCGACGAGGACGGGCGGCGCAGTCCCAGAAGTGGCGCAATGCACATCAGCGTGCCGCCAATCCACACCCAGTTCACCAGCGGGTTGACGCTGATCTTGAGGGTGGCGGCGCCGGAAGCGTCGACCCCGAGCAGGGTGGCGTACAGTTCGTCGCCAAGGCCGAAGATGGTGGCCGCCTCGGCATAGGCCTGGCGGTCGAACTTGGCGTACAGGCGGCGCTGGGGCGACAGCACGCCCACGGGCGCGCCCTCGCGGGTGACGTTCAGCTCGGCCTCGATGAAGATGTAGCCCGCGCCTTCACCCTCGTACAGGTTCACGTAGCGCAGGTCGTACTTGCCCAGCTTTACCGTGGCATCGCGGGGGATTTCCACTTCCTGTTCCAGCTTGTACGGGCCGGAAAAGGCCACGCCCAGCACCATCAGGGCCAGGCCCAGATGCACGCCGTGGGCGGCCAGCGAGGCGTTGTTGCGCCGCACGTGACTTTCCGTGGTCAGCAGGATGATGATGCCCGCCACGCAGGCCGCGCCCGCGCCCGCGCCCAGCGCGGCCATGGGCATGCGGTAGGCATACCAGGTCATGGCGGTGACGGCGGCCATCACCCCCAGCACGGCCAGCAGCTTGGGCATGCTGCGCACGCCGCCCTTCCAGCCCAGCCAGGGGCAGATGGACAGCAGCACGGCAATGCCCGCGAACAGCGGCAGGCACACCCGGTTGTAGAAGGCGGGTTCCAGCCCCATGGGCTTTTCGACCCAGAACTTGCTGAACACGGGCCACATGGTGGCCACCAGGATGATGGCGGAAAGGGCCAGCAGCACCCAGGCCACCAGCACCAGGAAGCCTTCGCGGCTGTCGATGCCGGACAGGGGCTTGGCGTCGTCCTTGCGCCAGATCAGCGTCACGACCACGGTAAGCGCGATGGCGGCCAGGATGAAGATCAGCAGCGGGCGGCCCACGCCGCCGTCGCCGAAGGCGTGCAGCGAATCCACCACCCCGCTGCGCACCAGGTAGGTGGCGAAAAAGGCGGAAATGGTGGTCAGCGCCATGAGCAGGATGTTCACGCGGTGCAGCTTGCCGCGCCGCGACTCGATGACCGAGGTATGCAGGAACGCGGTGGAGACCAGCCACGGGATGAGCGAGGCGTTTTCCACCGGGTCCCATGCCCAGTAACCGCCCCAGCCCAGTTCCATGTACGACCACCAGCCGCCCAGCACGATGCCCGCCGTCAGGAACAGCCACGCCGTCAGGGTGAAGGGCCGGGAAATGCCCGCCCATGCGCCCTCGCGGCCGTAGCCGTTGCTCATGGCCTGGGCCAGGGCGAGACAGCCGGGAATGGCGAAGCCGCCGTACCCCAGGAAGAGCAGCGGCGGGTGAAAGATCATGCCGGGGTTCTGGAGCAGCGGGTTCAGGCCGTTGCCGTCGGCTGGGGCCGGGGCGGCGGTGAGGAACGGGTTGCTCCACGCGGTGAGGATGAGCAGGAAGAAGGCCATGACGGCCAGAAAGAACAGCCAGTACCACAGCTTGGTCTGGGGGCTGAGCTCGCGGTAGCCGCCGGTGAGGGCGAAGATGACCCCGAACAGGGCCACGGACCAGCCCCAGAACAGCATGGACCCGGCCTGACCGGCCCAGAAGGCCGTCATGCGGTAGAACAGCGGCAGTGCGCGGTCGGTGTAGCTGGCGACGTAGACGAGCGAGAAGTCGAAGTTGACAAGGGCGTGCAGCAGCACCACGGATGACAGGGTCATGAACCCGGTCAGCATCAGGTGTGCCTTTTCGATCCACGGCAGCGCCGTGGAGCGCCCTTGCCACAGTTGCGCGGCTGCCGCCCCGGCGAAGAAGAGGGCGAAAAGCAGCGACGCGACAAGCAGCAAGTAGGCGGAAAGGTGCATGAAGTCTCCTGCCGATATGTGAGGGATGCGCGGCACGCACGGGGTGCGACCGGTAGCGGAGGCCGGGTGGCGCCGGGCACCGCCAGCCTTCCTGATGGAACCGGGGGCGGTGACACGGGAGGGCGGAATCCCCGCCACGCCGTGTGTCCAGGGCGTGTGCCCAAACGCAGGTTCCCGGGTGCGCGGGCGCAGATGCGCAACACGTACCGGCAAGGCCATCCGTCAGCCGCAGGGCCGCTACGGAAGGCTGGCCGGTCCGCGCCGCGTCAACCGCCGGGCATCATCCCTTACGGTTTTCTTTTTCGTATTTCGAGGGACACTTGGTCATCAGCGTCTTGGCGCGGAATTCAGCGGCGGCGCCGCCCTGGGGCATGCCGCCTTCCACGATGACCTCGACGCCTTCCTTGAAGGTGTCGGGCACGGCCCCGCGGTACATCACCCGCACGGTCTGCCCGGGGTTGTCCTTGTCTTCGAGCAGAAAGCGCACGCCCGGCCCGTCGTCCAGCCTGGCGATGCCCTGCGGGGCAACCGTGCCGAACATGCGGATGGACTGCAATTTTTCCGAGGGCATGGCGAGGGCTTCCGATACGTTCAGGAAGTACACGCTGTTCTGGGAAAAGCCCGAAAACACCAGATAGCCCACCCCGCCCAGAAACAGGGCGAGGGCCACGAGGTACAGGCTTTTGCCGTTCTTCTTCGACATGTGTGGTCCTTATGGCTTCCCTTCCCGCTCCGGTGGTGCCGAATCCCGTGACCGACCACGTCCGGACAGGGGGAAGTGCGCCGCCGCATCACGCGGGGGCCGGGGGGCGGTGCCCACCCGTGCCGTTGCCGGAAGGGCAGTCCCTTCGACCGCGCGGGCGCGTTCATGGTGCAGGCGCCCGTGGCGCCGTGCGGGCGGCTGGCGTGGCTGCCCGCATGATCCGCCGGTGGGTGACCGGCCGCGAACTGTGTATCTTCTCGCGGCACCGTGTGGCGGTGCCGGATTGCATCAGGGCCGTTTGCGTCAGGGTCGTTTGCATCAGGGGCGTTTGCCGTTGCCGCGCGACCCGACCGGAACGGAGACGGATGGGCCCGAACTGGCCCTGCTCCCTGCGGAAAGGTCACATGCGGCTGCGTCTGGCATACGGCGTTTCCGCCATCGTGGCAAGGGGGTAGCGCGCGTGCAAAGGCTTTCACAACATGGATTGGTCACGGGTAACATGCCGAAATCAGAAGGGAAGACCCGCGCATAAAGACGGTAATAGGAATTATTCCTTATTGTGTGTCAGTTCCGCGCGGCGGCGCCGGGCCAGTTCCTGCAAATCGTCCACCCGGTCGGTTTCGTCCACTATTTCGCGTCCCAGTATTTCTTCCAGCACGTCTTCCAGCGAAATGACCCCCGCGAGGCCGCCGTATTCGTCCAGCACCACGAACAGGTGGGTGCGCGCATCCAGAAATTGCAACAGGGTGCGGTCCAGGGTCTGGGTGTCGGGCACGAAGTGTACCGGCTGCATCACTGCGGACAGGTGCAGGGTGTCGTTGTCCTCGGCCACTTCCTTGAGCACCCGGCGTCGGGTGGCAATGCCCACCACGTCCTCGTTGTGCTCTCCCCACACCGGTATGCGGCTGTAATGCCAGAAGTCCGGCTGTTCGTGGGCCTCGGCCACGGTCATGGCGGCAGGCAGAGAAAAGACCACCGTGCGCGGGGTCATCACCTCGTGCACGCGTTTCTGGTCCAACGAAAGGATGTTGCGGATGGAAAGTTCTTCGTAGGGCTGGATACGCCCGGCCCGGCGCGACAGGCTGACGATGGCCCGGATGTCGTCTTCCGTGGCGTGGGGCGCGCCGCCGCCCGGCGGGGCGAACAGCCGGGTGATGCGCCCGCCCAGCCAGATGACCGGCATCAACAGGGCCACCAGCACGCGCACCGGGCGGGCCACGTATTCGGCCAGGGGCCGGGCATAGGATACCCCCACGGTCTTGGGAATGATCTCGCCCAGGATCAGGATGAGCACCGTGAACCCGGCGGCAAAGACGGCCATGTGCTCGCCGCCCAGCACGTCCGCCGCGTAGGCGCCGGCAATGGCGGCGCCCGCCGTGTTGGCCACGGTATTCAGGGTCAGCACGGCGGTGATGGGCTGCTCGATGCGCGAGCGCAGTTCGAACAGCACTTGCCCCGCCTTGCGCCCCGACTTGCGCAACTGCTCCACGTGGCTCCAGGGCACGGAATACAGAATGGCCTCGGTGACGGAACAGCAGGCCGAAATGACAAGTGAAAGCGTTACGGCCACGATAAGGGCGAGCATGCGGTGTCCTGTGCGCCGGTATGCGGCGTGCTTGCGGAAATGCCCGCTCCGGATGGCGCGGCAGGGCGGGCGGCGCATGGTGCGCTCCATGCATGGTGCGGTGCCGCATCGAAGCAGCCTATGCCCCTCGCGGGCGGATGGCAACGTGCGGGAGCTGGCGCAGGCACGGGCGTGGGATGCCTGTCGGGCAACGTGTGCGTGCCGGATGTGGTGCGCCAGCCAGCGTGTGCGGGGGGGGAGCAGAACGGGCGTGCCCGTCGGGCAGATCGGGCCCGTCAGGTAGATCGGGCAGGTCGGGCCACTGCCTTGAAAAAAGCGGCCCGCCGTGCCACAAGTTGCCCCACCATGAACCGGGCATCAACCACCACCGCAATTCCCGGCGCCGTGCTGCTTGATCGCGACGGCACCGTCATCGAGGACCGGCACTACCTGTCCGACCCTTCCGGCGTTACCCTGCTGCCGGGCGCGGCCCGGGGGCTTGCCGCCCTGACAGCAGCCGGGGCGCGGCTGTTCCTCGTCACCAATCAGTCGGGCATCGGCAGGGGCTATTTCACCGAGGCGGACCTGCACGCCTGCAACGCCCGGCTGGGCGAACTGCTGGGGGAACACGGCGTGGCGCTGGCCGACACGGCCTTCTGCCCGCATGGCCCGGACGACGGCTGTTCCTGCCGCAAGCCCGCGCCGGGCATGTGGCTGGCCCTGCGCGACCGGCACGGCCTGTGCGCCGCCGCCACCGCCATGGTGGGCGACAAGCCCGAGGACGTGTCCTTCGGGCGCAACGCGGGGCTGGGCCGCGTGGTCCTGGTGCTGACCGGCAAGGGGCAGGCCGCCGCGCGAACCCTGGGCGTGCCCGTGCCCGAAGGCGATGCCGCCGTGCGCGAACCCGCCCCCGCCGAGCTTGCCACCCGCCCGGACTGGCCGCACGCCGTGGCGCGCGACCTTGCCGCCGCCGCCGAATGGCTGCTGGGCGCGGCAGCTGTGGGGCAAGGGGGCAACGCCGCTGTCGCCCCGGATGCAACGGGCGTATCTTCTTCCGCTTCTTTTTCCCCGGATATTACGCGGAGCGAACTGTCATGAGCCGTATCGGCGTCTGGAACACCGCCTTTCTGGGCGACGCGGTGCTTACGCTGCCGCTGCTGCGCACCCTGCGCGCCAACTACCCCGATGCGGAACTGCACTTCTGGGTGCGCCGCGGCGTGGGCAGCCTGTTCGCCGCCCAGCCGGAGCTTTCCGGGGTGCACGAATTCGACAAGCGCGGCGGCGAAAGCGGCATCATGGCCGCCGCCCGCGTGGGGCGGCAACTGGCGCGGGAGCGGCATTCATTGTGGATATCCGCCCACACCAGCCTGCGCAGCGCCTGCATCGCCCGCTGGACCAGCGCCAAGGTGCGCATCGGCTACGACGCGCCGTGGTTCAATTCGTGGTTCTACACCCACACCGTGCCGCGCCGCTTTGACGAACTGGACGAGATCGAGCGGCTGTTGCAACTGGTGCGGCCCCTGAACCTGCCGCAGATCCTGGACTGGCCGGAACTGGTGCTGCCGGAACCCGCCCGCGAGCGTGCCGCCGCCTTCCGTGCCGCGCACGCCGCCCCCGGCGCGTCGTTGCTGGGCGTGCATCCCGGTTCCGTGTGGGCCACCAAGCGCTGGCCCGCCGAATACTTTGCCGAGGTGGTCCGCCGCGCCGCCGCCGCTGGCGCGCGCATAGTGCTGTTTGCCGGTCCCGGCGAAGAGGCCGTGGCCCGCGAGGTGGCCGAGCGCTCCGGCACCCTCGGCACCCCCGCGCTCATCGATCTGTCCGGCGCGCTCAGCCTCGTGGACCTTGCCGCGCACCTCGCCATCCTCGACTGCTATCTGTCCAACGACTCCGGACCCATGCACATCGCCTGGGCCCAGCGCACCCCCGTCACCGCCATCTTCGGCCCCACCGTGCGCCGCCACGGCTTCTACCCGCGCGGCTCCAGGGCCACCGTGCTCGAAACCAGCCTGGACTGCCGCCCCTGCGGCCTGCACGGACCGCAGCAGTGCCCCCTGGGACACCACCGCTGCATGCGCGACATCACCCCCGACACCGTGTGGCAGGACGTGTCCGCGAAACTGTTCGGGTAAAAGACGATTGATGAAAGAACTGCGGGGGGGGGGGGGGGGGGGGGGGGGG
>JAITSV010000036.1 GCA_031287575.1 Desulfovibrio sp.
TCCCATTCCGAACTCGGAAGTTAAGCCCTCCATCGCCGATGATACTGCGTACTCTTGCGTGGGAAAGTAGGCCGATGCCAGCACTTATTCTCAAAGGGATACGAAACCGCATCCCAACCCATCACGCGAAAGGCCCCGGTGAGCAATCACCGGGGCCTTCGTGCGTTTGGCAGGGAAAAAGGATCGTGAAATCAGGGGCGCATTCCGGTGGCGATGCGGTGACCCGGAACCCGCATCACTGATGAAAACGATGGCTGGAGTGGGCATGAGGGGCTGCTGGTTGTATGTATGCTGGTGCACACTGGCAAAAGGTAGGGATAACACTCATTGTCAGAGGGGATTCTTGGACTTAGTTTGTCGGGAATCCGGCTGATTGTGCGCACGAATTTTGGCCGCCTCAGGCGGCCCTTCCTTTCACCTTTGTCGGCTGCCTTGGGGGGAACATGTTCCGCAAGTTTACCATCGCCAAACGCATCTATGCCCTGTTCGCCATCATGACCCTGTTTCTGGCCGGGATGGCTTTGGGCCTGTACTGGGTGGCGGATCACATTGCGGGAGCCGGCATTGCCACCGCCAAGGAAACCATGCTCTCGGCAGAGAAGAACCGCATTCAGGCACTTACCCATGCCCTGGCCGTATCTCTGGGGGATCTGTCCACCGGGTTGGATGAAGAGGCGCAGCAGGCCGTCATCGCCAAGGGGGTCGAGCGGGTGCGCTTTGACGCGGACCAGTCCGGCTACTTCTACGTGTACAAGGGAACGGTGAACGCCGCGCACCCGGTGCAGAAGCAACTGGTGGGCAAGGATCTGGGCGATACCAAGGACCGCGAGGGCAAGTACTACGTGCGCGAGCTGTCCCGCGTGGCATCTTCCGGTGGCGGCTTCGTGACCTTCGTGTTCCCCAAGCCGGGCATGGGCGACCAGCCCAAGCTGGGCTATGCCGAAAGTATTCCCGGCACGCCGTTCTGGGTGGGCACGGGCATCTACCTCGACAATATCCAGGCCGCTGAAGCGCAGGTGGCCGCTTCCATGGAGCAGGTGCGTACCCGAGAGGTGCTGTATACCTATGCCGTGGTACTGGGCCTGCTGTTGTTCGTGGGCCTGCCGGTGGCCTACCTGCTGGCCCGGTCCATAGTGCTGCCGCTGCGCGAGGCCACCCGCACCGCGCAGGACATCGCGGCGGGCGACCTTGACCGCCACATCGTCGTAGAGGGCGAGGACGAGGTATCCGCCTTGCAGTCGGCCCTGGATGTGATGGTCACCACCCTGCGCGGCAACATCGCGCGCATGAGCGCCCAGCAGGACGAGGCGCGCCGACTGGCGGACAGCGCCAATGAGGCCGCGCGCAACGCCGACGAGCAGGCCCGCGCGGCCATGGCCTCCAAGGAGGGCATGCTGGAGGCGGCCGTGCGCTTGCAGCGCATGACCGAGGATCTTGGCGTGTCCGCGCGTGAACTGGCCAGCCGCTCTGCCACGCTGTCCGAAGGGTCGCGATCGCAGACCACCCGCGTGGCCGAAACCGCCACCGCCATGGAGCAGATGAACGCCTCGGTCATGGACGTGGCCCGCAGCGCCGCCGATGCCGCCAGAGAAACGGAAGCCTCGCGCGAGCGGGCCCGGCAGGGAGCCGAGGCCGTCACCGCCACCATGGACGCCATGGGCGAGTTGCGCCAGCTTGCCGAAACCCTGCACGAGAACATGCGCAGGCTGGGCGGCCAGTCCGAGGCCATCGGCACGGTCATGAGCGTCATCAACGACATTGCCGACCAGACCAACCTGCTGGCCCTCAATGCCGCCATCGAGGCGGCGCGCGCGGGTGACGCCGGGCGCGGCTTTGCCGTGGTGGCGGACGAGGTGCGCAAGCTGGCCGAGAAGACCATGAACGCTACCCGCGAGGTGGGCGAGACCATCAAGGGCATCCAGTCACTGACCGAGGCCAATGCCCGCAGCATGGACGATTCGCTGCGGGCCATGCAACTGGCGGAGCGCTGTTCCGCCGATTCCGGCGAGGTGCTGCGCGGCATCCTGGACCTGGCCGTACGCGTCACCGGGCAGGTGCAGGCCATTGCCGCCGCGGCAGAGCAGCAGTCCGCAGCGTCGGAGCAGATTACCCGCAGCCTCGCGCAGGTGGACGACATCGCCCGCGACAATGGTCGCCTGGTCACCGAAGAGGACAAGGAAATTCATGACCTCGGGCGCATGGCCGAAGACCTGCGCGGTCTGGTGACGGAGTTGCAGCGCAAGGCCGGGTAACCCGGCAGGCGCCAATCCGGCTTTCTCCTTCCCCTTGTCGCACGCAAGACGGCCCCGGCAGCATGCAACTGCCGGGGCCGTCATTGTTTCCTTCCAGCCGGGTGGCGCCGGGGTAACGCCGTCTGGCGCTATCTGTCGCCGTGCCGCGACGCTCCCCGACGTTCCTCTACATTCCTCTACATGGCGTCGCTGGCGTCCAGCTGGTTGATCTGGTCTTCCACGGCCTGTTCCAGTTCGCGGGGCAGGCCCATGATGTCCACGTTCAGGAAGCCGCGCACGATGGTCGAGGTGGCTTCGTCCTCGTCCAGGCCGCGCGCCATGAGGTATTCGATCTCTTCCTGCGCGATCTTGCCGACGGCCGCCTCGTGGGACAGTTCCACGCCGTCCACGGTGCCTTCCAGTTCCGGAATGGCATGGATGACGCCGTTGCCCAGGATCAGGCCCTTGCACTCCAGGTGGCCGCGCGCGGGCACCTGGTAGGCCCCGATGTGCCCCCGGTTGATGATGGTGCCGCCGGTGGTCATGGTGCGGGCGATGATTTCGCCGCGCGTGTCGGGCGCGTTGAGCAGGATGCGGTTGCCCGTGTCCACGTACGAGCCTTCCGGTGCCACGATGACCGAGTTGAACCGCGCCACCGACCCGCGCCCGGCAAGGGTGAGGGTGGGGTACATCTGCAAGTCCTTCACGGGCTTGAGCAGCACGTAGTTGTTCACCAGCACCGCGTCTTCCTCGAGCAGGCCGGCGGAACGCGGGCGCACCGCCGTGTCTTCGCCCCAGTTGTGGATCATGGTGAAGGTGAGCTTGCCGCCCTTGTGCACGAAGAATTCGGAGATGCCCAGGTGTGCCGCCTCTCGCGTGCCGTGGGCCGTGGCGCAGCCGGTGATGATGTGCATCTCGGCGCCTTCTTCCACGATGACCACGTTGTGCACGTTCTGGCCCACGCCGTTGCCCTTGATGAACAGGCACGACTGCACGGGTGCTTCTATCTTCGCCCCCTTGCGGGCACGGATGAAGTAGCCGCCATGCAGGTGTTCCGCCGCAGCGCGGGTGTATTCGTCGCGGTTGGGGTCCACCATTTTCCAGAAGTACTGCGGCAGACCGTCATAGGTCTTGAGGGCCTGCTTGATGTCCATCAGTTCCAGGCCTTCCTGGGAGGACTTGCAGTGCACGCCGCTGTGGTTCATGTGCATGAACGAGCCGCTGCGTTCCTTGGCATTCACGTCGATGCCCGCGTACAGCAGCCGCTTGCGGTCGAATTCGTCCAGCGTGGAAAGGTCGGGGATGCTGTCCGCCTGCGCCCCTTCGAAGCTGTAGCGCGTAAGGTCTACGTTCTTGAAAGCCATGGCTACAGCGCCTCCTTGATCTGGCCGAACGATGCGTCGCTGTCGAGGCAGCGCAGGCATTCCTGGTAGCCGTACTTGCTGACGTGGTCGAGGATGTCGCGGGGGCGTGCCTCGCAGCACAGGTGCCCATCGTACATCACCTGGCCACGGTCGGCGTTGACGTATTCGAGAATGTAGCCGGTGTGGGTGATGATCAGGCCGGAGGTCTTGCAGCGGGCCTTCTGTTGCTTCATGGAGCAGGACGCCGGGGGCATGCCGTCCAGCAGCTGGCGGGCGGTCTGGCCGATGAGGGCCATGTTCTCGAGGTCCACGCCCGATTCCGGTTCGTCGAACAGCACCAGGTCGGGCCGCTGGGCCATGAGCTGGAGCATTTCGGAACGCTTGATCTCGCCCCCGGAGAACCCGGCGTTGACGTCGCGCTCCAGGAACCGGTCGAAGTTCACCTTGCGGGCCAGGTCTTCCACGTCGATTTCGCGGCCGCGGGCGCACATGTTTACCAGCAGGCCGGTCTTCAGGCCGTGGATGGTGGGCGGGCGCTGGAACGACATGCCGATGCCGAGGCGGGCGCGCTCGTACATGGGGGCATGGGTGATGTCCTGCCCCTTGAAGAGGATCTGGCCCTGGGTGACGGTATAGTTGGCGAAGCCCATGAGGGTCATGAGCAGGGTGGTCTTGCCGGAGCCGTTGGGACCGAACAGGATGAAGGTCTCGCCAGCTTCTATCTTGAGATCGATGCCTTTCAGAACCTCTACGTCGCCGATGCAGACGTGCAGGTCGCGTATTTCGAGCATGATGGACCCCTTGCGATGTTTTGCGCGGTGCGCGGCCCGGTGCGGGCGCCCGTCCTTGTCGCGCCCTTGCCCCGTTTGCAGTGGCGACGGGATGGCGTGGCGGGCGAAAACGGCGCGAACCGCCGCGCGGCAGCCCGAAACTTATGCGGCATACCCCCCGGTAAGTCAATGCGAGGAACCCTGCGGAAAACGTGAGGAAGCACTCGCGACAGTGTGGAAAGGTGGCCGGAAAGGTGGCCGGAAAGGCGGCAGGTGGGGCGGTGCGTGGGGACCAGATCACCGGGGGGGGGCAGGCTGGCTGTCGGGGCCGGAGGCCCGGCAACTGCCGTTACCGGCAGGACGGCAGGATATGGGGATGGGAAAGGGGCGGCGGCGCCGCTACGCCTCGGGGTCGTGCGGGGCACGGATGACGCCCCTGCCCCGGCCCTCCGGAAACTGGCAGTAGTAGCAGCGGCCCTTCTGGCGGAACAGCGGCAGCAGCACGAACCCGGCCACGAAGCCGCCCAGGTGCGCCCACCATGCGATGCCCGCGCCGTCGCTGCCCAGCGCGGTCAGCCCCGAAAGCAACTGCGTGAGGAACCAGATGCCCAGGTAGACCACGGCGGGCAGATCGAAGATCAGCGGGATGAACAGCAGCGGCACCAGCGTGGTGACCCGCGCGTGCGGATACAGCAGGAAGTACGCCCCCAGCACCCCGGCGATGGCGCCGGACGCCCCCACCACCGGCACGGTGGACGAGGCGGAGAAGACCATGTGCGTCAGCAGCGCCGCCAGCCCGCAGGTCAGGTAGAAGACCATGAAGCGCAACGGCCCCATGACGTCCTCTATGTTGTCGCCGAAGATCCACAGCGTCCACATGTTCACCAGAAAGTGGCCCCAGCCGCCGTGCAGGAACATGTGCGCGGCAAAGGCGATGAAGCCCCCCGGCGGATAACCGGAGGTCAGCGCCCAGTCCGGATGGGCGAAGCGGGCGGGCACCACCCCCAGGACGTGGAACAGGCGCAGGGTTTCGCCCGGCGTCAGCGTCTGCTGCCACAGGAACACGGCAAGGTTGGCGGCAAGGATGCCCCACACCGCCCATGGGGTGTGCACGCGGGGAATGGTGTCGCGCAGGGGGAACATGCGCTAACGTCTCATGCCCGCCACAGCGAGGCAAGCTGGTCGGCAACGCGGGCATCGCGTGCGGCGCGCAGGCGGGCCAGCTCGGCCAGCAGGCCGCGCGCCCGGCGGGCCAGGTCTTCCGGCGTGCCGGAATTGTCCACCACCAGGTGGCAGGCGCGCATCTTGTCCGCCTCCGGCCATTGCCAGGCCTCCATGGCGGCGATCATGTCCGGGGGCCAGCCGCGATGGGTTTCCAGCCTGCGGGCACGTTCCGCGAAGGGGCAATGCACGCCGACGAGGAGGATGTTCGGCAGGATGTCCGGCTGCGTGCCCGCCTTCCAGCCCGCCTCCAGGAACAGCGGCACTTCGGCCACGGCCACCGGCGCGCCCGAGGCTTCGGCCCGCGCGAAGAATGCGTCCATGTCGTGCCGGGCCAGGGGGTGGACCATGTCTTCCACCTCGCGGCGCAGGGCGGCCTCCCGCCGCATGGCCGCGAACAGGGCGCGCTTGTCCACCGGTCCGGCGGGGTCGGGCACGAAGCGGTCGCCATAGCGGCCCCGCAGCAGGTGGTGCCCGCCGCAGCCCGGCTCGTACAGCCGGGCCACGGCTGCGTCGGCGCTCCACACCGGCAGGCCCGCTTCGCCCGGCTGGCCAAGCAGGCGCATCAGGGCGGACTTGCCGCAACCCGGCGAGCCGGTCACCACCACCCGCTGCATGCGCCGCGACAGGCACAGGGCCAGCGCGGCGAAGTCCGGCGGGGGCGGGCAGGTGAAGTGCATGTCCTTGCCCGTTTCCGGATGTCGGAACGACAGGCGCCAGGCGTGCAGCATCTGGCGCGGGGGGAAGTTCGGCGGTTCGCCCGCCGCAGGCGGCGCCGTTTCCGCCGGGCCGTACACCGCGTCCTGCCACAGGGGGTGCCCCAGATGGGCCATGTGCACCCGGATCTGGTGGGTACGCCCGGTGAAGATGCGCACCGCCACCAGCGCGAAGCGCCCATCGGGGTCCGCCAGCAGCACCCGCCATGCGGATCGGGCGGGCTTGCCGCCCCGGTTTTCCGGCACCACGGCCATCTTCACCTTGTGCAGCGGGTGGCGGCCTATGGGGGCGTCCAGTTCGCCCTGCGGCGCGGGCACGCCGTGCACCAGGGCCAGGTATTCCTTGTGCACTTCGCGCTGGGCGAAGGCGCGCGACAGCTCCAGCCGCACAGCCTCTGTCAGGGCCACCAGCAAAAGGCCGCTGGTGTCCTTGTCGATGCGGTGCACGATGCCGGGGCGAAACCCCTCTTGCGCGGCCAGTTCGGGAAAGTGGCGCACCAGCCGGTGCACCAGCGTGCCTTCCGGGCAGCTGGGGCAGGGGTGCACGGTGAGCCCTGCGGGCTTGTCCAGCACGGCGATGGCCGCATCGCGGTACAGCACGGCCAGGTCGCCTTCTTCGGGCGTGACCTTGGCGGCTGGCACGGCCAGCGTGAGGGTTACCGTCTGGCCCGGCTCCACGCGGGTGTTGGGCACGGTGCACGGGCGGCCCTGCACCGTGGCAGCGCCGTCGCGGATGGCCCGCTTGACCTTCTCGCGCGAGACGGCATCTCCGTGGCCGTCCTTTTCACGCAGCTCGGCCATGACATCGCCCAGAAAACGGTCCAGGCGCTGTCCGGCGTGTTCGGGGGCGACGGTGAAGGAGTGGGTGCGCGTTTCGGCCTGGGGGGGCGGTAAATTCGACATGTTTGGCAACGGTTGTGCTTTCTCTTGACCGATGGGGGCGTGTTTTTTACAACCTGTGCGTTTGGGGGGCAAGCGCCCCCGCACACCGAGACAGACAAGGAGACCTATCGTGGCCGTTACCGTGGTGAATCATCCGTTGGTCAAGCACAAGCTGGGCATCCTGCGCCAGCACGACGTGCCGGTAAGCGAGTTCCGGGCCATTTCCAACGAAATATGCCGCCTGCTTACCTACGAGGCCACCAAGGACCTCGAAACGGAGAAAGTTACCATACAGGGGTGGGCCGGGCCTGTCGAGGTGGACCAGATCCGCGGCAAGAAGATCACCGTGGTGCCCATCCTGCGTGCGGGCCTTGGCATGCTGGACGGCCTGCTGGACATGATTCCCGGCGCCAAGGTGAGCGTCGTCGGCATGTTCCGCAACGAGGAAACCCTTGAGCCGGTCAAGTACTACGTGAAGCTGGCCAAGAACATCGAAGAGCGCATGGCCATCATCATCGACCCCATGCTGGCCACCGGCGGCACCCTGAACGCCACCATCGACCTGCTGAAGGAAGCGGGCTGCCCGCAGATCAAGGGCCTGTTCCTGGTGGCCGCGCCGGAAGGCATCAAGAAGGTCACCGACCGCCATCCCGACGTGGACATTTACGTCGCCTCGGTCGACGAACGACTCAATGAGCACGGGTACATCCTGCCCGGCCTTGGCGACGCGGGCGACAAGATATTCGGCACCAAATAGGGCGCACCACGGGGCGGGACAGCAAATGTCCCGCCCCTTTTTACGGGGGGCCTCGCTGTTCCCCGTCATACCCTGCGGTGCGGCCCCGGCAAAGATGGCGCGCCGCACGGGTCCAGGTTTTCCGCAAGGCGGCAGGGCGGTTGCCCGAACCGCGCCGCGCAACGGCCCCGCGCTCGCGCGCCGCGCGCATGCACACACCACATCAGCACTTTCCGGAGAGGGCAATGGCCAGAAAGACCATCCAGGTGGAGGAAAAGGTACCGTTTCTTCAGGGTATTCCCCTGAGTTTCCAGCACCTTTTCGCAATGTTCGGGGCGTCCGTTCTGGTGCCCACCCTGTTCAAGATCGACCCGGCCATCGTGCTGCTGATGAACGGCATCGGCACCCTGATTTACCTGGTGCTCTGCAAGGGCAAGGCCCCGGCCTTTCTCGGCTCCAGCTTCGCCTTCCTGTCGCCCGTGTTCGTGGTGCTGGGTGCAGACCCGTCCATGTGGGGGGCCAACTACTCCTATGCGCTGGGCGGGTTCATCGCCTCTGGCTGCATCTTCATCGCCGTGGCCCTGATCATCTGGAAGTTTGGCCCGGGCTGGATCGGCGTGGTGCTGCCGCCCGCCACCATGGGCCCCATCGTGGCCCTGATCGGTCTTGAACTGGCCGGGGTGGCCACCGGCATGGCGGGCGTCATGCCCGACGCCAACGGCGTGTACAATTCCACCGCCATCATCATCTCCATGACCACCCTGCTCACCGTGGCCTTCGGCTCGGTGCTGTTCCGGGGCTTCATGGCCATCATCCCCGTGCTGACCGGCATCGCCGTGGGCTACGTGGTGTCCATGGCGCTGGGCGCCGTGAACTTCGGCGGCGTGGCCGCCGCCCCCGTGCTGGCCACCCCCACGGTGTACGTGCCCAAGTTCGACATCAACACCATTCTGATCATCATTCCCGCCGCGCTGGTGGTCATTTCCGAGCACATCGGCCATCTGGTTGTCACCGGCAACATCGTGCAGCGCGACCTGACCCGCGACCCCGGCCTGCACCGCTCGCTCATGGGTGACGGTGTGTCCACCGTGCTGTCCGGCTTCTTCGGTTCCGTGCCCACCACCACCTACGGCGAGAACATCGGCGTCATGGCCATCACCCGCGTGTATTCGGTGTGGGTCATCGGCGGCGCCGCCATCATCTCCATCCTGCTGGCCTTCGTGGGCAAGCTGTCCGCGCTCATCCAGTCCATCCCCACCCCGGTCATGGGCGGCATCTGCATCCTGCTGTTCGGCGTCATCGCCGCCTCGGGCATCCGCATGCTGGTGGAATCGCGCGTGGACTACTCCAAGCCCGCCAACCTCACCCTGACCGCCATCGTGTTCATCACCGGCATCAGCGGCGTGCCCGTGCAGGTCGGCTCGGTGCAGCTCAAGGGCATGGCCCTCGCCACCGTGGTGGGCATGATCCTGTCGCTGATCTTCCATGTGCTGGATCGCAGCGGGGTGGCCAGCAGCCAGACCGATTTGTAGCAGGCAGGCTCCGTCCTTTCGTCCTCCGGCGTCGTCAGATTTCGCTTTTTGCTCCGGTCACGTACGAAAGAGTACGCTCCCTTCGCAAAAAAACTCATCTTCCTCGCCGGAGAACGAAAATCCTGTCGCCTGCAAGACTGGTAACGCCCGGGTGCTCCACACCCGAGACAGTGAGACTGGCAGCCAGAACGATGCATGTTGCGGTAATCAGGGCGACAAAAAGATGCAAACGGCCCGCGCTTCGTGAGAAGTGCGGGCCGTATGGCATTTTGGGGCAAGGGAGGTTGGGACAGTGTGGCCTACAACCCGCCGCGCGCGGTGATGTGCCGGGTCAGTTCCGCGAACACGCCGTCGATGTCGAGGGTGGTGGTGTCCACCGTAACCGCGTCGTCGGCGGCACGCAGCGGGGCCACGGCGCGGTTGCGGTCCATGTCGTCGCGTTCGCGGATCTGGGCGGCGATGGTGGCAAGCTCGGCGGGCTGGCCCTGCGCTTCCAGTTGCTGGCAGCGGCGGCGGGCGCGTTCCTCGGG